>NZ_JBXANC010000008.1:0-402301 GCF_058801265.1 Pseudomonas sp. GW822-FHT03F08 | reverse complement strand
GCCGGCAGTGATCAGGCCTTGTTTTTCGCCGGTAACCGACATGTACGCGGGTGTTGCCATGGGGTGTGCTCCTTGCTCAAAAGACAGGACCGGACGGCGTGATTGCCTGTCCAGGTGGCAAAGGAGTAATCAAAAGTCGTGCCAGCTATCATATGGCCATTACCTATCAAGGGCTTACGAAGTTCACGCGGGATTTTTTCGATTTTTGCTGTAGGAAACAGCGAAAAAGTGCGCAAGAAGTTGCGCAGTACTGCGCAACTTCTTGCGCACTTGGCTGTAGGCCTTGATCGGCAAGGCCTGTAGCGGTTTTTAACCTGGTTTTATTACGAACAACTGCGCAACTTCTTGCGCAGTTCAACCAATCCGGTCAGAGCTCTGGAATCAGGATTCCTGCAACGCCCGTGGCCGTTGACTGCGCTGTTCGGCTGCCGAATCCGGCGCCTGTTGCAACTGGAAGTCGAACTTCAATTCGGCACGACGCCCCGCGGCATCCTCACGAAACTCGACTTCCCCGACCAACCCTTCACGGGTCGCATAGGCGAAGTCATCCCACAGGTATTTGTCCCCCGACAGATTGATCTGCGTCGTCAGGTGTCGATGCCCAGGCGCGGAAATGAAGAAGTGAATATGAGCCGGGCGCTGGCCGTGGCGGCCAAGCAGGTTCAGGCATTCCTGGGTCGGGCCCTGGGGATCGCAGCCATAACCGGAAGGCACGATGCTGCGGGCACGGTAGCGGCCTTCGGCGTCGGTGATGATCCGGCGGCGCAGGTTGTATTCGGACTCACTCTGGTCGAAGAACGAGTACGTGCCCTTGGTGTTGGCATGCCACAGGTCGACCGTGGCGCCGGCCAGCGGCTGGCCCTGCGGATCGAACACCTGGCCTTCGATAAACATCACCGTGGCGACACCCTCTTCGCTGCCGTCGTCCATCCGGCATTCACCTTCGTACAGCGGCGCCCCGGCCACGTACAACGGGCCTTCGATGGTGCGCGGTGTGCCGCCGGTCAAACCGATCTGCGCATCCTTGGCGTCCTGCAGCAGGTCGAGAAAATGCTCAAGGCCGAGGCCGGCGACCAGCAGCCCGGCTTCGGAGCGGCCGCCCAGACGGTTAAGGTAATCGACGGCTTTCCAGAATTCGTCTTCGCTGATGTCGAGGTCTTCGATGATCCGAGCGGTGTCCTGCAACACCCGCAAGACGATGGTTTTCAAGCGCGAGCTGCCGCCATCGTTGGCAAAACCGGCAACTTCTTCGAAGAACTTCTGCAATTGGGCAGTATGGGCAATGTTCACGGTCATGATGTTCACCTCATCTTGTTGTTGTGGGGTTGAGTCCGTGCTCAGCGGTCGTCGGCGTGGATCGACGAGGGATGACGGCAAAGGCCGTCGATCTCGATGTCCATGTAGGGAAACAGCGGTAAAAGCATCAGGGTGTCGTGCAGCGCCTCGACGCTGGGTACGTCGAACACGCTGTAATTGGCGTAGTGCCCGGCGATGCGCCAGAGGTGTCGCCACTGGCCTTCGCGTTGCAGGCGCTGGGCGAGTTCTTTCTCGTCGGCCTTGAGCTTTGTGGCAACGGCCGGGTCCAGGTCGGCGGGCAATTTCACGGTCATTTTTACGTGGAACAGCATGGCGTTCTCCTTGGGGAATCAGTGCCGGCGAAAACGCGCCAAGCGCTCTTCATCCAGCGTCAGGCCCAGGCCTGGGGTACGTGGAATATGCAGGTGAAAGTCGCGGTACTGCGGGCGCTCGGTGACGATGTCTTCGGTCAGCAACAACGGGCCGAACAGCTCGGTGTCCCACGTCAGTTGCCTGAGTGTGAGGAACGCGTGGGCCGAGGCCAGCGTACCGATGGAACCTTCGAGCATGGTGCCGCCGTACAGGGCGATGCCGGCGGCTTCGGCGATTTGCGCAGTGCGCAATACGGCGCGCGGACCGCCGTTCTTGGCGATCTTCAGGGCGAAGACGCTGGCGGCGCCGTCGGCGGCGAGGCTGAACGCGTCTTCCACGCTTTCGATGGATTCGTCGGCCATGATCGGCGCCGGGCTGCGCTGGTTCAGACGAATCTGCCCGGAACGATTGACTCGCGAGATCGGCTGCTCGATCAGGTCGATACCGTTATCGCCCAACACCTGACAGCCACGAATCGCCTGGGATTCGTCCCAGTACTGGTTGACGTCGACCCGCACACTGGCGCGATCACCCAAGGCTTTCTTGATCGCCACCACATGCTTGAGATCCTGCTCCAGCGGGTCGGCGCCGATCTTCAGTTTGAAGATCCGATGCCGTCGCAGATCAAGCATCTGCTCGGCCTCGGCGATGTCGCGGGCGGTGTCGCCACTGGCCAGTGTCCAGGCGACTTCGAGGCTGTCGCGGACCCGTCCGCCGAGCAGTTCGCTCACGGGCAGGCCAAGGCGTTTGCCTTGGGCGTCGAGCAACGCGCTCTCGATCCCGGACTTGGCGAAGGTGTTGCCCTTGGCGATCTTGTCGAGCTTCTGCATGGCGGCGTTGATGTTGCTCGCGTCCATGCCGATCAGCGCCGGCGCCAGGTGCGCGTCGATGTTGGCCTTGATGCTTTCCGGGCTTTCGTAGCCATAGGCCAGGCCGCCGATGGTGGTGGCTTCGCCGATGCCTTCGATGCCGTCGCTGCAGCGCAGGCGCAGGATCACCAGCGTCTGGTTCTGCATCGTGTGCATCGCCAGTTTGTGCGGGCGGATGGTCGGCAGGTCGACGATGATCGTCGACAGGTTTTCAATCAGGATTCGGTTCATTGAGATGTCCATTCAATAGGTGTCAGCCGAGATCGCCGCCACCGACCGGCAAGGTCACGCCAGTGATGTAGGAGGCCTCGTCCGAGGCCAGAAACAGGATCGCGCCGACCTGTTCGTCGAGGGTTCCGTAGCGTTTCATCAGGCTGCTATCGAGGGTTTGCGCGACGATTTCCTGATACCAGGCTTGCTCCTGCGCGGACTGTTCGGCGGTGTTTCGCGGAATGCGCCGGGGAGGTGCTTCAGTGCCGCCTGGCGCGGTGGCGTTGACCCGGATCCCGCGCTCGGCATTCTCGAAGGCCAGGCAGGCAGTCAGCGCATTGATCCCGCCCTTGGCTGCGCCGTAGGGAACGCGGTTCAGACTGCGGGTCGCAATCGACGATACGTTGACGATGGCGCCGCGCCCCTGCTTGAGCATGTACGGCAATGCGGCGTGGCAGCACCACAACGTCGGGAACAGCGAGCGGCGCACTTCGGCCTCGATCTGCTCGACGTCGTAGTGCTCGAACGGCTTGGCCCAGATGGTGCCGCCGACGTTGTTGACCAGCACATCCAGGCGCCCGAATGCATCGACGGCGGCGCTCATCACCCGGGCGCAATCGGTGTATTGCTCAAGGTCGGCGGTCAGCGACAAAACGCCCTCGCCTTGCAGTTCGTGAACCAGTGCGGAGCGGTCGACGGCGACGACGTGTGCGCCCTCTTCCAGCAATCGCTCGCACACCCGGCGACCGATGCCCTGCGCCGCGCCTGTGACCAGCGCGACCTTGTTGGCGAATCTGTTGTTCATGACAACCTCGACATTCAGAAAAAAGACTCAGGCCGCCGCGAACTTCTCGTAGTAGAAATTCGCCGGCGTGATGCCCTGCTCGCGGATGTACTGGCTGACCGCCTCGACCATCGGCGGCGGGCCGCACAGGTACACGTCGACATCGCCTTCATTAAGGTGACGTGGTTCGATGTGCTGGGTGACGTAGCCCTTGAGCGGATGCTGGCTCTGCGGATTGGCCACGCAGGCGCCGAAGCTGAAATTCGGGATGCGCGCGGCGAAGGCTTCGAGGCGGTCAAGTTCAACCAGATCGAAATCGTTGGTCACGCCGTAGATCAGGTGTACCGGGTGCTCGCTGCCCTGCTCGGCGATTTTCTCCAGCATCGCCGTGAACGGGGCGAGCCCGGTGCCGCCCGCCAACAGCAGCAGCGGCCGCTTGATTTGCCGCAGGTAAAAACTGCCCAGCGGCCCGGCGAGATTCAGGCTGTCGCCGGCCTTGGCCAGCCCGGTCAGGAAGCTGCTCATCAAGCCGCCGGGGACATTGCGGATCAGGAAACTGACCTCACCGTTCTTCTGCAACGAGCTGAAGGAATAGGCACGGGATTGCTCGCTGCCCGGCACTTGCAGGTTGACGTATTGCCCCGGCAGGAACGCCAGTTTGCTCAGGGACTCACCCTTGATCGACAGCGCGATGGTGCTCTCGGAGAGCTGACGAACATCGCTGATCGACGCCTGATAACTCGCCTGTTCGGTCTTGCACACCTGCGAGCCGACCGGCACCCGCACCACGCAATTGCTTTCGGCGCGCATCTGGCAGGTCAGGACGTAACCCTGGGCCAGTTCGTCTTCACTCAGGGCGTCTTCGATGAAGTTGTCGCCCATGTCGTATCGCCCGGCCTCAGCGAAACATTTGCAGGTGCCGCAGGCGCCGTCGCGGCAGTCCAGCGGGATGTTGATGCCTTGGCGATACGCCGCGTCGGCAACAGTTTCGTGGCCCGAGGCCTCGATGAAACGAGTGACCCCGTCTTCGAAATTCAGTGCGATCTGGTAACTCATGGTGCACCTCGCTCACAGCGTCGAGCCCGGCTCGCCGCCGTCTCGATCAGATGTGGTAGATGTCGATGACCTGACGGACGTAATCGTTCTTCAGCACGACTTTCTTGGCCTTGATCAGTGGTTGTTCGCCGCGCAGGTCGAGGGTGTAGAAACTGGTGCCGAAGTAGCTGTCGGTGACCTGATAGCGAAAGCTCAGGGTGTGCCAGTTGAAGCGCACCTGGCATTGCCCTTTGCCCTGCTCGACGATCTCGATGTTGCTCAGGTTGTGCGAAGTGCGGGTGTCGGGGATGGTCGCGCTGGAGCGCTCGGTCTTGATCCGGAATACCCGGTCTTCGAGGCCGCCACGGTTGCCGTACCAGATCAGCGAGATTTCGCTTTGCGGGTCTTCGGTCAGGGTGTCGTGATCGTCCCAGGCCGGCATCCAGAAACTGGCGTCGGCAGCGTAGAGTTCCAGCCACTGATCCCACTGGCCATCGTCGAGATAGCGTGCTTCGCGGTAGAGAAAATCGCGCACGGTGTCGTAGAGGTTGCTCATTGCACGGCCTCCACGGGGATCAGGTTTTTATCGCTGGCAACGGCCTTGAGCATGGTTTCCTGCCAGTACTTGTGTTGCAGCACGAACAGGCCTTCGTCTTCGGTACGCATGCCGGACAGCAATGGCTTGAGGTCGATTTCCTCGGCCGCCGCGTCCGCGCCTTCGACCCAATGGGTCGCGCCACGGGACATGTCGTTCCAGCCGCGCCCGGCACCGTAGCCGGTCTGGCACGAGCGGAATTCTTCGAGGTCATCCGGGGTGGCCATGCCGCTGACGTTGAAGAAGTCTTCGTATTGGCGAATGCGTTTAGCCCGAGCCTCGGCGCTCTCGCCTTTGGGCGCGATGCAATAAATGGTGATCTCGGTCTTGTCGACGGAGATCGGCCGGGCGATGCGGATCTGCGAACTGAACTGATCCATCAGATACACGTTGGGGTACAGGCACAGGTTGCGCGAGTTCTCGATCATCCAGTCGGCGCGAGCCTGGCCAAAGTCCCGAACCAGTTCATCGCGACGCTCGTACGCCGGACGGTCCTCGGGGTTGGCCCAGCGGGTCCAGAGCAGCAGATGGCCGTGCTCGAACGAGTAGAAACCACCCCCCTTCTTCGCCCAGCTGCCGGCGCTCATGGTCTTGATTTCTTCACCGGCGTCGCGCTGCTGACGCTGGTTCTGAGTGGCGGCGTAGTTCCAGTGCACGGAGCTGACGTGATAGCCGTCGGCGCCATTTTCGGCGGTGAGTTTCCAGTTGCCTTCATAGATGTAAGAGCTGGAACCACGCAGCACTTCCAGGCCTTCGGGGGATTGATCGACGATCATGTCAATGATCCTGGCCGACTCACCCAGGTGCTCGACGAGAGACTTCACGTCGGCATTCAGGCTGCCGAACAGAAAGCCGCGATAGGATTCGAAACGCGCGACTTTGGTCAGGTCGTGGGAGCCTTCGCAGTTGAAGCCTTCGGGGTAGCCGGCCTCGCTCGGGTCCTTGACCTTGAGCAGTTTGCCGCTGTTGTTGAACGTCCAGCCGTGGAACGGACAGGTGTAGCTGGAACGATTGCCGGACTTGTGCCGGCAGAGCATGGCGCCGCGATGGCTGCACGCATTGAGAAAGGCATTGAGTTCACCGGCCTTGTTGCGGGCGATGAAGACGGGTTGGCGGCCCATCGTTGTGGTCAGAAAGTCATTGACGTTGGGGATCTGGCTTTCATGGGCGAGGTAGATCCAGTTGCCTTCGAAGATGTGCGCCATCTCCAGTTCGAACAGCCGTGGATCGGTGAACATCTCCCGCTTGCAGCGGTAGGCACCCTTCTCGGGGTCCTCTTCAAGCATGGCATTGAGGTAGTCGATTCCCAGGGACATGGCCGGGGCCTCCATTGTTATTGTTCAGGCCAGGTCAGATTAGGGAGGCAACGCGGGAGGCAATATCCGAATCCTGCAGAGCGTTATCCGTTTTGTGCAGGACGGCGCGGCAGGTGCTTCAGGTTGTTTCGGGGCGGGAATTCAGTGGCGGCGTTTGAAGGTCACGGACGGCAGTTCGCCGAACTGCTGGCGATAGCTTTCGGAGAAACGCCCGAGGTGCAGGAAGCCGTAGTCCAGCGCCAGTTCGGTGAGGTTGCGCACCGGGCAACTCGGATCGCTGAGGCAGGCATGAATACGTTCCAGCTTGCGCTGGCGGATGTATTGCATCGGGGTCACGCCAAGCTGGCGTTCGAACAAGACGTAGAGTGAGCGGAGGCTCATGTTCGCCTGTGTGGCCAGGTGCTCGGCAGGCAGATCCTGTTTCAGGTTGCGCTCTATATAGTCGAGGATTCGCTCGAAACTGACGCTCGGTGAACTCAGGCATTCACGGCTGACGTTGGTGTTCATCAGCGAAATCAGTTTGCTGCCGACGATCTGCGCGTAATGCTCCTGCACCCGCAGCAACGGATCGCTGGCTTCGGCTTCTTGGCAGATCATGCCGAGCAGGTTGGTAAAACCTTCCAACTCATCGAGCCGGTAATGATTGCGCAGAAACCGGATGCCACCGGCAGGATGCAACCAGCGCTGCTCGTCGCACACCGACTCCAGCACGCTGACCGGCACCTTGAGGATGAATTTCTCGCAATCGTCGGAATAGGTCAGATCGACCGGATCGTCCGGGTTGATCAACAACAATTCGCCCGGCACCAGATGATGCTCGCACTTGGGACCGCGCCACAGACAGTTGCCTTGCAGCAGGACTTGCAGGTGATAGACCGTTTCCAGCGCCACTGAAGTGACGCGAACGCTGCCGCCATAGCTGATACGACACAGATCGAGGTCGGCGAGTTTGCGATGGTTGAGGCTGGCTTGGGGATGGGTAGTCCGGGACAGGCCGATGAAATGCTGGCCGACGTGCTGGTTCACATAGTCGGAGACGGCATACGGGTCAGCGTGGCGAAACACGCTGCTGCGGTCGCTCAGCAGGCGGTTGTCCATGGGCAAGGCACTCGATCTTCTATTTATTGTGTGATCACGGGTGGTTCACCGGTCACAGTACGCCGGAGTGTCGGGGTGGGCAATTGGACGAAGGTTTGGCTGTCCGGTGATCGAACGCTTTCATCGAATCGGGATTGACGGCCCCAAACGAAAAAACCACCCGCGAACAGGTGGTTTGGATCAGGACAGCAAACGCAGTCATTCAGCGGTCGGCATGCTGCTCCAGCAAGGTGTAGGCTTCGCCGGTAAACCGGTAGCTCTTGTCAGGCTGAAACACGATGACGCCCTCCTCGCACAAACGCTTGAGCACTTCCCTGACGCTGATGAACTGAATGCCGCTGACAAACGCCTGCAGATACCCATGCACCCCGCGCCCGCCAACGGCGCGTCCTTCGCGTGCTGCAACCAGCAAGGCATCGATCACTTTGATCCGGATCAGACTGGTGCGCAGCCCGTAATAATGCAGCAGCTCACGGATATGCTCATTGGTGCTGCGCTCGAAATCGAAGGCCCGCTGCCCCTTCGCCAACGAAAACTGCGATTGCTTGCCAGAGGACGTCGATGCCGGGCTGGTTAACATGCAAATGCTCCTTTTTATGATCAGCCGCTGTGCGTAGCTCTATATAGAAGAAGGCGCACTCAGCAGTGCGCCCCCGATCAGAAGTCGACGGTCGCCGACAACTGCAACGTGCGTGGATAGCCCGGGGAGAACGCGCCGTAGGACGCCACACCTGACCAGTACTCACGATCAAACACGTTCTGCACCGTGGCCCGGAATGTCGTCGGCCGACCTTCGATCTTGGTGGCGTAGCGAGCGCCGGCGTCGATGCGGGTCCAGGAAGGCAGCTCCTGGGTGTTGGCCTGATTGACGTATTGGCTGTCGGTGTAGATCGCGCCGCCGGTCAGGGTGAAACCTTCGACCCACGGTGTATCCCACTCCGCCCAGAGGTTGGCCTGGACATCCGGCACGCCCACCGGTTTGTTGCCACGGTTGGCGGCGGTGGCCGAGTCCGTCAGTTCGCCGTCCAGCAAGGTCACGCCGCCCATCAGGCGAGTGCCCGGCGCGACTTCACCGAACATGCTCAACTCGACGCCACGGTTACGTTGTTCGGCCTGCACCGAGAACACATTGCCGGCGCCGATTTCGCCACTCGGTTTCTCGATCTGGAACAGGGCCAGAGTCGTCATGAACGTACCGTGTTCGTACTTCACACCGATTTCATGTTGCTTGGACTTGTAAGGGGCGAACGTTTCGCCGGAGTTGGCTGCGGTGCCTGGAGCGATATCACCTTTGCTCAGGCCTTCGACGTAGTTGTAGTACAGCGAAACGTCTTCCCATGGTTTGACCACTACGCCTGCCAGCGGTGTGGTCGCACTGTCGTCGTAGCGGGAGCTGACCGAGCCCGAGGCGTTGTAGTTACGCGATTCGATGTCCTGTCGGCGTACGCCGAGGGTCAACTGAATCCGGTCATCCAGAAAACCGAGGGTATCGGTCAGTGCGACGCCAGACAGTTCCGATTCGGAAATGCGCAGCACTTTCGGCGAGCTGATGTACTGCTTGGGCACGTCTACCGGGTGATAGATGTTCGAGCGGATTTCCGTGCCGTTGTTGATGCCACGGGACAATTCGTCCTGATAACGGGTCGCCATGACCGTGGTCGTGTGGGTGACCGGGCCGGTGGCGAACAGTGCACGCATCCCCACGTCAGCCGTCGAACGGTCGACGTTGAATTTGTAGTAACCGGGAATGTTGCTGGTGTCGCCGGCGTCGTTGAGGATTCGCGGTACCTGGTCGGACATGCGCTTGACGTCGGAGCGACCGCCGCCGGCGTGGGCGAACACGGTCAGGTTATCGTTGAGGTCATACTCGCCGCCGAGCAATGCCGACTGCTCCTTGGTGTCCGACCAGCCCCAGTCCTGCGGCAGGTTGGTGCGGCCGTTCGGCGCCGATGGAACCTTCACACCCGGTGCAATGGTGAACGGTCGCGAGGCCGCGTCGAAGCTCTCTTTCTGGCTGATGTAATCCAGGTTCAGGCGCAACCGCTCGCCCTTGTAATCGAGTGCGATGGCGCCGATGTTCAGCGCGCGTTCCTGATCGTTGATCGCGGTGTCGCCGCCCTGAGTGCTGCCGTTGAAACGGATGCCAAACTGGTTCTCGCTGCCGAAACGCCGACTGACGTCCAGATGCCCGCCCACTTGCGAGTCGGACGCGTAAGTGCCGGTGAAGCGGGTCAGGTCTTCGTCCAGTGGTCGTTTGGGCACGATGTTGATCACACCGCCAACGCCGCTGTTGGGGGAAATGCCGTACATCAGCGCACCCGGCCCTTTGAGCACTTCAACGCGTTCGGCGTATTCGGTGAACACCCGATAGTTGGGCGCGACGCCGTACACACCGTCGTAGGCCAGCTCGCCGAGGTTGCCCTCGCCTATCGCAAATCCACGGATGAAAAACGAATCGACGATGCCGCCGGTCTGCCCGGTGGAGCGTACCGAAGGATCGCGTTCCAGCGCATCGGCCACGGTCACCGTTTGCAGATCGGCGAGGGTCTTGGCGGTGTAGCTGGTCACGCTGAACGGCGTGTCCATCACATCCTTGTTGCCCATCATCCCCAGCCTTGCGCCTCGGGCGACCTGGCCTCCGGCGAGCACTTCCGGCAAGGCAGTCGCGCCGTTGTAGCTGCCCGTAACGTTGGTGGTATCCAGCGTCAGCCCTTCCGTGGCGGCGACGTCCTGTTGCTCGGATTGCTTGGGGTCTGCTGCCCAGGCAGTGGCGCTTCCTGCGGCCAGAATAGAACTCAGCATGGCGGTGCGAATAGCCAGCGTTAACGCGCGTTCACTGCAAGGTCGACGTGCAACAGACATGACGATGGGGTCCTTCTCGAATGACGGAAAATGGTAATGACTCCTATTTGCCAGTCGACAATCGAAAAAGTATCAGCGTCGTTGAATATTTTTTTGCGAGCGGATGGCTCGGAAGAGAACGTCCGGAGGATGGGCTGCGAAGCCCACCCTCCGACGCCGGTCAGTCGTACAGGCATTGCAGCGGAATGGAGATCACCGGCAGCGCGGGGTCGAACGCGTGCCGGGTGGTCTTGTACGGGAACAGTTCGCCGCGCTCGATGGTGGTGAAAATCCGCGCCACTTCGAACGCCTGCCCGGTCTGCCAGTGCCGTACACAGACTCGCGGATCGGCGTAGTCGAGCTGGATGCACGGCACCCGTTTCAACCCCAGCGCCCGCGCCGCGTTGAACCGGTGATTGCCGTCCATCACGATGCCCCGGGAGCGCTCGACGATGATCGGTTCCAGCCAGTGCCCGGCCTGGATGATCGCCTCGCGCAGCCGCTGCACGTTGAGCGGATCGACCTGCTCGGATTGCCGCACGTCGCACAGTGGCCGCAGGGCAATCTGGTAACCATGTCCCATGATGCGTCCCCCGTTTCAGCAGGCATCCGCGTTGGCGACCAGCGCGTACTGGCTGGCCATGTCCCGCAGGCGTTGCGCCTGCTCGATCAGCGGCAGATCGACCATTTCACCGTCGACTTGCACCGCGTGGCTGCCCCCGGCCACGGCGTTAAGGACCCGATCCGCCCACGCCAGTTGGCGGGCGTTGGGCAGGTAGGCTTTCTGCACCGTGGCGATTTGCGAAGGATGGATACACAACTTGGCGCCGAACCCCAGCGACCGGGCGTAACGCGAGTCGCGCTCGACCACCGCCATGTCGCTGATGGCCGGGGTCACGCCATCGATCGGTGCAGGCAAACCGGCGACGCGCGACGCCAGCACGATGCGATTGCGAGCGAACAGAAACGCCTCGGGAATCTGGCTGCAATCGATGTCCAGGGAGAAATCCAGCGAACCGAATGCCAGCCGTGCCAAACCGGGAATCGCCGCAATTGCCTCGACCTGATGCAAGCCTTTGGCAGTCTCGATGATGGCGACGATTTGCAGGTCGGGGTTCCACGCCAACAGGCGTTCGACCACACGAGAGAGGCTCTCTGGACATTCGGCCTTGGGCAGGAAAATCCCTGCGCAGCGCTCGGGATAGCGCATGTCACCCAGCCAGGTCATGTCCTGGCGAAACAGCGAACTGCCGACGCTGTTCAACCGGATGTAACGCTGGCAGGCGGTTTCGGGTGTGCTCTGCTGCCAAGCCCAGATCGATGCCCGGGCCACGGCTTTGCTGTTCGGATGAACGGCATCTTCGAGGTCGAGAATGATCGCATCCGGCCCGGCTTCGACCGCTTTGGAAAAGCGCTCCGGCCGGTTGCCGGGAACGAACAGGTAGCTGATGGGAAGCGTGGCATTGGTGCTGTGACGAACAGTCATCGGGACTCTCCTGAGCGTGCTTCAGTCGTGGGTTTTCAAAAAAATTCGAACACCTGTTACAGGGGGAAAACCAGGTTGCATCCGGGTGTCTTGAATCAACCGCCAACACCTTGAATAACAAGGCGTTGACGGTTTTTAAAATCAACACGCGAGCGCTTACTTGAGCATGCGAATAAGCGGCTTCGCACTCCTCTGTTGTGTGTGTTCATTCAAAAATATTTGAAAACCTTACTTGATAATCATTCCTGTTCGCAATATTGTTCGAGCCGCTGACAGGGTCAAGACTCAAATCAAGACCTGAAATTTTGTTCACGAAAAGTTCGGCGCAATGATGTCATTTACATGTCAGGTAATGGCACTTTAAAAGAGACAAGGCCATCAGTTATTGGCCTTCTCCTTGCCTGCCTGAGCCTTAAGGAGTGGGGTTCTCATGAAACAGTTTTGTGAAAATTTTATGAAAGAAAATACCCCGAGTTTATTTGCTGAGCGGATCTGTCATCCGCCTCCACCTCTTTAAACACTCGTATCTGACGAGCAGCAAGAACACACGACTCGACAAGCATTAGTTGTCGACCTGCACATGGCGATTATCGACGCCAGAGGTTTTCTATGCCTGAATCAATTGCGCCGACAGTTAAAGAAACAATCGAAACCCAATACCCAAAAGTGCTGAAACCGTTACTTGATCCTGTTATCGATAACTTTCTTAAACATTCTCCGAAAGCACTTGCCGAACTTGTTAAACAACACGGATCCCCACTGAACCTGGTGTGGCCGCATGCGTTTGAAGCCAATGCTCAAGCGCTGCAATCGGTGTTGAAACGACACGACGTCGACTACGCGATTTTCTACGGTGCCAAAGCCAACAAGTCACAATGCCTGCTGGCTGCGGCATCGGCGTCGGGCATCGGCACCGATGTATCGAGTCTCTTCGAGCTGCAAGCGGCACTGCGCGCCGGAACCCCGGCGGAACATCTGTGTGCGACCGGGCCGGCCAAAACGGCAGCGTTTCATAACGCACTGGTGCAAGGCGGATCGCTGATTTGTGTGGACTCACTGGAAGAGTTCAGCCATCTCAAAGCGTTGCTCGACACTTCGCAACCACCGGCCAAAGCCCGGATCCTGCTGCGTTACAGGCCGACAAGTTGCCCGGCGAGCCGATTCGGAATGGGTGCGGATGATTTGTTTCAGTGCCTGCAATACCTGATCGAACAACGTGAGTCGTTCCACTTCGAAGGCTTCCATTTCCACCTCGGCGGTTACGGTTACGAAACCCGGGTACAGGCTTTCCGTGAAGTCACCGGCTTCATCGATGCGGCAAGGGAAATGGGCCTCGACCCGGTCATGATCGATATCGGTGGTGGCCTGCCGATGCGGTATGTAGACCCGCAGGACTACAACAGCTTTTTGCAGAACGACAACAATCCTGGTCATTATCAGAATGGTCGAGTGCCCAACGCTTATTACCCTTATGGCAGCAGTCTGACGGCTTGCCAGTGGCTGGAGTTATTCCTGGAGTCCGATCACTCCCCGGGAAAAACCATCACGAGTTACTTGAAGAGTCAGAATATAAAACTGGCACTGGAGCCTGGCCGAAGTCTGGTTGACCAAGCCGCCATCACCATCTTTCGCGTAACCCGCACAAAACAACTGACCGACAACAAAGTTGTGATTTTCGCCGAAGGCAGCAGTTTCAGCGCATGCGAAACCTGGTTCTCGTCTGAATACCTTGTCGATCCAATCCTGATCACTTCGAAAGAGTCGAAACTTGCTCCAATGCAAGCCTACATTGCCGGGCATAGTTGCCTTGATGACGACGTGATCACTCATCGCCTGATCAACTTCGATACACCACCACAAACCGGCGACTTATTGATCTACGCCAACACTGCCGGTTATCAGATGGACTTGCTGGAAAACGAATTTCATCGCCACCCGTTGCCACAGCGACTGAGGGCGACGTGTTGTACGGAAGGTAACTACGCATTCACACCTGACTATTAAGGGAAGACGTCCAGATGATACTGAATAAAGTTTCGGATCTTATTGGCAATACACCAATGTTGGGCATCGATGTTCCGGATACCAACGCCCGACTTCTGCTGAAGATAGAGAAGAACAACCCCGGTGGCAGTATTAAAGACCGCATGGCGCGAAACATGGTGCTGGCGGCGCTCAAGTCCGGAAAGTTGAAACCCGGTGGCGTGGTCGTGGAATCGTCTTCCGGCAATACCGGCATCGGCCTGGCCATGGCAGCCGTTGAGTTCGACCTGCATTTCATTGCCGTGGTCGATCACCATGCGGCGCAAGACAAGATCGCGGTGATGAAGGCACTGGGGGCGGAAATCCGCTTTGTCGCCGGCACTTACCGGGAAGACGAAGTGGCTGTGGTCGAGCGTCAACGGCTGGCCGCCGAGCTCGCCTCGCAGATCCCCGGCGCGGTGTTCATGAACCAGTCGGACAACGCGGCCAACGCCGGCGGCTACAGCGATTTCGTCCGTGAAACCATTGCCCAGGCCGGTGGCCACATCGGCGCGTACGTTGGTTGCGTCGGCACCGGCGGCTCAATGACCGGTATCGCCCGCGGTCTGAAACTGCACAACCCGGACATCGTCACCGTGGCCGTCGAACCGGCCGGTTCCATCGTCTTCGGTCATCCCGGCTATCCGTATTACCAGTCGGGAACCGGCACCCCGGCCGGCGACACCGTGGGCCTGGTGCTCGACTACAGCTGCATCGACCTGGGCTTGCAAGTCACCGATTCCCAGGCCTTCGAAACCGCCCGCTACATCGCGCGCAATCTGGCCCTGCTGGTCGGCGGCTCGACTGGTGGCGCGATCTTCAAGGCGCTGGAGCTGATTCACAAAGGCACGCTGACCGGCAATGTCGTGGTGCCGATTGCCGACGGCGGCGAGAAATACCTGCACACCGTATTCGACGACAACTGGCTGGAAGAACGAGACCTGCTGGACCCCGGCGTCGCACCGCAACTGGATCGCTGGCTGGGCAAGACCCGCTGGCTGGAATCCGACGCCACTCCCCTGCAATTGAGCGTCGCCTGACGCGTCTCCCACACAGGAAAGTCTCTGTATGAAACCGCTGAAAGTCGCCATCTGCGGCGCAGGCCGGACCGGGCATCTGAATGCCATCCTGTTTAAACAGCTGCCCAATGTTCAGGTCTCGATGCTCACCAACAATAAGGAGGTGGTCGACCGGCACCTCGCCAACCTGCCGATGCAGGCGCTGATGCCGGACGGCTCGACACTGAGCGCCCGGCCGGATCAGGTCAGCACCGATGCCAGTGTCGTGGTGGCCGACGCCGACATCGTGATCATCACGGTTCCGGCCCATGCCCGACCACAAACCCTGCAAGCCATCGCGCCGCATTTGAGTTCGGGCAAACCGGTGTACGTCGGCGCCATTCCGGGTTTCTGCGGCTTCGACTGGCTGGCGGAAGCCACGTTGGGCGAACGTTCGAACGTGGTGATCTGGGGCATGAAGGATGTGCCGCACACCGCGTTCGATCTGAAGCCGGGCGTGTCGGTGAAGATGGGCGGCGGCAAGAGCCAGTTGTATGTGGCGATGCATGACCGGGAATCAGCGCAATCACGGCAGCACCTGGAAGAAATCCTTACCACGCTGTACGGCCCCTGCGTGACGATGCTCGACCACTACCTGGAAATCACCCTGACACCGGGCAATCCGATCATGCACAGCTCGGTGATTTACGGGTTGATCGGTCCCTACGGCCAGTGGCATCGCAAGATCTTCCCGCAGCGCATGTGCTGGTGGACCGAGTGCCCCGAGCTGGGCGCCTATTTCCTCGAACGCATGGATCAGGAAAGTCAGGAACTGTGCAGCGTGATCAGCCAGCGCATGGGCATCGACCTGTCTTCGGTCAAATCCCTCAAGCAGGAAATCGTCGAGGCCTACGGCGAACAGATCCGCGATCAGAGCAGCATGCTGTCGATCCTGCGCACCAACCAGGCCTACAACGACATCCTCGCCCCGATGATTCCAGCCGATGACAACCGCGCCGGCTACGTGATCGAACGTGAAAGCCGCGCCTTCAATGAAGACGTCGCCTACGGCCTGGTGCTGCTGGTGGAAATGGCCCGGCGCTTCGAACTGAAAGTCCCCTACATCGAAGAAGTCCTGCAATGGAGCGTTTCCTACATGCAGGGCCTGCGCGACTCGGCGCTCGACTACTTCCCCAGCCAATGGCCGCGCACGGCGTGAGCGGGTTCAACTTTTCATTAATTTCTCGACGAGCAGATAGCTGATATGGATGACTTCAAGACACTCATCGCCTACTCCCGCAAGAACGCCCTGCGACGGATGATCCGTTGCCTGTTTGCCGAAAACATTCTGGATCGCTCGGGCCTGCGCTTCTCCGCAGCCGGCAACGAGGCCACGTACGCGCTGAAAGACGGCCGTTCCCAAGTGTTCTTTTCCAACATCGCCAAGGGCCCGGCGGACACCGTGGTCAATGACGGCGACGTGATCCTGATGACCGATGAAGGCGTGCGCCAGGTGATCTACACCCATCAGGATTTGCTGGATGTGCTGCGCGACAGCTTCGATTTCGAGCCGACCGATGAAGGCATCGCCGGGCTCAAGTCGGACATGGAAAACAGCCTGATGAACGATGCCCATGCTCGTCAGTATCGCCAGCAATGGAACGCACGACTGGCTGCCGCCGCCCGGGAACAGGGCCTCGACAGCCTGACCGATTACCTGCGCCAGCACGCCAGCACCAAGGACGCCGCGATCCTCCTCGACCAGTGGGGCTCGCTGGAAGGTCACCCGTATTATCCGACGTGGAAAGCCCGGCCGGGCCTGAGCGACGAAGAAGTCGAGCAACTGTCGCCGGAGTTCAACGCCCAGGTGCCACTGCGCATTGCCGCGTTGCGCGCCGACATGGCGAAAAGCGAAAGCATGCCCCACGTGACGGACTACCACACCTGGTTCGCCAGCAACTTCCCGACTCAATGGGAGCAATGGAAAGCGTCGCTCAACAGCAAGGGCCTGGACGAATCCCAATGGTTGCCACTGCCGATTCACGCGTGGCATTTGCAGGCTTACGTGCTGAAGCACTTCGCGGCGGAAATCGCAGAAGGCATCCTCATCATCGACGGCCCGGACATCCAGACCCTGCCGACCATGTCGTACCGCACGATGATGCCGGTACTCAAGGAGAGCGCGCCGCTGATCAAGTTGCCGATTGCCGTGTGGATGACCAGCGAGCTGCGTAGCCTGCAGGCCAAGTCGATCCACATGGGCCCGCGCATCAGCACCGTCATCGCGAAAATCCTCGAGGTCGAGGATGGTTTCGAGCAGCGACTGGAAATCTTCCCGGAAGAAATCGGCGTGCGCTACAAGAACGCGATCACTCAGGACGACCACCCCGGCCGGCATCTGTCAGTCGTGTTCCGCGCCAGCCAGCAAGCGTTCGAGCGCACCGATGAGTGTCTGCCGATCACCGTGGCTTCTCTGTTCACTCGCTTGCCGGGCAGCGGCCGGCCGTTGTTCACCGAGTTGATCGAGCGCGATGGCGTTCGGGCCAATGCCGCCCAGGTCGAAGACTGGTTTCGTCAGTACGCCAAAGTGGTCACCCATCCGGTGATTGCAATTTACTTGATGTACGGCATCGGGCTTGAGGCGCACCAGCAGAACACGATGGTGCTGTTTTCCCCGGATGGCAAAGCACGTAGTCTGCTGATCCGCGATTTTGGCGATGGCAGGACCTACGCTCCATTGCTGGAAGGACGCGGCTACACCCTGCAACCGCATGTGCAGCCGGGCATTCTGCCAACGGTGTTCGAAGGCGATATCGAGCCGGTGCGCATGTTCGTGCTCGACGCGGCGTTCCTCACGCATCTGCATGAAATGGCCTTGTGGCTGACCAAGGAGTACGCGCTGGACAACAATCGGATGTGGGACATTCTGCGTGAAGAAACCGAGCAGGCTTTTACCGCGGTGCGCGAGCGTGTCGCGCCGGATCTGTGGGAAGTCGAACGCAAGGCCTTCCTCAATGATCCGTGGCCGACCCGTTCGTTGTTGCGCATGCACATGATGCAGTACTCCAACTACCGGATTCAGCACACGCTGACCAACCCGCTCAATGTCGTTCAATAACCGAGGCTGACTCATGACCCATGCAGGTGCCATCGCGGGTTCGCGCGTAAGAGTCCTGATTTATCTTCTGTTCGCGATCCAGCTCATTTCGATGGGTGCGATGGAAATGAGCGGGCCGTTCTGGCCCGTCCACCTGCGAGGGCTGACATCTTCGGACTCGCTCTTCAGCTTCGCCAGCATCGCCGTGTACGTTGGGCCGATGCTGGGCATTATTCTGACCAGTGCATTCTGGGGCCGTATCGGCGACCGCTACGGCCACAAGTTGATGATGATCCGCGCCCTCGCCGGCCTGTCATTGACCCAGCTTGGGCTGGCCTTGTGCAGTGATATCTGGGTGATCCTGATCCTGCGCTTCCTGCAAGGCGCCTTCGCCGGTTACATCGCCCCGGCCCAGGCGTATGGCGTGAGTATCGAGGCCCCTTCACGCCGGGCGCGACTGTTCGCGATCCTGCAGATTTCCACCAACGTCGGCTCGTTGCTCGGCGCGGTGGTCGGCGGACTGATCCTCGATTACGCGACGTTCTTCTGGATCAACATGATCGCGGCGGTGCTCTGTGCCATCTGCACCGTGGTCGCAGCCGTAACGTTGCCGGACGTGCCGCCGGTGAAGAAAGCTCCGGTCGCCGACAAAGCGGCTCCGGTCAGCCACAACACCAGCGTCTGGCAAGGCACGCCCCTGCTGTCGCTGCTGGGCGTCATGGGCATTTTGCTGCTGGCGCGGATGCTGCCGCAGACGTCTTTTTCGCTGTATGTCAGCTCGGTGTTCGAGGTCAGTAACTCGGTGGTCGGGCTGTGTTATGGCTTGCTGGCGCTGGGTTTCATTCTGTCGGCAACCGCGTGGTCGCGTTACTTCGAACACCGTACCCAACAGGACACCTTGCAACGCATCACTTATGTCGTCCTCGGCTGCATTGCGCTGACAGCACTCGCCGGCGTCACCCGCAACCCGATCATATTCGTCGGCACATACTTCATCTGGGGCGTATTGCTGGGCGCCACGACGCCGGTACTGATGGCGCTGATCTCCAAAACCGCCGACAGCTCACGCCAGGGCTATGTGCTGGGCATAGCCCAGAGCACCGCACAGTTTGCGTCCATCGCCGGCATCTCGGCCGGTGGGCTGCTCAGCCAGGTCTACGGTTTGCAGTACACCTACCTGTTTGTCTGCCTCGCCTACATCCTCGCGCTGATTCCCATCGTTGCGTTGCGCTACCGGCCCATGGTCATGCAACCGAGCCAGATCCCGCCGGGCGACTGATCAAGGAGTTCGCTTTGAACATTGAACAACTGCGCGCCGACACCCCGGGTGTCGAGCAACTCATTCACTTCAACAATGCCGGCGCAGCGCTGATGCCCGATCCGGTGATCGAGGTGATGACCCGTCACCTGCAACTTGAAGCCCGGATCGGCGGCTATGAAGCCGCCGGGCAACAGGCCCGGGAAGTGGAAGACGTCTACGACGCCATCGGCCAACTGATCAACGCTCTGCCCGGAGAAATCGCGGTCATTGAAAACGCGACCCGCGCCTGGGACATGGCCTTCTATTCATTGCCGCTGCGGCCCGGCGATGTGGTGCTGACGTCGACCACCGAATACGCCGGCAACTACATTCCCTATTTGCAACTCAAGCAGCAGCGCGGGATCGAGATCAGGGTCATTCCCAACGATGAACAGGGCCAGGTGTCATTGCCGGCGCTGCGGGACATGCTCGGCGATGACCGGGTTGCCCTGGTGTCGCTGCCGGTGATCGCCACCAACGGCGGCCCGGTGCAGCCCATCGAACAGATCGGCGCCCTCGCCCGCGCGGCCGGGGTTCTGTTTCTGCTGGATGCCTGTCAGGGCGTCGGGCAGATGCCGATCGATGTGCAGAAAATCGGCTGTCACATGCTCGCCGCCACCAGCCGAAAATACCTTCGCGGCCCTCGGGGCATGGGGCTTCTCTACGTCGAAAAGACCTTGTGCGAAAGCCTCGAACCGGCCTTTCTCGACCTGCACGCGGCTTCATTGCTGACCCCGGACACCTTCAGGATTCGTGGAGATGCCAGGCGTTTCGAAAACTGGGAATGCAACGTTGCCGCGAAACTGGGCATGGGTGCGGCGGCCCGGTATGCCCTGATGCAAGGCATCGAGCCGATGTGGCAGCGCATTCAAGGATTGTCAGTTCACCTGCGCAATCGCCTGAACGACGTACCCGGCGTCACGCCGCAGGATCGGGGCGCGGTCAAGTCTGGCATCGTCACCTTCACCTGCAAGGACGCCAGCGCGGCGCAAGTCCAGGCATGGCTGGCGGGGCAGGAAAAACGCATCAACGTCACCACCTCGACCTTCCGCTCGACCCTGCTCGACATGCAGCAACGGGACCTGCTGGAAGTCAGCCGCGCATCGCTACACGCCTACAACACCGAGGCTGAAATTGATGCCATGGTAAACGCGTTGTTGAGAATGCCCCGCACCTGAAAACGGATGCTGATTCGCGCTTGCGTCGCGGGCTCTTTGTACACTAGCATTGGGAATACTTCTCAATTGCAAAACACTGCAGCCATGAGCGAAACCCTTCCCGCGAACAACGACAACCACCTGCGCGTGATCGAAGCGCTGTACAGCGGTCATCACGGCTGGCTGTACAACACGCTGAAGAAAAAACTGGGTAACGCCATGGATGCGGCGGATCTGGCGCAGGATACCTTCACCCGGATCCTCGCCTCCCAGGTCACGACCATCGAGCAGCCCCGGGCATACCTGAGTTGCGTGGCGAAGGGCATCCTCATCAACTGGTATCAGCGCAAGGCACTGGAACGCGCCTACCTTGATGCCCTCGCGCATTTGCCTGCGCCGGAAGTGCCCTCCCCCGAGCTGCGTTTCGTGGTGCTGGAAACCCTGCACGAAATCGACGCAATGCTCGACACCCTGCCGCCGCTGGTCAAACGCGCATTCCTGCTGTCGCAGATCGGCGGTTTGAAATACGCCGACATCGCCGAGCAGCTGGACGTCTCGCTGATCACCGTCAAGCGCTACATGAAACAGGCTTTCGTGCAGTGCCTGATGCTGGTGGAATGAATGCTCACGCGTCGCAGTGAACCGCCGCTCGATCCGAAGATCCTCGAAGAAGCCGCCGAGTGGCTGATGCGTCTGAGCGAAAACGACCTCAGCGAGACCGAGCGCGCGGAATGGGAATACTGGAAAGTCAGCAGCCCCGAACGCAATCGGGCCTGGTCCCGTGCGCAGTTGCTGCAAAGCAAGTTTGGCGGCCTGCCACCGTCGCTGGCGATGTCGGCGCTGGATCGCCCGAGCAACCCGGAACGCCGCGCAGCCCTCGGCAAACTGGCCTTGCTGTTGGCGGCGGTGCCGGCCGGTTGGGGCAGCTGGAAACTGGCGCAATCGCAACAATGGTCCGCCGATTACCACACCGCCGTGGGCCAGCGCCGCGAACTGACCCTGGCCGATGGCTCGCAAATCACCCTGAACACCGACACGGCCATCGACGTCTTGTTCGACACCCGTCAGCGGCTGATCAATCTGCGCGAAGGCGAAATCCTGGTGCAGACCGCGCCGGACAACGCCGCGCAGCCTCGGCCCTTTCTGGTCAGCACCCGGCAGGGCCGGATGCAGGCGCTGGGCACGCGATTCACCGTTCGTGAATGGCAGCCGCGCACCCAACTCGCGGTCCTCGAAGGCGCCGTCCAGGTCGAATTGGCCGACAGCCCTCAGCGCACGCCGATCATCGTCAACGCCGGGCAGCGTACCGACTTTTCATCGCAGGCTTTTGGCTCACTGAACCCGACCGACCGCAACGTCGGCGCCTGGACCCAGGGCATGCTGATGGCCGACAAGATGCGCCTGGCGGATTTCGTCGTCGAACTGGCGCGTTATCGCCGGGGTTTCGTGCGCTGCGACCCGGCCATTGCCGACTTGCGCATTTCCGGGGCCTTTCCCATCAGCGATACCCAACGTTCGCTGAACATGCTGGCGCAGACCTATCCCGTGCACGTCTCCGGGCACTTGAGCGGCTACTGGGTGACGCTCTCACCCGCCTGAGCAAAAAATCACCTCGCAGGTGATACTTTTTTTGATCTCGGCTGGCAATGAAAGGAACAACCATTCCACCTCGTCCATAGGGTCACTCCTTCATGCTCGTTGCACGACCCTTGCCTCCGGATCGTCTGCTACTAAAGCCCGTTCTACGCAGTGTGTTGCTCAGCGTTGTGCTGGGCCTGGCCGGTGGCACGTTCGCTCTGGCCGCCGGACCGACGCAACTGGACGCGGTCACCGTTCGAGCCTACAACATCGCGCCTGGACCGCTTGGCGTAACCCTGTCGAGTTTTGCCGTGGACGCCGGGATTGCCCTGTCGTTTCAACCATCGATCACCGAAGGCCTCGTCAGCCCGGGACTGTCAGGCAGCTACTCGGTCCAGGACGCGGTGTCCCGTCTGCTGGAAGGCAGCGGCCTGGAAATGGTCGCCCGCAGCGACGGCACCTGGACGCTGGTGGTACGCCGGGTCACGTTGTCGGACACCACGATCGAAGGCACCGACAGGCGCAGCGACAGCTTGCCGTCGGTACTGCCGGGTGGTCAGGCCGCTCGCGGCGGACGTCTCGGCATGCTGGGCAACCGCGACGCGATGGACACCCCGTTCAGCGTCAGCAGCTACACCTCGACGTTGATCAAGGACCAGCAGGCTGTCACCGTCGGCGACTTGCTGGAGCGTGACTCTTCGGTGCGCTCCACGGGACAGGCCGGAGGGATTGTCGACTCGTTCTTCATCCGTGGCTTTCCCGTCGGCGAAGGCAACCTCGGTGAACTGGCGTTCGACGGCGTGTACGGCGTGGCTTCCAATTATCGGGTGTTCACCGAATACGCCGAACGCATCGAACTGGTCAAAGGCCCCGGCGCCCTGCTCTACGGCATGTCACCCAACAGCGGTGTTGGCGGCGTGATCAACGTGGTGCCCAAGCGTTCGCTGGACGAAGACCTGACCCGCTTTACCACCAGTTACGCCTTGAATACCCAGGTCGGCGGTCACGTCGATGTCAGTCGGCGCTTTGGCGAAGAACGCCGGTTCGGGGTGCGAATCAATGGCAGCGTCCAGCAAGGTGAAACGGCCATCGACAAACAATCGCGGGAAGTCGGCATCGGCGCGATTTCCCTCGACTATCAGGGCGACCGCCTGCGCACCACACTGGATCTGATCAACCAGAAAGAGAGCTTCGACGCCGCGTCCCGACCGTTTCTGATCGCCCCCGGCGTGGAGATTCCTTCAGCAGCCAACGGGCGCACCAGCGTCAGCCAGGAATGGGGCTGGTCGGAAACCCGCGATAAATCGGCGTTGCTCGGTGGCGAATACGACCTCAACGACAACCTGACGCTGTTCGCCCATGCTGGCGGAGGCCGATCGGATGTCGCGCGCATGTCCGACCAGACACCGACCATCATCAACGAAGCGGGCGACACCTCGTCGATCCCCGGCTATTACAAATTCGAAGTCCAGCGCTACACCGTCGACGCGGGTGCACGCCTGCGTTTCGACACCGGGCCGATCAGTCACAGCACCGCCCTGCAAGTCACCCGTTACCGCGATAACTTGTCCCGAGGCATCATTTCCGGCCCGGCGATCCTGTCGAACATCTACCACCCGATTGACCGCCCGAAACCCGCGATTGCCAAGCCCGATACGCCGAAGGTCTCCGAAAGCGAACTGTCGGGTGTGGCCCTCGCCGACACGCTGTCGATGCTCGACGAACGCCTTCAAGTCACGCTCGGCGTGCGCCAGCAAAACATCAAATCGGATAACTACAACGCGGCCGGCTTCGTCACCACACATTACGACAAGAGCAAATCCACGCCGCTGTTCGGGGTCGTCGTCAAGCCTTGGGATCATGTCGCGTTCTACTACAACTACGTCGAAGGCCTGAGCAAGGGTGACATCGCGCCGTCCGCCGCCTCCAACGCGGGCGAGATCTTTTCCCCTTATGTGTCCCGGCAGCAGGAAGTCGGGGTCAAGCTCGACTACGGCCGTTTCATGTCCACCATCGCCCTGTTTCAACTTGAAAAGCCCAGCGGCGAATTGGCATCCGGGGTGTTCGCGGTCAATGGCGAACAGCGCAACCGTGGCGTCGAACTGAACATGGCCGGCGAGATCGCATCAGGCACGCGCCTGCTCGGTGGCGTGACGCTGCTCGACGGCGAACTGACCCGCACCGGCGTCGCCGCCAATCGCGGCAATAAACCGGTCGGCGTTCCCGAGGTGCAAGCCAACCTCTGGGCCGAATGGGACGTCCCGCAAGTCGAAGGCCTGACGTTGACCAGCGGCGCCATTTACACCGGCAGCCAATACGTCGATCAGGCCAATACCCAACAACTGGACGCCTGGACCCGCTTCGATGTCGGCGCCCGCTACGCCACACGCATCGCCGAACGACCGACCACTTTCCGGGCCACCGTGCAGAACGTGTTCGACCGCGAATATTGGTCGGGCGTCGCCTCCTACGGTGCGTTCTCTCAAGGTGCGCCTCGGACCCTGTTGCTCTCGGCCACTGTCGATTTCTGAAACGTCCGGCCCGGAGCGGCGCCTGGCGTCGTGGTCCGATCCGGCTTTTGCAAAGGCATACACCATGGTTAACGTTTTTCGCCGCCGCCAGACCTTCGCCGCCCTGCTGTTTGCGGGGTTGCTGGGCCTGTCCTTGTCTTCCTTGATGCCGAGCAGCGCGCAGGCTGCCGAGCCGGATCCGGCCCTGGGCAGCGTGACTGATTTGCAGGGCCGCACAGTCAAGGTTCACTTGCCGGTGCGCCGGGTGATCCTGGGTGAAGGTCGGCAGTTGTATCTGGTGGCCGCGCTGGATACGCAGAACCCCATCGAACGCATCGTCGGCTGGCGCAAGGACCTGATCCAGTCGGACCCGGACACTTATAACGCCTACCTGCGCAAATTCCCCGACATTGCCAAGATCCCGACCTTCGGCGGTTTCGAGAGCGGCACCTTCGACATCGAACAGGCGATTTCCCAGAAGCCTGACGTGATCATCCTCAACATCGAAGCCCAACACGCGACCGAGGATGCACGCTACATCGAGAAACTCGACGCCCTGGGCATCCCGGTGGTGTACGTCGACTTTCGCAACAACCCCATGCAGAACACCGAGCCGACCATGCGCCTGTTCGGCAAGTTGTTCGGCAAGGAACAACGCGCGGAGGCCTTCATCGATTTTCGTAACCAGCAGATCCATCGCGTCACCGACGTCATCGAAAAGCGCCACCCTGCCCGTCCCAGCGTGTTCATCGAGCGCATAGGCGGCTACACCGATGACTGCTGCCTGAGTTTCGGCAACGAGAACTTCGGTCTTTTCGTCGACATGGCCGGCGGCAACAACATCGCCCGTCGGATCATTCCGAGCACCTTCGGGCAACTGAATCCTGAGCAAGTGATCGTCGCCAACCCCGACCATGTTGTGGTCACCAGTGCCGACTGGGAAGCCTTTGCGCCGGGCGGTCACTGGGTCGGCGTCGGCCCGGGCGCGGACCTGACCGAAGCCCGGCGCAAACTGGCGTGGTACACCCAGCGCCCGGCCTATGCCGGCATCAAGGCGCAGAACACTCAGGCGTTTCATGCGATCTGGCACCAGTTCTACAACAGCCCTTACCAGTTCGTGGCCATTCAGCAATTGGCCAAATGGTTCCACCCGGAACTGTTCGCCGATCTTGACCCGGATGCCGCGTTTCGCGAGTTGCATGAGCGGTTTCTGCCAGTGCCTTACGAACCGGGCTATTTCGTCAGCCTGCAAAAAACCGAGGCCAAACCATGAGTTCGCTGGGCGAAGCACCGATTGTGCAGAGTGTCACTTACCGTCGGCTGGTGCTGCGTAAACGGCTGATTCTGCTTGGGCTGTCCGTGCTGCTGATCTTCAGCGTGCTGCTCGACCTGGCGCTCGGCCCGGCCCGTTACAGCCTCAGCGAAGTGCTTGGCGCGCTGATTTCACCGGATACTGCGTCGGCACAAGTGCGCGTGGTGATGTGGGACATCCGTCTGCCGGTGGCGTTGATGGCGGTCGCTGTCGGCGCGGCGCTGTCGCTGGCCGGTGCGCAGATGCAGACCATCCTCAACAACCCGCTCGCCAGCCCCTTCACCCTCGGCATTTCTGCGGCGGCCGGTTTCGGTGCGGCGCTGGGGCTGGCCTTTGGCGTGGCGCTGTTTCCGCTGGCGGCGCAATACATGGTGCCGCTCAATGCGTTCATCATGGCGATGCTTTCGGCGCTGCTGATCCACTTCATGAGCATGCGTCGCGGGGTGACAGCCGAAACCATCGTGCTGCTCGGCATCGCCCTGGTGTTTACCTTCAATGCGCTGCTGGCGCTGGTGCAGTTCTTCGCTACCGAACAAGCCGTGGCGGCCGTGGTGTTCTGGACCATGGGCAGCCTGACCAAAGCCACGTGGCCGAAACTCGGGGTGATCTGCGTGGTGATCCTCATCACTCTGCCGATCTTCGCCAAACGCGCGTGGGCGATGACCGCCCTGCGCCTGGGCGATGACAAGGCCGCCAGCTTCGGCATCAATGTGCGCAGCCTGCGTTTTCAGACGCTGATCATGGTCAGCCTGCTCGCGTCGTTTCCGGTGGCATTCGTCGGCACGATCGGTTTTATCGGGCTGGTCGGGCCGCACATTGCGCGGATGCTGATTGGCGAGGATCAGCGGTTTTTCCTGCCGGCCTCGTTGCTGACCGGTGCGCTGATCCTGTCCGCCAGTTCGGTGGTCAGCAAGACGCTGATTCCGGGAGCGATATTCCCCATCGGCGTGGTCACGTCACTGATCGGCGTGCCGTTCTTCATTTCTCTGATTCTCAACGGAAAGAAAAACTCATGGTGAAGATCCGGCTCGACAACCTCGGCGCCCGCTATGGGCAGCGCGAGATCATTTCTGGTGTCAGCACCGCGACGTTTACCGGCGGCCAGGTCGTGGCGGTGGTCGGGCCCAATGCGGCGGGCAAATCGACGTTGTTCAAACGCATGGCCGGGCTGATCGATGGCCCGGGCGAAGTGATTCTCGAAGGCTCGAAAAAAGGCACTCAAGGCATCAGCTACATGCCCCAAGGCCTGAATGCCAGCGCGCGGTTGACGGTGTACGAATCGGTGCTGCTGGCGCGTAAGCAACTGACGCCCAACTGGTCGGTTCACGACGATGAGTTGCAACTGGTGGACGAAATTCTCGATGCGCTCGGGATCACCGAGCTGTCGTTCCGCAACCTCGGCGAACTGAGCGGCGGCCAGCAACAGTTGGTGTCAATCGCCCAGACCCTGGTGCGCGAGCCGGAAGTCCTGTTGATGGACGAACCCACCAGCGCACTCGACATGCACCGGCAGGTTCAGGTGCTGAACTTCATGAAAGCCCTGGCGCGCCGGCGCGAAGTGATCGTGTTCATCGCCATTCACGACCTGAATCAGGCGCTGCGCTTTGCCGATCAGGTGCTGGTGATTGCCGGCGGCACGGCCCATGGCAGCGGGCCGAGCCATGAAGTCATCACCGAGCCGATGCTGCGCACGGTTTACAAGGTCGAGGCACGGATCGAGCAATGCAGCCGCGGGCAGCACCATATTCTGATCGACGATATTGTTTGAGGGTTACCCCGTCAGACTGCAAAGGCAGGGATGCCGAAAGCTATTGGGTGTCGGGTAAAAACGTCAGGCAAGCGAAACCGGTCTTGGTACGCCATTGCTGGATGGCTGAACACTCTCCCGATCGCCGGCCAGGCTCAAATTTCCAGCTCTCGTGTCACCTCTTTATCGGGTGGCAACACAATAAAATCCCGCCATGCCATCAAGGCTTTTTCAAAGGATTCCAGACTGAGAAATTCACAATAATCGTCTTCCATCAGGAAATAGATCTTTACGGAGTCCTTTGAAAACTCTGATCCCCAATCTTCACGACCCCAGCTATCGAATTCGACCTTTGACTCCTTCACCGATTTGATCCGCGCCAGACCCACGTCTATCCACTCCAGCGAGTGTATATGCCCGCAGCCCCCATCATCGGTCAGGATGCAAGACAAAGGGCTCGCACCATCGTCCTTCATGACGTTTGAACTACAGTGCGGAAACAAGTCGTCGAACGCTTCTTCCCAGGAGAATCGCAATTTCATTTTTGGTTCCATGCACCAGAGATAACTGATCGATAGGGTTTGACACTCAAGCACCAGCCTCAGAGCAGACTCCACGACACCCCGACATACATCGCCATGCCCTCGCCCGGCGTTGAGCGTGCGGCATCCAGTCCTTTATCGTCATAGCCCGGCGTAACTGTAGCGGCGTAGTGCTTGTCGGTCAGGTTGCGCATGTCCAGCCAGGTCTGCCAGTCGCCCTTGGGTGCGTTGTAACCGAGGGTCGCGCCGAAGGTGGCGTAAGGGTCGGCGTAGTAGCTATTGGCGTAATCCACCGCCACTTTCGACACCAGTTGCGTGTTGACGGCGGCGAAGAAGCCCTGCGGGAAGTCGTAGCGCAGTTCGCCCTGGTAGTAATGCATCGGCAAGCCCGGCAAGCGGTTGTCGCCGAAGCGATCGTCGTCGCGGTAATGGAAATCGCTGAAGGTGTAGGCCTGGCGCAGGCTCAGCTTGCCGCCATCGTTCGCCGACCACAGATTGCTGTTGAGGCTCGCCTCCACACCTTGATGCACCGTAGGACTGGCATTGAGTTCATAAGGCGTGGTGGCGTTGGCGTCCGGCAATACCGAGAGCAATTCGTGGCGCACCTGGGCGTAGTACCACGCCAGGCTCCATTCGCCGAGTGCGCTGTCGCCACGGCCGCCGAGTTCCAGGGTGGTCGCGGTCTGGTTCTGCAGTTTGACCGGATCACGCTGAGTGCCAGTGGCGGCGCCGCTGCCGGCCGGGAACCGTACGTTGGAGCTGTAGATCAGCGACCACGGATGCGGCGCTTCGACCGAGCGGCTGAGGTTGCCGAACAGTTGCAGGTCCGGCGTCACCTGATAACGCAAGCCCAGACGTGGCGCGTAATCCCAGTCGCCGAGGCTGGTCTTGCCACCACCCTCCGGGTAGGTCACGGCGCTTTCGCGGCGGGTGTAGATCGCGGCGAGGCCGGTGGTCAGCCACAAGTCATCGGCGATTTCCAGGTCGTTGCCCACATGCAGAACAGAATCCGAACCCTGATAAGTGAAGTTGCGCATGTGCGTACCCGGCGCATAGCCGGCGGTGTTGCCGGTGGGAATCCGCACCAGCTCGCTCGCACCGTCGTTAGGCAAATGTTTGGTCACCCGCAGGCCGACCGTGCTGTGGCTTTCGAGGCCCCAGAGGGTGTCGCGGCGCTTGTAGTCGAACGTGCCGCTGACATCGGTGTACGCCACTTTCAGACGGTTCGGGCCTTCGCGCAGGTCCATCGGGTAGTCGTGATAAACGAGGCCGGTCTGGATGCTCGAATCGTCGTCGATGTAATACGTGGTCTTGTTGCCGATGAAGGTGCTGCCGGGCTGATCGCGGCTGTCGTTGCGCGTCACGTAGGCCGGGTTGGCCGCCCGTGGATCGTGCTCGATGGCGTGCTTGGTCACCCGCCCGGCGAGGTCGTTGTCGGTCTCGCGGTGACGAATGTAGAAGCGGGTTTCCAGATTCGGATTGAAGCGATAACCGAAGTTGGCAATCACGCCCTGGCTCTTGCTCGCGGTGTGATCCTGATAACCGTCGGAGTGTGCATCGGTCATCGACAGGTAGTAATCGAAGTCGCCCAGCACCTGGCCCGAGCTGACTTGCCGCTGGGCATAACCGTGGCTGCCCATAACGTAGCGCACATTCAACCGAGGCGCGTCGTAGCCGGTGTGGCTGACGTAATCGACTGCACCGCCCAGTGCCAGGGCCCCACGATCGAAACCGTTGGCACCGCGCAACACTTCCACATGGTCGAGCCACAGCGGTTCCAGCAATTCATAGGGTGTGCCACCGGGGCCGGTCAGCGGCAGACCGTCGAGCATCGTGTACAGCCCCGACGCGTGAGCACCAGGAGCCCGATTGATGCCCGAACCACGAATCGAGATTTTCACCCCCTCGTTGCCCGCCGACTGGGCATACACCCCCGGCTGATACGCCAGCACATCCTGATTGCTCGCCACCCGCCCCTGCATCGGGCGGCGCATATCGACCACGTTGGTGCCACCGGGCACCTGTGCCAACCGGGCCTTGGCCTCCTCCAGCGAAAGGTCTTCGCCGCTCTGGTCTTCAGCCCCGATCAGCACCTGCCCCAACTCCATGCCCTGAGACTCGGCTTCCACCGGACAAGCAAGGGCCAGCCCCAGCAATGCAGCGGGCAGTGTTTTGAGCGAGGGCATCGAGAGAACTCCAGACAGACAGAAACGGGCAGTGAGAACTGCGACGTATGAATGAACGAAGTAAACACATGGTGATTTTGTTTTTTGTCAGGTAAACAGGCGGCTGAAATGCTGGATTGTGATTTGAACGAGGGAGATGCAGGGATGGCCGAAGCAGTATTGAAGACGAAACTGGTCAATTTTCTGGCCCCCAGCGGACTCTGGGTTGGCGGGAAGGTGACGGTGACCCACTCCACGATTTTCATGAGCGCCAATGCCATGAACCGTATGGTTCAGGACGGGGTTCTGGATATTGAAATCCCCATGGCATCGATTCGAAAGGTCAGCCTGGAATGGGGGTTCATGACCAAGATTGTGTGTCTGGAAACCGACTACGGCTACTTTTACTTCCGTTGTTTCGGGGCGAAAGAGATGGTGTCAATGATTACCAAAATGTACGTGTCGCGGGCCTTGCAACGCACCTAGTGAACGGGACTTGATTCAAATGCCCTTGAGCCCTCGGACCTCTCTGATCGGCATCAAGGGCCCGGGGCCAATCTCAGGCAGCGCCCGCGAAGTCAGCGTCCATCGCGGGCCGGTCGTAATCGAGGAGATACGCTTGATGCCGGTGATACAGCCTTGAAAGCAGATCCTTGTTGGGCCCGACCACGTCCATTCCTCGGTCGTCGTAAGGGAAAACCATCACTTCGGCCTTCAAATTGAACAGGTAGACCGCGCAGCGTGGATTCGGCGCAATGGCGCCAAAATCCGTGGCCAGTGCGCACCAGAGCAATGCTTGAAGCAACCTTGCGGGCGCTTCGAATGCGAGGTTGATCCAGTACTCGGGTTCGCTTTCGCAGAACCAGTCATCCGGATCAGTGCGTTCACTCCAGATCGAGCGCTCTGCAGGTATCTCGATGCCAGCCGACCGAAGGGACTGAAGCAACGCTCGATGGGCAAATCGCTGACCGCCGGAGTGAAAGCGCAGACAGGTCACCAGCGTGGGCTCGCCACTGAAAATGTCGGTGCAGATCTCGGTCGATTTTCGCAAGGCCAACAGGAACTGTTCGATCATCCCTCCCGTTTCGGAGAGTTCGAAACGCAGTCCTCCCGGGCAGGAATAAAACAGCGGCCTTGCGAAGGCCTGGTCGGTAAAAATCCGCTCGATTTCAAGATGAAGATTCACTGAAGTCCTTTCCGGTCAATATGGCTCGGGCGGCTATCGCGCCTTATCAATTCTTGCACTTGGACACCACCACCTGGCAGGTACCGGGCGTCCCGCCGGAGCGGCCGGCGTAGCGCATGCAGTTATCCATGGATTTTTTCTGTGCCTGGCCCAGGGTCGATCCCCAGGCCAGGCCACCCTCGCCCATCGTCGGCACCGCTTTGGCATAGCAGCGATCACCGGTGGTCGCGTAGTGAGCCTTGCTTGAGCAGGACGCTGTGAGCGTCAACAGGATCGCGCACAGGCCATACGAGCATCGGCGTACCCAGATTTCGCTCATCTCGTTTCACCTTCAGCAAAGGGGGCTGGCGTGTTCAGTCTAGCCGCGATGACTCGCAAGCCTCTCATTGTTCCGTCGCCTGTCGATACTGACGCGGCGTGAATCCGGTCGAGGCCTTGAATTGTCGGGTAAAAGCGCTGTGATCGGTATAGCCGCATTGCAGTGCAACCTCGGTGATCGGCATGTCGGTGTGAAGCAAGCGATGGGCATGTTCCAGTCGTACTTTCTGGATCATCTGCCGTGGCGTCAGGTGGAACACCCGTTTGCAGTAGCGCTCCAGCTGCGCCACCGAGATACCGGCGATCCGGGTCAGTTCACCCAGCGTCACCCGGCGATTGAAATGCGCGCGGATGTGTTCGTCGACAGCGGCCAGACGCTCGAAGGCCGGGTGGGTTTCGCTGGCCGATTGCAGGTCCACCGAAATCCCCGCCAGGCCGATGATCGCGCCGTCGCGGTTGTACAGCGGTCGTTTATGGGTCAGGCACCAGCCTGGTTCGCGACTGCCGTACAGGTGCAATTCCAGCTGATCCTCCAGCACCCACCCTTCTTCCAGCACCCGACGATCCTGCTCGGTGTAGCCCGGCCCCAGTTGCGCCGGGAACACCTGCGCACTGGTTTTACCGAGCAACGGTTTCAGGTCTTTCAACCCGCAGCGCTGCACCAGCGTGCGGTTGGCCATGACATAACGCGCCTCGACATCCTTGATGAAAATCGCTGCATTCGGAATCACATCCAGCATCGGCAACAACGCAGCCACGCCCGCCACCAAGGCTTCGAGGGTCTGGGGGCGATTGCGCTCATCACCCTCGCACAGGATCGCAAATGCGTTCTGCATCGTCAGTTTTTCCTTCGCGGATGGATCGGCTGTACGGCGTTCGCGTGCAGATTGCAGCAACGTCCGCAGCCTGTCGAGGCCTGCTGTCGTTCAGTGCAATTGTGCTGATTTCGTCATCCAGACCTGCGCAAAACATCAATCGCCCGACGCCTGATGAGTTCACTGTTTAGCCGTTCCAGTGACTTCACACCTGCCTATCCAATAACTCACAAGAAGGCGATGCCATGTCAGGCCAAGGCAAGTTCAAAAAACAACTTTCATTGATCGACCTCACCTTTATCGGGCTCGGGGCGATCTTCGGTTCGGGCTGGTTATTCGCGGCCAGTCACGTCTCCGCGATTGCCGGGCCGGCCGGGATTTTTTCCTGGCTGCTGGGCGGTTTCGCCGTGTTGCTGCTGGGCATCGTCTATTGCGAACTGGGCGCGGCGCTGCCCCGGGCTGGCGGTGTGGTGCGCTACCCGGTCTACAGCCACGGGCCGCTGCTGGGTTACCTGATGGGCTTTATCACGCTGATCGCGTTTTCCAGCCTGGTGGCAATCGAGGTGGTTGCCTCTCGCCAATATGCGGCGGCGTGGTTTCCCGGCCTGACCAAGACCGGCAGCGGTGATCCGACGGTGCTGGGCTGGCTGGTGCAGTTCGGCCTGCTCTGCGTGTTCTTCCTGCTCAACTACCGCAGTGTGAAAACCTTCGCCAAGGCCAACAATCTGGTGAGCGTGTTCAAGTTCATCGTGCCGCTGCTGGTGATCGGCGTGCTGTTCACCTTCTTCAAACCCGAAAACTTCCAGGTTCAAGGCTTCGCCCCCTTCGGGCTCTCGGGCATCGAGATGGCCGTTTCCGCCGGCGGCGTCATCTTCGCCTACCTCGGCCTGACCCCGATCATCTCGGTGGCCAGTGAAGTGAAAAACCCACAGCGCACCATCCCGATTGCGCTGATTCTTTCCGTGCTGCTGTCCACCGCGATCTACGTGTTGCTGCAAACGGCTTTCCTCGGCGGCATCCCTACCGAATTGCTCGCCAATGGCTGGGCCGGGGTTTCCAAGGAATTTGCCCTGCCGTATCGCGACATCGCCCTGGCGCTCGGTGTGGGCTGGCTGGCCTATCTGGTGGTGGCCGACGCGGTGATCTCGCCCAGCGGCTGCGGCAACATCTACATGAACGCCACGCCACGAGTGATCTACGGCTGGGCGCAGACCGGCACCTTCTTCAAAATCTTCACCCGCATCGATGAGAAGTCCGGCATCCCGCGTCCGGCGCTGTGGCTGACGTTTGCCCTGTCGGTGTTCTGGACCCTGCCGTTCCCGTCCTGGGAAGCGCTGATCAACGTAGTGTCCGCCGCACTGGTATTGAGCTACGCCGTGGCCCCGGTCACCGTCGCCGCACTGCGTCGCAATGCACCCGACATGCCGCGCCCGTTCCGGGTCAAGTGCATGGGCCTGCTCGGGCCGGTGTCGTTCATCATCGCCGCGCTGATCGTCTACTGGTCAGGTTGGGACACCGTGTCCTGGCTGCTCGGTCTGCAGATCCTGATGTTTGTCGTGTACCTGCTGTGTGGTCGTTTCGTGCCGACCCAGCATCTGAGCCTCGCCCATCAAGTGCGTTCATCCGCGTGGCTGATCGCCTTCTACGCCGTGACCATCGTCCTGTCGAAACTCGGCACCTTCGGTGGTCTGGGCATCCTCGCCCACCCTTTCGACACGCTGGTCGTCGCCGCTTTCGCCACCGGCATTTATTACTGGGGCGCCGCCACTGGCGTACCGGCGCATCTGCTGCGTCTGGAGTCCGAAGAGGATGAAAGCGAAGTCACTTCGGCGTCGCCGGCCTCCGCTTCCAACCCGCGCGCTGCCGGCGCTTATTGAAATCATTTGAAGGGACACGTCCATGAAACGAGTACACGTCATTGATTCGCACACCGGCGGCGAACCCACGCGTCTGGTGATGAAGGGTTTCCCCGATCTGCCCGGCAACACCATGGCGGAAAAGCGCGATGCCCTGCGCAGCCAGCACGACCGCTGGCGCCGGGCCTGCCTGCTGGAACCGCGCGGTAACGATGTGCTGGTGGGCGCGCTGTATTGCGAACCGGTGTCGCCGGACGCCACCTGCGGCGTGATCTTCTTCAACAACGCCGGCTATCTGGGCATGTGCGGCCACGGCACCATCGGCCTGGTCGCCTCCTTGCAGCACCTGGGGCTGATCGCGCCGGGCGTGCACAAGATCGACACGCCGGTCGGTCCGGTCAGCGCGACGTTGCATGAAGACGGCGCCGTGACCCTGGGCAACGTGCCGGCTTATCGATTGCGCAAACAAGTGGCGGTTGAGGTGCCGGGCTACGGCCGTTTCCTCGGCGATATCGCCTATGGCGGCAACTGGTTTTTCCTAGTGTCGGAGCACGGACAGACGCTGACGATGGACAACGTCGAAACCCTGACCGACTTCACCTGGAAAATGCTCAAGGCCCTCGAGGACCAGGGCATTCATGGCGAGGACGGTGCTGCCATCGACCACATCGAACTGTTCGCCGATGACGACCACGCCGACAGCCGCAACTTCGTCATGTGCCCCGGCAAAGCCTACGACCGTTCACCGTGCGGCACCGGCACCAGCGCCAAACTCGCTTGCCTGGCCGTCGACGAAAAACTGGCGCCCGGCGAGCGCTGGGTACAGGCAAGCATCACCGGCAGCCAGTTCGAAGGTCGCTTCGAATGGGCAGGTGAACGCGTGCGCCCGTTCATCACCGGCCGCGCCTACATGACCGCCGACAGCACGCTGCTGATCGACGAAGAAGATCCGTTCGCGTGGGGCATCTGAGCCGCTGCGCTGCTTTTCCAATCCAATCCGAATGACCGTTCTAAGGAGAACAATAATGAGCGACAACATCTTCACCGGCTGCATGCCCGCCCTGATGACCCCGTGCACCGCCGCACGCAAACCGGATTTCGACGCCTTGGTGGCCAAGGGACGTGAACTGATCGATACCGGGATGAGCGCCGTGGTCTATTGCGGTTCCATGGGTGACTGGCCGCTGCTCACCGAGGCCGAGCGCCAGGAAGGCGTGGCACGCCTGGTGGCCGCCGGGATTCCGACCATTGTCGGTACGGGCGCCATCAACACCCGTGAAGCAGTCTCCCATGCTGCCCATGCCGCAAAAGTCGGTGCTCAGGGTTTGATGGTGATTCCGCGGGTGCTGTCCCGTGGCGCTTCGCTCGCCGCGCAAAAAGCCCACTTTGCAGCGATTCTGCAGGCCGCGCCGAACTTGCCGTCGGTGATCTACAACAGCCCCTACTACGGCTTCGCGACCCGCGCCGACCTGTTCTTCGAACTGCGCCGCGAGTACCCGAACCTGATCGGCTTCAAGGAATTCGGCGGTGGCGCCGACCTGCGCTACGCCGCCGAGCACATCACCTCCAAGGACGATGACGTGACGCTGATGGTGGGTGTCGACACTCAGGTCGTGCACGGTTTCGTCAACTGCAACGCCACCGGTGCAATCACCGGCATCGGCAACGCCCTGCCTCGCGAAGTGCTACAACTGGTGGCGCTGAGCAAACAGGCGGCCAAGGGTGACGCCAAGGCACGACGTCAGGCCCGGGAGCTGGAATCGGCGCTGGCGGTGCTGTCGTCCTTCGACGAAGGCACGGATCTGGTGCTGTATTACAAACACCTGATGGTGCTCAACGGCGACAAGGAATACACCCTGCATTTCAACGAGACCGATGCCCTGAGCGACTCGCAGCGTCGCTACGCGGAAGCCCAGTACGCGCTGTTCCGTCACTGGTACGAAAACTGGTCGACGGAACAGAAATTCGCCTGACCGGCCGCTTCGCTTCAGCCCGCCGCCCACATCCGCGGCGGGCCTTCATTCTTTTCCAGGAACCTGCCATGTCTCTTACGGGCAAACTGCTGATCGGTCAGCAAACTATCTCGGGGGATCGCGAGATCATTCAGGGAATCAACCCGGCCACCGACTCGCCGCTGGAACCCGCTTACTCCGGCGGCTCTGCCGAGCACGTCGAACAAGCCTGCGCACTCGCCTGGGCCGCGTTCGACCGCTATCGCGAGACAGCGCTGGACGCACGCGCTGAATTCATCGAATCCATTGCCAACGAAATCGAAGCCCTCGGCGATGAGTTGATTGAACGCGCCATGGCCGAAACCGGCCTGCCGCGCCCTCGCCTGTTGGGCGAACGCGGGCGTACCTGCCAGCAATTGCGGCTGTTCGCTCGCACTGTACGAGCCGGCGAATGGCTGGATGTGCGCATCGACAGCGCCCAACCACAGCGCCAGCCGATTCCGCGCTCGGATCTGCGTCAGCGTCAGATTGCGCTGGGGCCGGTGGCGGTGTTCGGCGCGAGCAATTTTCCACTGGCGTTCTCCGTCGCTGGCGGCGATACGGCTTCGGCACTGGCCGCCGGCTGCCCGGTGATCGTCAAGGCCCACGGCGCTCACCCCGGCACCAGCGAACTGGTCGGCCACGCGGTGGCACGGGCCGTCAAGGCGTGCGGTTTGCCTGAGGGCGTGTTCTCGTTGTTGTACGGTTCCGGGCGCGAGGTCGGCATTGCGCTGGTCAGCGATCCACGCATCAAAGCGGTGGGGTTCACCGGTTCGCACATTGGGGGCCTCGCGCTGATCAAAGCGGCTCAGGCTCGCCCCGAACCGATTCCGGTGTATGCGGAAATGAGTTCGATCAACCCGGTGCTGCTGTTTCCCGCCGCGTTGCACAATCGCCCGCAAGCGCTGGCCGAAGGTTTTGTCGCCTCGCTCACGTTGGGCGCCGGGCAGTTCTGCACCAATCCCGGCCTGGTCATCGCCCTCAAGGGGCCGGCGCTGGACACCTTCATTGGCGCCGCCGCCGAGCTCATCCAGCGCAGCCCGGCCCAGACCATGCTCACCCCCGGCATCTTCAATGCTTACGAGTGCAGCGTGAATGCACTGGCGGAAAATCCGCACGCACGTCTTGCAGTGGTCGGCCAGAGAGGAACAGGTCCGAATCAGGGGCAGGCCCATGTCTTCATCACCGATGCTGCGGACTTTCTTGCCGATCACGCGCTGCAAGCCGAAGCGTTTGGCGCGGCGTCTCTGGTCGTGCAATGCGCTGGCCACGATGAGGTCCGTCAGGTGCTCGAACAGCTGGAAGGTCAACTGACCGCCACGCTGCATCTGAATGACGCGGATCTGGATCAGGCCCGCTCATTGCTGCCGACACTGGAACGCAAGGCCGGACGCTTGCTGGTCAACGGCTGGCCGACCGGTGTGGAAGTGTGCGATGCGATGGTGCATGGCGGACCGTTCCCGGCCACGTCCGACCCGCGCACCACGTCGGTCGGCACGGCAGCGATCCTGCGATTCCTGCGCCCGGTCTGCTATCAGGACTTCCCCGACGCCTTGCTGCCCTCCGCACTCAAACAGGCCAATCCACTGGCACTGCGACGCCTGCTCGATGGCCAGAGGGAAGCCTGAAACCATGCCGAACATCACCCATGACATCGCCGTGGTCGGCGCCGGCATCATCGGCGTTGCCTGCGCCCTGCGTCTGGCGCGACAGGGTTTGCAGGTGGTCGTGATCGACCTGCAGGAACCCGGCCACGGCGCATCGTTCGGCAATGCCGGGCACCTGGCGACCGAGCAGGTTTTTCCGATTGCCGATCTGTCGATCCTCAAGCGCTTGCCGGCCATGCTCATGGACCCGATGGGGCCGCTGCGCCTGGACTGGAAATACCTGCCCTGCGCCCTGCCCTGGTTCACTCGGCTGTTGCTGAACCTGCGGTCGGCGCCGCTCCAGCGCACCGTGGCGGGTCTGCGAGCACTCAATGAAAGCTCACTGGAGGCCTGGCACCGGTTGCTCGGTGACATCCAGCGGCCCGACCTGCTGAAAGTGGAAGGTTCGCTGCTGGTGTTCGAAAGTCCCGACTCGCGCCCGGCCATTGAAGCGTTGCAGGCACGCTTGCGTCAGCAACAGGTGCCGGTCGATTTATGGCAGGCGGCTGCGGTGCGTGACAGCGCACCGCAACTGAGCGAACACCTTCAGGGCGGGCTGTTTTTCCCGAGCACCGGGCACTTCATCGACCCGTACCGAGTGGTGTGTGAACTGGTCAGCGCCGCGAAGGCCAGCGGCGTGCAGTTTGTGAAGCAACGGGTCGAGGGCGGGCAACTGGATGCACAGGGCGTTTCGCTCAATACCGGAACCGGCAACTTGAACGCCCGTCGAGTATTGATCGCCTGCGGTGCTCACTCGGCCAGGCTGACGACAGCGCTGACGGGCAAGAAAGTGCCGCTGGACACCGAGCGCGGTTATCACCTGATGCTGCCTCAGGAACACAACCGGCTGCCCTTCCCCGTTACGTCACTGGAACGCAAGTTCATCATGACGCCGATGTCCGAAGGCTTGCGCCTGGCGGGCACCGTCGAATTCGCCGGGCTTGAAGCGCCGCCGACCATGGCACGCGCCTGGCAATTGCATCGGTTGAGCAAGGGATTGTTCCGTGAGGCGTTGAGTGCCGAGGCGGCCACACCGTGGATGGGGTTCAGGCCCTCGCTACCGGACTCGCTGCCGATCATCGATCAGACAGACGACGGCAAGGTACTGCTCGCGTTCGGTCATCAGCATCTGGGGTTGACCCAGGCGGCGGTGACGGCGGAGCTCGTGTTGCGGATGGTTTCGCCGCTGGCAGCGACTCGGGGTGAGGAACTGCCGAGTGTCGAGCCTTACAGGCTGGATCGTTTCTGAAAACGCGAAAGGCCTGCTTTTGAGGGCAGGCCTTTCGCTTGACGATAAATTTTCAGGAAGGCATTAGCCAGTGTCGTTCAGTGGTCCATCCGAGAAACACCTTCCCGCCTTCGCGCTTCTGGCGACTCTCAGTCAACGGATGCCCGGATGCTGCTATACGCAACCCGATCATGGCCGGTAAAAACTTTTCCTGAAACTCACTGGATTGAGCCGCAAAATGCATTTCAATGGTCTTGAGTGCACCCTGCAACTGAACCGGATCCAGCATCGACAAATAAAACATCATCTGACGCCAGGCATAGGCCGTATTTTTCAACATGACCAAGCGTGCGTGGTAAAGCTGGATCTGAATTTGTTGGCGACGGCAAACCCATTCGAAGCACGACTGAGCCATTGCACTCAGGCGATCATGCAACACCTCTCTCAGTCCCAGCACACCAAACAGCGTTGCCAGATTCTGTGTTGTCACGATCTGTTGCTGCTCGATAATGGTGCCGTTGGTTGCAGGATGCCGGGGACCGATATCGACATTTGCACGCTGCGCGCACAGTCGGGCCAGCGCATCGTTGTTGTTTGTCGAACGTTGCCAATACGTTTTGGTGCGCCTCGATTTCGGCGGGTCGGGAAGACCTGCCAACTGATCCGTATCGATATCGTAATATCGGGCGTAAAGCGATCCAGTCAACATACGGGCTGATTGCCTGGCGGCCTTCACGAACTTATTCGAGAAAGCGCCCATGAAGATGTCCGCCGCGACCTCCTCCACGATTGGAAGATCCAGCTTCGCCGTTTCAACCAGGGACGAAAATTCCTGAAGCAATTTGTTCGGAATAATCGCTTGTGGAAACGCCGAGAGAGTCAGTGCTGACGCTTCGATCAGGGCCTGTTTGGCGCCTTCGACCGCAGATACGTTCGCTTCATACTCACTTTCAAGCGCAGACACCCACGGAATATCTCCGATTTTTACCTGACGTTGCATATCCAATAGCAACAAAGAGCGCCGACGCCTGAAAGCTCGATACGTAGCGACAGACAATGTCTTCAGCGTTGCATCTCGATATCCCGCACTACAGATTTCCGCCGTCATGGTCGGCAGTACTCGCGCCACCGTATCTCCGGATGTAATCACACCCTGGTCAATCAACTCCGCGACGGTTCCCTTGCGACAGCGTTCGAGGCGTCGACGAACCGAGGGGGGAACGGCGTCTCCAACCATTAATGCATGTAGGTTCGCCTCCTCATTGGTGATGGGTTCCAACAGAGGGGAAAAGTCAGAAATACCTTCAGAGTCTGGATAACTCGTCAGACGCGCGGAGACAGCCTTGGCAATCAGATGATGTGCCGACGCGTTCACGTGATGGCGTTGCTTTGCTCGCTTATTGGAGTGTGCTTCGGATTCTGGATGGCCATGCTTGGCCAGAAAGTCATCGACAATCTTCCGGATGCGTCCCACTTGACGCCCCGTCAGCGATGCCGGATCAAAGGAGCACTGTTTGAGCAATGCATGCAACTCCACCACCCGGTTCATGGAGGAGCCTGCACTGCGGGGATCAGACTCCAATGTCTTTTCAAACTGTGCGCCAAGCGCAATTGCACGTTCGAACCAACCCTCAGGGTAATACCTGCAAGGCCAGCTTTCCTGATAGGTCAGAAGGAAAAGCGAGATGGCTGCGTCGTAGAGAGGCAAGCTGTTTTCGACAACGTGTTTTTGAACAGCCACACGCGGTTGAGGTGCAAGGGTGGCCAAACGCTGGCTGATATAACCGACATTAAAAACCTCAACTTCAGCCACCGAGAATGCTTGCTTGTCAGTGACTGTCGGAAAGAAACGTAGTCGTTCGAAAAAAGGCGCAATCTGCTCAATCAGCGTTCGTGCTTCCTCGATGCGCTGGTGCTTCAGAAACCAGGCAATTGTCAGCAGTGCAGCCTCTTCCGGCACATCGATTTGATAATTCCCTTTCGCCAGACACTCTTGAAGCGATCCAACGCCTTCATCTGAAAGATGCCAGGTATTTAAATCGAGTCGTTCAAACCCGACGCGAATGCCGGGGATCAATGCAGCCAACCGGCGCTCATAAAGCGTTAACTCGCCGCCGGCCAGAAGCTTGCCAGTGGCAAAGCCGCCAGTGGCCACCTCCAACGTGACCCATTCGGGCAAATCCGCAAACGGTGTGCGTGAACCGTACAGCGCGCTGCCCTGCACGAGATGCTCGACAACCTGTCGCCAACGCTCAATCCGATCAAGCATTTGTGGGTCAGCGTCGTTTTCTCGTGCCGCGGTCAGCGCTCGAGATAGTTGAAAGTGCGCATAACCGTCATTTATCCCGACAAACGCATCCGATTCACTATCGTGCCTGGACATACTTCCTTGCGACCCTGCGTTGTAATGGGTCCGGGGGCTGGATTCGAACCAGCGCCCACCCGGTTAAGAGCCGAGTGTTCTACCGCTGAACTACCCCGGAACAGAGCGCGCATTGTCGACTGGCAATGAAAAGATGTGAAGCTCAATCTTGGGGATTTTGTTGCAGTTTGGTTCTGATCCTTCATCTTTTGATGAACCGGCGTCATGCTATGCTCAGAACACGTAGACAAGGGTTTTCCAAATGACTAAACCAGCCGCTGACAGTGTTGCAACCGAGGTTCGCAAGCTTGCCAAGGAACATCACGTCACCGCCGACCGTGACAGCGTGAGCTGCATGGCGGTAACCATTACGCGCCTGGCGGGTGATGTCGTTGAGCTGGATGGCGTTGAGCAATTACTCGTCAATCTCAAAAGGAAGGGTGTTCTGAACAAGTGGGAAATCATGACATTTCAAGGGCGTTATCTTGAGGAAAAGAGGCGGTCCAAAAAGAAGCTGAGCGCATGATGTTCGACCCTTTCGGCGATTTTGACACTAACGGCTATCTTCAAAATTCACTGAAGCTGAAAGATCCCCTCGAGGTAAAAGAATCTGAACATCTCGCTTTCGAAGCGAGTCTCGAAGACGCTCTTGCCTATCTGGCCAAGAGAAAACCCATCGATTACAAATCTATCCTCAAAACGCACGAAATCCTGTTTTCCGGTTTCTATCCATGGGCCGGAAAGGACAGGAACGAACTCGTACCCCACCTCGCCGTTTTCAAGGGATCAAAAGACGATCCTCGCCACACGGTTTTTGAACGTCCCGACCTCATCAGAAGGTCTGTGGAATACGCCCTTGAACTTGCTGCAAACAAAGAGCGTTTCAGAGAACGTCCGGGAGAAGTAATGGGCCAGCTCGCATCTGCTCACCCTTTTCTGGATGGCAATGGGCGCACGATCCTGCTCATTTACATGGAACTGTGCTACCGCACGAGATTTGCCATTGATTGGTCAAATACGAACAAAGACGACTACCTGCGAGCACTCAGTGATGAGATCCAAAACCCATTCAAAGGCCATCTCGACGACTATCTGAAGCCCTACGTTCTCGATATCTCCAGCCGTGACGAATGGCCGGAAATGATCGGTGGAATAAAGGGTCTGGATGGGCTGGATAAAGAAGGCATTACCTACGAGAACCTCGACAGTCCAGAAGTGCAGCGGCTCTATAAAACGTATAGAACACCGCCCATCGAATGACCTTCACGTTTAGAGGACCGCAGTAGAAACAAAAGGCCTGCTTTTGAGAGCAGGCCTTTCACATTTTTCGCAGTATTCGATCAAGCCTGACGAGCCGTCAGCGCCGCGTAGCCATTCATCAAATTGCGGTAGTTCGGAATCCGCTGCGACAGCAGGTTGCCCAGCCCTTCAATGTCGTTGCGCCAGTCGCGGTGCAGCTCACAGGCCACCGAGAACCAGTTCATCATCTGTGCGCCGGCCTGGGTCATGCGGTTCCATGCGGCCTGTTGCACGGTGGTGTTGAAGGTGCCGGAGGCATCGGTCACCACGAACACGTCAAACCCTTCCGCCAGCGCCGACAAGGTCGGGAACGCCACGCACACGTCGGTCACGACACCGGCAATGATGATCTGCTTGCGGCCGGTGGCCTTGATTGCCTTGACGAAGTCTTCGTTGTCCCAGGCGTTGATCTGGCCCGGGCGGGCAATGTACGGCGCATCCGGGAACATTTCCTTGAGTTCCGGCACCAGCGGGCCGTTCGGACCTTGTTCGAAACTGGTGGTGAGGATGGTCGGCAACTCAAAGAATTTGGCCAGGTCGGCCAATGCCAGCACGTTGTTCTTGAACTCGTTCGGCGAGAAGTCCTGGACCAGCGAAATCAGACCGGTCTGGTGATCGACCAGCAGAACCACGGCGTCGTCTTTGTTCAGGCGGTTGTAGGTTGCAGTGCTCATGTTGAATCCCTTTTTAGTTGTGGAAGTTCGCTTGCGTTCAAGATGGGCACAGATTAATGACTCGCCTGAAAGCGATAAATCACCTGCAAAGCGTTTAACCGTCAACTCAGAAGAGACAATCAGCGCAAACCGAGGCTCAATCACGCTGCGGTCCCGAACTTCCTGCCGATCCTTGTCATAATGTCCGCCAGCATTACGTTCAGAACGACATTCAAGGAAAAGTTGATGCTCGGACGCAACACGCAAGAGCCAACTGCAAACGACAAGCTGCGCCCCGCCAGCAAAGCCGTGAAGGCCGGCTCAACCTTCCGGCTGACGGTCAGCTTCATGCTGGTTGTGGTCGTGGCGTTTCTGGCGGTCGAGAGCTGGCGGACGTGGCGTGACTATCGTTCGGTCTTTGCGTCTGCGCGCGATTCGGTGACCAACCTGGCCCGCGCCACCGCCCAGCACGCCGAAGACACGATTCGCCAGGTCGATGTGGTCACCGCCGGGCTGGCCGAGCGTGTCGAAGGTGACGGTCTGCAAAACCTCGATGTCCCGCGCATTCACAAGCTGCTGGTGCAGCAATCGAAAATCATGCCGCAGTTGCACGGCCTGTTCATCTACGGCCCGGACGGCCATTGGATCGTGACCGACAAAGAGGTCACCCCCGAAACAGCCAACAACGCCGATCGCGATTATTTCCAGTACCACCGCACTCACGAGGATCGGCAAGTGCGCATCGGCCAGGTGGTCGAGAGCCGCTCCACCCATGACCTGATCATTCCCATCTCCCGTCGCTTGAACAACCCTGATGGCTCGTTCGCAGGCGTGCTGCTGGGGACGGTCAAGGTCAGTTATTTCGTCGACTATTACGGCGATTTCCGGATCGATGACAAAGGCGCACTGGTGCTGGCCATGCGCGACGGCACGATTCTGGTCCGCCGTCCTTTCATCGCCTCTGTGGTGGGCAAAAGCCTGGCGAACAGCGAGATCTTCAAGACTTACCTGCCCGCCTCCAACGAAGGCATCGCCCAGATCCGAGCGGTGGTCGATGACACTGAACGGCTTTATGGCTATCGCGCCTTGACCACCTATCCGCTAGTGGTTGAGGCGGGCCTGTCGAAAGATTCCATCACCGCGCCATGGCGTCGGGACTTGCTGAAAAACGGCTTCGTGCTGATTTTTCTGATCCTGGTCCTCGCCGGTTTTGGACTGATCGTGCTGAGCCAGTTGCGCCAGCGGATCGCGATGGAGCGGGAGATCCGTTCCGCCCACCAGGCCATGCGCGACATGGCACTGACCGACAGCCTCACCGGGCTCGGCAACCGCCGGCGCCTGGACAACGCGCTGGCAGACGAGATTCGTCTGGCCCGGCGCCAGGGCTCATCGCTGTCGTTGATCATGCTCGATGTCGACCACTTCAAACGCTACAACGACCGCTACGGCCACGCCGCCGGCGACGACTGCCTCAACGCCGTCGGACGCGCGATCCAGCAAGCGGTCAAACGCCCCGGCGACCTTGCCGTGCGCTACGGTGGCGAAGAGTTCACCGTGCTGCTGCCCAACACCGAGAACGCTGGTGCCATTCAAGTTGCCGAGGACATCCTGCAAGCCATCCGCTCGCTGGAACTGGAACACTCCGGGCATCCCCTCGGATACGTCACGGCCAGCGCCGGCATTGCGACCCGCCATCCGGTTGACGACACAGTGACGCCGGCCATGCTGCTGCAGTCGGCGGATACCTGCCTGTATCAGGCGAAGCGGCTGGGGCGCAATCGTTGGTGTTCGGCGGATGAGTCGGTGTGATCGATGAATGCGGGTGACGGCCAGAGGTGCAAGCCCGATTCGACGTCAGTCGCCCGTCAGAATCGACACTGAACCTCAGCCCCTCAACGCACGCATTATGTCCTCAACCACTGGCCTCGCGTATTTCTCACTGGGATCAGTCCCCGGCGGGTCCTCGCTGCGGATCCATTCACCCAGATCAAACGCCTGATAGAGCGAGAAGGCGGGCTCAGGCATATCGTCAGTCATGCCGACCTCAACCACGGCATTGATGATTCCGTTCATCACACCATCGCAAAATTCATAGTCCAGCGATCTCTCCAGATAGCTTTCCGCAATCGCTACGGAGAGCTCGTTCAGCAGATATCGCGGTGTCATTCCGAACTTCGCGCACGTGACGGCAAGATCACTCAGCGTTAATCCATTGACCTCGGCTTCCACCGAAAGCGCCTTGAGTTCGTTGTCCGGTAGCATTCTGGGCATGGGGCTCTTCCGGCCAGACGCGAAGGTCGCGTGCGGCTCACTCATAAAACTTTCCGGCCAACAGAATAGCGGCGCAGCGCTGCCATACGTTCGACACCGCTCCGTCGTTTGAGGTGGATCGGCTGCTTGAATCTGCCCACGCGGCCGCGGCATCGAGAAACGAGTCTACGGATCCGTTTTCCCACTCTGAAGCGCCGGCCCGATCGAGCGTTGAAGGTGACAGCTCTTCCAGTGATCGCTCGTGGGCAAAATCAGCACCCAGCGCCTGGATGAAGCGAATGAACGAGGCTTCATCGCTGACATGTACCAACAATTCATCAAGATCCAAAGGGTCAGACATGAGTTTCCAGGCTTGGTGTTCGGGAGGCGCCATGCTGCGATACAGCAGCATGGACGGTCAACTTCAAACCCGGGCAATCATTCGTAACGCTGCTGGAAACCAGGAATGAATTCCGCCCGGTTTCCGATGCCACACACAGCGTTCACTTCACCGCGTCATGGGTGATCAATGTCTTTGGCTCCAGATACGCGCTCATCCCCCACTTGCCCATTTCGCGCCCCAGGCCCGAATGTTTGAAGCCACCAAAAGGGGCGCGCGGTTCATGGGCCAGGGTGTTGATGAGCACGCGTCCCGAATCGATCTGACGGGCGATATTCACACAACGTTCGGGGTTCTGGCCCAGCACCAGAGCGCTCAGTCCATAGTCCGTATCGTTGGCGATGCTGATCGCATCGGCGTCGTCCTCGTAAGGGATGATCGTCAGCACCGGGCCGAAAATTTCCTCACGCGCGATACGCATCTGGTTGTTGGCATCGGTGAAGATCGTGGGCTTGACGAACCATCCGGCGTGCAGGCCTTCCGGACGACCTTCGCCACCCGCCAGCAACCTTGCGCCCTCTTCCTGACCGATACGGATGTAGCGCTGCACCCGCTCCCATTGTTTCTGGCTGACCATCGGGCCGATATCGGTGTCGGCGTTGCGTGGGTCGCCCGATTGAAACTGTGCGACGCCCTCCTTCGCGACCTGCTCGAACTCTGCGAGCCGTGAACGCGGGACAAGAATGCGCGTGCCCGCGATGCAGGCCTGGCCGCTGTTGAGGAATCCGGCGTGCAGTGCCAACGGCATGACCGCCTGGAAATCCGCGTCATCGAGTACCACGGTGGGCGACTTGCCGCCCAGTTCCAGGGTCACGCGTTTCAGGGTGTCGGCACCGGTTCTGACCAGATGCTGACCAACTGCGGACGACCCCGTGAACGAAATCTTGGCCACGTCGGGATGGCGGGCGATCTCCTCGCCCACCACATCGCCCCGTCCGTTGACGATATTGAAGACACCCGGTGGCAGTCCCGCTTCGTGCAACGCCCGGATCACGACCTGCGTCTGCAACGCGCTCATCTCGCTGGGCTTGATGACGGCGGTGCAGCCTGCCGCCAGTGCGGTAGCCAGTTTGTTGCAGATGAAGCCGGCATTGCTGTTCCACGGCGTGATCAGACCGGTCACGCCCACGGGCGTCAGAATGACTTTGGCCATACCGGCCTGCTCTTCGAAGTCGAACGCCTCCAGCGCCTCGATCGCTTGTGCAATCACATCCGCCGGATACGTCGCCATCCAGCGCCCACGAACCGCAGGCGAGCCGTACTCCTCAAGGATGGCTTCCAGCAGTTCTTCCTCTCTGGCCGCCACGGCCTTATGCATGCGTTGCAGGGCGGCAATGCGCTCCTCGCGCGTGGTGCGAGACCAGGCCGGGAATGCAGCCTTGGCGGCGGCGATGGCGCGCTGGGCGTCGAGTGCATCGCCCAACCGGACCTGACCGATGACTTGCTCGGTGCTCGGGTTATGGAGGTCAAACCACTCCTGACCGTGTGGGAGGACGTACTCGCCGTTGATGTAGATGTGTTCAATGCGCTGCATGGCAACTCCTCGCTGAAAATGACTCGCTTGAAGCGAGCCTCGATGAAGCGAAGTCTAAGAAGAGTTGATTGTTCCGATAAGCTATCCTTTGGCTGATGAAGCATCCCTATTTTCAGGACAATCCATGCACAGAACAGGAATGACCGAGCTGGAAGTGGTGCTGGCCGTTGCCCGACGCAACAGTTTTCGCGGCGCGGCCCAGGAACTGGGTATGTCCACCACGGCGGTGAGCAGCGCGGTGGCCGGCCTCGAAGCGCGCCTGAAGGTGCGCCTGTTCAATCGCTCCACACGCAGCGTTGCCCTCACCGACATCGGGCAACGCTATGTGGAGCGCATCGCCCCTGCCCTGGCGCAGATCAAGAGTGCCGGCGAAGAGGCCAGCGTCGGTCTCGACGAACCCAGCGGCACACTGCGCATCAATGCACCGCACGGCGCGGCCTACCTGCTGCTGGAGCCGCTGCTCGATCAGTACGCTCGGCGCTATCCCGAGGTGCGCATCGACGTCGTCAGCGAGGCAAGCATGGTCGACATCGTCGCCGGGGGCTTCGACGCCGGGATTCGCCTGGCCGAGTCGGTACCGCAAGACATGATTGCGGTGGCGCTGTCAGGCGACATCCGGATGCTCATGGTGGCAACGCCCGAGTACCTCGAACGCCACGGCGTGCCCGAACACCCGCGGGATCTGCTCACCCACCAGAGCATCGGCATGCGCATGGCCCACGGAGGTATCTACCATTGGGAGCTGGAACGCGATGGCGAGAAATTGCAGATGGATCTGCCGACGCGCTTCGTGTTCAACGAGTTGCTGGCGATCAAACAGGCCGTGGTGCTGGGCCTGGGCATCGGTTTCATTTCCGAGTGGTTCATCCAGGAAGAACTGGCAAGCGGCGCATTGGTGCCGGTGCTGATGCCGTGGTGTCCGTCGTTTGGCGGGTTGAGGCTTTATTACTCGGGCCATCGCTTCGTGCCTGCGCGATTGCGCGCACTGATTGATCTGGTGCACGAGTTGCGGCCGAGTCCGGTTTGATTCTTGCGATCAATCGAGATGCGCGTTGCAAATGTACGGCGGTCTGGCTTCAAGGCAAAATGGCGCCTCGTTTTTTTCAAGGAACAGATGAGTGATCAGCAATACATTGAAATCATGGATCGATTGTCGGCTGATCTCGCCGCTGCTTTTCCTGACAGGCCTGGTGACGCTTTCTGGCTGTCACCAACTGACCACCGACCAGCGAATAAATGCCTGGATGGACAGTGGTGGCAAGTCTGCTCCAGCGTTCATGACTTCAGAAGAAATCAATGCGATGGAGGCAAGGCGCTACATCAGGGTTTTACGTAACACCTTGGCCGAGAAAGTGTTGCTGGCGAATAGCGAAGGCATACGAGGCAGCGTGAAGTTACGGATGAAGCTCAGCCGGCAAGGTGACGTATTGCTCTGCGAAACGCAGTCAACTGACCCGGATTCCCCAGCCGACTTCGCCAATCTTGTAACCGATGTGTGCTGGAGCGAGATCTGGTCAACCATCCCGGAAAACCTTCAGAGCCCGGTCGATGGCTCCCTTGAGATTATCGCGCCGCTAATCGCCAAGGGCGATGTTTCATCCATTTCCGACTACGACCTGAAACACCGGAAGGCTGGTCTTGCAAGCCGCTTTTTCTGGGACAACCTGCTGGCCGGGCACTCAATCAACGCGTTCGGCATAGCCCGTTTTGATTTCACGGCTAACGCGAAGGGCCAAATTGCGCGTTGCGATGTGACGCTTGAGAAAATCTATTCCCGTCCAGAGTCCTTTCACCCGGATCCCGCGTTACAAAAGTCACTTGCGGCTCAGTGCCTACAACTCGACCTGCAACAAATGCCCGGATTTCAGGTGGGTGAATCCGGAGTGGTCAACCGTGCGGTTTTTGTAGAGTACTTTCCGTGGAAAAAACGCGTGGGGAAACATCAGGGAAAAGCTGCAGCTACCGATAAGAAAGGGGTCGCCCCCATCAGCGCCAGCAAGGAACGCACATGAAGCTACTTGAACTCACGCCGGCAACCTATCACCTGAACGACAGCTTTTGGGATCTTCTAGGTGCTGAAGACGGATCGCTGTATCTGCTCGTCAATTGCGAAGCGTCTTTTGTGAGTTATGACGCTCTGATCAAGCTCAACGACGATGAGTTGCGCGATCACCACGGCCTGGGCTGGCTGTCCATTCAGTACCTGGCCAATCGAATCAATTATTTCGTCAGCGATTACAAGGCACGGATGATCACGGGGCCTTTGCTTGATGCGGCGATTCAAGCGTCGAAACGGTAGATATCAAGCTTGAGCGCGATGATGCCGAGCTGACGCTGTCCACTACCCCGGCGTGGTGCAAGTGCCACGGACTGGCCAGGGCACAATGGGCAACAGGCCAGGCAAAGGAATCAGAACCGAATTGAGCAACGCCCCGGTCAATTCACCCACTCAGGAATTCGTAATCATCAAATCACGTTATGCAAAAGGTCAGGGGCAGGCACCGTTGCATCTTGCTCTGATCCATTGTGCCGCGGACGAATCGGGCTATCTGCAACTGACGGATAACGCAGGCGCAGCGCATCGAGCTCCCTTCAGTTCCCACACCGAGCGACTGTCCCTGCTCACTCGTCTGATACGCGAATGCGTGCCCATGGCCGTCGGTGGCATGTGCCCGGGCCCGGCCGATGAGGTTGCGCTGCTGATTGCAAACAAGGCGCTCAACGGCCCTTACATCGAACTCTCGTGGACGGCGCCACAGCAGTGGATCGTGCGCGAAATTGCAGGTGACACCGTGGAATGGGAAGCTGAATCGGACGTTGCGAGGATCGCCAATACGTCATTCGATCCGGGATTTCTGACAGCCTCGAAATGAGTTGAACGATGGACCCTGATGACGGCCTCGCTCCCCTTTCACGCATCCGCCCCAAACGCAGCCCTGGCAAAATCCACGAAGCTTCGCAGCTTGGGCGTCAACCGAGGGTCCGGTGCATACAGAAGATTCATCAGGGAAACCGGGACGTTGTAGTCCGGCAGAAGGTTCACCAGCGTTCCACTTCTCAGTGCATCCTTGACCAGCTCCAACGGCAACAGCACGACCCCCAGCCCAGCCACCGCCGCTGACAGCAACGGGTCGGCCTGATTGATCGTCAATCTGCTTTTAATCGGCACGTCGATGCAACCGTCCGGCCCTTCGAGGCGAATGTGTGAGCGACCGTCCGAATAGGCAAACGCCAGGCATTCATGTTCCTGAAGATCCAGCGGGGTCGTAATCGGTGGACGTCTGGCCAGATAGGCAGGCGCTGCACACAACACCATTTGATAAGGCTTCAAAGGCAATGCCTTCAGACCGCTATCTGACAGTTCACCGATTCGAAACACCACGTCATATCCGCCCTCCACCAGGTCAACGAGTTCGTTGGACAAGGTCAGGTCCACCGACACCTGCGGATACCTGACCATGTACTCCAGCAGCCGAGGCGACAGCGTGCTGACGCCAAAGGTGACCGGTGCGTTGATTCTGAGCCGGCCGCTGGGTACGCCTCGGGTCATCGCGGCCATTTCTTCCGCGGCGTCCATGTCGGCCAGGATCAGCTTCGCCCGTTGATAGAACGTGCGGCCGAAGTCGGTGAGGCTCTGTTTGCGGGTCGTGCGATTGAGCAGCGAGACACCCAGATGCTGCTCGAGCATCTTGACCTGTTTGCCGACCAGTTGCGGGGACAGATTGAGCTCATCGGCCACCGCGCTGAAGGAGCCAAGCTCCACCGCTTTGACGAAGACGGCCATCAAGGTGAGGCGATCCATTGGAAACCCTGCGTTTCTAGTGTTGCGCTATCGTAGGTCTTTATCCGACCCGGGCCAAAGCCTAAATTGACGGCCATGGCAACGACGCGCACGGCTGCAACAGGTGCGATTTCACACAAATTCAGGCCGGTCACACCGGCCTCATTGATCACAGAAGAGGTAACCATGGCACGCATTGTCAGGATTCATGAATACGGCGACGCAAGCGTTTTGAAACTGGAATCGGTCGATGTGCCGGCTCCGGCATCCGGCGAGGTGCAAATCGAGGTCAAGGCCTTCGGGTTGAATCGGGCCGAGGTCATGTTCCGCAATCACGCCTATCTGCAGGAAGCGCAGTTTCCCAGCCGCCTCGGTTATGAAGCGGCCGGCGTGGTGGTTGCCGTCGGTGCCGGTGTCAGCGAGTTCAAGGTCGGTGATGCGGTCAGCCTGATTCCGCCGCTGGACATCGCCAAATGGGGCACCTACGGCGAGCTGGCCAACGTGCCCGCCGAGCTGACGGTAAAACACCCGTCGAACCTGTCCTTTGAACAGGCCGCCGCTTCCTGGATGCAATACGTCACCGCGTGGGGCGCGCTCGTCGAACAGGCCAGACTGACGAAGAATGATTTTGTGCTGATCACTGCCGCCTCCAGCAGCGTCGGCCTGGCAGCCTTCCAGATTGCCCGAATGGTGGGCGCGACTTCGATCGCCGTGACCCGCACCCGGGCCAAGAAGCAGGCGTTGCTGGACGCCGGCGCCGCGCACGTCATCGTCAGCGATGAAGAGGATATCGTCGCCGCCGTCATGGCGCTGACCGATGGTCAGGGCGCGCGCGTGGTGTTCGATCCCATCGGCGGCCCGGCTTTCGAACAGCTCACCCAGAGCATGGCCAGGGGCGGCATTCTGCTTGAGTACGGCGCCTTGAGCCCGGAGCCTACGCCGTTCCCGTTGTTCACCGTGCTGGGCAAATGCCTGACGCTCAAGGGCTACCTTTACGCGGAGGTCGTCGCGGATCCTGCCGCTCTGGCCCGAGCCAAGACGTTCATTTCCGACGGTCTCGCATCGGGCGCGTTGCAACCGATCATCGCGAAGACGTTCGCCCTCGAGGACATTCAAGAGGCGCATCGCTTTCTTGAAGCCAACCAGCAGGTCGGAAAGATTGTCGTGACCGTTTAAGGATATGATCCGGGAAACCAGGCCTCAATGGACCGATGTCTATGACCGTTTCCCGGATTCGCCCTTCACCGGCTCCCCTGCTGAAACCCGGCGAAACGGTGGTGTTGTTCGATGGCGTCTGCAAGTTGTGCAATGGCTGGGCGAAATTCCTGATTCGTCATGACCGCCATCAGCGAGTCCGGCTGGCGGCGGTGCAATCTCCCGAAGGGCAGGCGCTGCTCGCCTGGGCAGATTTACCCCTCGATCAGTTCGACACCATGGCGGTCATCCGCGACCGACACTATTGGGAGCGCTCCGACGCCTTTTTCGAAGTCGTTGCTCAACTGCCTGCCCGCTGGCGTCCTTTGCAATGCTTGCGCATTTTCCCGCGCGGGCTTCGGAACTGGGCCTACGATCGTATTGCACTGAATCGTTATCGGCTGTTTGGACAATATGACACCTGTCTTCTGCCTGATCCCGATCATGAACAACGCTTTCTGAAGGCTTCGCTACAGCAACAGCCCTAGCACCTGCACGGGCGTCATCTTCGTCACCATCATCAAGACAATCACGAACATCCCCAGAAAACCGGCCACTCCCATCCAGAACCATTTCTGGTACACCGACCGGTACTCCTCCGCGAGCCCTCCTCCGGTCTCGTTCGCACTCGAAGCCATCACGTACAGGCGCTTCTGAAGCACCAGCACCGGCAGCCAGAGCGATCCCACACAAAGAAAGATGATCAACGACGTCAGCACCCATTCCGTGGTCAACGGAAGGCCGGCCAGCTTGATCAGCCCATAGCCCGATGCGATCTGAATGAAGCCTGCCGGGGTGGTGATCCAGGCGTCGAAACGCACGACCATTTTCGCCACATGAGCAATCACTTGAGGATTCGCGGTGCGGCTGGCAGCGATCAGGTAAAGGTAGGAACCCATGCCGAATCCGAACAGGAAAACCGCGGCGATCACATGAATGTATTTGAGGCACAGGTAAAGCATGCTCAGCGCTGCCCGTCGGAGAAACGCACGGACAGGCTCAGGTTTTCAGGGTCGTTGATCGCGGCCATGTATTCGTCGACGGTGATTTCGCCCACGCAAGGCCGGGCGCCGGGTTCAGGCACATAGCCTTGGGCCATTTTGGTGGCCAGGGCCACAGCGGCGCAGCTCGGGATTTCCGGGCCCTTGTCGTTCCACGCCGTCAGCTGAGCGGTCATGGACAGCGGTTGCCCTTCAACCCCGATACCTTGCACGTCAATGTACATCGCACTTTTGCCATCGCCGAGTCGCTCGAACCAGGTGCCCAAACGATGCAGTCGTGCAGCCCAGGGCGCAGGGTCCCGAATCAGCCCCCTCTTCTGGGCCTGGGCGAACAACGCATTGGCGACACCGCCGAGCTTGAGCCCGGCACCGGCCTTGAAGCTCAGTGTCCGGGCGCCGTAGCGACCGGCGAAAATGTCCATGTCCGGCACGTCGACGTTGGCCAGCAAGCGGGTGCCCAGATGCGGCATCTTGCGCAACGTCAGATCCTGCCAGCCCGGCACCTCGTGAACCCGGCCATCCTTAAGCTGTTTGATCGGCTTGCCCGCGTAGGCAAGCACACCTTCAACGGTAGACAGCCCCGGCATCTTGGCGGAAGAGGAAATGCCATGTTCGATCGAATCGATGCGTTGAAAGCGATACCGCTGCTGATCGATGATGGCCGAAGACAGGGTCGGCACCGAACTGCAACCGCTGAGAATCGCCACGCCCGCCTCTTTCGCGCGCGCATCGAGTACAGCAATACCGTTGACGAAGGTTCGGCAATCGGACAGGTCGCAATAGTTCACCCCGGCCTCGATGCAGCTTTCGGCAACCGCATAGGACTGCCCCTGAAACGGGCCGCCGGTGTGGACGACCAGCTCAATTCCCATCGAGCCCAACGCAGATTGAAACCCGGGGCCCATGGCATCGCCGCACCAACTGGCGCAGTTTTTTCCTGAAGCGGCTTGCAACGCCTCGACCTTGCGCAGCAACTTGTGCGGATCGCGACCCGAGATCGCTAGATCAACATCGGGCATCGACGCCAGATGCCGGCAGACGATGCTGCCGAAGTTTCCATACCCACCGACCACCAACACCTTGAACGCCATTCAACGCTTCCCTAACGATTCGATCGTACAGCCAACTTGCCCGAGACAGGATTCGCGGGAGCTTCCCTGATATCGGCGGGTCAGGCAAGAAATACGACTGAATCCGCTTTGATTGAACATCCGGAACCTGCACAATTGCCGGCTTTTTTCGACAGGACGTCCCTATGCAACGGATTGTGATTCTGGGTAACGCCGGCAGTGGCAAATCCACCCTCGCCCGCGCCCTCGGCCAGCGCCTGAACCTGCCCGTGGTTCATCTGGATACCTTGTTCTGGGAACCAGACTGGGTCGAGCCCGACGCAGAACAATTCCGCACACGGGTCCGCGAGGCAATCAACGCGGATTCATGGGTGTGTGAAGGCAACTATGCCCGGCGAACCTTCGACCTGCGGCTGCCCCGTGCCGATCTGATTATCTGGATTGATACGCCACGACTCACCTGCTTCGCCCGCGTGATCCGACGCAGCATCATGAACCGCCCGCGCCCGGATCTCGCGGCAGGCTGCAGAGAAAAAATCGACCGGAAATTCCTGACGTTTCTGAAGTTCGTATGGACCTTTGACCGGGGTTACCGCCCGGGTATCGACAACGTGCGCCAGTCAATCGGGCCAGACGTCCCGGTGGTGCATTTGCGCGGTAAACGGCAGGTTTCGACCTTTCTCGACAGGCTTTGCACCGCACCTCAAGTCAGCCAGAGGCCGACTCCCGCGCAAAACGCTCAACGGTAAAAGGCAGCGTTCTAAAAGCGGTCTACGCTCCACCCACCTACACCTCTGGAGTCACCGTGATGATCCGCGCCTTGCTGACCGCTTCCTTGCTGGTGACCCTGAGTGTTCCGGCCCATGCGGACGTGAAACCCTTCCCCGCTTCCTTCCGCACGCAAGACATTGCCGTGGACGGCGCGAAGATCCACACGCGCATCGGCGGCAAAGGCCCGGCCGTGGTGCTGTTGCATGGTTTTGGTGATACCGGGGACATGTGGGTGCCATTGGCGACCGATCTGGCGAAGGATCACACCGTGGTGATCCCTGATCTGCGCGGGATGGGGTTGTCGTCGATTCCCGACGGTGGCTACGACAAGAAGACCCAGGCGGGAGACATCCGCGCCGTACTCGCCTCGCTGTGCATCGAGCATTCGGTCGTCATCGGTCACGACATCGGCACCATGGTCGCGTTCGCCTATGCCTCGCGGTATCCGCAACAGACCGATCGCTTGGTGGTAATGGATGCGCCTGTTCCGGGCATTGCGCCGTGGAACGACATCGTTCGCTCGCCGATGCTCTGGCACTTCGATTTTGGAGGCCCGGACATGGAGCGACTGGTCGCCGGCCGTGAGCGCATTTACCTGGATCGGTTCTGGAACGAGTTCGCCGGCAACCCGAAAAAAGTCGACGAAGCCACCCGCCAGCATTACGCCAAACTCTACGCCCGCCCCGGCGCGATGCACGCGGCCTTCGCTCAGTTCCGCGCCATTCGCCAGGACGCGGTAGACAACGAAGCGTCGTCAAAGAACAAACTGACGATGCCGGTCCTGGCCGTCGGCGGTGAAAAGTCCTTCGGTAATAACGAAGCCATCGTGATGCGCAACGCCGCCGACAACGTTACCGAAGTGGTGATTGGCGGAGCGGGTCACTGGCTGATGGAAGAAGCACCGGTGGAAACCACACAGGCGATTCGCAGCTTTATGACCCGCTGACGCTGGCGATGGACGCTGCCCCTCAGGCAGCCTGCCGGCGCATGGTCAGAATGGCGGCGCCGAAGCCGATGAACGTCGACCCCACCACCCGGCTGACCCAGCGGGAAAACGCCGGACGGGTCAACACACCTTTGGCCCGGGATGCGAGCGCGGCGTAGAGCGTCAGGGACGTCACCGACAGCGCCATGAAAATCGACGTCAGGATCAGGAACTGCGGCAGCAGCGTCGCGCCCTGGTCGATGAACTGCGGGAACAGCGCGGTGAAAAACATCGTCGCCTTGGGATTGGTCACGGCCGTCAGGAATGCCGACTTGTAGAGTTTCAGGCGCGTGGGCCGGGCTTTCTTCGATTCGTCCTGAGGGCTGTTCTGAAGCATCGCGTCCTTTTTGAACAGTTGCTTGATCCCGAGATAGAACAGATAACCGGCGCCGATGATCTTCACCGCGTTGAACAGCATTTCGGAACTGGCGAGCAACGCGCCGAGCCCGAGCATCGCAGCGGCTGAAAGACAGAACAGGCCACTGGCATTGCCGAGCGACGACCAGATCGCGCTGCGCTGACCATGGGCCAGGCTGTTGTTGATCGCCATCAGTGTCGCGGGGCCTGGGCTGGCGATGGCAATTGCGGCCACCAGGGTAAAAGCCAGAATCGAGTGAGAATCCATTTTCCATGCTCGTGGGAGTGAAAGGCTGCAGGGTACAGGAACCGGTGTGGCGCATCGACCGGTTGAACCGGCGGCAATGACCGTCACCGCCATTTGACTCGATCAAACATGAGCTATGGTTTCAGCGACTCGCCGCCATCGGGTGACGGCCATGAAGTAAGGATGCTTCATGGCGACGGCGCTCGACGGGCAGTGGACTCCGCCAGCGGCGGTGAAGGTGGATTGAGCGTGCGTCAGGGACGCCTAGCCATCCAGCCTCTTGTTATTGATTTTATCCAGCGCTTGAAGGATGGCGGGTTCACGCTCCTTCAATAGGGCCTGGAAGGTATTCTCGACGGAGTCTTCAGCGTCGAAGATCTTGTCCAGAAAGCTGCGGCCCTCAGGCGTGTTGTTCAAAATGTCTTTGCTCTGCGCGGGGTTATCGTGGGCACGAATCGCCGCATTGAGTTCGTCCGGCTGCAAGTGAGCCGCCAAGGTATCGATCCGCAGGTTTCTGATCTCGTCGAAGGGAACTTTGTCTTCCACAACCTCGCGGATTTCTTCGTCCATCACCGCCATGTAACGTGGCGAGTAATCTCGCATTACGGTTTCCACCACCTCATCGTAATGCTCCTTGAAGGCGCCGCTGATATCGACCAATTCCCTGGCCTTGTCCTTGCTTCCTCCACAGGCGGTCAGTGACGTTGCAAGCAACAAAACCAACGCGGCCATTCTCATACCCATGAGCCTTTATCCTTGTTCAATTTGAAGAAGCCGATTGCCTGGCGCAGGTGCGGACGGCTGCTTTCCATGGCAAACCTGCAGAACTGCAGGGGGCGCAATTCTAAACAAAATGGGGACAGATTTATTTTTTGATAATAAATCTGTCCCCATTGAATGCTCTCGCTCTACACCCACGGCTGCTCGTCATACTCCGGCAATTCGATAGCATCAGCCTTCGGCGAAAGAATCTTCCCGAACAGGCGCTTGAACCCCGGCGCACTCGCCAGCCTCAACACCGCGTGACCAAGGGCGATGCCAAGGCGCGAATGCGGCGAGGCCAGTCTGGGGGCAAATCCAGGCACGCTTTGCGCCTGGGCAACAAAGGGCCGCATCAATTTTTCATAGGCCGCGAACGCCTGGGTATGGTCGGCATGGCGCCCCAGTTCACCGGCCAGCACGTAGGCGCCGCACAGACCCAAGCTGGTGCCCATGCCACTGATGGGCGATGCGCAATAAGCCGCGTCCCCGACCAGCGCGATGCGCCCCTTGGACCAACGAGGCATTTTGACCTGCCCCACCGCGTCCAGATAAAGGTCGGTGGCCTCCTCCAGTGCAGCCAGCACGCGGGGTGTCTCCCAACCGGCGTCGGCGAATATTTGCCTGAGCAAGGATTTCTGTTCGTCCTGCGCGAGTTTTTCGTATCCACACGGCGCCTGCTGAAAAGACAAAAACGCGCGGGTGGTACCCAGATTGTCAGGCCGCAAGCAGACACAGCGACCACCTGGAATATTGTGCCAGCGCATGACCTGGCCATCGCTCGGCTGCCGAGGAACAGTGAAATAGGCCGTATACAGATTGAGCGGACGGCGCTGGACTTCGTTGCCAAACACCTGATTGCGCGTTGTCGAACCGATCCCTTCAGCCACGATCACCAGATCGTAAACCTGCTCGGCACCCTGCTCGAAACGCACATGAACCTGCTCACCATCGTCTTCCATCGCTGCAACGCTGTCGCCGAATCGATAGGTCACTCGATCCTGACTGTGCTGGATCAATAGCCTGGCGAGCTCGCCCCGCAGGATCTCCAGTTCGGCAATCGGCCCCTCCCCGTCGAACGCATCGACACCCAGAAACGCCTGGGTCCGGTTATCCTGGTCAACGAAGGCGATGCCCTGTTCCTGAGTCGTGTTCGCCCGAATCAAATCTTCCAGACCCATGCGCTGAATCACCACACGCCCGGCGCCCCGCACGTCGATCGTTTGCCCCCCATCGCGAAACGCAGGCGCCCTCTCGACCACCGTAACGTCCATACCCTGGCGGGACAGCCAATAGGCCAAAGCAGGCCCGGCGATGCTTGCGCCGGTCACCAGTATTTTTTTTGGTTTCATCACGCGTCCTGGTTTTCAGACGTGGCCACAGGGCTGCCCGGCAATGTGGTGCGGTAGACCTCGATCACCTGGCCCAGGAATGCTTCAACCACGGCGCGATCCTTGCCGTCGAGTGCTCCGAGGACGGCACTCAGGCCGTTGAGCATTGGCGCGATATGCCGATAGGCCTGCGCCACCGACTCCGGAACCGGACACACCAGCACCCGGCGCTTGTCATTGAGCTGTCGTTCGCGAACCACGTGCCCGGCGCGTTCCAGTCGATCGATGACCTGCGTGATACCGGCGGTAGTCACTGAAAGACGCGCCGCCAGTTCAGTCGGTGGCAGAGGCCCGTCAGTGATCAGGTGTTCCAGCGCCGCCACATCCGTCTGATTGATGCCCAGCGCTGTGCCCAGATGGCTGGCAGCCTTGCGCGTCAGGATGGCGATCTGTTGCAACTGCTGGCCGACGACATCACTGGCGATCTGCAGGCTGCGGGGGTCTTCGGTCGGATTTGGCGGAGATGAAGGTGACGTCATGTGCAGGATCGGTCCGGGCTGGTCGTGATGAGGACGCGAAACTAGCATATAGCTAACTTGCTTAGCTACCTTTCAGAGTTAAGGACAAAAAAAGAACCGGTCCATTTTTCAGAAAACAGACCGGTTCCCCTCTTTCACACTGACGCTAAAGAACCTCAGCCGCGCTTCGGAAGCTTCCAGTTTGGGCGGATGAAGTGGCAGGTGTAGCCATTCGGAATACGCTCCAGGTAATCCTGGTGCTCCGGCTCCGCCTCCCAGAACGGCCCGGCCGGTTCGATTTCGGTCACCACTCGTCCAGGCCACAGCCGTGTGGCGTCGACATCGGCGGCGGTGTCTTCGGCGACGTCGCGTTGCTGTTCGTTGAGGTAATAGATCGCCGAACGATAGCTGGGGCCAAGATCATTGCCCTGACGGTTGGGCGTGGTCGGGTCGTGTATCTGAAAGAAGAACTCAAGGATCTGCCGATAGCTGATAACGGCAGGATCGAAGACGATTTCGATGGCCTCGGCGTGGTTGCCATGATTGCGGTAGGTCGCATTCGGCACATCGCCACCGGTGTAACCGACGCGCGTCTGCAGGACGCCGGGATAGCGCCGCAGCAGATCCTGCATGCCCCAGAAGCAGCCGCCGGCGAGGATGGCAGTTTCGGTTTGGCTGGTCATGGTCTGTCCTTCCCCTCGGGGGATATTGGAGGTAACCCTTGTTATGAGGGCACGCTGGCCAATTCCAAGCCCCTAAAAGGGGACAGATTTATTTAAAAAATAAATCTGTCCCCTTTAAAGGATTACTTCGGCATCAACACCGTATCCACTACATGAATCACGCCATTGGACTGCATCACGTCCGCAATGGTGATCGCAGCCTTCCCGCCTTTGGCGTCCACCACCCACAACTTGCCGTCGTGCAGCATGACGGTCAGGGATTCGCCCTGAACAGTTTTGAGCATGACTTTGCCGCCGTGCATCTTGGCGTCATCCATCAGCTGTTTTGCCGTGTGAGTGCCGGCAACGACGTGATAGGTGAGGATCGTGGTCAGGTCGGCCTTGTGCTCCGGTTTGACGAGCGTATCGACAGTGCCGGCGGGCAATTTGGAGAAGGCCTCATTGGTGGGGGCGAAGACCGTGAACGGCCCCTTGCTGTTGAGGGTGTCGACCAGCCCGGCCGCCTTGACCGCAGCAACGAGCGTGGTGTGATCCTTCGAGTTGACGGCGTTTTCAACGATGGTCTTGTTCGGGTACATGGCTGCACCGCCGACCATCACGGTATCGGCAGCAAAACTCGATCCCGTGCCAAGGCAGAGCAATGTGAAGCAGGCGATGGCAATGCGTTTGATGAGCGAGTGCATGGTGTGTCTCCTGAATTCTTCGACCCTTCGAATGAGGGTGCTGAATTTACGGAGCAGGCATGCAATCGGATGCATAACAACGCATGTATTTTTCAGACGAAGACATAAATGCAAAAGGGGACAGATTTATTTTCAAAATAAATCTGTCCCCTTTAAAAAGACTCAGGCAAATGCAGATGTGATGAACGCCTCCAGCGCCTGCTCTTCGAGAATCTCGATAGAGAAATGCCCGAAGCGCTTGGGCAGCCAGATGATGCGTGTGCCAGACGGTGATTGCAGGTTGGCGCGCTCCAGGGGCTGTCCGTTTTCGTCTTCGGGCTGCACGCCGGCGATCACCAGTTCGTCGTAAGCCTTCTCGATGTCCGGTGTCGAATAGCAGTGGCGATAGATCATCCCCTCCCCCGACGAGTCCAGCAGTTCCTTGAGGTTGCCCGCCAATGGCTGGACGAGCATGAAACGCTCCTGCCCGATCAGCGCAACCGCGTAGCGAACATGCAGGCCACCCCGCTCCCAGACGAGGGTCCGGGAGATTCTCGCTTTCAGGATCTGCGCATAGTAGGCGCAGGCCTCTTCGAGGTTGTTGACCAGCACATCGACGTGACTGAACTTCAGATCCATTGCATCGCTCCTTCTGACAGGCGTCCATCTTAAAAACAAAAAAGCACCCGAAGGTGCTTTTTTGTTGTCATCGCTGTCAGCGAACCGAAGCCGTCACATTGGCCCGGGCCGCGTGCAGTTTCTTGTAGCTGTCGATCAGGCGCAGGTGACGGTCGAGGCCTTCCAGCTTCATGCTGGTCGGCGTCAAGCCGTAGAAGCGTACGCTGCCGTCCACCGAGCCGATCGCGGCGTCCATCCGTTCGTTGCCGAACATGCGGCGGAAGTTGGCTTCGTAGTCGGCCAGCTCCAGGTCTTCGTCCAGCTGCATCTCCAGCACCCCGTTGACGGCCTGATAGAACAGACCGCGCTCGACGGTGTTGTCGTTGTACTGAAGGAACATCTCCACCGCTTCCTTAGCCTCCTCGATTTGTCCCAGGGCGAGCCAGATCAGCAGTTTCAGTTCCAGGATCGTCAGTTGACCCCACACGGTGTTGTCGTCGAACTCGATGCCGATCAGCGTGGTGATGTCGGTGTAGTCGTCCAGTTCGCTTTCGACCAGACGCTCGACCAGCGACTGGAGTTCTTCTTCGTTCAAGCGATGCAGATTGAGGATGTCTTCGCGGAAGAACAGCGCCTTGTTGGTGTTGTCCCAGATCAGGTCGTCCACCGGATAGATTTCCGAGTAGTCCGGCACCAGGATGCGGCAAGCGGTGGCGCCAATGTGCTCGTACACCGCCATGTACACTTCCTTGCCCATGCCCTTGAGGATGCCGAACAGGGTTTCCGCTTCCTCGGCATTGGAGTTTTCACCCTGGCCGGTGAAGTCCCACTCGACAAACTCGTATTCCGCCTGCGCGCTGAAGAAGCGCCACGACACCACTCCACTGGAATCGATGAAGTGCTCGACGAAGTTGTTCGGTTCGGTGACCGCCTGACCTTCGAAGGTCGGCTGCGGCAGATCGTTCAGGCCTTCGAAGCTGCGGCCCTGCAGCAGTTCGGTCAGGCTGCGTTCCAGCGCGACTTCGAAGCTCGGATGCGCGCCGAACGAGGCGAACACGCCGCCGGTACGCGGGTTCATCAGCGTGACGCACATCACCGGGAATTCGCCGCCCAGCGATGCATCCTTCACCAGCACCGGGAAGCCCTGGGCTTCCAGGCCCTGAATGCCGGCCATGATCGCCGGGTACTTCGCCAGCACTTCTTGCGGCACGTCCGGCAATGCAAATTCACCTTCGATGATTTCGCGCTTCACGGCGCGCTCGAAGATTTCCGACAGGCACTGCACCTGAGCTTCGGCCAGGGTGTTGCCGGCGCTCATGCCGTTGCTCAGGTACAGGTTTTCGATCAGGTTCGACGGGAAATACACCACCTCGCCGTCCGACTGGCGAACGAATGGCAGGGAAACGATACCGCGCTGTTCATTGCCGGAGTTGGTGTCGATCAGGTGCGAGCCGCGCAGCTCGCCGTCGCGGTTGTAGATCTTCAGGCAGTACGGATCGAGGATCTCGGTCGGCAGCTCGTCATTGCTGCCCGGCTTGAACCAGCGCTCGTCCGGGTAATGCACGAACGGCGCATTGGCGATGTCTTCGCCCCAGAACTGATCGTTGTAGAAGAAGTTGCAGTTCAGGCGCTCGATGAACTCGCCCAGTGCCGACGCCAGCGCCCCCTCTTTGGTCGAGCCCTTGCCGTTGGTGAAGCACATCGGCGAGTGCGCGTCGCGGATGTGCAGCGACCACACGTTGGGCACGATGTTGCGCCACGAGGCGATTTCGATCTTCATGCCGAGGTCGGCGAGGATGCCCGACATGTTGGCGATGGTCTGCTCCAGCGGCAGATCCTTGCCCGGAATGTAAGTGCTCGCGCTGGAGTTCGCGCCCGGCATCAGCAGTGCCTGGGCGTCGGCATCGAGGTTTTCCACTTCCTCGATCACGAACTCAGGGCCGGCCTGCACCACTTTTTTCACAGTGCAGCGGTCGATGGAGCGCAGGATGCCCTGGCGGTCCTTGTCGGAGATGTCTGCCGGCAACTCGACCTGAATCTTGAAGATCTGGTTGTAGCGGTTCTCCGGGTCAACGATGTTGTTCTGCGACAGGCGGATGTTATCGGTCGGGATATTGCGGGTTTCGCAATACAGCTTCACGAAGTACGCCGCACACAACGCCGACGAGGCCAGGAAATAGTCGAACGGACCCGGTGCCGAGCCGTCGCCCTTGTAGCGGATCGGTTGGTCGGCCACCACCGTGAAGTCGTCGAACTTGGCTTCAAGTCGAAGGTTGTCGAGAAAGTTGACCTTGATTTCCATGGGGGACTACCAGAATAGCGAGCTGAACAGAATGGCCGCCATTATCCGGTTTTTGAGCGGGAAGTCTTGTGCTTTGGCGTTTTGGCCGCCGACCGGAGCCCCGCTCAGGTCGAGATATTGCGTTGCGCCATCTCGTCGACGATGGCGTCGATCACACAGCGGGCGGTCGGTGACAGGCTTCTGTTGGGCAGGCTGACGACGCCGATTTCGGAATGCAGCCCGGGTCTGTCCACGACCTGCAGTTCGATCAGGTTACCGATGCGCAGGTCTTCAGCCACTGCGCCGTGGATCACGCCGAGGATGGTATCGGTCGAACAGGCCACCGTTCTGAGCAACGCCACATCGTCGCACTCAAGCGCAAGCGGCAAGGCCTGGCGAGTGGAAATGCCCAGGGTATGCGCAGTCTCTTCCTTCACCACGGCCGGCAGGCGCGTCGTTGCGATGCCGTACTTTTCCAGGTCTCTCATCGTCACCGCGCGCCCGGCCAGCGGATGTTGCGGCCGGACAAAGAACCCCGCCGAAACCTGTCCCAGTGAACGAATCAGCAGATCGGTGTCGGCCGAGAAATTGCGAATGTCCGCGACGAAAAACTCGATCGCTTCATCCCGCAAACGGGCTTCAAGAATCTGCCAGTTGTTGATCTCTACCCGCAGGGTGACTTCCGGATACTCCCGACGCAACCGAGGCACCACCTGATGCATCAACATCGCCGCCGGAAACGGCCCGACGCCGAACGCAAGGTTGCCGAGCCGGCCATCACCGTAAAGCGCCAGATCACGTTCCAGCGAGCGTGCATCGAACAACAGCCGTCGCGCCCGCTCGATCAGAAATTCTCCCGCCGGCGTCGGGCGCACGTCGCCACTGTCCCGGTCGAACAGGCGCTGGCCGGTTTCGCTCTCCAGCGCTTGAATGCTGCGGCTCAGGGCCGGTTGGCTGAGGTGCACGCGTTCGGCGGCGCGGCCGAAATGGCGTTCATCGGCCAGCGCCAGAAGGTGTGTCAGTCGTTTGAGGTCCATGTCGCCGATGCTAGCCACGCATTATCCAGATGTAAACAATGCATTGGATACATCACCCTCCTCTCCCTACTCTCTGCTGATTGATCATCGGAGAACAACAAGAATGAGATCGACCTGCCACACCCTCATCGCCCTGGCGCTGGTATCCCTCGCCGGTTGTGACAAACCACCGAGCGTTGTCAATGGCGAAGCAACGCCAGCGACCGCAGCGGTGATCGAAGCCTCGGTCAAGGGCCTGGACCTCAATGACACCCGGGATATGGAAGATGCCCAACGCGGCCTCATCGCCCGGCCGACCGGGCAGATCCTCGGTTCCGACGGCACCGTGCTGATCGATTTCGATGCATTCAGATTCGTCGAAGGCAAGGCCCCCGCCACGGTCAACCCGAGCCTGTGGCGCCACGCGATGCTCAACGCCCAGATCGGTTTGTTCAAAGTCACCGACGGCATCTACCAGTTGCGCGGTTTCGACATCGCCAACATGACGTTGATCGAAGGGCAAACCGGGTGGATCGTGGTCGACCCGCTGACCTCGAAGGAAACCGCCGCCGCAGCCTTGGCATTCGCCCGCGCACAATTGGGCGACAAGCCCGTGACCGCCATCATCTTCACCCATGACCACGCTGACCATTTCGGCGGAGTGCTGGGCATTACTTCGGTCGCGGAAGTCGCCGAGCGCAAGATCCCTGTAGTGGCACCGGTGGGTTTCATGGAGGAAGCCACCAGCGAAAACGTGTTGGCCGGGCCGGCAATGTCGCGCCGTTCGATGTATCAGTTCGGCAAGAACCTGACACCGGGCGCAACCGGCATGGTGGATACCGGGCTGGGCAAAAACGTCGCCTACGGCAGCATCGGCATTCTGGCGCCGACGCAAATCATCGATCAGCCGATGCAGGAACTCGTACTCGACGGCGTCAGCTTCGTCTTTCACAACATACCGGGCGCCGAAGCCCCGGCCGAGCTGACCTTCTCGATCCCCGAACGCAAGGCCTACGGCGGTGCGGAATTGCTGGCGCAGACCATGCACAACCTGCTGCCGATTCGCGGCGCCAAGGTTCGCGATGCGCTGCGCTGGTCCGACTACACGCAGATCGCCCTCGACGAACTCGGCGACACAGAAGTCTATTTCGGCCAACACAACTGGCCGATCTGGGGCAATGAGCGGATCCGCGAGTTCATCACCAAGCACCGCGACGTCTATAAATACATGCACGATCAGACCGTGCGGCTGATGAACGCTGGCTACACGCCCAACGAGATCGCCGACAAAATCCAATTGCCCGACTCACTGGCGTCGTACTTCGGCACCCGTGGTTATTACGGCGATGTGCGACACAACGTCAAAGCGATCTACCAGATGTACCTCGGCGCCTACGACGGCAACCCGGCGCACTTGAATCCGCTGGTGCCCAAGGAATCCGCCAAACGCTATGTCGAATTGATGGGCGGCCACGCCAAAGTGGTCGAGGCCGCACGCGTGGCCTATGACAAAGGCGAATACCGCTGGGTGGCCGAACTGCTGGATCAGGCCGTTCTCGACGCACCCGACGACAAGGCCGCCAAGGAACTGCTGGCCCAGACCTATGAACAGCTGGGCTACCAATCGGAGTCCGCGACCTGGCGCAACAGCTACCTGACCGCCGCTCAGGAACTGCGCAACGGCCCGCCCACCAAAGGCGTCAGACGTTCGGACTTGATCGAACTGATGAAGCAGACGCCCACTGAACGCTTCCTCGAAGCCATGGCCGCGAGCCTCGACGGGCCGGCCGCCGACGGCAAGAACTGGACCTTCAATCTGCTGCTGACCGATACCCGCGAATCCTTCGTGCTGTGGATCGAGAACGCCGTGCTGCACTACCGAAAAGGCCCGCCGGCAGCGAATGCCAACGCAACGCTGACCGTCACCAAAGACCTGTTCGTGCAACTGCTGGGCGGCACTGCGGGGCTGAAGGAAACGCTGACCTCAAATGACTTGAAAGTCGACGGCAGCACAGTCGATCTAGTGAGATTCCTTGGGCTGCTGGAAAAAGCGCCGGGCAACTTTGCAATCGTCGCCCAGAATCGCAACTGAACGGCCGGGGCCAGCGCCATTCGATTGTGGAGCAATCGCTCCGCAGTGATTGGAACTGTGCCCCGTTTTTCCGCAGGCACGCGCTGCCTAGCATGGCTCCACTCATTATTGTGGAGCTCTCCCATGCACGATCTACAGGCATTACCCACCACGGCGACGGCCACACAAGAGGTCCCCTCCTCCTGGCTCTCGGTGTACTCCGTGGCCCTCGGCGCCTTTGCTTTTGTCACCACGGAATACCTGCCGGTCGGCATCCTGCCGCAGATCGCCGATAGCCTGAACGTCACCGTGGGTGTTGCGGGGCTGATGGTCACCGTGCCGGGTGTTGTCGCGGCGGTGTCGGCGCCCGCGATCATGCTGGGCGCGGGACGCATGAACCGGCGGCATCTGTTGTTGCTGCTGACCCTGTTGCTGGTGGCCGCCAACCTGATCTCGGCGCTGGCACCGTCACTGGCGATCATGCTGGTCGGACGTGGACTTGTCGGCATTGCACTGGGCGGCTTCTGGGCTGTGGCGATTGCGGTGGCCGGGCGACTGGTCAACGTATCGAACGCAGCGAAGGCCACGGCGTTGATCTTCGCCGGGATTACCCTGGCGACGGTGTTCGGCGTGCCATTCGGGACGTTCATCAGCAGCCTGTTTTCATGGCGCATGTCGCTCACGCTGACGGCGGGGCTTGCACTGCTCGCGCTCGCAGCCCAAGCCCTGACCTTGCCTTCGCTGCCTTCCCGCGACGGTCTGAAAGTACGCGCGCTGCTGGCTTATGTGTCGCGCGGCAATGCACGTCGCAGCATGCTGTTGCTGGGCACGGTGGTGGCGGCGCATTTCGCGGCGTACACCTACATCGCGCCGTTCCTTGGCCATGAAGCCGGTTTCTCGCCGAGTGCGATTACTGCGATCCTTTTGGGCTTCGGCCTGGTCGGCATGCTGGCGAACTTTGCCATGGCCGGCACCATTACTTCGCACTTGCGTGCTTCCCTGGGCGCGGTGGTGTTGCTGATGGTGATCGTGCAGTTGGCCTTGCCGCACTTGCAGGGGCTGGGCGTGACGCTGGCGGTGTTGCTGTGGGGCGTGGCATACGGGGCGATTCCGCTGGGTGTCAGCAGCTGGATGCAACTGACATCGCCGACACTGCCGGAAGCGAGTTCGGCGATGCTGGTCACCACATTTCAAGTAGCGATCGCCTCGGGTTCGTTGTTCGGTGGCTTGATGGTCGACCATGCCGGCATCGCTTCGCCGCTGTGGCTGGGCGCCGGGGTCGGTCTGCTCGGGCTGGCCGTGATGCTCAGTTTCGGTCTGAGCAAGTCGCCGATTGCCGAGACCCTGCAACGCTGAGTGTCAGACCTTCAGAATGTTGTCTTTGAAAAAGTCGATCAACACCCGCAACCTCGGTGCCGTCTGCTTCGACGCAGGCCAGAGCATCCACAGGTTGCCGGTGTGGTCGGTGTAGTCCTTCAGCACCACCTTCAGCCGGCCATCGGCCAACGGCTCACGGATTGAAAAGTCCGGCAGACACGCAATCCCCACCCCATCCAGCGCCAGGTACGTCAGCGGGTCCATCGTGGTGCAGGTCAATGCACGCGAAAGGCTCGGTTCGATGTGCGTGTCGCCCACCCGCAGCGGCCAGCGCTCGATCATCCCCGTGGCAGGAAACTTGTGCAGCAGGCACACATGTTTGCTCAGATCGTCCGGGTGCGTCGGCGCGCCGTTGCGCTCCAGGTACGCAGGCGACGCCACCAACTGCAATTGATAGCCACCGAGCTTGCGCGCCATCAGCCGCGAGTCCTGAGGTGCGCCGGTACGGATCACCGCGTCGAAACCCTCCTCGATCACGTCGACCATGCGGTCGGACATGTCCACATCCAGCTCGATGTCCGGGTAGGCACGCATGAACCCGGCCAGCACCGGCATGATCAGCACGTTCTGGATCGGCACGCTGATGCGCACCTTGCCCCGTGGCGTGGCGGACAACTCCAGCAGCTCCATTTGCGCGGCTTCCACTTCACTGAGGATGCGTTTGCAGCGGTCCAGAAACAGCTCGCCTTCGGTGGTCAGGGTGACGCTGCGGGTGCTGCGGTGAAACAGCCGCACACCGAGGCGTTCCTCCATGCGTGCCACGCTTTTGCCGACGGCCGACGAGGATATCTCCAGCAGACGCCCGGCTTCGGTGAAGCTGCGGGTTTCGGCCACCTGAATGAAGGCCGTGATACCGCTGAGGCTGTCCATCATGGCGGGGGTACTCGGGGGTGGGGAGAGTTCAGGCAGAGTAGATGCGGGCGGGGGATTTGCAAAGAGACGTCTTGCCAACAAAAACGCCATCGCGGGCTGGCCCACTCCCACAATCGTCTGTGGAAGCGGGCCTGCCCGCGATGGCGGTATTACCCTCAACGCAGCAGTTGAAACCGATCAGGCACTCTGCTGATAAAACGGATAATCGGTAAACCCGACCGCGCTGCCACCGTAGAAGGTGTCACGGTCGTAGGCATTGAGCGGCAGGTCATGACGGATGCGTTCCGGCAGATCCGGGTTGGCGATGAAGTCGCGACCGAACGCAACAAGGTCGGCATCCCCCGCTTGCAGAATCTGCTCGGCCGACGCGGCATTGAAACCGCCCGCCGCGATGATCACGCCGTCGTAATGCTGGCGGATCAACTGCGCCGCCACCGGGTTCTGATCCTTGCTTTCATCGATCGAATTGCCCAGCACGCGCGGTTCGATCAAGTGCAGATACGCCAGTTTCAGCTCGGCCAGTTGCTCGGCGACATACACAAACAGCGCTTCAGGATCGCTGTCCTTCATGTCGCCGAAATTGCCGCTCGGGCCCAGACGTACCGCCACGCGCTCATGACCCCAGACCGAAATCACCGCCCGGGTGATGTCCATCAGGAACCGCGCACGCCTGGCGATCGTGCCGCCGTAGGCATCGGTGCGGCGGTTGCTGCCGTCCTGCAGAAACTGGTCGATCAGGTAACCGTTGGCGCCGTGGATTTCCACGCCATCAAATCCGGCTTCCAGGCCTCGCGCCGAGGCGCGACGGAAATCCTCGACCAGCGCCACCACTTCCGATTCGCTCAAGGCGCGATGCGGTGTGCTCGGGACCCAGCCGCTGGCGGTGTAGGCCACGCCGTCGTACTCGACCGCCGAAGGCGCCACGGGTTGTGCGCCGTCAGGCTGCATGTCGCTGTGGGATTGGCGCCCGGCATGAAACAGTTGCAGGAAAATCCGCCCGCCCTTGGCGTGAACCGCATCGGTGATGGCTTTCCAGCCAGCAATTTGCGCGTCGTTGTACAGGCCCGGCGAACCGAGATAGCCATTGCCAGTGGTCGAGACCACAGTGGCTTCGGAAATGATCAGGCCGCCGGCGGTGGCACGCTGCGAATAGTATTCAGCCATCAACGCACCGGGCAGATCGCCCGGCTCGGAACGCATGCGCGTCAACGGCGCCATGACCACGCGGTGGGACAAGGCATGCGGGCCGATCTGGATCGAAGAAAACAGGGTTGGGTGATTCATGGTGACCTCCAATAAATATCTGGAGGCCACCTTAGGCCAGCCGTGTCGGGAGAAAAACGGGCCGACGATCCAGTCTCTCTGGACTGATTGCTCCGCAATCCTCTGCAGGACAGGCCTGTCGATCACCTGTCACAACACACCTTGTGCTCTCCCGTCAGTTGACTGAAAAACAACGACCTAACCGACTTTAAACAAAACCTCAATTTAATTATTAAATCCTGCCCAAAGGCCGGACAACTTCGCACGAAAGTTGAAGCACCAGAAGTTTTCAATCCTTGATCTTGTGCGCCCTTATCAATGCACTAATAAAGTGCAACAACAGTCAGATAGTGGCGCTCTGCCCTCATTTAATACTTTCAAAGAGTCGAATTATTTTTTCTATCGATAGAACTCATTTATGCATGCCATTCATGCACATATTTTTTAAGACGTTGTTTTATATGGATTTATTAGCATTATATGATTTTTTTATTTTGCATTATGGGTTGATTTTTTTGGATCCAAGATCCTTGACAGCCCGTTTAAGCTTGCTGCATAGTCCCTCCGCCACACCAATTGTTACAACTCATTGCACTGTTGAAATTGCAAGTACTGCCGACGAAAGCCACTCAACAGAACAGCAAGAAAATCATCAAACCGGATATTGATGAAGAGGTCCTGAAACTTAGGTTTCAGCAGTGCAAGGGTTGCCTTTTAATCCTCTGAATTTATGGCTTTATATATGCAAAACAAGAATCTTCTGGTAGTTGGCGGTTCCAGTGAAATAGGCACAGCCATTGTCCGCGAGGCGGAAAACAACAACTATCAAGTCATCAATACCAAGCGCTCGGCAGACACCAGCGGGCTGTTCATGGACGTCACGTCCGATGAAAGCGTCCGGTCGGCCGTCCAGCAGGTCATCGCGGACTTCGGGACGATCGACGCGGTTATCTATGCGCCTGCCCTGTCCAGCGACGGATTGATTCATACGCTCAATGATGACGCCTGGCAGGCTGCATTCGATGTCAACGTCTTTGGCGCGGCTCGCGTAGCCCGCCACCTGCTCCCCCACTTCATCAAGGCACGCAAGGGCATTTTTCAGTTCATTTCCTCCACGGCAGCCGTACGTGGAGCAACCGGTGCAGCGCCTTACTCCTGCTCCAAGGCTGCATTGAATGCCCTGGCCCTGAACATTGCCCACGACTATGGCCGTTTCAACATTCGCGCCTACACCGTCATGCCAGGTTACGTCGACGGTGGAATGCTGGCCCATCTGCCGGAGGAGAAAAAAGCGCTGTTGGCCAGAGAGCCTTCGCTCAAGCGCTTGGCCACGCCCGCTGACGTCGCGCACTTTTGCATTGCCACGCTCGACTCTCCTTACCTGACCGGCACGGCACTGACGCTCGACGGTGGGTTGGCCAGCTGAAACCGGCAACCCCACACCCAGGAAAACACTGACGCAAGGAAGGTAAAACGCAATGACGACCATGGAAACAACCTTGGCCGCAGCGCAGGGTATTGCGCCCGGCACCGCTCGGTCAGCGGCCAATCAGCTCTATCACGAACGAATTTCCTCGCGAGACGATCCTTCGACCCTGCCCTGGCTGAACCGGTTGCTCAAGCACGGCATCATGGATCTGGAACACATCGAAAATCCGATGTACCTGACGCTGCTGGACGGAAAGATGTCATCCCGTGCGTTCGAGTCGTTCCTGCAACCGTATTACTGGGGTTCAAGCCAGGGCTTCAACAAAAAGGTGCTGCCGGCAGCGTTGAAAGCTCATACAAACGAGAACTGGCGCGCCTACATCAAGAGCATCATTCGCGAAGAAAACACCCCCAGTTGCCACTCCACGATGTTCAGCAACTTTGTGCGCAGCCTGGGTTACGACGTCGGTGAAAGACCCGACACCGCGCAACGTTTCGTCGACCGACTGATCGCCGGGTACAGCGCAGACCTGGGCTTTGCGCTGGGTTACGCCCTGGGCGTCGAGACCGAGGCCGACTTCCAGATCGCCGTGATCCACAACGCCCTGATCCGGCAATTTCCGAACGTTATCGCCCGCGACGAGTTTTTCACCATCCACATGGATGAAAGCGGTGAAGAGGCCCACGCCAAGGCAACGTGCGAATCCATCGAACAATTGATCGCCGACGGTTCCATCGAAGCGAACCAGGTCGCGGAAGGATTCAACGCCGCCATCCTCGATACACGGGAATTCGTCTGCGACATCCACGCCGCGCTTGCGTCCTGACACCTTCAGCGTTCCCCGCATTTGACTCATACAAAAACCAGAGAGCCAGACCATGCCTGTTGATAGCCGTTTTGTAGAAATCCTGAGAACTGTTGCCGAACTTGATGCCACCCATCCCATCGATGAGTCCCAAGAGTTGCAGGCGCTGGGCATTGATTCGCTGAAACTGATCGATGTCGTGATGTCGGTCGAACGCGAGTTCGGCACAGAGCTGGATGAGGATGCATTGGTTCGTGCGCGCACGGTTGGCGAGCTGTGGCGTGAAATCGAGGGCGCCAAGGCCTGACGCGTCAATCGGCGGTCCTGCAAAGCGTCCGCCGGCTCAACCCTGGACCCTCGGCGGCATCGCGCTCGGCCCATGGCCGGATTCGCGATGCCTCCGCCTCTATCGAAATGCGTTTGCGCATTTCCGCTCGGAGCATCCCATGAACCCAGCGACTCTCGAATTTTCGATCGAGCGTTACGCGCTGTATCCGCCTGCACCGTCGGCGTCTGGCGACGCTGAACTGCTGCCCGAAGACTTCAATGAATGGGTCGATGCCAAAGGCGATCGGTTCCGCGACACCTTCAGTCGAATCTGCTTCTACCTCGCCGCACGTTATATGACCCCGACGGACGCGACCCACAATGAAACCGTCATCGTGGGCACCGAGTACGGCAACCTGGAAGCCATGCTGCGCTTTCAGCGCCAGGCCAGACTCGATCACAAGGCACTGTCGGCTCAGCAGTTCCCCTATGCCACGACCAGCTCGGCCTCGACCTTCATCAACATCAGCCAGCACATCCGCGGTGGCAATGCGACCCTGAATGCCGGGGTACTCACACCGGCGCTGGCCATGCTTCACGGCCTGCTTCACCTGCAAGATCACGATCAGGCAAAAAGTCATGTGTTTGTCGGGGACACCTATTGCCCCGAAGCACTCGATGACATCGCCCGGCAGGCACCCTCTGCAACCCGGGTGTCTTCGGGAGTCAGCTACCTGGCCCTGAAGCAAGGCAATCAATTCAGCGCGGTTATCCGCTTTGAAAAGGACGTGCAACAGTCGCTCAAGACGTTACCCGGCGATGCGCGGCTGTTTCTCGACAGCGGCAGCCGGACGCTGCTGGCCGCTCAGTGTCCGCCGGACGACAACGCCGACGACACCACGGCGAATGAGTACAACCGGGCATTTGTATTCGCGGCCTTCCTGGAGGGCGTACAGGTCTTGAAGCCCGGCCAGCATGCCGCTCTGCTGCTGGCCCAGACGGACAACGCCGCCAGCATCGTGATTTCGCGCCATCATGAATAGCACCCGAGCCGAAATCTTTGACCCAGGCCTTGATGTGTTCAAGGTGCACTTCGAAAACGACCCGATCGTGCCGGGCCTGATGTTGCTGCTCAGAGAACTGCAGCAACCGACTCGGCCCGCGCCCTCCTCCACGGTTGTCGAACGGCTGCTGTTCAAATCGTTCGTGCGCCCGGGGCAAGCCGTCACTTACGTGAACGAGGGGCCGCACACGCAGATCAATGGCGACGCCGGCCTTTGCTGTTCGTTTTCGACGCTCGCCGGCGATCTCATCGAGACACCGGCGTTCATGGATGAGGTGTGTCGATCGACACAACCCGTCAGCCCTGCGCGTGAACCGCTGTACTGGTTTCTGCCGGAGCAGATCGATCTGAATGACGAGGGCACCCAGGCCCAGACTGTCATCGACCTGCAGCAGGTCATTGCACGGCACCCCTACCTGGCGCAAATGGCCGATCCGGCGTTGCTGGTCCTGACCGAAGCGCTGGGCAATCTCGCCCTGGTGCTGCAGCAGCGTCGTGCGGGTGGCGCGGCGGCCAGCTACGTGTTTGCCCGGTTTGATGCACTGCAGATCGATCTGAATCGCGAGGTTGCCGCCTCCCCCCTGAATCTGAAAACACGCGTTCGGCACTTTGGCTCGTTCCTCGCCTGGGATGCCTGTGCCTGGGATGAACAGGGCATGAGGCTGGTGATTCACAACGCTATTTCCGTCAAGAGGAAAACCCCTTGAACACAATCTACGTTTCCGGACTCGGAGCGGTGACCCCCATTGGTCTCGATGTCGAACAGTTCTGGACCGCGCTGATCGATCGCCAGGCCAATTTCAGCGCCCAGGCGGCGGTCTATCCAGGGATGAAGCCGAACTTCATGGCCGGCCGTATCGACACGCCGCAGAAAGCCCTGCTCAAACAGCGCGCGCCTGAGGTCACCGGGCCGAACGTGCCCGACTCTTCGCTGTACGCGGTGGACGCGGCAATGCAGGCGATCGCGGACGCCGGCCTGGATGCCGGATCCGCTGCGCTGCGCCATGCGCTGGTGTGCGTCGGCAACAACGAGGCCGAAGCCGACATCCTCGACCGACATCTGGAAGACGATGACGAAGGCTGGCGCCAAAACACCTATTCCAGCCACGCGATTGCCCGCAATGTTGCGCGAGCCATCGGTTCGCAAGGCCCGGCGCTGTGCTTCCACAACACCTGTGCCTCAGCGAACGTGGCACTGGAGTTCGCACTGCGCATGCTGCGCAGCGGTGCGGTCGACACCGCCGTGGTGGGCGGTGGAGATGCCTTTTCAAAGAAAGTCTGGTCAGGGTTCTACACCCTGAACGCACTGGGCGAACAGCAATGCAAACCTTTTTCCCGTGACCGGCGCTACATCACCATCAGCGAAGGCGGCGCTTTCGTGGTGTTGCAGCGAGCCAAGGACGTCGTGTCCACGCCCTATGCCCAACTGCTGGCAGTCGCGAGCAACAATGATGCGGCGCATCCGACCAACCCGGATCTGGCCGGCGTGTCCGCCTGCCACCAAAAGGTACTGCAACAGGCCGGTCTGCAAGCCGGGGACATCAGCGCAATCTATGCCCATGGCACCGGAACCCGCGCCAATGACCTCACGGAAAGCACGATCTTCGCCAACACCTACCCCACGGCGGCCGTGACCGCGATCAAAGGCACGGTTGGCCACATGATGGCCACCGCAGGAGCGATCGGAGCGGTAGCGAGCTGCCTGTCCCTGCGGCATCAATTGTTGCCGCCCACTCACATCGAGCCGGACAGCCTCGAATACGAGATCGATCTGGTCACCCAACCGGGTGGTCTGTCTCGCCCGCTACGGCATATCCAGAACAACTCCTTCGGGTTTGGCGGCAATAACGCCATCTCCATTTTCAAGGTCATCGAACCATGATCATTCTCGGAATCAGCGGATTACCCAACTCGCAGCGCGCCCATCGCGCCGCTCACCCTCAAGCGCTGGAAATCGACGAGCGCATCTGTCAGGGCCTGGACAGTGCCGCCTGCCTGATCATTGATGGGAAGGTCATTGCGGCAGCGGCCGAAGAACGTTTCACCGGTGACAAAGGCACAGGTGAACTGCCCCTTCACGCGATTGACTATTGCCTGCGTACGGCACACCTGCAACCGGGTGATGTTCAAGTGATCGCCCACGGATTCGACTATGACCGCTACCGGCGCTTTTTCACCCAGTCGGCGGAATCCTTCGATGAAGTCTTGAGTGCAAAATCCGTCATCAAGGCTTTGGAGCAAGCCGGCTGGGAGGATGTCGCACCACGTTTCAAAGCCGTGGATCACCACATTGCCCACGCGGCGTCGGCCTATTTCACCAGCGGTTACGAACGTGCGCTGTGCATCGTCTCCGACGGCATGGGTGAAGTCGAATCATTGACGGTGTTCCAGGCACAAGGCCGCACGCTCAAGAAACTGCATGGCCAACCCATCAAGAATTCCCTTGGCCTGCTCTACTCCATCTGCACCCGATTCCTGGGGTTCGCCTTCAACAGCGACGAGTACAAAGTCATGGGGCTGGCAGCCTATGGCAACGGTACGGCGTACCTCGAAGCCTTCAATCAGCTTGCACAATTCGATGCGAAAACCGGCTCGATCAGCATCCGCTGGCCTGCCCAGGCACTCAGCCGGGCGGAGGAAGGTTATCCCGCGGCGATGGAGTTTCTGGCGACGCTGTTCAACCTGGCACCTCGAACCAGCGACGAGGCACTCGGTGACCGGCACGCCGACTTTGCCGCGGCCTTGCAGACCGTGTTCACCTCGCTTCTGGAGTCACTCGTTGCTTTCTGGCTCGAGCGCACCGGTGAAACATCGCTGTGCCTGGCGGGAGGTTCATTCCTCAATTGCAAGGCAAACGAACGGCTGTGCAACTTGCCATCGGTGGAGCGGGCCTTCGTGCAACCGGCGTCAGGTGATGATGGAACCGCACTGGGTGCCGCGCTCTATCTGGCGGCGCAACAGGGTGAGCTGATGGACAGCGGGTTTTCCCCGTACCTGGGCCCTGAATACAGTGTCGAACACATACGCCGGCAACTCGAGGAAGCCGCGGCGGATGGCAGCCTGAAATGGCGTTACGAAGGGCTGACGGATGAATACTTCGCCCGGGCTGCCCAGGACATCGCCGAGGACAAGATCATTGCCTGGTTTCACGGACGCATGGAGTTCGGCCCGAGGGCGCTGGGCAATCGTTCCATTCTGGGACGGGCCAACGGGCATGAAATCAAGGCCAGGATCAATGGTCTGGTGAAGTTCAGAGAGCCCTTCCGCCCTTTCGCGCCGGCGGTTCTGGATATCGATTGCGATCAGTTGTTCGAGTCGAAAAAACTGCAGCCGACCCGCTACATGCTCTGCACCGCACGGGTTCGGGAAGACGCCATGGCTGCCGTCAGCGGTGTGGCACATGCCGACGGCAGTGCGCGGATCCAGGTGGTCAGCCAGGACGTCAACGAGAGCTTCTGGCGTCTGCTGACCCAGGTTCGCAAGGTGTGCGGCCATGGCTGCTCCATCAACACGTCGTTCAACGTCAAGGGCCAGCCTTTGATCATGTCACCGGATGTCGCACTCGCGACGTTCCGTTCCATCGCCCTGGACACGCTTTACATGGAAGGATTCATCGTATGGAAACCCTGACTCACGTGGACCTGACCCGAGTGGTCGATGAAGTTCTGCACACGCTTGCCACTGCCAAGCAAGTCAGCCCGACATCGCCGCTGGACATGATCGTATTCGACTCCCTGGATCAGATGCGGCTGCTGGTCGCCATCGAAGACCGTCTGCAATTCGTCTTCGACGATGCCGCGTTGCAGCCATTTTGTCTGGACAGCCGCGAGGCGCTGGTCGACAGCGTGATCGCCATGATGAACCAAGCGGGATAATCGACATGTTCGCACTGCAGGATTTACAGGCTCGTCGCCTGCTCTCGGTCGTCGCTTCCGGCAATGGCCTGATCGGCTACCGTTTTTGCGACACCCTCCACCAGGCCTACGAGGCTCTGGACCGGGCACTGATCAACACCATGAGCCGCCATATCAGCGCCACGGCACACTCGTGCACGACGCTGATCGAGCGACAGGCGCTGGAGAAGATCGGTTTTTTCAACAAGCTGCCCTGCATCCCGATGACCGCCAGCCCGCATGCGTGCAGTGATCACTCTGAAAAGGATCACGAGGGCGACTGGGTATTGAGCCCCTCGACCTGCTATCACACATTCTCCCACCTGGCCGGCAGCACAGAGCGCTGGGACCTCAAGTGCTTCACGGCGCTGGGCCATTGCCACCGATACGAGCCCGTCCTCGACGAGCCGACACGCCTGGCCAGTTTCACCATGCGTGAATTCGTACTGTTGGGTCAGCAGTCGCAAGTCGAACACATGTGTCAGGTGTTGTTCGACAGTGGCGTGGAACTGATCAGACGCCTGGTGCCATCGACCTTCGTGGAGCGGGCCAGCGATGTCTTTTATGGTGAGTCGGCCCAGGTGACCCGCAAGGTTCAACTGGCGATGGGCGTCAAGCTCGAAGCGGTGATTCCCTGGCCGCAGCGCCAGGTCAGCGTCGGATCGCGCAACCTGCACCGCGACCTGTTCACGCAGGCATTCAAAATCGGCCCGCAAGCCCCTGAGCCCGCCATGCACTCAGCCTGCGTAGCCTTCGGCATGGAACGCCTGCTGCTGTCTTTGCTTGCCCGGATCGGCGACCCCGACCGCCTGCTTGCTCACTTGCACGAGGTACTCGATGATCAGCCTGCCGGCCAACGGACAAAGGAGTTCGAGCATGCAGCGCTGGTTTGACGCCGCGGTGGCCAAACGTATCGCCGTCGTCTCGTTTCCGTTGATGGGGACAATGGTCGGCAACCTGCTGATGATGCTCGTCGACCGGTTATGCCTGGCGCATTACTCACCGGATACGCTGGCGGCATCGGGGCCGGCGGTCTTTACCAGCATGGCGATCATCGCGTTCTTCTGCAGCACCGTCGGGGTTTCACGCTCGTTCGTTGCCCAGGCAAACGGCCGCTCGGGCATCGAAGAAGCCCGGGGTGAAGGGGCGCTGGGATTATTCCTCGGACTGGCCTGCGGTGCGCTGCTGTTCATGGCCGCCCCGCTGATCGCGTTGATTCCGCAGTTGAGCTCGCGTCCCGCGCAAATCGTCAGCCTTGAGTCGCAGTACATGCTCTGGGCCGCGATTTTCGGTGGCGTGATGGCGATCAATACGGCGTTGTCATCCTTCTTCAATGGCGTGGGACGCACCCGTGAAACACTGATGGTCGGCATTGTGGGTCAAGTGGTCGACTCGATCTTTACCGTGGGCCTGGTGTTCGGAAAGTTCGGGCTGCCCGAAATGGGCATGGCCGGTGCGGCTATCGGGACCCTGATCGGTACGTTGTCCATGCTGGGCTGCTACGCGGTCATGCTGCCGCGCGAGGTCTGGCGCGAGCTGATGAATATCTTCATCGCCCGCAGTGAACACCTGTGGAGTCGCCTGGCTTTCCGGCTGCGCCGAGGCGTACCCAGCGGTTTGTCGGCGGGGGTGGATCAACTCGGCAACACGGCGTTCATCTGGATCGTTGCGGTACTGGGCGCCAGTGCGCTGGCGGCCAACAACGTCAACTTGACGATCAACTACCTGGGCATCATCCCGATCATCGGGCTGGGCATCGGCTGCAGCATCCTGTGCGCCACGGCGGCAGGAAAACAGCAATATGTCGAGCTGGCGACGATTGTGCGGGTGACCGTGGTCATTGAGTTGATCTACGTCCTGCTGGTGTCCACCGTCCAGGTGACGATGCCGCAAGTCTTGCTCAAGGCTTTTGGCGACCTGGGGCATAACCAGGAAATCATCGACCTGGCCATCGATACCCAGCGCGTCCTGTGGACGTTTTCCGGTGCCTTTGCTTTTTCGATGACCGGCGCCGCTGTTCTCGAAAGCATCGGGATGGCCCGGTTTTCCCTGATCGTGCGGCTGGTGTTGATGTGGTTCATGAGCATCCCGCTGATCTATTACGTCGCCATGGGCAATCGCGATGATCCCTCGTCGCTGGTGACCTGCTGGATCATCGGTTCGGTATTCGAACTCGCCATCGGGCTCATTTACTTCTGGAGGATCGCCAAAGCCGTACGAGGTGCCGAAAACCGCCTGCAGGTCAATCATCATCCCGCCACGGAGGGCGCCCTGTGAACCTGAATGAAGTCGTGCGCTTCGCCCCCCTGGCCATCAATTGCTTCACCGGAAGCCTGGCGCAGTTGTCCGGCCGCAGCGGTGTCGCGCTCCACGAGGCGCAGTTGCTGGAGGCCGGTGACGGTTACCTCCTGCGCGCCGGCCTGGATGAATGGGGTATGCCGGAATACACGTTCGCCGTCGAGGACGTCGGTCTTCGCGCCTGCAAGGTGTTGGGTGCCCAGGTGACACGAGTGCCCATTGCTTCAGACTGGGTAGCGCAACTTCAGGCCCTGCTCGGCGAATACCCCGGAATCGTGGTGTGGGTCAATTCCGCGTATCTGGACTACGCCCCGGTCTACAGCAGTAAACCGGGTTATCTGCATGCGGTGCTGGTGATCGGCATGAACGACGCCGCCACCCATGTAAGGATCTTCGACTCACTGATCGTCGATCGCGAACCCCACGGCTGCGAAGCCTGGCTGCCGATCGAAGCGTTCGCGACGGCAATCACCGATCGGGTACGCACCGAAACCTACGACCACATGGGCCATTTTGTCGTGATGCTGCCTGCCGGGCGGCCCGTCGACTTTGATGTGCGAGCCAGTCTGTACCGTCAGGCCTGTTCATTTCTCACCAACGATACCTACCGCGGTGCCCTCCCGGCTTATCGAGCCCTGTGCATGTCGCGTTTTCGCGACGTGCCGGAGACTGGCGCAACGGCCGCACGCCGACTGTTCGATCACATTGTGGTGCTTTACGTGATTCCCGGGCTGACCTTGCTCGCGCAATCGCTGCAGCGCGCAGACTGCCAGGGGTCGATAACGACCTTGACCCAGACGCTGATCAACCACTGGCGGGCGCTGTCGATGCTGGCACTGAAGTTCGAGGCAACCCACTCACCGTTGATCCTCGTACGCCTGGAGGATCGTTTCGACGTGATCGAGTCCCTCACGCTGGAGCTGTGGCAAACGCTGCATGACTCGCTCCACAACACCTGAACGGAACAGGTGCGATTTCAACCTACCGGACCGGCGCGTCGAACGGCGCCGTCTCGCCCGATGACTTTGTATTCAGAGATGGAAAGATGATGCAGATTCTGGCCCTTGGCCGTGAAAGTGACCTTCAGGATTATGTTGCGTATTGCCGCGAACACGGCAGAGACGTCGTCTGTTTCGTGCCGCCCGCACTGCTGCAGAACGAAAAGAGCGCCTGGGAACAACAGTTGTCCGCGGCACTGGAGGCCGTCGGCGCCGGGCAACGGTTCGACCATGTCGTTTCATTCAACGACGGGTTCCAGGTTCAGGTGGATGTCCTCAAGCGCCTCTTCGGGCTGCCCGCGCGCGATCCGGACGCCATTTTCACGCTGACGGACAAAGCGGCCTTCAAGTCGGTCCCCGCGACCGCCGATTTCATTTCACGTTATCTGTGCCTGCCCCAGGATGTCAGCGCACAGCAGGCATGGCAGCAGGTCGAGGCGTCGCTGAATCTGCCGGTCGTGCTCAAACCCTCCAACGGCTTCTACAGCGCCGGGGTGATCCGGGTCGATGACCAGGCCGCGTTCAACAAGGCGCTGACGCTGACCCGTCGGGTCTGCTCATTGATGACCAGCCAGCGTGGCGGCTCGCAGATCCTGATTGAAGAGTACATAGACGGTGAAGAGTTCTCGGTGGATGGCTATGTGCTGGATGGCGAAATCACACCCCTGCTGCTGCACCATAAATACCCACGCCTGGAAGGACCGACATTCCACGAAAACGCCCAGATTTCCAGACCGTTCGACATGCAGGCGGGTGAGCCTTTCCTGGTTGCGCTGCGCCGGATCATTGCGGCCATCGGGCTGGATCAGTCGCCCTTCCACGCCGAGTTTCGCATCACGCCCGACCAACGGGTCTACATCCTGGAACTGGCCCCGAGAATTTCCGGTGGCGGCATCTCGTCCCGTTATCTGATGGACATCTGCCTCGGGCTGGATGTCTATGACGTCGACCTCAAACTGAATACACCGCAACTGAAACTGGATCTGCCGCAGCGCCGAATCGGCCTGGAGTACGACTTCAGCGTCAAGAAAAGCGGCGTGCTGAAATCCATCGAAAAGACGGTCGCGCAATGCCGCGAAATGGGTGCCGGCACCATCATCCAGCACCGCAGCAACGGCGAGTTCGTCATGGCGCCTCCGGTGGCCCTGGAAACCGTGCTGACGGCCTTTTTCACCTGCGAATCCAAGGATCGCGCACTGCAGATTTTCGATTGGCTGGAAACCTGTGAAGTCGAGACACAAGCCTCATGAACCAGACCCTTCCCAACGATTGCTCATTGCCGCTGCTCGACACTCAGGTAGGTCTGTGGATCAGCGAACAGGTCAACCAGGCCGCCACCTCCCACAACATTCCGGTGCGTGTATCGATTGATGGCCCACTCGATATCCCCGCCTTGCAGCAAGCCATCGATTGGCTGGTACAGCGCCACGACAACCTGCGCGCGCGGTTTGTACTGGAGGGAGAAACTCCCCGCCAGATCATTTCCGGTACCCTCGACGCCACCCTCGAGCACGTGGTGATCGCCGACGACGAGCGCGATACCCTTGCCGCGCGCATCGATGCGTTGCTGAAAAGGCCGATGGATATCAGCCGTGGTCCGCTGTTGCGTTGTGTGCTGCTGCGAACCGGGCCCGAGCAGCATGTGTTGCTGTTCGTCATCCATCATCTGGTTTTCGATGGCAGCTCGATCGAGATTCTGTGGCGCGATCTATTGGCTCGTTACACGGCAATCACCGGCGGGACCGATACAGCGTCCCCTCTGCCACTGTCCTACAGCGAGTACGTGAATCGCCAAAAGACCACCACCCCATCGGATTCGCTGGGTTACTGGCTCACGGAACTGGCGGATCGCCCTGCCCCCCAGCGTTTCCCTTGTGCCAGGCCTGCCAGCGGACAACTCACGCGCAAGGCCCGCGACGTGGTCAACACACTGACACCGACAACCACCGGGCAATTGCGGGCGTTGACCGGTCCCGGCACGTTCACGCCGTTCATGGTCCACATGGCCGTCTGCGCGCTGCTGCTTCATCGGCACACCGGCGCCGAAGACATGATCTTTGGCATGCCGCTGTCCACCCGTGACAACGCCGACCAGAAAGACCTGACCGGATTGTTCGTCAACGTGGTTCCGCTGCGGCTGCGCCTGACGCGCGGACTGTCGTTTTCCGGGCTGTTGCAGCATGTTCGGGCGCGAGTGCTGCGCGCCATGATGCATCGCCATCTGGCGTTTCACGAACTGGTCGGCCACCTGCGTCTGGGCCAGGAAGCCGGCTCGGGCGGGCTGTTCCGGATCTTTCTCAACCATGCCTCAGTACAACGGCTGCCCGTGCGGGTCGGCGATTGCACGTTCGAGCTGCTACCCAGCACCAACATCACCGCCGCCTTCGAAATGAACCTGGCAATCGTCGAGACCGACAGTGGCTTTGACACCGTGTTCGAGTTCGACGACATGCTCTTCACCCCCTCCGATGTCGCGGCACTCGCCGGAGACTACCAGCGGATTCTGTCCGCCTCCCTAAGTGATCCGGGCGCCGCCGTCAGTGACTTGCTCGCGCCCGTGAAGCTCGCGTGCACCGGGGATGACATGCCACTCGCCCCTGGCCTGCCTGTACACCGCTGGTTTGAAGCACAGGTGCGCCGTGCTCCGGACGCTGTCGCACTGGTTTTCCAGGACACCCGTTTGAGCTACCGGGCACTCAATGTCCAGGCCAATCAGTTGGCCGGGCGATTGCGTGCTGCCGGTGTCAGCCGCAACGCACTGGTGGGCATCTGCATTGAGCGCAGCCCACAAATGGTCGTCGCCATTCTGGCGGTGCTCAAGGCCGGGGGTGCCTATCTGCCCATCGACCCGGACAATCCGGATGAGCGAATCCATTTCATCCTGCAAGACACGGCTGTTCGAACGGTACTGACCTCCCGTCATTTGCAGGATCGCTTCGAGGGTCAATCGGTGGAGTCGATCGCCGTGGAGGAGCCCGAACAATTCGCCGCGTTCGACTCGACGGACCCGCAATGGCCTGTGGCGATGGACGATCTGGCGTATTGCATCTACACCTCGGGTTCCACGGGACGTCCCAAGGGCGCACTCAACTATCACCGGGGGTTTGCCAACCTGGTGCAATGGTATGTCCGCGACGGTTTGCAGATGTCTGTCGACGACAGGGTGATGCTCGCCAGTTCGATCGGTTTCGACCTCACCCAGAAGAACATTCTGGGTCCTTTGTGCGCCGGTGCATGCCTCATGATTCCAGCCCATTCGCCTGCCAATGCCGGCGGTTTCCTGAAGGCCCTCACCGCCTATCGCCCGACCTGGCTCAACTGCGCGCCGTCCGCGTTCCGGGCCTTTGCCGCCTCGCCCCGAACCGCCAGCCTGCGCACGCTGGTACTGGGTGGCGAACCGGTCGACCGCTCGCTGATCGAGCAATTGCGAGGCAGGCCGCTGACCCTGGTCAACTCTTACGGGCCGACCGAGTGTTCGGACGTTGCGACCTGGTGCAAGCAAGACCTGCAATCGACCGCAGTCGCTGCAGAAATGCCATTGGGCCAGGCCATTCCTGGCGTTCAGGTGTATGTGCTGGACGAACAACTGCATCTCGCCCCGGATGGCGTGGCCGGCGAAATCCATATCGCCGGGATCGGCGTCGGACAGGGTTACCTCAAACGTCCGGAGATGACTGAGCAAAAGTTCATCGCGAATCCCTTCGGCCCTGTCGGCAGCCGGATGTACAAGACCGGCGACCTGGGACGCCGCCGCGCGGACGGCACACTTGAGTTCATCGGCCGTATCGATTTCCAGGTGAAAATTCGCGGGCACCGCATCGAACTGGGGGAAATCGAGAATCAACTGCTGGCCTGCGACGGGATCCGCGAAGCGGTGGTCATCGCTCTGGACGTTTCCCCAGGCGAAAAACGGCTGGTGGCGTACCTCGTTTGCGCCGACCAGCACACGCTCGACCCCGAACGATTGAGCCGCACCCTGCGTCACGGCTTGCCCGACTACATGGTGCCCGACACCTGGATAGCGCTGCAGCGCCTGCCGCTGAACCTCAATGGCAAGGTCGACCGCAAGGCATTGCCGCCTCCGGACTGGCTGCAACGTGAAGAACCCGCCACGGCCCCCACCGAAACGTCGATCACCCACCCGCCAGCGCCTCAGCGCTCATGGACCCTGGAACTGCCTCGAACCGGAGTTTCGCCTTCCTCCCGGCCACGTCAGCGTGGCGTAGCCGCCTGGCGTATCGAGCCCTCAACGCTTGAGCCCATCGAACGCCTGGCCGCACACCATGGCACGACACTCGATATTGCGTTGATCGCGGCATTCAACACTTTGTTGTATCGCTACAGCCAGCAGGACGAGATCTGCCTCGGTTACACCCCGATGCGTCGCCCCCCCGGCGAAGCGGAAGGCGGGGTCGGCAACCTGGTCGATACACGGCTCCTGCGTACCCGCCTTCGCCGCGGACTCAGCCTTACGGCGGTGGTGTCTCTGACACGTGAAGCCCATGCACAGGCCGAGCAGAATCCCGATGCGGATTTTGCAGGTGTGCTGGCAGAACTGGCCCGACAAGGTGATCACCCGACCGTTGAACACCTGCCCGTCATGTTCGAACGAGGAGAATCCGATTCGCCCCGGCCTCAGAGCCTCGGCTGTGACCTGAAGCTGCTGGCATATTCAGCTCAGACAGCGCTCGAAGGTCGCCTGGAATACGACGCCAATCAATTCGACACCGAGACGATGGCGCACCTGACGCGGCACTTCGAGGCCATCCTGAAAGCCCTCGCACACACTCCCGAGGCACCGATCGACACATTGCCTCTGGCCCCGATGGACTGCCCTTCGCTATCGCTGACCCGAAATGCCACGGTACTCAGTGCCGCACAGCAATTGCCGGTGTTCCAGCGTTTTGAAGAACAGGTCCAACGAACCCCTGAGGCCACTGCGCTGATTTTTGAAGGGCAGGCATGGAGCTACGCGACCCTCAACCGTCAGGCCAACCAGTTGGCCTGGCACTTGCGCGCGCAAGGGGTGGGAGCGGAAACCGTCGTGGCGCTACTGGTTGAACGCGGCCCCCGGTTGATCAGCAGTCTGCTGGCCATTCTCAAGGCCGGAGGGGCTTATCTGCCGCTGGACTCGATGTATCCCGCGCAGCGGATCGCAACCATGCTGGATGACGCCGGAGTCGGGTTGATTCTCACCTGTGACGATCTGCACGGACACTTGCCTGACAGTGCGCTGCCGACGATCTGCCTGGACCGGGATCGGGAGGCCCTACTCGGGCAGCTGTCGACCGATCCACAGATCGAGGTCGGTCAGCAACAGCTGGCTTACTGCCTGTTCACCTCAGGTTCGACGGGGCGTCCAAAAGGCGTGCAGATCGAACACCGGGCCCTGAGCAATCTGCTTGCGGCCATGCAGGCCGCACCGGGGCTGACGGCTTCGGACGTCTGGCTGAGCGTGACCTCGGCCGCCTTCGATATCTTTGCGGTTGAGGTCTATCTCCCGCTGATCAGCGGGGCCCGGATCCTGCTCGCCAGCAAGCAAGACACCTCTGATCCGATGGCATTGGCGCGACTGGCCAACGAATACGGCGCAACAGTCCTGCAGGCGACACCCGCCACGTGGCGCATGTTGATCGACAGCCAGGTCGAGCTGACTCTGGACACCGCCATGAGTGGCGGTGAAGCCATGGACGATGCGCTGGCTGACGGCATGCGAACCTTCGCCCGCCGTGTCTGGAACCTCTATGGCCCCACCGAAACCACCATCTACTCCAGTCGCGCGCACATCGTTGCCGGCCAGTCCCCCACCCTCGGCGGCCCCGTGGAAAATACTCGCCTGTATGTACTGGATCGCTACCTGAATCCGGTTCCAGTGGGCTGCACAGGGGAAATCCACATCGCTGGCGATGGTCTGGCGCGGGGCTACATCAATCGTCCTGACCTCACCGCAGAACGGTTCCTGCCCGACCCGTTCGGCCCGCCGGACAGTCGCATGTACCGCACGGGAGATCTGGCGCGCCAATTGCCCGATGGCCGCCTGATCTACCTCGACCGTATCGATTTCCAAGTGAAAATCCGTGGTTTGCGGATCGAACTGGGCGAGATCGAGGCCGCCTTGAGACGTTGTCCTTGCGTAAGGCAGGCGATCGTCACGGCGCACGGGGACGATCCCGCCACCCGTAAACTGGTTGCCTACGTCGTCCCGCGCCCTGGACAGACGCTGCAGCGTGATGCCCTGAAACTGCAGTTGCAACGCGTCATGCCGGACTACATGGTGCCGAGCGCCTGGGTGTTTCTGGAGCAATTACCACTGAACGTCAGCGGCAAGATCGATCGCAGCCGCCTGCCCCCACCCACCTCGGGCGAGACGGTCAGCGTCGCCACCCAAACCGCCACCCAACATCGACTGGCCGCCATCTGGGCCCAGGTCCTGCAGGTCGAACAGGTGTCTGTGCACGACAACTTTTTCGCACTAGGCGGGAATTCGATGTTGGCGATTCGTTGTCTGGTGCGTATCAACCGCGAATTCGGCCGCCAACTGTCCTTGCGCACGTTCTTCGATCACCAGACCGTCGAGGCGCTGAGCCGCTTCCTGGATCAGCAGAGCACCGTGAGCGATTCCCGGGAGGTCAAAATCACACGCTGGTTCGAGCAACCGGGCCTGCCCGACGTCTATGGGTTCTCGGGCTGCGGGATGCATGGCATTGCCTATTTCCAGTTGGCCAGAGCACTGGCGTCAACGTGCAACTTCCATGCGGTGGAGCCCTTCGAGACCTACCGCGACGGCGAGCACCTGCTCGGCGTCCAGGAACTCGCCAATCGTTACGCGAACGCGATCCTCAACCGTGGGAGCGAGGAACCGATCACGCTGTTGGGACACTCCTTCGGGGGCACGATCGCTTTTGAGACGGCACGCTTGCTGGAACAGCAATCAAAAACCGTACGGCTGATCCTGCTGGATGCCACATTGATCGATCCGCGAGTACTGGAAGAGCAGGCAGGACTGTGCGCACAACCGGATGCGCTTCCTGAATGGCTGGAATCCACCGAGGAAGATCCGGGCAGCCACGCATTGCAACATCAGTTGCGGACCGCCGCTCAAGAGCTCTACAGGCAGCATTGCCAGATTTTCGCCGGCTATGTACCCGACGGCAGGTTCAGTGGAAGGGTTGCCGTCTTTCTGGCGCAAGACGCCAGCCTGCGGCAAAAACTGCGAGCGGGATTTGTGCGTGTCTGCCAGCAACTCCTGCTCCAGGTACCCGAGTTGCAGGATGTCCCCGGCGACCACATGTCCATGCTCACGACCCCGCAAGTCGAAACGCTCGGTGCGTTGATAAAGGAGGAACTGCAACCATCGCCGGTTACACGGCCGGTTGAGCTGGACCGGGCATGACGGGCTTTACGACCTTGCTCGGGGAAGATTGCTGCATCGTCGAGGCCCGCGACCGCGCTATGTGGTCTGCGGGCCTGCTCGAAGCGGAACGTGGATTGACGGTCGGGATGAACCGGCAGCGCCTTCGCGAATACACTGCCGGGCGCAACTGCGCCCGCGCAGCGCTCATACACCTCGGATTCCCGGGCCTGCCAATCGGCAAGGGTTCCGGGGGCGAACCGCTGTTCCCGCCCGGTGTCTGCGGAAGCATCTCGCACACCGACAACTACTGTGCGGCGGCCCTCGCCCTCAAGCGCCACATCGCAGCCCTGGGCATTGATGCCCAGAGCAACCGACCGTTGGAGGCGCCGTTATATCGACGGGTGCTGGGCCGTCCTCCGACAAAAGACTTCGCGACACAGGGTTTCTGCGAAGGCACATTGCAGTTCAGCATCAGGGAGGCGTTCTACAAAGCCATCTTCTCCTTTTGCCAACGCCACGTGCGTGCCGGTGACCTGATCGTGGAACTGTTGGCCGAACCAGGACACTGCGCAATCCACAGCCTGGCGCCCGATCTGGAATCCTGCCTCGCCCCCTTCACGGTGGATGTCCGATACGCGTTTGATGAACAGCGTCTCTACAGCGCCGTCGCCTTGCGCGAGCGCTGAAACAAGACCGCAAGGTTCCGTCCTCAGGCTCAGCTAAGTTTCACTGGATACCTTCTCCCCCTGCGCACTTCCAGCGCTGCTCAGGAGAGGCATCCCACCCATGAAACCCGCCATAGCCGACTGGCTCAACAAAGTACCCGAAGTGACGCTGTCCTTCTGGGTGATCAAGATCCTGTCCACGACCGTGGGTGAAACCGGTGCCGACTTTCTGGCCGTGGATGCCGGATTCGGCGCAGGCCCGACCAGCCTCGGCATGGCCGCGCTGCTGGCCATTGCGCTGTTCGGTCAATTGCGTACCAAAGCCTACACCCCCTGGATCTACTGGCTGACCGTGGTGCTGGTGAGCATCGTCGGCACGCAGATCACCGACATCCTGACCGACATGCTGGACGTCAGCCTCTACACCAGCACCGCTGTGTTCTCCGTATTGCTGGTGGTGAATTTCCTGGTCTGGTACCGGACGGAACGCAGCCTGTCGATCCGCGAAATCGTCACCCCGCGTCGAGAACTGTTCTATTGGGCCACGGTGCTCTGCACCTTTGCCCTCGGCACGGCCGCCGGCGACCTGGCGACCGAAGCGCTGGGCCTGGGCTTCACTGTCGGCGCCGTCATCTTCGGCGCACTGATCGCCGCCACCTTCATTGCCTGGCGATTGGGCGGCAACACGGTGCTGACATTCTGGATCGCCTACATCCTGACCCGCCCCTTCGGCGCGTCCCTCGGCGACCTGCTGACCCAGGCCAAAACCTACGGCGGCCTTGGTATGGGCGCGACCTGGACCAGCGCGATCTTCCTCTGCGTCATCGTCCTGCTGGTGACGGCCGCGCAAATCAGCACCGGCAATCGCAAAGCAATCACTGAATAAACCTTCAACTGTTCATCAAGGAATCGTCATGCGCCAGATTCAAAACCTCATTCGTCACGTCGCCATTGTCTCGTCCATCTGCCTGCTGAGCATTGCTGCCGGCTGCTCGAAACCGGCAGACAAGCCTGCTGCAAACGCCGCTGAGGGAGCAGTCAGCACACAAGGCCAGGCTGCATCCAAACTGGGGGATCTGTCCGAGTTCCGCACCATTGCGGCCGATGTCGCCGCCCTCGTCGACAAAAACGACCTGCCCGGCGCCAAGACCCGCATCAAGGATCTGGAAACCGCCTGGGACTCGGCCGAAGCCGGGATCAAGCCGCGTGCTGCCGGGGACTGGCACATGCTGGACAAGGCCATCGACCGCTCGCTCGACACCTTGCGTGCCAGCGCCCCGCAACAGAAAGACTGCAAGGCGCGGATGGACGAGTTGCTCAAAGCCTTTGACTCGCTGAAGGGCAACGCCTGATCCGGGGCCGGACAAACTCTTGCACAGATGCTTCAATACAAGCGCGACGGCCCAGCCCGTCGCGCTATTTTTTTGGGGAGCGGGTCATGCGGATATTATTGGTCGAAGACGATCCGATGATCGGCGATGCCATCCAGGGTGCGCTGAACGACGCCAGTTACGCCACTGACTGGGTGAAAAACGGGCTCACCGCACTGGCCACGCTGGATACCCAGCACTACGACCTGGTGTTGCTGGACCTCGGCTTGCCCGGCAAGGACGGACTGGACGTGCTCGACAGCATTCGCGCTCGCAACAACCCGGTGCCGTTGCTGATCATCACCGCCCGGGACGGTCTCGACGACCGCTTGCGTGGCCTCGACGGCGGTGCTGACGATTACTTGCTCAAACCTTTCGACATGGCCGAATTGCTGGCGCGGATGCGTGCGGTGTTGCGGCGCAAGGGTGGCAGCGCCCTGTCGTTGCTCGACAATGGCGTGGTGTCGCTGGACCTGGTGTCCAAACAAGCCACCACTGCGGAAAACGCGGAGGTGCAATTGTCCAGCCGCGAGTTCGCCCTGTTGCAGGCCCTGTTGATCCGGCCGGGGGCGATCCTCTCGCGCAGTGAACTGGAAGACCGGCTCTATGGCTGGGGTAACGAAGTGGAAAGCAACGCGGTGGAGTTTCTGATTCACGCCCTGCGACGCAAACTCGGCAGTCACGTCATCAAGAACGTCAGGGGAATGGGATGGATGGTTTCAAAAGGCGCCTGAGGGATTCGGTGCAACTGCGGCTGTCGGTCACGCTGTCGCTGGCCATCCTGATCGTCGCGCTGCTGGCGGCGGTTTTCGCCTTCGTCTCGGCGCTGGACGAGGCCCACGAAATGCAGGACGAGTCCTTGCGCCAGGTGGCGGCCCTGTTCGACCGCCAGCAAATGACCCTGCACTACCCCGCCGCTCAGGCCGTGGATGACGACAACGAAGAATCCCGGGTCATCGTGCAATACCTGGCCGACGGCAGCCAAGCGGTCGGCAACGATGACGCCCTGCTGCCACTGCCCTTCCCCACGACCCTGTCCGATGGCCTGTCGACCTTGAGGGTGGCCGGTGAAGACTTCCGCGTGCTGGTCAAAACCACGGCCCGTGACGAGCGCATCGTCGTCGCCCAGGAAACCGGCGTGCGCGACAAGGAGGCCCGCGAAAGCGCCTGGCGCAGTCTGCTGCCGTTTCTGATCCTGTTTCCGGTGCTGTTGCTGGTGGTCGGCGATCTGGTGCGCAAGATGTTCCGCCCCATCGCCATGCTCTCGGCCGATATCGACCAGCGTGACGAACAAGCCCTGCACCCGATCGACGAAAGCCATGTGCCGAGCGAGATCCGGCCGTTTGTGGTGGCCATCAACCGCCTGCTCGCCCGCGTCGCCCAGTCCGTGGACAACCAGCGGCGTTTCGTCGCCGATGCGGCCCATGAACTGCGCTCGCCCATGACCGCCCTGTCCCTGCAGGCCGAACGACTGGCCGCCACGGAAATGCCAGCAGCCGCCCGCGAACGCCTGTTGCCGTTGTCCCGGGGCATAGAGCGCAGCAGGAACCTGATCGATCAACTGCTGAGCCTGGCCGCCGCGCAGTCAAATTCCAGTGCAGCGCCGAGCACCGTTTCAGTCCTGCACATCTATCGGCGGATTCTGGAAGACCTGCTGCCTCTGGCGGACCGCAAGAATATCGATATCGGCGTCGAAAGCAGCGAGGACGTGCAGGTCAGCATCAACGAAACCGACCTGCTGATCCTGATCCGCAACCTGGTGGACAACGCCATCCGCTACACCCCGCCCGGCGGGCGTATCGACCTCTCGGTCAAACGGGAGCAAGCGACGGTGGTCCTGCAAGTCAGCGACACCGGCCCGGGGATTGCCGTGGAAGAACAGGCGCGTGTCTTCGACCCGTTCTATCGCAGCCTGGGCACCGATGAGTCGGGCTCGGGGCTGGGTTTGTCCATCGTCAAGGCGATCGCCGATCGCACGGGGCTCAAGGTTGATCTGGGGTTTACCGACGTCAACGAGAACAGCGGACTGTGTGTCACCGTCAGCATTGAGCAGCCCTGAGCCGTTTCCCGTCCTTACATTTCGACCTGCGTCCCCAACTCGATGACCCTGTTCAACGGCAACTTGAAGTACTTCAGGTTGCTGTTGGCATTCTTGAGCAGGAACGCGAACAGGTACTCGCGCCACTTGGCCATGCCGATGCGATTGGTCGGGATGACCGTTTCACGACTCAGGAAATACGTGGTACGCATCGGGCTGAAATCCAGTTCGGCCAAGTGACAAAGGCTCAGCGCCAGCGGCACATCCGGCTCTTCGGTAAAGCCGAAATGCAGGTTCACCCGGAAGAAGCCATCGCCATAGGACTCGACTTCGAAACGACGATCCACCGGCACCCGCGGGCTGTCTTCGGACACCACGGTCAACAGCACCACCTGCTCATGCAGCACCTGGTTATGCAACAGGTTGTGCAGCAGCGCGTGGGGAACCGCGTCGGCCCGCGCCGTCAGGAACACCGCCGTGCCCTGCACGCGATGAGGCGGTTGCGCACGAATGCTGCTGATGAACAACGGCAGCGGCAACGCGGTTTCATCCAGCCGCTCGACGATGATCTTGCGCCCGCGTTTCCAGGTGGTCATCAGGAAGAACAGACCGATACCGGCGATCACCGGGAACGCACCGCCCTGCAGGATCTTCGGCGCGTTGGCCGCGAAGTACAGGCTATCCACCAATAGAAAACCGAACAACATCGGGATCGCCAGCCAGCGCGGCGTCTTCCACAGCAACAGGACGACGGCAGCGGACAGGAGGGTAGTGATCAACATGGTGCCCGTCACCGCCACGCCATAAGCGGCAGCCAGGGCGCTGGAGGATTCGAAACCGATCACCAGCAGCACAACGCCGACCATCAAGGCCCAGTTGACGGTGCCGATGTAGATCTGGCCCTGCTCCTGGCTTGAGGTGTGCTGGATGAACATGCGCGGAACGTAGCCCAGCTGGATGGCCTGGCGCGTCAAGGAGAACGCACCGGAAATCACCGCTTGCGAAGCAATGATCGTCGCCAGCGTGGAAAGCGCGACCATCGGCAGCAGCGCCCATTCCGGGGCCAGCAGATAGAACGGGTTACGCACCGCTTCCGGGTTGCCGAGGATCAATGCGCCCTGACCAAAGTAATTCAGGACCAGACCGGGCAGGACCAACATGAACCAGGCACGGGCAATCGGTTTGCGACCGAAGTGGCCCATGTCGGCGTACAAGGCTTCCGCACCGGTCAACGACAGGACGACCGCGCCCAGAATCGCCACGCCCATGCCCGGATGGACCGTAAAGAAGCGCACCGCCCAGATCGGGTTCAGCGCCTGCAACACCTCGGGACGCTGCAAAATGCCGTAGACCCCGAGCGCGCCCAGCACCACGAACCACAGCACCATGACCGGGCCGAACAGGATGCCGATCCGCGCCGTGCCGTGTTTCTGGATCAGAAACAGCGCCACCAGCACCACCACCGACAGCGGCACCACCCAGTGCTCGATGCCGTCGAACGCCAGCTCCAGCCCTTCGACCGCCGAGAGTACCGAGATCGCCGGGGTGATCATGCTGTCGCCGTAGAACAACGCCGCACCGAACAGTCCGAGCAACACCAGCACTTTGCTCATGTTCGGGTAAGGCGCCGACGCGCGACGGGCCAATGCCGTCAACGCCATGATGCCGCCCTCACCCTGGTTGTTGGCCCGCAGGATGAACAGCACGTACTTGATCGAGACCACCCAGATCAGCGACCAGAAAATCAGCGACAGAATGCCCAGCACACCGTCGTGATTGAGCTGCACGCCGTAGTGGCCGGAAAAGACTTCTTTGAGGGTGTAGAGGGGGCTGGTGCCGATATCCCCGTAAACCACACCGACAGCCGCAACCAGCATGGCTGCGCCTGAGGATTTGGACGGGGAATTTTCGTTGTTTTTACTCAAGGGTCGCGGCTCTCGAACGGCGGGAAGAAGTGGCATGCCATCCTTGGGCAATACGCTGACCGGGGCCTTCAGGCATACAAGGCTGCGGTGCGGTCAAAAAAACGCGGCCAGTATCGATGCGAACAAAATCCTCCACCGTAAAGAATGCGTAAAAAATCGATCTGCCCCGAACTGTCGCGCACGTTTTTAAGGTCGGCTGATTGTTATGGCTGATGGCATAATCGCCAGCAGTTCATAACAGGGGCGCATCAATGTCCGTTGAAAGCTACGACCTGCTCGCAATCTTTTCGGCGGTGGCGCAAGAACGCAGCTTCACCCGTGCGGCGGCAAAACTGGGCATGTCGCAACCGGCCTTGAGCCGGGCGATGCGTCAACTGGAGGAGCGTCTGGGCGTGCGTTTGCTCGCGCGCACCACCCGCAGTGTTTCCCCGACCCAGGCCGGCGAGCATCTGTTGCGAGTGATCGCGCCGCGGTTCGAAGAAATCGATCACGAACTGGCATTGCTCAGCGAGTTTCGCGACAAACCGGCCGGCAAACTGCGCATCACCGCTGGCGAGCATTCCGCGATCACGATCCTGCAACCCGTCCTCACACAGTTGATGCCTGACAACCCCGACCTGAATGTCGAGATCATCGTCGACTACGGCCTGACCGACATCGTCGCCGAAGGCTTCGACGCCGGCGTGCGGCTGGGCGAACAGGTGGCCAAGGACATGATCGCAATGCGCATCGGGCCGGACATGCGCATGGCGGTGGTCGGCTCCCCGGCGTACTTCGCCCGCCATCGCAAACCGCTGATTCCACCCGATCTCATGGAACACAACTGCATCACCCTGCGCATGCCGACCCATGGCAGCCTGCTGCTGTGGGAGTTCGAGAAGGACGGGCAAGCCCTGAATGTGCGAGTCGAGGGGCAACTGGTGTTCAACAACATTGCCATGCGCCTGCAATCCGCGCTCCAGGGACTGGGGCTGGCCTACATGCCGGAAGACCTGGTGCAGGAGCATGTCGCGCAGGGCCGGCTGATTCGGGTACTTGCCGACTGGTGCGAGCCGTTTTCCGGCTATCACCTCTACTACCCCAGCCGACGCCAGAGCTCACCCGCCTTCACCCTGCTGCGTGATGCGTTGCGCTACGGAGGCTGATGCTGCTCAGGGTTGGGCCAGGTGTTTTTCCAGTGCTTCGCTGGCGCGCCCCGCCGCTTCGACTTCTCCGTGTTGCGTCAGCACCTGCGTCAACTGACGCAATTGCGCGCTGCTCAATCCCACCCGCAGGCTGGCCGCAATATGCGAACGCAGCTGCGATTCGGCGCCGGGCGTAGCCGCCAGGGCTGAAACCGTCGCCAGTTCGCGGCTTTGCCAGTCCAGGTTGTCGCGTTCGAAGATATCGCCGAACAGGTGCGTCTGCAGGAACTGGTTGATGACCGGCGCGAAGTCGAACAACGGCCCCTGAACCGGCGCCCCGGCGATACGGGTCTGATTGGCCTTGCCCACGGCCAGCAAGGCGTCGCCTGTCGCCACGGCGTGACCGGGTTCGCGCCCAGGCTCATCGTGGAGGCCGCGATGCTTGCGCGCCTCGACCACTTTCATCAATTCGCCGAGCGCATTGAGGCTGCGTGGAAAACCGGCGTAGGCATACAACTGCACCAGAATTTCCTTTGCCTCGCTGACCGTCAGCCCGGCATCCAGCCCTTCGTTCAAAGCGGCGTTGAGACGCGGCATGTTGCTGCTGGCCATGGCCGCGCCAATCGGCACGATCGCCTGCTGCCTCGCGGAGAGCACTTCGGAGACCGCGACTTCTGTCGGTGCTGCCGGCGGAACCGGCCGGTCTTCGGCGACTTTCTCCAGCCACTCCACATTCTTGCCGTTCACGGAGCCGGTCACCGCCAGATGGGTCATGGTGCTGTTGGGCGCGGCGCCATGCCAATGCTTGACGCCCGGCGGGCAGACGATCACATCGCCCGGGTGAATGTCCTGCACAGGCTTGCCCCACTCCTGGGTCTGCCCGACACCGGAAATCACCACCAATCGTTGACCGGCAGGATGGGTGTGCCAGGCCGAACGAGCGCCCGACTCAAAAGTCACGTAAGCGCCGGACGCATTGATTTCACCCGTGTCGTTGAACAGTGGATCGACGCGCACCCGACCGGAGAAATAATCTTCAGGCCCCACGAATGAAGCCTGAGAACCCGCACGTCGGATCTGCTGCGCGTTCAACGGCTCACTGCCGCCGCCCGCGACTTCAGCAGCGCTGGCAAAAGGTGTGGCCGCGCACATGGCGAGGCCCAACAAGGTTTTGTTCATGGATGGCTTCCTTCGAATCAGAGGGTTCGGGCGTAGAACGCCGTCAACTGCGCCATGGCGACATCGACGTAGGCCGGCACCCAATAGGTTTCGATGTGCGTGGCACCCTCGATTTTGAACAGGGTCTTGTCCTGGGTCCCGGTGGCCTTGGCGAAGGCCTGCTCCGACATGTACAGGCTGTCGGCCTTGCTGCCAGCGATCATCAGCAACGGCTTGTCGATCAGCTCGATCTGGTCCGTCGCATCGAAACTCATCAGGTCCAGCAGGCTGCTGAGGGTGTAACGAAAGGTCGAGTTGGGATGCGCGTGGGTCTTGCCGTAATACTCGAAGCCCTGGCGGTACAGGTCGAACGGCAATTTGGCGATCTGCTCATCGGTCAATTTGGCATCGCCGACGTATTGGATCTCCCCGCCGGCGGCTTCTTGGGCGCGGGCGGCCGAGGCTTGCTGCAAGCGTTGCTGGATCGTGTCGAGTTGCGAGTCCTGATAACCGTTGCGGCGCACCAGCCCGGAATTGAACATGCTCACCGTGGCAATCGAGCGGAAGCGTTTGTCGGTCTGCGCAGCCTTCAACGAGTAACCGCCACCGCCGCAGATGCCGAGCAAACCCAGATGAGCACTGTCGACGCCGGGGTAGCTGGCGATGAAGTCGGCCATGCCGTGAATGTCTTCGACGCGGTTGGCCGGTTTGTCGATGTTGCGTGGTTCTCCCCCGCTCGCGCCTTGATAAGCGGCATCCGCCGTGATCGTGATGTAGCCCTGATCGGCCAGACGCTGAGCATAAAGACCGGCGACCTGTTCTTTCACCCCACCATTGGGGTGCGCGACGACAACGGCGGGATAGTGCCGGGCCGGGTCGTAGTTCGCGGGGGTGTAAACGTTGGCGGAAATGGCCAGGCCATTGAGCGTGTAGGTCACCGGATGAATGTTGACCTTGCCCGGCTCGTTGCGGGTGATCGCGCCACCGTAAGTCAAGGTGAACGGGTTCTGCCGGTAATCCGCCGCCTCGACCTCAGCGCCTGACATTCCGATCATCGCGGCCAGCACCCCGGCCTTCATCGTGGTTCGCATCATTTGCCTCTCCTTTCCATCAATACGGTATGGAGAGGCAAACTACCCTTCGACGATTGATTGATAAACGGCACTAATTGGATAGCACTGATATCAAAATCACATAAGTCCAGCAAATCAGCGTACCTGCCCCGGCAAACTAGGAATCGCCTGATGTCCGGCGCTGTCCACGGCCACTAGAGTGCGTGGCTCCTCTATCACCGTGTGGCGCCGTCAATATGGAACGACCCGACAAACAGCGACGAATGCGCGTTTTTTCAAACATTGCCTGCGTCATGGCGCTCGTCTGGGGTTCGGGCGCCATGGCCGCGAACTGTGCGTTTACCTATTCGGATAAACACAACACGACAGTGACCCTGAATTTCGGCGCCAACGTGGGGGCGGACAGTTTGACGGTCCCCCAGGACGCGCCCATTGGCACCATCATCTACCAGCAATCGCTCAATGCGGCGGAGCACATCTTTACCTGCACGGCGGCCACACGCTACGGATTCGCCGTGAACCCTGCTCTGGGAGCGCCCGTCGACGCGACCTATCCCCTGGGCAAGACCGGACTTTCATTTCGTGTCGGCACCCCCAACCCGAACATCACCTACATGCCTCCGCCGTTCAATATCGGCTCAGGCACTTACACCACCAATGGCGGGAACTACACGCTGGAGATCTTCAAATCCGGCGAACTGTCGCCGAAAAACGAGATTGCCGCCGGCTTTCTCGGCAACCTGCAAGTCAGTGATCTGGTGTTCATCAAGTTCAACCTGCTCAACCCGATTCACTTGAATACCGCCTCCTGCCAGACCCCGTCCGTGCCGGTGGCGATGGGTGACGACTACCGTCTGGAAGAGTTCGAAAAGAGCGGCGCGACACCGCGCGTGATCAAATACAACATTGCCTTGAACCAGTGCCAGCGCGGCATCAAGAAAGTGACCTATCAACTCAAGGCCACCACCACTGTCATCGACTCGAAGAAAGGCATCGTGGCGCTGAATGCCGAGTCCACAGCCAAAGGCATCGGCCTGCAGTTGATGAACGATGCGGGGCAACCTATCGCACTGGACACCAATTACCCGTTCAACGGCTTCAACACCACCGACACCGACTTCAGGATTCCCTTGTCCGCGTCCTACTACCGCCTCGCCGAAGGCACGTTGAAAGCGGGCACGGCGAACACTGCCGTGACCTTCATCATGAGTTATCTGTAGTCATTTAAGGATCGTCTTATATCGATCGAACTCATGCCTGCCTACAGTGCGGGCATGAGATTGAAGTCGTACCTGCATCAAATCAACCCGATCCTTTCCACCCCGAATGCGGCGCGGCGCTTGTTGCGCATTTTCGCGCTGGTGTTGCTGATCGGCATCCTCGGCGGGGTCTATAACTTTCTGTTATTCACCTTCACCAACGAACTGTCCCGGCGGCGCGGCTACATGAGCAGCGCCATCGCCGAAGCACATACCTTTTTCACCACTCGCGAGGCGTTGCTCGAAAGCCTCAGCCTGTCGGCCACGCGCAAACCCGCCACCACACCACCGGCCTCCGATGAAGAGATTCATCTGCTGCTGGGCAACACGCCCGGCAAGCAGTGGCGTATCGGCCTGACCCAGCGCATGCGTGATTACCTGGAGGACAAACAGGTCAACCTCATCTACGTCAGCAGCGGCACCGATGCAAACGTCAAGCGTCTGTACACCGCAACACCGATGCCAAAGAACTTTCCCCAGGCCATGCTCAATCGCCTGGAGACGCTCAAGCGCGAGAACGCCCCCGCACTTGAAGAACTGTGGCTGACACATCAATCGGCCCGGCATTCACAGCTGTACATTTTCATTCGCCTCGACGAGCGCGACACGAGTTCCGGCTGGCTGGGACTGGAAATGGACGGCCGCAAAGTCTCCAACGCGCTGAACGATCAGAGCGCGGGTGAGTTCATGATGTTTAACGCCCAGGGCATGTTGCTGTTCACCAATAGCCAAAGCACACGCTTGAGCCAGAATCTTTTGCAGCTTCAGCGTGAAAACTTCTTTGGTCTGGTCGGCGAAGGCTGGTTGCCCGACCATCTGGTGATTCGCAAGCAACTCAAGTCATCGGACTGGCAACTGGTGTACTCCATCGAATTGCGGGCCTTGCTCTCTGCGCTGGCATCGCAACTGATCGGCGCCCTGCTGTTCTGCCTGCTGAGTATCAGCCTGGTATGGCTGCTGATCCGGCGCATGGAGCATCGCTTCATCAAACCGACGATCCACCGCATCCAGGCCGTGGTCGAAAGCGAACTGTTCAGCCGCGACGTGATCCAGACAGCCCCGGTGGCACTGTGTGTTTTGCGCCGCACCGATGGCCAGGTGGTGCTGGAAAACACCCTGTCCCAACAATGGCTGGGCCAGGGCGATGAACGCGAGCAACTGTGTCCCGAATGGATTCGCAGAGCCTTCAATGGCGAAGCATCGCCCCTCACCGACTACTTCGAAACCGCCGATGGCCGCCATCTGTATCTGAGCTGCGTGCCCACCCGCTACAAGGGTGAGGACGTGTTGCTCTGCACCTTCAGTGACATCAGCGCGCGCACCCAGATCGAAGAAGCGTTGCAACAGGCACGCCAGCTCGCCGACGCCGCCAATGATGCGAAGACGTTGTTTCTGGCGACCATGAGCCACGAAATCCGCACACCCCTGTATGGCGTACTGGGGACTCTTGAATTGCTGGCGCGCACCACCCTGGATGTGCAGCAACGCGACTACCTGCGGGCGATCGAGGGTTCATCGGCGACGCTGTTGCAATTGATCTGCGATGTGCTGGACGTGTCGAAAATCGAAGCCGGGCAACTGGCGCTGGAACTGAGCGAGTTCTCCACCCTGCAACTGGTGCAAGAGGTGATCCAGGGTTATGCCGCCGCGGCACGGGGCAAAGGCTTGCAGTTGTATGCCTGCCTGGACCCGCAACTGCCGGAACGGGTCATCGGTGACGCCACGAGAATCCGCCAGATCCTCAATAATCTGCTGAACAACGCCGTCAAATTCACCGACTCCGGGCGGGTGGTCCTGAGGGTCAGGCTGCTCTGTCGCGAAGGCGAGCGTGCCAGCCTGCAATGGCAGGTCTCGGACACGGGCAAAGGCGTCACCCAGGACGATCAGGCGCTGATCTTCAACCCCTTCTATCAGATCGACGGCAGCACCAATGTGGTGGCCGGTACGGGGCTTGGCCTGCCGATCTGTCAGCGCCTGACCCACTTGATGAATGGCAGCATCCGCATGGTCAGCGAGTTGGGACTGGGCAGCAGTTTTTCCCTGGACCTGCCACTGGAAGAACCCTCGGGCAGCGCAGTACAAACGAATCTGAAAGGATTGCTGCAGGAGATCGTCTACGTGGTGTCGCCGATCCGCGAGCTGGCCGAAGTCATCAGCGGCTGGCTAAGACGCTGGGGCGCGCGCCCGCAGATCGGCCACCCTCCGCGTCAGGGTTCGTCCTCCCAGAGCATCCTGATCGAGTTGCACCCGGGCGCGTTCGAGCAACGCCTTGAATCCGAATGGACCGGCCCGCTGGTGCTCGCCACTGGTGACGGCAGCCACGAGCCGCAGATCATGTCCGGTGGCTGGAAGGTCAATCTCAACGACCTGCACGCCATTCACCAGGCGGTCAGCCTGGCACAGGGATTGTGGGTGGCAAAACCTGCGACACACGCCGATCCACAGGAGCTGAAACGGCTGAACCTGCACATTCTGGTAGCCGAAGACAACGTCATCAATCAATTGATCCTGCGTGATCAACTGGAGGAACTCGGCTGCACCGTGGTGCTGGCCGCCGATGGCGAAGAGGCGCTGTCGCTGTGGCGCGACGGACCGTTCGACATCATCCTCAGCGACGTCAACATGCCGCGCCTCAATGGCTACGAACTGGCCCGGGAGCTACGTCGCCTGGGCTGCACCCTTCCCATCATCGGCGCCACCGCCAACGCCTTGCGCGGAGAAGCGGCCCAATGCCTGGCCGCCGGCATGAACCACTGCCTGGTCAAGCCGTTCACGCTGCAAGCCCTGTTCAATTACCTGGTGCCTTATGAAAGAGCTGCCCATGAAGCGCTGTAGCATCCTGATTGTCGAAGACCATCCCTTCCAGCATTTGTACTTGCAGCACCTGTTCAGCGAACTGGGTGATTTTCATCTCGAAGCGGCACGCGATGGCGCAGAAGCGCTCGCCCGTCTGCAACGACGTGAATTCGATCTGGTACTGACCGACCTGCTCATGCCCGGCATGGATGGCGTGCAGTTCATCCAGGGGCTGGCCGCCCTGCATGCCCGACCGGCCCTGGCAATCATGAGTGCGACCTCCCGGCGCATGTTGATGGGGGCCAGCCTGGTGGCGCGCAATTCGGGGGTCAAGGTCATCGGACTGATTTCCAAACCGGTGAAATCCACGGCCCTGCGCGACCTGACCGACCAGCTCATGGGTTTGCGCCAGGCCACTCAGCCACTGCCCGTTCCGGGCATTGAGCGCCAGGCCATTCTTGACGCCCTGGGCAATGGTCAACTGCAAGCCTGGTTTCAACCCAAGAAAGCCCTCGCCAACGGGCGCATCGTCGCCGCCGAAGCCCTGGTGCGATGGATGCACCCGGAACACGGTTTGATGCTGCCGGGCCTGTTTCTACCGGCGCTCAAAGCCTTCAATCTGGAGGAACACCTGCTGTGGCACGTATTGGGTCAGGCGATCGAGGCGCAGGCCCGATGGCGCGATCAGGGGTACGACATTCCGGTGTCGATCAACCTGCCCACGCACCTGCTCAACAGCCATGACCTGACCGACCGGATTCTCGAGTTCGTGCACGCCCATCATGGGGTACCGGGAAAAATCTGCTTTGAACTGATGGAGTGTTCGGTGCCACAGGACATCAGCAACTTCTACGCCGGTGCCTGCCGGTTGCGGATCATGGGATTCGGCCTGTCTCAGGATGATTTCGGCAAGGGTTACAGCTCCTACATGAACCTGGTGTCGACGCCTTTTACCGAGCTGAAGATTGACCGGGCGCTGGTTCAGGGCTGCAACGAGAACGAGGAACTGGCCCAGGCACTGACCAGCATTGTCGCCCTCGGACGGCAGTTGGGCCTGACCGTGGTCGCCGAAGGTGTGGAAACCGCGCAAGAGCTTGCTCTGTTGCGTAAAATCGACTGCACTCAGGTTCAGGGTTTCCTGATCTCCCATGCCGTGTCCCCGGATCAGTTCCAGCAGTTGTTGACCCATGACGGTCCGGCTAGCACCTATTGACCCTCAGACACGTGCGTTCCAGCGTCTCTTGCTTCGAGGTCTCAGTGCTCAACCGCTTTGCGCTCACCGGTCGCGTGGCCGTGCGATGAATCATCCCAACGCCATTTTCGACAAACTGGCCAACAGTTCGCTGCGCCTGAACAAAGGCCTGACCGTACTGTGCGCAACCGTCATGCTGCTGATCGGAATCAGCTATTGGGGCGTGCAGCGCACGCTCGAAGAGCAGCACGACACGGTGCGATTCCACTTTGCGCGGTTGCTGGAGAATCTGCACGAACAGGAAGCCTTTCTCGAAACGCTGTCTGCGCACAGCGCCGAGGGCGGCATGTTGACCTCGACGGTTATCCCCATGTCGCTGCAACAGGCAATGCCTGACGAGGGGCCTGATATCTACCGGGGCCAACAGCATTCCTTTTCCCTGCCCTTCAGTGTGAAGGTCGATCCGCACAAGATCGCCCCCAGTCAGCACCTGAAAGTCTTCAACCTCGGTGCGCACCTGGCCGATCACTACAGCGCCTTCTGGTCGGCCTCGCATTTTCAGTCACCGCAAGTTGTCCTGTTCAACGTCCCGGACAACTTCGACATCGCCGTGCCCGCCGCCGGGCGTCTGCGCGGTGAGGGCCAGATACAGGGCGGGGAGTTTGTCGGGGTAATGAAGCAGTTGCTGCAACGACTGCACGATGCCAACCCAAAGCCCTTGGATAACCGGGTTCACTGGGTGCAATACAATGCGGCGGAGGGTGACAGCGCCAAGGCGTCCGTGCTCGGTTACGTCAACATCGACTTGTCTTCGGCCCCGATGCATATCGAGGGCGCCAGCTCCTGGGTGGTGGTCGCTTCACTGTTGAACCTGGCTCAGGTCAACAACATCGAACGCATCATGCAATGGTCGATCTACGACCACTTCACCCTCATCGCCCCCTCCGGTGAAGCGCTGATCGGTGCGATAAAACCTGATCTGAAGATTGATGAAGGACTGAACTTCAACCGTGACGGGCTGGTGTTCAAAGTCTCCAGCCCGGGCGAACGGCACTGGTCGGGGATTTACGTCATCAGCCTGAAAAGCTTCCTCAACTACGCCCTGTGGCCGTTGCTGGCGTTGTTCGCGTTGCTGCTGGCGGGGATTGGCGGTGGCCGGGCGTTCAATCGCTGGTACAAGCGCCGCGTGGTGCTGCCTGCCCACCGGGCCCACGAAAGCATCGCCGAAAGCGAAGCGTTCAGCCGCACAGTCATTGATACGGCACCGGCCGGCCTGTGCGTCATCCGCCGCAGAGACCATGCCGTGTTACTGGAAAATCGCCGCGCCCAGCAATGGCAGGACAGCACCAAACTGATCACGGTACTCAATCGTCAGCACGATCTCATCCGTTCCGGGCAGACCGACCTTGAGATCGATGGCCGTCACCTGCATGTCGACTTCACCTCCACCCGTTATCAGGGACAGGATGCCTGGCTGTGCGCAATCCATGACGTCACCCGCCTGGTCGAAGATGCCGCCGCACTGGAAGACGCACGCAAAGCCGCCGATTCGGCCAACGCGGCCAAAACCCGGTTTCTGGCGACGATGAGCCATGAAATCCGTACGCCGTTATACGGTGTGCTGGGCACCCTCGAACTGTTGGGGCTGACCCCGCTGGAACCGCGTCAGCAGCAGTACCTCAATACCATCCAGCGGTCTTCCGCCACCTTGTTCCAGTTGATCAGTGATGTGCTGGACGTGTCGAAGATCGAGTCCGGGCAAATGACGCTGGAAGACCAGGATTTCTGCCCGCTGGAACTGACCGAAGACACTTTGCGCACCTACAGTGCCTTCGCCGAAGCCAAGGGGCTGCAACTCTACGCCTGCATGGATGCCAGCCTTCCGGACCGGGTTCGCGGTGATCCGCTGCGCATTCGGCAAATCCTCAATAATCTGTTGAGCAATGCCATCAAGTTCACCGACAACGGTCGGGTCGTTCTGCGGGTCCGGGTGCTGGAGCGCAGCGCCGGTGACGTGAGCCTGCAGTGGCAGATCAGCGATACGGGCATCGGTATTTCCCAGGCCCAGCAAGTGCAGTTGTTTGATCCGTTCTATCAGGTCCGCGATGCCTCCAGCGAAGCGGGTGCGGGGCTGGGCCTGGCGATCTGCCGGTGGCTGTGCGACCTGATGGCCGGCCAGCTCAAAGTGGTCAGCGAACCCGGGCTGGGCAGCAGCTTTTCCCTGCAACTGACACTGGAGTGTCTGCCGGGAGAACTGGCCGATTGCCCCGAGTTCACGCCGGGAACTCCACCGGTTTATGTCCGTGCACAGGCTCAGGAACTGGCGCAGCACCTCTGCGCCTGGCTCAACCGCCTGGGTGCGGACGCCCGGGTCGCGGGTGGCGACAGTCAACCCGCCACGGCGTCGGCGCTGTTGGTGGATATGCTGCCGATTGGCAATGAAGCCCCCTGGCCCGGCCCACGGATCATCGCCACCGCAGGCGCCCGCAAAGCGCCGTCGGGCACCACGCAGGATCGCGAAGTCGACGCTCACGATGCCCGCGCAATCGCCCGGGCCGTGAGCCGTGCGCTGCACGGTGCGGATGTTCACCAGCCACTTTTACTGCCCGAAACAGCGGCCGATCTGAATCTGCGAATCCTGGTGGCCGAAGACAACCCGATCAATCAGGCGATCATCAAGGAACAACTGGAAGCCCTGGGCTGTTCGGTAACAGCGGCCGACAACGGAGAACAGGCACTGGCCCAATGGCTGCCCGGGCTGTTCGACCTGGTGCTGACTGACGTCAACATGCCGATCATCAACGGCTATGAACTGGCCACAGCCTTGCGCCAACGCGGCGCGGACCTGCCCATTATCGGTGTCACCGCCAATGCCCTGCGCGAGGAAGGCGAACGTTGTGCCGCCGTGGGCATGAACGCCTGGCTGGTCAAACCTCTGAACCTGCAAACATTGCGAACGCAGTTGATCAAACACTGCAAGAAGCCCGTGGCCGCGCATGCCGACAGCGCTCCGATAGTCGAGGCCCCCTCCTCGACTGAAGCGCCTGTGCAATTGTCAGCGAAAATGCAGGAGCTCTTTATCAGCACCCTGCAACAGGACATGCAGGACATCCGCACAGCGCTGAACCAGGAAGAGGCTGACCGCACGGCACAAAAACTCCACAGCGTCGCCGGCTCACTGGGGGTCATTCAGGCCAGCGCCCTCGCCCAGACCTGCGCCCTGCTGGAATGCCGACTGACCGGGCACAAACTCACCCCGGCCCTGACGCTGGACGTTCACCAGGTTCTTGAAGACCTGAACGCGTTGTTGGCGACATTCAAGTAACCTCCCCCTTATTTACCCAACGACACCTTACGGACACCTGGTCATGGAAAAACTCAACGTTGTCATCGCGGATGATCACCCCATCGTGTTGCTGGGAGTGCGCGAACTCGTCGAACGGGACGAGCATTTCAGCGTCGTGGGCGAAAGCATCAGTTCGGACGGGCTGATCAAGCTGCTCGAAAGCCAGCCTGTCGACCTGGTCATCACCGATTTCAACATGCCTGCGGACTCCCCCTATGGTGATGGTCTCAAACTGGTGGAGTACCTGAAGCGGCACTTTCCCCATGTGCAGATCCTGGTGCTGACCATGATCTCCAATCCGCTGATCCTGACCCGCCTGCATGAGCTGGGCGTCCTCGGGGTCATCCAGAAACATCAGTTGCACAACGAAATCGAAGTCGCACTCAAGGCTGTCGCCAGTGGCAGGCCCTTCCGCAGTGCGACCCCAGAGCCGGTTTCAGTGATCGAGTCCACCGCCGACCTGGACGAACGCTTTGCCCGACTATCACCCAAGGAGCATGAAATCCTGCGCCTGTTTGTTGCAGGCCAAAGTGTCAGCGACATTGCCCGTGGCCAGAACAGAAGTGCCAAGACCATCAGTACGCAAAAGATCGCCGCAATGCGCAAACTTGAAGTCAGCAGTGATCAGGATTTGTTGGCTTACTGCATCGAGCGCAAACTTTTCAACTAACGAACCGTCATCAGCGACTGTTGATTCATGGGCATTTCGTGATTCTAAGGATCGTCTGATTTTTTCATCTGAACAGCTTTCGTATCGTGGCAGCGCACTTTAACGCTGCACTTCAAACACATACGGAAATCAGAATGAAAAAGTTCACCCTGGCATTTTTGACCCTGTCGATCCTGAGCGCCACCGGCAATGCATTTGCCGCAGACCCGGTCGTTCCAACCAAGGCCGGCTCCGGCACCATCAACTTCTCCGGCATCATCAACAACGACGCCTGCTCGGTTCAGAGCTCGGACTTGAACAAGACCATTTCCGTGCCGATGGGTGAAGTGTCGATCAAGGACATGGGCACCGCAGCCGCACCGATCGGCAGCGGTAAGCTCAGCGCCGAAAACTTCGACATGAAGATCACCTGCAACAAGGGCACCAAGGTGTCGATGATCTTCCAACCGAAAAAAGGCGCCGGCTCGGGCCTCGTCGAAGGCACCAAGGTGTTGAAACTGATCGACGGGCTGGGCGCGGCGAAGAACATCGGTATCGCCCTGCTCGACGCCAACGGCGCCCTGATCGATCTCTCTTCGGACGCCACCGCCCACATCGAGAACACCCTGCAGGATGGCGGCACCACCCTGAAGTTCTCGGCTGCCTACGTCACCACCGGCCCGCTGGACACCGTTGTCGCCGGTCGCGGTGACGCCACCCTGCCGTTCGTTCTGCAATACGAATAACTCCGCGCAGACGTTGACCCCGGAGCGGGGCCCGGTGCCCCGCCTCTCTTTGGCAATCAATCGGTAATGATCATGTTGGTTCGTCCCCTTTCCTTTTGCCTGGGCCTCCTGGGCTTGCTCGTGGCTGCCCAGGCCAGCGCCGGTATCTCTTTGAGCGCCACCCGCCTGGTGTTCGACGGCAAGCACAAAGAGGCCGGCATCACCGTGCGCAATAACGGTGAAGACGTACTTATCCAGTCCTGGGTCGACCGCGACGGGTCCGAGACGGCCTCGGTGCCCTTCGCCGTGACCCCGCCGCTGGCCCGGGTGACCGGTAACGAACAGCAATTGCTGCGGGTGATCTACGAGGGCACCGGCATGCCGTCCGACAGAGAGTCGGTGGTCTGGCTCAATGTCCAGGAGATCCCTCAGGCCGCCAAGGCACAAAACACGCTGCAGCTCGCCGTGCGCCAGCGCATCAAAGTGTTCTTCCGCCCGGCCGGGTTGAACGCCAACGCTTATCTGGCACCGACCGAACTGCAATGGGCGCTTGTGGAACGGGCAGGAAAAATAGCCCTGAGCATCAAAAACCCCGGTCTCTACCACGTGTCCATGGTGGATATAAAACTGCAATCAGGAACATCAGCTGAAAAAGTAGTTGATTCATTGATGATCGCCCCGGGCGAGCAGAAAGAGTTCGCCATCCAACAACTGACAAACATCAAAACCGCCCACTTGTCGTTCACCAGCATCAACGACTACGGCGCGCAGGAGCGTTACGCCACAACACTGGCTGGAAGTTCAACAACGAAAGCCAGCCTGGCCAAAGAATCGCCTTAACGCGCCTGTTTAATTATCAGTCGTACATCAACCGTACTTCACTTCGCTCCGCTCAGTCATGCGTACCGGGGGTGATATAGGTCAATTGCATGTTTTTACTCACTCGCGACAGACAAGATCGTGGCGTAAACCACAGCTGGCAACTGGCAATTCCCTTATCACGCTTGAGCCCAACGCTGGCCATCATCATTGCGTCCTGCCTGCCCATCGCTGCGACCGCCGCCGAGCCTGAGCAAGAACCGCTCGACCAATTCAACACCGCGTTTCTTCAGGGCGCCCAGTCGTCCGTGGACCTGCAACTGTTGCTGTCGGCCAACAGCGTGCTGCCGGGCAATTACCGGGTAGATCTCTACAGCAACGAGGTGTTGGTGGGGCGTCGTGATATCGATTTTCGGCGCAATGCGAAGAACGGCAAGGTCCAGGCCTGTCTGACCCTGGACATGCTCCAGCAACTGGGCATCGACATGAAAAAACTCGAAGCGACCGGCAAGCTTGACCCCCTTGATCCGCACGCGTGTCATGACCTTCCCGAGCTGATCGACAAAGCCACTGTGCGCTACGACGTCAGTCGGCTGCGCCTGATGGTCAGCGTGCCGCAAATCGCCATGCAGCGCGGCATGCGCGGGTATGTCGACCCGGCGCTGTGGGATCAGGGTGTTTCGGCAGCCTTCATCAACTATCAGTTGAGCAGCAACCGCAACAGCTCCGATCACAGCACCACACTTTCCAATAACCTGGGATTGCGTAACGGGATCAACCTGGGCGGCTGGCGGCTGCGTAACGAGTCGAACTTCAGCAGCACCACCGGGCAACCGAGCACCTTCAAGAGCAACCGCAGCTTCGTGCAGCATGATGTGACGGCGCTGAAGGGGCAATTCAGTGCGGGCGACATTTTCTCCGACACAGACCTGTTCGACAGCGTGCGTTATCGCGGCCTGAAACTGGCCTCCGATGAAGGCATGCGCGCGGACAGCGAACGCGGCTACGCGCCGATCATCCGTGGTGTGGCGGAAACCAGCGCCACGGTGGAGATCCGTCAGAACAACTACATCCTCTACACCGCCAACGTGCCGCCGGGCCCGTTCGAGATCAGCGATATCTATCCCAGCGGCTCCAACGGCGACCTGGAAGTGACCATCATCGAAGCCGATGGCCGTCGCCGAGTCACGCTGCAGGCGTTTTCCAGCCTGCCGATCATGGTGCGTGAAGGTCAGGCGAAGTACAGCGTCTCGGCGGGCAAGTACAACAGCAACAGCGAGGGGCTGACGTCGCCGCAGTTTGTCAGCAGCACGCTGGCTTACGGTATCAGCAGCAACCTGACCGGGATCGTCGGTGTCCAGGCCTCGGACAATTTCCAGGCGCTGGCGCTTGGTGCCGGGCGCAACACCCGTATCGGCGCTGTTTCGATCGACCTTACCCACTCGGCCAGCCGTACCCCCGGACAATCCACCCAGGGCAACAGCCTGCGGGCGTTGTATGCAAAAACGTTCACCGGGACCGACACCAGCTTCACCCTCGCCGCCTATCGATACTCCACCGAGGGCTATCGGACGCTCACCCAGCATGTCGAAGAACTCGGCACCGACAGCTCAAGACGCAGCGCCAACTCGAAAACCCGTACCGACCTGACCGTCAACCAGAGCCTGGGCCGTCAACAGCAATTTGGCAGTGTCTATCTCAACGCCAGCGATCAGCGCTACTGGAATCGCGGGGGCTCCCAGAGCCTCTCGGCCGGCTACAGCAACGTCTGGGGCGAGATGACGTACAACGTCGGCGCCACCTACACCAAGGATGTCGGTGATTTCGGTCCTTCGAACAACGACACTCTGGTCAATCTGTCCCTGTCATTCCCGCTGGGCTCCAGACCTCGGGCGCCTCGTGCCTTCGTCTCGGCCAGCACGCAGAAGGACAGCGACAGCACGCAGGTGGGCATCAACGGTTATCTGTCGGAAGACAGCGACACCTATTACTCGCTGCAAGGCGGCAACAGCAGCAACGGTGGCAACTCGGCCTCGGCCAACCTCAGCACCCGCACGTCCGTGGCCAACGTCAGCGCCGGCTACAGCCAGGGGCGTGGCTACACCTCGCAGAACCTCAACCTTGCCGGTGCCGTCGTGGCCCACGGAGGCGGGATCAATCTTGGGCAAACGGTGGGTGAAACCTTCGCGCTGGCTGAAGTGCCAGGCGTCGCCGGTGTCAAGATCGGCAGCTACAGCGGTGCCGAAACCGGGCGCAACGGCTTTGCCGTCGTGCCCAATGCGCAACCTTATCGGGTGAACTGGATCAGCCTCGATACGCGGGACCTGGGCGCCGACATCGAGATCGACAACGCGACCCGACAAGTCGTGCCAAGGCGCGGCGCCGTGGTGCTGGCCCGATACGCCAGCACCAGCGGCAGACGCGTGCAATTCGAGCTGTTCGATGCTCGACACAAACCCCTCCCGTTCGGCGCTGCGCTGGAAGACCGCGCCGGCAAACAGATTGCGATTTCAGACCCCGGCGGCAAAGCGCTGGCGCTGGTGGAAGAAGATGCAGCCACGCTCTTGATCAAATGGAATGGTCAGCAATGCACGGCCGCCTATTCGTTGCCGGAGCGCGACAAGTCCGTGAACTACGAGCGTGTGAGTCTGGTGTGCCAGCCGTGAACGGGCGAGGCTCTTCGTTCGACGACTATCGGGCAGGATCAGGCAAGGAATCGATAGAAATGCACTAACGTGCCTTCGGGGCAGAACGGGAAGATGGCCCTTCGACCACCCCATCGAGGACGTTCCCATGCTAGTTCAAGCCTACGGTGCCCACGCGGGCGACAAACCCCTTGAGCCTATCCAGATCAATCGCCGCGCCCCTGCGGCCCATGACGTCCAGATCGACATCGCTTTCTGCGGCATCTGCCATTCCGACCTGCACCAGGTGCGCTCCGAGTGGGCCGGCACACAATTCCCTTGCGTACCGGGACACGAAATCGTCGGCCGCGTTTCGGCGGTCGGTGCCCATGTTTCCGAATACAAGGTCGGCGATCTGGTCGGCGTCGGTTGCATCGTCGACAGCTGCAAACACTGTGAAGACTGCGAAACCGGCCTGGAAAACTACTGCGACAGCATGATCGGCACCTACAACTTCCCGACCCCGGACGCCCCCGGCTGGACGCTCGGCGGCTACTCGCAAAACATCGTGGTGCATGAGCGTTACGTGCTGCGCATCCGCCACCCCGAAGCACAACTGGCCGCCGTCGCACCGCTGCTGTGTGCGGGCATCACCACTTACTCGCCGCTGCGTCAGTGGAACGCCGGGCCGGGCAAGAAGATCGGCGTAGTCGGCATCGGCGGCCTGGGCCACATGGGCATCAAACTGGCCCACGCAATGGGTGCGCACGTCGTTGCGTTCACCACCTCCGAGTCCAAGCGCGAAGCGGCGAAAGCACTGGGCGCCGATGAAGTGGTGGTGTCGCGCAATCCCGAAGAAATGGCTGCGCACACCAAGAGCTTCGACTTCATCCTCAACACCGTCGCCGCCCCTCACGATCTCGATGCGTTCCTGGTGCTGCTCAAGCGTGACGGCGCCCTGACACTGGTCGGCGCCCCCGCCTCGCCGCATCCATCGCCGAACGTGTTCAACCTGATCATGAAACGGCGCACCATCGCCGGCTCGATGATCGGCGGCATTCCCGAGACCCAGGAGATGCTGGATTTCTGCGCCGAGCACGGCATCGTGTCCGACATCGAACTGATTCGCGCGGATCAGATCAATGAGTCCTATGAGCGGATGCTCAAGGGTGATGTGAAGTATCGGTTTGTGATTGATAACGCGACGTTGGCAGGCTGAGCGCCGGGCTCGACGAGCGCGTTAATGTAACGACGAAAATCCCGGGCGCTTCAATGCCCCGGGATGACCGTTTGCCCAAAAACCGACTGTTGCCGAGATCGCTTCGCGACCGTTCATTTACCCAGATTCTGATTCATCAGATTGTCCAGTACCGGTTGTTGACTGGCGGCTTGCCAGTCGCGCCAATGCTTGCACCCCTCCACGTTGATTTCCGCTGCATGACTGCGCGCATCGCAGATCATTGCCCACTTTTGCCTCAAGGTCGGATATTTAATGAAGTCCGCCCGGGTGGGTGGCTCACAGCCGGATAACGTGGCGACCGACAGAATGGTGGCCGCGAGTTTCCAGGCGAGTGGATAGCTGCTGGCTGGCGTCATGACAATGAATCCCCCTTCCGGGAGCCCCTCCTGAAGTAATGAAAAAACCTGCTGTTTTCATAGGCTGCAGAAGAATCTTAGGGATTGATTGGCCCCTCCACGAGATCCACTTTCAGGTTATTTCATGGAACCATTTCCACGCACGAGTGGCGCCTTCGAGGCCTGGCCGTAGTGGCGGATAAAGCACGCCATCTGGCCCAGCGCGCACAAGACACCGTCAGCGAAACCCGGGATGGCTTTCCAAAATCACTCCATTTGAAGTAGCCTTTTGATATCAAAAAGATATCAAACGTCTTCGAAGGTCGTCAGACCCGAGTTTTTGCGGAAAGGAATTCCATGAACAACGTCATTACGTAAACGCCTGCTTTTGCATTGATCTTTCCCCCCACACCCAGTAAAAAACCCTCTCCCTTTTCCATCCTCGCAAGGAGCAGCGGATGCTCGAGCTATCCACGGATCGACTGGACCTGCGCACGATGCTCGAGTCCGACTGGCCTCTGTTCCTCAGGCTGCACTCCGAGCCGCAGACCATGCAGTACGTGTTCGGCGAAATTGCCGAGGAGCAGGTTCGCAAAGGTTTCGAACATCGGCTCCCGGCGTGGGGGCCGCAATCGGAGCACTGGTTGTGCCTGGTGGTTGCCGACAGGGCCAGCGGCCAGGAGTTGGGCGTGACCGGGCTGCGCATTCTCTCGCCCGGGCATGCCGAGGTGGGTTGCCTGCTGTTGCCGGAACATCAGGGCAAAGGCTTTGGTACCGAGTCGCGGCAGGCAATCATCGACCATGCCGCATCCATCGGGCTGGACTCGTTGGAGTCGACCGTGACCGACGGTAATATCGCGTCCTGCAAGGTGCTGGAGAAATGCGGCTTTGTGTTCGCACGTCGTGTGCCGCAGGCCTACCAGATCGGTGATCGGTGGTTCGACGATCTGATCTATCACTATCAAATCCGCTGAGCCTTACGCTCAACGACTCGCCAAGGAGGCCTTTCGTCGTGAATCCCTATCAATGCCTGCCCCCACGTTCCTTCTGGCGTACGGCCGTGGCCGACAAGTCCGCGCTGGACATCGGTGAGCTGTGGACACCGCAATTCGAGATCGGCAACAAGGACGCCATCGTCACCGCCGGCTCCTGTTTCGCCCAGCACATCGGCCGGGCGCTGGTTGCGCGCGGCATGAACTGGCTGGATGCGGAACCCGCCCCCGACGCGTTGCCTGAAGCAGACTGGAAGGCCCACAACTACGGGGTGTTTTCGTTCCGCACCGGCAATCTGTATACCCCGGCGATGTTGTGCCAATGGCTTGAATGGGCGCTGGGCGTGAGCGCTCCGCCGGATGAGGTCTGGGTGCATGACGGGCGTTTCTTCGATCCGTTCCGCCCCGCCGTGGAGCCTGACGGATTTGCCAGCGAGCAGGCGTTGTTCGAGTCGCGTGAGGCCACCCTCGACGCCATCCGCGATGCGTTGCGCCGCGCCAAAGTGTTCGTCTTCACCCTCGGGCTGACCGAAGCCTGGCAACATCGCGAGACCGGTCTGGTGTATCCCGTGTGTCCCGGCACCGTGCGTGGCACTTTCGATCCGTTGCTCCACCGGTTCTGCAACTTCGGTTTCATGGACACTTACGGCGACATGGTCAGGGCGCTGGAGTTGATGCGTTCGATCAACCCGCAACTGCGCCTGCTGCTCACCGTTTCACCGGTGCCTTTGACCGCAACCGCCACGGGCCAGCATGTGCTGAGCTCGACGACCTATTCCAAATCAGTCCTGCGCGCCGTCGCCGGGCAGTTGTGTGAAGACCTGCCCGACGTCGACTATTTCCCGTCCTACGAAATCATCACCGGCACGCCGTTCAAGGGTGCGTTCTACCAGCCCAACCAGCGGGAAGTCACACCAGAAGGTGTGGCGTTCGTGATGCAGCAGTTCTTTGCCGGGCTCGACGCGGTTCAATCGGTGCAGGCGCCGACCACCTCCCCCTCCACCAGCGTGTCCAGCGAGGATCTTGTCTGTGAAGACGCCGTACTCGATTACTACGCCTAGGTTTCTGCTGCTGGGCGACTCTCATGCTGGTGTCATCGGCAAGGCAGCGCAGGCTCGTGAACTGCCTTTTGGCGGCGGTCCGCTGGGAACCGGTCGGGACTTCGCCGTCGACTTCTTCAGCCTGGCGCGCAATGACGTGGTCTTTCGGGATGGGGAAATGGATCGGCTGTATCGCCAGGCCCTCGACACGCTCGAAGTGCCTCAGCTGGCGAAGGTCAGCGTGCCGCTGGTGAGCACCCTCGGCCTGAGCCTGCACTACCTCGCCACCGCGCCGAACTGGACCTGCTACCAGAATGCGCACGGCGAGTTCGACGACGGTTTTCTCGCCGGGCCGTTGTTCGAGACGGTCATCGACACCCTGTCCCGCCCTGCGCTGGCTTTCTATGAGCAGGCCTTGGCGCTGAACCTCAAGGTGTTCGCCGTACTGCCGCCGCAACGGGTGCCGGAGCTCTCCGACACGCGCGTGTTCATGGCCGCACAGTCATTGCTGATCGAACGCCTGCGAGGGCTTGGCGTCGAGCTGATCGACGTGCGCGAGGCGGCGAATGATGAGCAGGGTTTTCAGCGTGAGGCGTTCTGCGAAGTGGATGACCCGCTGCACGGCAATCTGGCATTCGGTGAGTTGATCGTCGAGCAACTGATCCGGCACGGCGTCTAGCACCTGTGGGAGCAAGTGGCTCCCACAGGTTTTTTCAGCACCATCAAGCCTTGGGCTGCGTCCCGAGGATCGTCACCCGCTCGCCATAACGCGAATGCGGGAAATAATCCCAGATCGCGTGGTGCTGGGTGCAGCGGTTGTCCCAGAACACCAGCGTGTTCGGTGCCCAGCGTACGCGGCAGCTGAGAGACGGCTCCCGAGCCACCAGGTCGAACAGCATGTTCAACAACACCTGACTTTCGCCACCGGACAACTGCACGATGTGCGATGTGAAACCGGAATTGACGAACAGCGACTTGCGCCCGGTTTCCGGGTGACGAACCACCACCGGGTGTTCGGTTTTTGGCAGGTTGGCCGGTGCCTCATAGCCCTTCCACGGAATTGCGCCGTCGTGAATCGCGGTCAATTCGCCGAGAAACTGCTGCATCGTCGGCGAGAGCATTTCGATCGCCAGGTGCATGTTGGCGAACAACGTATCGCCGCCCGTGCCGATGGCCGGGGTTTCCTTGACGTACAACATCGAACCCATGGACGGCGCCAGGTCGGCCGTGCCGTCGGTGTGCCAGGTTTCGCCGGCCACGTAGCGCGATTGCGCATTGGCGCGGATCACCACCAGTTCCGGGTCATCGCCGTCGATGTCTTCCACCGGCAACGCCCGCAGTTCGCCGAACAGCCGGCCAAACGCCTTGTGTTCCTCGACCGTCAGATGCTGATCGCGGAACACCAGCACGTGGTTCTCCAGAAAGGCCCGGCGGATTTCCGTGAGCTGATCGTCGCTCAGCGGTTGCGAAAGATCGACGCCGCCGATTTCGGCACCGATGATCGGCGTGATCCGGTCGACCGTGATGCGCTGATACGGTGCGCGCTTTTCTGCGGCGATGCGCTCGATTGCCTTGAGTGCCAACTGATCCATGTTTCCTCACCTTTTTTATTGGAACGACGCCGACGACGGCGACAGGGTCTCGCGCAGCGACCGTGGTCGCATATCGATCCAGTGTTGATTGATGTAATCCAGGCAGACCTGGCGTTCGCCGCGCATCCCGGCTGCACTCCAGCCGCTGGCCATCGGCTTGCCCGCCGGCCACAGGGAATACTGACCCTGGGCATTGATCACCACGTCGAATTGCAGCTGTGCGTCATTCATGTCGTTCTCCTGTTGAATGGGATTGCAGCGTTGCCAGGTGCAGGGCCAGACCTTCTGCGAGATGGTTGAACAGCGTGCGCCGCTGCTCGTCGGTCTGCGCACAGGCCCAGACGTACACCCGCGCCGACGCCGCGCACACCTGCGCGTACGCGTCAGCATCGTCAGTCGCGAATGCTTTGGCCGAAACCTCCACATTGGCACTCGCATGAGCCTGGGCAAACGCCGTGGCACTGGCTTCGGTATTCAGTTGCGCGTAATACACCGCGAACGCCTCGGCATCGCCGAAGTGCTCGGCGATCATGGCGGTGTTGCTCGGCGCGAGTCCGTAAGTCATCGCACTGGCATGGGCCTGGGTGTACGCCGCGTCGTAGGCATAGGCCCGTCGATACAGCGCCAGCAACACCGGTTTGAGCGTGGCCCGCCATTCGCCCTGACGCCCGGACAAGCCGAGCGCCGCCCGTTGATGCAGACTTTGCAAGGCGAGCAGCGCTGGCCGATGTTCCGGCAAGGCCTCGCAGAGCATCGGCAGCACCATGTTGGCTTGCCAACCATGAACTGGCCGAAGCGACTGCGGTTCATCGACCCTGTAAATCCTTTGAAGCAAGACATCGGGCTGCTCTTCGCACAGCACCTGCGCCAAGGTCGGCAACCACCGAGGCATTGAAATCGGCTCATTCATATCGACGGCCCCTCCGTGCCAATCACCTCGGCCAGCATCCGCGCCCAGCGACCCGCCACGATGCCGTAGTGATCGGTGTCCAGCCGTTGCCAACTGCGCAATTGCGGCAGCAATGCCTGCCAGTTGCGTTGCAGGTCATCCATGCTCCAGGCGTCGCCCAGCCCATAAGGGTTGGCGTGCCCGGCGATGAACATCCGAACCGGTGTGGCGGCCAACGCGGGTGGCTGGAAGTCGACCATGCTGGTCATATTGTTGCGACAGCACACTGTCAGCCGTTGCAGATAAGCCTGACGCTCCTCGGACATCGCCTGCCCTTCAACGTCAGGCCAGCGCTGGGCGAACTCACGCTGGAACACCTGTTCGATGGTCCGCTCGTCGATGCCAGCCAGTTCCGCACCAGCATCCGGCGCGGGTGGATCGATCAGGTACAGCAGCGGTTGCCTGAAGCCGTCAGCCTGGGCTTGCTGACACAGTGCCTGCGCCACCCAGGCACCGAACGACCAACCCGCCAGGCGCCAGGCACAGCCGGCCGGGATGTGGGCCTTGATTGCCTCCAGATACAACCGGGCGCGTTCGACGATGCTGATGTTCGGTAGCGCCGGCAGACGCAACGCAGGGTCCGCAATCACGCACACCCCAAGATCCGCAGGCAGCGCCGAAACCAGTTCCCGGTAGGCCTGAACATCACCGCCCACCGGGTGAATCAGATACAGCCACTCGCGCCCGGCGCCGGCATGCCACTGATCGATCCGCACCGCGCCGCTCCAACTGCCCTGCGTGGCAGTTGGTGCCTCGACCGAGCAGGCTGTCACCAGACCCAACACCTCGCTCAGGCTGACCTTGTGACTGAACTGCGACAGCTGGAACACCTCACCGGTGGCCGCTTGCAGTTCGTCGATCAGGTCCAGCAAGGTCAGCGAATCCGCACCCAGGTCATAGAGCGAATCATCGTCCTCCAGATCCGTCACACCGAGCCATTTGCACAGGCATTCACGCAGACGCACGGAAAGGTCCACGCCCTTGGGCGCTTCGACCTTTGCCCCCGCGGCGCCATGACGAACCGGATAGAAGCGCCGCGCGGTGTCGATGCCAGTGGTGGAGACAAGCAATTGCGGCAACTGCGCCGCCATCGCCAGATCGAATACCCGACAACCCTCTTCGGCCGACAAGCCGACCGTCAGATGTTCCTGGTGCGCAGCGTCCCCGCCATTGCTGGTCGTGGCCATGCCGATGTCGCGCCAGATGTCCCAGTTGATCCCCAGGCGCAGGCAAGTACTGGCCGAATCCGCCCGGTAATGAGTGAAACCGTCGAGCACACCGCTGGCCGCTGAATAGTCCAGGTGCCCCGCGCCGCCGAACAATGCCGACATCGACGAGCAGTACAGGACGAATCCCGGCGAAAGCTGTTCGATCAAGCTTTCGACCGCCAGCATGCCGCGGGTCTTGGCGGCCATCGCTTCGGCCATCTGCCGGGGATCGCGGTGGCGAATCAGACTGCCCGCGCCGACACCTGCCGCATGAATCACCCCGCTCAGACGACCGTAACGCCCGGCCAGTTGATCGAGTACCTGCGGCCAACGCGACAGGTCAGCGATGTCCGCCTGAAGGCAGTCGATTCGCGACGCATAAGCCGTCAGATTTGCAGGCAACTGCCCCTGACGCGAGAGCAACACCACACGCCGCCCAGGCGCTTGCAGCAGGTGTTCACACAGGGTCCGACCTATCCCGCCCGTGCCGCCCAGCACCAGAAACGTGCCGTCATCCGGCAACAGGCTGGAAGCCGTAATCGGGTTCGGTAATTGCTGAGCGATCAACCGTGGCTGCCACAGGTAACCGTCACGCACCGCCATCCGTCGAGGCAACGCGGCCGGATCGCCAAGCAGCGCCGCCAGCTCTGCGGCCTGCGTATCAAGGTGCGGCGACGGCCAGTCCAGCCAGTGGCAACGCACCGGGTATTCCTGCGGCACCACTTCGGTGATCCCGGCCAGTGCCGCCAATTCGGGACGCCGAACCTCGTCGTCCACCGGGCACGCCTGCCACGACATCAACCACAACCGCAGACGTGTCGTCCGTGTGGTTTGCCCCCAGGCCTGCATCAGTGCGCTGACCGTGTCCAGACAGGCCCACTGCGCCAGATCCAGCGATTGCTCGTTGACCGCCCCTGACACCGCCAGCGGCAAGGTGTGCAGCCAGTCGAGTTCGCCGGGTTCAGGTTCTGTGACCTCGGTGAGCAGACGATTCAGGGCTTCGTTGTCCAGAGGATCCAGTTCGAAACGATCTGCGCCGAGATGCTTGAAGCCGTTGCCGGTGCGGACTTGAATCACGCGGCGATAAACCGTTCGCAGATTTTCCAGTAATGCCGCGCCGGGTGCTTCATGGCAGCAAAGGATCAGCGTTTCTCGTTTGGCATCAGATGCCTTCACACTCAGGCGCTGGACACGCACCCACTGCCGCTGATGGAACCACTGCGCCAGCGGTTGCCGCTCGATGCCTGCCAAAACGGGGGCAACGATTTCGGCAGCGGGTTGAAACCGATAAGTCTGAAGATCGAATGACGCTGGCGGCAAATCCCACGGCGGTGGCGCCGAGCGCTGCGGCCACCGGATAGTTGCGCCTTCGTACCACGCCTCCAGCAATGCCTGCGCTGAACGATCACGGGCGATCATCTGTACACCCGACGCGGTGATTTCCTTGATCGTTGTCGGCTGCAAAGGAATTTCATCACCCGGCCGGCAGATCATCGCAAAGCGCCAGCGCAGTTGCCGGCGACCTGACTGCAAGTGGCGCAGCAACGCGGTCTGCTGCTCTGGATGCGCTTGCATGTGCTCGCGGATCGCCGCGATATCGCGCAGCAATTCCGCTCGACTGTGGGCCGAAACCATCAGCAGTGGCAGCGTTTCCTCGGTCAAGTCCTGCGCCTTGGGTGCGGCGCCGACAATCACATGGGCGTTGGTGCCACCGATCCCGAAACTGCTGACACCGGCCAGACGCCGCCGCCCTTCCGGCCATGGCCGGGACGTGGTGGGTACGTAGAACGGCGAATGCTCCAGATCGATCTGCGGATTGATCCGGCCAAACCCGAGATTCGGCGGCAGCACGCCATGGAACACCGCGAGGCTTGCGCGAATCAGACCGACCACCCCCGCCGCCGCCCCCAGATGTCCGATCTGGCTCTTCACCGAGGCCAACGCGCATTGACCGGCCGGCGCATCGCCGAAGGCCTTGGTCAACGCCGCGACCTCGATCGGATCCCCCAGCAAGGTGCCGGTACCGTGGGCTTCGATGTAGCCGATGTCGGCACCGGTCAATCCGGCGCGACTCAAGGCGTCGCTGATGACCGCACTCTGCCCGGCCACCGACGGCGCGGTGTAACTCATCTTGGCCCGGCCATCGTTGTTCAGTGCAGAGCCTTCGAGCAACGCGTAGATCCGGTCGCCATCCGCCCGCGCCCTGGCCAATGGCTTGAGCACCACCACGCCATAACCACTGGCGCCGATGGTCCCGCTGGCGTCGTCGCTGAATGGACGGCACAGGCCATCGGCGGAGAAGATGTGCTGCGAGCGATGACGGTAACCATCGCTCAGGGTTGGGTCGATCAACACCCCGGCCGCCAGCATCACATCACTGTCGCCCTGGCGCAGCATCGAACTGGCCAGGTGCACGGCGATCAGCGAACTGCCGCACGCCGCCTGCACGCTCAGGGCCGGGCCGTTGAGGTCCAGGTGATACGCGGCTTTGGTCGCCAGAAAGTCCTTGTCGTGATGCAGCGCCATCTGGAAGCCATCCGGCAGATCACCTTCCGCGGTGTCGCGCAGCATCTGCTGGAAGTACGTGGTTTCGCCGCAACTGGCGATCAGGCCGATGCGCGGGCCATCCGCCGACGGAACGATGGCCGCGTGTTGCAGAGCCTGCACACAGCCCATCAGCAGATGCCGCTGTTGCGGGTCCATCAGCCGTGCTTCCTGGCGGCTGATGCCGAAATATTCGGGATCGAAATCGAGCATGCCGGCCAGTTGGCTGCGGGCGCCGATCAGGCCTTCTTCCGCGGCAAAGTGCTCGATGCCCAGCTCGTTACCCTGCACCATCGCCCAGAACTCGGACAGGTTCTGCGCCCCGGCCACATTGACCGACATGCCGATGATCGCCATCGGTTGATGGCCTGCATCGGCTTGTCGTACGCGCTCTACCGCCGCCACTGGCGCGGTCGACAGATGCGCCGCAAGACGCCGTACCGTGACGTGTTCGAACAGATCGGCCATCGTCACCTTGTGCGGCAGTTCCTGGGTGTAACGCGCATGCAGACGCATCAGGCCGAGGCTGGTGGCGCCGGCCTCGAAGAAGGTTTGCTCCGGTTCGATGTCACGGCCGATGACTGTCTGGAACAGCTCGCTCAGTTGCCGCTCCAGTGCGGTCAATTGAACAACCGGTTGTGGTGTGCTGCGCCGCTCCAAAGCCGCACCTAAATTCGGCAAAGCCTTGCGGTCGATCTTGCCACTGGGGGTGCGTGGCCAGACGTCGATCCGCCGATATTCATCGATTCGCACATGGGATGGCAGTCGGTGCGCCACCTGACGATCCAGCTGTTGAGACGTCGCGGGCTCGCCATCGAGTTGCAGCCACGCGGTCAGGCGTGGTGGATCGGTCTGAACCGCCACCACCGCGTTGACCACGTCCGGCACCTGCATCAGCGCCGCCTCGATCTGCCCCAGTTCCAGACGATGGCCGCTGAGTTTGATCTGCTGATCGTCGCGTCCGAGATAATGTAAGCAGCCCTGAGCGTCGGCCCATGCCAGATCGCCGGTGCGGTAGAACAAGCAGCCCTCTGCCAACTCGACGAACCGCGCCGCATTCAACGCAGGATCTGCCAGATAACAACGCTCAACCATCGGCCCCGCCACCAGCAGGTAACCACGGCAGCCGTTCGGCACCGGGCGGTCGTGTTCATCGACCAACAGCAACCGGGCATTCCCAACGGCATGGCCAATCGGTGCCCGCAGCGGCCAGTCCCGCGCCACGGCTGGCAAACGCAACGCGCTGACCACGTGGGTTTCGGTCGGGCCATAGTGATTGAACAACGAAGCTTGCGGCATGCCGCCGAACCAGTTGCGCAGCGCGTCCGTGCAGAGCAGTTGCTCGCCAGCCGTGATCACCTCACGCAACGCCGACGGATAGATGCCCCGGGCCACGGCGGTTTGTGCCAGATGCTGCAAGGCCACGTAAGGCAGGAACAACCGCTCGACCCGCGCCTCGACCATGTAACCCAGCAACGCCTCGGCATCCTGACGCCAGCGCGGCGTGATCAGGTGATAGCAGCCGCCCCCGCAGAGGGTGCTGAAAATCTCCTGAAACGACACATCGAACGACAGCATGGAGAACTGCAAGGTCACCGCTTTCGCCGGCAACTGCCCTTCCGTGCGCTGCCATTGCAGCAGGTTGCACAGGGTGCTTTCCGACACTTGCACACCTTTCGGCGTACCGGTCGAGCCGGAGGTGAACAGCGTGTAAAGCGGTCGTTCACCGGCATGACGTGGGCGTTCGAATGGCCCTGTCTCCGTTCGCAGGTCAACCCGGTGCACGGCGAACCGCCCCGCGTTCAGCTCATCCAGCGCCGCTTCGGTCGCGTCGCTGAACAACAGGCAATGCGGCTGCGCCTGCTCCAGCACCTGACGCTGGATCGCCACCGGGTAAGCTGGATCAAGCGGCACGGCGGTCAGGTTGAGTTTGGCCAGAGCCAGCAAGGCGACGATGTGCTCCACCGACGCGTCGAGAAACAGCACGACATGCAACGGAGCATTCCCGGTCGGCAACGGATGACGCTCGACCAAGTCAGCAGCCAGAACGTCGGCCAGTCCATTCAGCTCGCCATAGGTGAGGCGGCGCTGACCTTTAACCAATGCAACCGCATCCGGCGTGCAATGGACCTGATGCTCGAACCAGTCCGCAAGGGTGTTGAATGGCAGCTCGCCCTTCGGCCCTTCACTGGCCGGAGCCAAACCGTGTCGATAAGGACCGAGCAGACTGTCGAGCGTGGCCGCCGGGCTTTCCAGCAACAGGTCCAGACCACGGCGGAACAATGCGTTCAGCGTGCTCACCTGTTCTGCATCGAAATAGCTGCACTGATATTCCCACCAGCACTCCAGCTGCGAGCCGCTGCCCACCATCAACAAGGTCAGTGGGCACTTGGCGTGCAGGTGTTCGTTGAACTCAAGGGTGGCGCGCAGGTTTGAGTCGGCCAGTGCGGCGTAATCAGTGTTTTCCAGCACGAACATGAAATCGAACAGTGCGGTATTCGATGAAAGCCGCAGGTCTTCCACCAGATCCGCCAGCGCCACGTCCTGCAATGCCAGCACCTCACGCACGCTAGCGGTCTGCTGGCGCAACTGCTCGCCGAGGGTCAGTGCGTGGTTTACGGTGGTGGGGATCAGCACGGTGTTGGCGAACATGCCGACGCTGTCCTCGAACTCTGCCAGTGGCCGATTGGACACCGGGCTGGCGATCCGTGGCCGCTCGCACCCGGTCAAGGCGTACAGGCTCCAGGCGAAGACACTGAACAGCACTTCGAAACGGGTCAGTCGCTGTTGCGTGCAAAAGCGCTCGAGGGCGGCGCTGCGTACGGCACCCAAGGGTTCTCGATGCAACCGGGCATCCGGGCTGATTTCGCGCATTGGCATCAGTGCGGGCGACGGTTCTTCCTGCCGACGATGCAACTCGGCCAATGCGCGACGCTGGTCGCGATAATGCGGATCGACGCCCCACTGGCCCTGCCACTGGCCAAATTCCAGCGTCGTCAGACGTGCTGACGGCTCAGGGCTTTCGCAACCCTGCACAGCATCGTTGTAGAGCTGCGTCAGGTCGTCGAACAACAGGTTCACCGACCAACCATCGACGATGATGTGATGCAGGTTCAGCAACAGCCGGCAGCTGCCATCGGCAAACGGCAACAGCCACGCCTGAAACAGGTTCGGCGTGGTCAGGTCGAACGGTGTGCTGAACACCAGTTCCGCGAACGCCTGCCAGTTGTCTTCGGTGAAATGCCCGACGGCGAAGGTTCGGCAGGCCGGGCCTTGCTCGGCGATCACCTGATCCAGGCCATCGGCACCGGGCACGAACGCCGTGCGCAATCCGGGATGGCGCAGCACCAGACGTCCCACAGCCTCGGCCAGCGCTGGTAGATCGATACCTGCCGCCAGATGCAAAATCAGCGGCACGCTGTAAGCGGTCGAGTTCGGCGTACGTTGCTGCAACAGCCACAAGCGGCGCTGTTCGGCAGTGGCTGGCAAGCGTCGGGCCGTGCTGATCGGTGGCGCGGACGGATAGATCGAAGGCCACGTCAGCTCAGCGGTCAGTTGTTCGGCCAGTGCCGAGAACGGTTCATTGAGCAACGTGTCGATGGTGAGCTCGCGCTGCCAACGGCTACGAATCGCCGAGCGCAAGCGCATGGCCTTGAGCGAATCGCCGCCACTGCCCAGCCAGTCATCCTGTGCGCTCAGGCTCGGTTGACCGAGCAGCGAACGGGCCTGACCCAGCAACCAGTCCAACGCCGGCGAAGCGTTGTCGTTGTCCATCGCCGCCAAAACTGGATGCCACGGATTCAGCGGTTGGCCCAGCAAGCCATCACGATCGATCTTGCCATTGGCCGTCAGCGGCAGGCGCTCCAGCAGGAACAACTGATGCGGCCGCATATACGGCGCCAGTTGCGCTCGCAAGTGGGTTTCGAAGGCGTGATAGTCCAGCTCCCCGCGCGGCACGATAAACGCCAGCAGCTGATGATCTTCAGCCGCCTGACGCCGGGTGCAGACATACACCTGCGCCACGCCCGGTTGCTCCAGCATCCGCTGCTCCACCTCCCCCGGTTCGATCCGGAAACCGCGAATTTTCACCTGACGGTCGACCCGTCCCAGACACTCGATCAAACCATCGGCATTGCACCGCACCAGATCACCAGTGCGGTAATGGACGTGTGCGCCACCGTCGAGGTCGGGCAATCGGACGAACTGACGGGCCGTTTCTTCAGGGCGATTGCGGTAGCCACGGGCGACGCCGCTGCCACTCAAATACAGTTCGCCCACCTCTCCCGCCGGCACCGGCCGTTGCTGCTCATCCAGCACCTGCACGCCGGTGTCCGGCAGTGGTCGGCCAATGGGCACCGAGTCGCCGGTAAAGTCACGGCTGATCGGCCAGCACAGGGCAAACGTGGTGCATTCGGTGGGGCCATAGACGTTGTGAATCCGGCACTGGCTCTCAGGGTTGGCGCGGTACCACGCACGCACGGCAGCGGCGCTGATCTGCTCGCCGCCAATCAGCACCTGACGCACGCAGGAAAAACACGACGGCCACTCGGCGATCAAGGTGTTGAACAGCGACACCGTCATGAACAGGTTGTCGACCCGCGTCCGCTCCAGCACCTCGGCCAGCCGGCGCGCATCCAGCACGTCCTCGTCGGCAATCATCACGCAGCAGCCACCGTTGAGCAGCGGTGCCCACAGCTCGAAACTGCAAGCGTCGAACGCCGGGTTGGACAGACAGGCGAAGCGGTCCGTCGGACGAATTTCGATATAGCCGTCGGTGTGCGCCAGGCGCAGCAAGCCGCGCTCGCCGACCTCGACCGCTTTCGGCGTGCCGGTGGTGCCCGAGGTGTAGAACAGGAACATCACCTCGGTAAAGTCTTCAGCCAGCGCTTGCGGTGGAACGTCCGGTTGATCGAGCAAGGCCTCGACGCTGGTTTGCCACAATGAAGGCGACCACAGCGATTCCTCATCCTGGGTAATCAGGCCGACACACGCCGCATCCGCCAGCATCAACTCCCGGCGTTTGAGCGGACTGGCTCGATCCAGCGGCACGACCACCGCGCCGACCTTCAACGCGCCGATAATCGCCGTCAGCCATTGCCATGAACGCGGCATGCACAACGCCAGCGATTGGCCGGGCTCGACGCCACGCGCCAGCAACCCTCGGGCGATGCGCTCGCTGGCGCTGGCCAGTTCGGCGTAGGTCAGGGTTACCGACCCGTCGATGACGGCTGGGGTTTGCGGATGTTGCCGTACCTGTTCGGTAAAGCGTGCAAGCAACGTCAGGTCATTGGACGCGTTCATCATTTCGTCTCCTGCGCGTCGAAGCGTTGCAGCTCCTGACGGATGATCTGCGAGACCCGATGGATTTCCGCACTTTCGAGCATGTCCCAGTGCCCGCCGCTGACCAGTTTCGCCAGATAGCCGTGGCCGGCGCGGCGACGCCAGAAGCCGCGCAGTTCATGCAACTGATGGCGGCTGAAATCTTCCCGCGCCTGAATCAGCACCACACGACCGGCGCGCGGCGCACATTCATAGGCGGCCATGGCCATTCGGTTGTGGTTGTAAATGTGGAAATAGCGCTCGACTTGCGCGTCTTCGATGCCGGGGTACATGCCGTTGAAGCGCACCAGTTTGTCGCGGAACTCGGCCATGTCCACGGTGCCGATCTGCTCGCGGAAACCCGGATCGTCGCTGCCCTGGGTATCGAGCAGCACCACGGTCACCTGACGATGCCCCGCCGCCGTCAACAGCCGCGCCATTTCATAGGCCACCAGCCCTCCGAACGACAATCCGGTGAGGATCAGCGGTTGCGCGGTCAGCGGTTCGATCAGCCGCAGATAGGCCTCGGCCATCGCTTCGACCGTCGGCTCGGTATTCTCCCCCGGATTCAGCCCCGGCGATTGCACGCCGTATACGCCGGCCTCATCCGGCAACACCTTGGCCAGCGACAGGTAACAGAACGCCGTACCGCCCGCCGGGTGAATGCACACCACGTTGCGCTGCCCTGTGCCGCGACGGAACTCGATCAGATTGCCCTGTGCAACCGCCGGGTTGGCCCCGACACGCAGCCAACCGCCCAATGCTTCGATGGTCGGGTAGCTGAGCACCACACGCACCGGCATCTCAACCGAGAACACCTGGCTGATTTCGTGGGCCATCTTGATCGCGGCGATGGAGGTGCCGCCGACATTGAAGAAGTTATCGCGAATGCCGATCTGCGGCACCAGCAGCAGGCGTTTCCAGATCTGGTACAGCGTCAGTTCGATGTGATCGCGCGGGCTGCTCAGGTTGACCTGACGATTGACCATTTCTTCATCCGCCAACGCAGTCAGTGCGGCACGGTCGACCTTGCCATTGGCGGTCAGTGGCAGCGCGTCCAGCCACAGATAACTGCCGGGGACCACCGCACGAGGAAGCGTCGTCGCCAGATAAGCCTGAACCGCCGCTTCATCCATCGATTCGGAAACAACGCAACAAGCCACCAAACGCTGATCCTGCGCCGCTTCGCCGACCATCAGCACCACGGCGCTGCGAATGCCGGGAAACGCTTCGAGCCGGGCTTCGATCTCGCCCAGTTCCAGACGCACGCCGCGCAACTTGACCTGAAAATCGTTGCGCCCCAGAAACTCCAGCTGACCGTCCGGCCGATAGCGCGCCAGATCGCCGCTGCGATAGAGCCGATCGCCTGTCACAAACGGATTGTCGATAAAACGTTCGGCACTGAGCCGCACCAGCCCCAGATAACCCCGAGCGACGCCGACACCGCCAATGTGCAATTGCCCGGTGACACCCACCGGCACCGGCTCATCGCGGTCATCGAGTACATAAAAACGGTTGTTGGAAATCGGCCGTCCGATCGGCAGTTGCCGGGCCGGTACTTCGGCGCCGGGCTCCAGGGTCCAGACGCTGTTGATCACCGTGGTTTCGGTCGGGCCGTAGACGTTGTGCAACCGAGCATGGGGCAGGCGCTCCTGAAAACGCCGGGCCAGGGCTGGCGGGAGTTCACCGCCGCCGCTGAACACATCGGTCAGCGAAGCACACAGGCTGACTTCTTCGACCTCCAGAAACAGCTGCAACATCGCCGGCACGAACACCAACGCCGTGACCCGCTGCTCGCAAACTTCGCGCGCCAGATAGGCCGGTTCGTAATGTCCGCCGGGCCGTGCAATCACCAGTCGCCCACCGGTTGCCAGCGGCCAGAACGTCTCCCAGGCCGAGGCATCGAAACCGAACGGGATCTTGTGCAGCATCGCCCCCGCTTCGCCGCAGACCTGCAAACACCACAACAGCAGGTTGCTAAGGCCACGGTGGGCAACCATTGCGCCCTTGGGCAATCCGGTGGTGCCGGAGGTGTAGATCACGTAGGCGAGATGGTCAGGGGTGACGCCGACACTGCGCGGATCGAGATTGTCCGCAGGCAACGACGCCCAGCTCACAGCGTCCTCTTTGAGGTCGAGGATCGGCGCTTCCCAGGTCGAACCTTGCAGTGCCTGACGCAATATCCCGTGCGCCGAGCCGAGGGTCAGCAACACCGCCGGTGTGCTGTCGCCGAGCATATGACTCAAGCGCCCCAGCGGATAATCGGGGTCCAGCGGCACATAAGCACCCCCGGCCTTGAGCACCGCCAGCAACGCCACCGGCAATTCCAGCGAGCGCTCGATGCACACCGCCACGCGCACATCCGGGCCGACACCCAACGTGCGCAAGTGCCGCGCCAGTCGGTTGGCCCGGGCATTGAGTTCGGCGTAGCTCAGCGACTCACCTTCAAAGACCACCGCGCAGGCCTGAGGGTTGCTCGCGGCCTGCGCTTCGACCAGTTGGTGCACGCAGGGCGCCGCTTGCGTCAGTGGCGCGGTGCGATTGAAGTCGACCAGCACCTGCTGACGCTCAGCCTCGTTCATCAACGGCAATGCATTGATCGGTTGCTTGGGATCAGCGGCGATCTGTTCGAGCAGATGACGGTAGTGCCCGCTCAGGCGTTCGATGGTCGCGACGTCGTAGAGGTCGGTGTTGTATTCCACCAGCAAGTCCAGCCGCCCTTCCCGCTCGACCCACTCGAACGCCAGGTCAAACTTGGCCGTGGCGCTGCTGGTGCTGTACGGCGCCAGTTGCAGGCCGGACATCTGCACGCCGCTGCCGGGGGTGTTCTGCAACACCAGCATCACCTGGAACAACGGCGAATGACCGGGATCGCGCGGCGGGTTGACGGCTTCGACCACACGGTCGAACGGCACGTCCTGGTGGGCGTGAACATCGAGCATCTGGCCACGCACGTCGCGCAGCAATTCGGCGAAGGTCTGCTGCGGATTGAGGCGCTGACGCAGCACCAGCGTGTTGACAAAATGGCCGATCAGCGGCTCGATTTCCGGACGATTGCGGTTGGCGAACGGCGTACCGATGCACAGATCCTGCTGACCGCTGTGGCGCCACAGCAACACTGACAATGCGCCCAGCAGCACGTTGAACAGCGTGCCCTGGGTCTGGCGGGCCAGCGCCGTGAGTTCGCGCAAGGTGCCGCCATCGACGGAGGAACGGAAAGTGGCACCGACATAACGCTGCACCAATGGTCGCGGCCGGTCGGCAGGCAGGGTCGACAACAGCGGCGCGTCGTCCAGGGTGCGACGCCAGTAATCGAGTTGGGCGTCCAGCACGGCACCGCCCACGCGCTGTTGCTGCCAGCAGGCGTAATCGGCGTATTGCACCGGCAGCGGCGCAAGAGTCGGTGTATCGCCACGCAGATAATCACCGTACAGCGTGGCGACCTCATGCAGGATCACGCCCATCGACCAACCGTCAGCGATGATGTGATGCACGCTGTACAGCCACAGGTATTCATCGTCCGCCACACGTAACAAAGACGCGCGCAACAACGGCCCGGTGGCCAGATCGAACGGCGCCCGGGCGTCCTGTTCGACGGCGAATCGCACTTTTTGCTCGCGCTCATCGGCAGACAGCTGGCGCAGATCCGTCACCGACAACGACAGCGGCATCGACGGATGCACCACCTGACGTGGTTCGCCCTCCACACTGCAAAACGTCGTGCGCAGGATTTCGTGACGGGCAACCAGTTCGTTCAGCGCCCGCTCCAGCAGCGCGACGTTCAGTTGCCCTTTTAGCGTCACCGCCGTCGGCACGTTGTAGAACGGATTGCCGGGCTCCAGCTGATCGAGAAACCACAGTTGCCGCTGCGAGAACGACAGCGGCCATGCCGTTTCTTCGCCAACACGGCGGGGAATCACGGCGTCATCCCGGCCACCGAGCAAGGCAATCAGTTCCTGCTTGTGACGCTTGAGTGCCTGAGTCAGCTCTTCGGTGAGAAACCCGCGAGGCGCCTTGCAACGCAGCTTGTCACCGTCCACTTCGAGCACCACGCCATGGCGAGCGAACAACGCCAGCAATTGATCGGCATTCATACTTCGAACTCCTCCATGTCTTCGTCGTCCAGGCTTTCGGTCACAGGTTCGATGGCAAATGCCTCGACCGGCGCGCGGTGCTGCTCATCGACCGTGCGCAGCCCGCCGATCATCGAGTAGATCAATTCATGATTTGGCCCAAGGTCGAACAGCGCCGTCAGTTGCTGCTCCTCGACCGAGCCTATTCCGCACAGACCCAGGCCCTGCTCGACAGCGGTCATGCTCAGCAGTTGCGCCATCGCACCGCTTTCGATGTGGCAGAAGTCGCGGCTGCGCTCGCCGTACAACGGACGTATCGCTGCCATGTCGGCGATGAAAAACAGCGAGAACGCGGCGTTCTCGTACACCGGGCGATTGACGAAGTAGTCGTAGGTGTCCGGGTCGAGCAATCCGCTCTGGAGCCCCAGCAAGCGATGCTGGCGAGGATCGTAGTAATACGCGCCACCGGGCACGCCGAGCACGCGATCCGGTTTGACGTAGAGGTAGGCCTGAATCGGGTACAACCCGCCCGCCGACGGGAACTGGTATTTCACCTCACCGTCGAGCTGCCCCTGCGCCAGTGCCGCCAACAAATGCGCGAACGCTTGAGTCGCAATCGGCTGCGCGCCGAACAGGCGCACCGAGCGGTAATCGCTCAAACGCCCGGCGAAGGCCGGGTCTTGCGGCAAGTCCAATGCCACCTCCGGCAAGGTTTGAGCGAAGTCACGGCGACCGCGTTGCTCAGCCTTGAACTGCGCCCGCTGCTGCGGATCTTCGATGATGTCCTGCGATGTTTCCGGAGCCTGCTGCACGTTGCCGAGCAATTCCTGCCGCGCCCGGTTCTGGCGGTACATGCCAAGCAGATGCAGCAACGTCGGCTGGGCCAGCAATTGCGCCACATGCGGGCGGAAGTGCAAGGCGCCGGACAAGGCGTTGCTGATCCTGACGATATCGATCGAGGTCGCGCCGAGGTTCAGCAGGTTGGCATTGGCGGCAATGGATTCGCGCTTGAGCACGCCCTGCACGATTTCCACCAGCCGCTGTTCCTGCGGGCCCTCGACTTCCAGCGCCGGCCCTTGTTCCTCGACTTGCTCAGGTTCCGGCAGACGCTTCTTGTCGACCTTCCCGTTTGAGGACAACGGCCAGGCTTCGACGAAGGTGAACGACGTCGGAATCATGTACGCCGGCAGCTTGTCCGTCAGGTAGTCGGTGAAGTCACTGGCCTGCAACGCCGGATCGGCCTTGAGCACATAACCCGCCAGACGTTTCTCGCCCAGCGTGCTGCCGAGAATGCGCACCACCGCGCTCTGCACGCCGGGATGGCGATTGAGCGCGGCTTCGATTTCGCCCAGCTCGATGCGATAGCCCTGGACCTTGACCTGATTGTCTTCGCGACCGAGGAATTCAATGTTGCCGTCCGGTAGCAAGCGCCCCAGGTCGCCGGTGCGATACAGCCGTTCGCCGGTCAGTGGATGGTTGAAGAAACTGCCCGCGCTGAGCTTTTCATCGCGCCAGTACCCCTTGGCCAGACCGATACCGCCGATGTACAGCTGCCCCGCGACCCAGGTCGGTCGCACTTGCAGCGCTTCATCCAGCACGTAGAAGCGCTGATGATCGAGGGCCTTGCCGTAGGGAATGCTGCGCCACGCCGGGTCGACGTGTTGCACCGGATAGCAGATCGACCAGATCGACGCTTCGGTAGCGCCGCCCAGGCTGATCAGTTGCAAACCTGGCTGCAAGGCCCAGGTCCGCTCGGGCAGGGTCAACGGAATCCAGTCGCCCGACAACATCGCCACCCGCAGGCTCGCCAGCAACGCACCGCCCTCGCCCTCCACGTACTCGACCAGCATGCCGAGCAGTGCCGGCACCGAGTTCCACAGGCTGACCTGATGACGCTTGATCAATTCGAGCCAGTGCGCCGGATCGAGGGTCAGTTGCGGGTCGAGGATGACCACTGCCGCGCCCACGGCCAGCGTGCCGAAGAAGTCATAGACCGACAGGTCGAAACTCAGCGACGAGATCGCCAAGACACGGTCGGTCGGGCCGACGGCAAAACGGCGGTTGATGTCGAGCAAGGTGTTGACCGCACCGCGATGGTCGATCACCACGCCTTTCGGCTGGCCGGTGGAACCGGAGGTGTAGATCACGTAGGCGAGGTCGCTTTCGTTCACCTGCACCGGTTGCAGTGGCAATGCATCGGTTGAGACTTCTTCGGTCACGGCAATGGCCGTGACCTGCGCCGGCCATTCGATCTTGTCGAGCAGCGCCGGTTGGGTCAGGGCCAGACTCGCCTCGGCCCGGTCAAGAATATGTCGCAGCCGCTCTGCTGGCTGACTCGGTTCGATGGGCAGGTAAGCGCCGCCGGCATACAGAATCGCCAGGGTCGCGACCACTTGCTCCCAGCCGCGCTCCATCACCACCGCGACCAACCGGTTCGGCAGCACGCCCTGCGCTTGCAGGCGGGCGCCGAGTTGCCGGGCCTCGTTGCGTAGCTGGACGTAAGTCAGTTGTCGCGCGCCGATTACCGCCAGTGCATTCGGTGTGGCAAGGGCCTGACGTTCGAACAGTTCGTGCATCAATGGCAGCGTTTGCTGAATGTCGACCGGTGCCGGCAACCGTGCCTGCGGCAACAGTTGTGGCGTGTTCGCGCCCCAGGCCGCCGGCTCGCACAGGCTGTCGAGCAACGTGTTATAGGCGACGAACATCTGCTCGATCATGCCTTGCGGGAACAGTTCGTCGATGCTGTCCCAGTTGAACAACAGCCGTCCTTCCAGCTCCAGCAACGTGTGGTCGAGCCACACCTGCGGGGTCTGGGTGATGCTGTGCATGTGTTTGGCGTTCAGCGCGTCGGCCAGGTTGAACTCGGCCAGTTCCGGTGCGGCTTCCGACAGCGTGCTGTTGAACACGATCGGCATCGCCGTCTGCTGCACGCCCCTGGCCTGGGACAATTCACGCAGCACCCGCACACCGCTGACCACCGAATGATCGATGTCGCGCCACAGCTGCGCCTGCACCGTGCGGGCCTTGTCGGTAAAGGTTTGTGTCCCGTCGATGCCGACTTCCAGCAGCACCAGTGAGGTGAAGTCGCCGATGATTTCGTCGACATCCGAATGCAGCGGCATGCGGTTGAACAGCGGCAGGCTCAGGGTGAAACGCGGGGTGCGACTCCAAAGCGCGAGCACTTCGCTGAAGGCGGTCAGCAGCATCACCGACGGCGTCACCGCAAACTGCTTGGCCACGGCCTTGAGCTGAGTCCACTGCGCGGCCGACATGTCGCGGTCGCGGCGGGTGAAGTGCGGGTTGGCGATGCTCTCGGGTTGGCGCACCAGCGGCAGGTCTGGCGCCGGGGCCAAAGTGGTCACCCGCTCGCGCCAGTAGTCCAGCGCCTGCTCGTAACGGCGGCCGTTGCGCAGCTGTTGTTCGGCCAGCACGTAGTCGCGGAAAGTCAGGCCCGGTTCCGCCAGTTCCAACGTCGGTTCGACGTAGAACGCCATCAGTTCGCGCGCCAGAATCTGCGTGCTCGCGGCATCGACAATCAACGCGTCGAGGCTGATGTGCAAATGAGTGATGCCGTCGTCGAGCAGCGACAGGCTGAACTCGAACAGCGGCCAGCGACTGGCATCCAGCACCTGATGGGACTGGCGTTCGCGGGTTGCTTCCAGCGTGCGCTGCGCCACTTCGGCGGGCAAACCGCGCAGATCGCTGCGCGGCATACAGTAGGTCGGCACCTGCGCCAGCACCTGTTGCGTGCCGTCGCTGAGGAACACCACGCGCAGCATGTCGTGGCGCAGGATCATGCGGTTCAGCGCTAGCTCGAAACGTTCCGCGTCGAATTCGGGAATACGCAGTTCTTCGTAACCGTGGGCGCTGACGCCACCGAGGCTGACCGTGGCTTCGCGACCAAACCAATAGGCTTGCTGGATATCGGTCAGAGGGAACGGTTCATGTCGATTAGCGCGATCCGGCTCGATCTGGATAAACGCAGGTTCAATGCTCTGGTCATCACGCGAAACCTGCGCCGCCAGATCCATCAACACCGGCGTCTGGAACAGGCTGCTCAGGGACATCTGCGCGCCCATGCGCTGATTGATCGCGTAGATCATCCGCGTCGCCAGCAGCGAATGGCCGCCGAGGTCGAAGAAGTTGTCGTGGATGCCGACCCGTTCGCACTTGAGCACTTCGGCCCAGATTTCGGCCATTTGCCGTTCAATGTCGTTGCGCGGCGCCTCGTACGTCGCCCCGGCACTGCGCTCCGGTACCGGCAGCGCCTGTCGGTCGAGCTTGCCGTTGCGGGTCAGCGGCAATTGCGAAAGCCGGACCCAGGCACTCGGGATCATGTGTTCGGGCAACTGACGTTGCAGTTCGGCGCGCAGGGATTCACTGATCGCGGTGCCGACCACATAGGCCACCAGACGCTTGTCCCCGGCCACGTCTTCACGCAGCAACACAGCGGCTTCCTGCACGCCGGGTTGTTGATGCAACAGGCTATCGATCTCGCCGAGTTCGATGCGGAAGCCGCGCAGTTTGACTTGTTGGTCGATGCGACCCAGGTACTGCACGTTGCCGTCGGCCTGGAACTTCGCGAGGTCACCGCTGCGGTACATCCGCGCGCCCGGTTCGTCAGTGAACGGGTCCGGCAGGAAGCGTTCGGCGGTCAGGTCCGGGCGATTGAGGTAGCCACGAGCAAGGCAGGCGCCAGCGATGTACAACTCGCCCGCCACGCCGACCGGCACCGGATTCAGATGCTCGTCCAGCACGTACAGCCGCGCGTTGGCGATGGGACGGCCAATGGACGGCGCGTCCGGCCAGGATTCAACCTCGTTGCAGTCGAGACTGAACTGGCTGACCACATGGGTTTCGGTCGGCCCGTACTGGTTATGCAACTGCGCGCCACCGAGCCCACGGACAAAACCGCGCAGCTCGTCATTGATTTGCAAGGCTTCACCGGCGGTGATGATTTCGCAACCACCGGCCGGCATCGGTGCATCAGCCTCGGTCAGGCCGGCAAGTTGCTGCAACACGGCGAAAGGCAGGAACGCCCGTTGCACGCCTTCGGCCACCAGGGTCGGGCGCAATGCGGCGAGGTCCTTGCGGCTGTCTTCAGTCATCAGCAACAGGCTGCCGCCCTGGCACAGGGTGCTGCAGATTTCCTGGAAAGAGACGTCGAAATTCAGCGAGGCGAATTGCAGCACGCGATGTGGTGTTGTGGCTTGATCGAGTTGCCAGGCGATCAGGTTATCCAGCGCGCGACGGTTGTGGGCGACGCCTTTCGGGCGCCCGGTGGAGCCGGAGGTGTAGAGCACGTAGCCCAGGTGCTCCGGGCTCACCGTGACCTGCGGATCATCAGTTGGGTGTTGTGCCCATTGCGATGCGTCAGTGTCCAGGCAGCAGATTTTCGTCTCGTTAGCCGGCAGTCCGGCCATCAGGCTCGATTGCGTCAGCAGCATAGTCGGCGCGGCATCGCTGAACATGAACGCCAGACGCTCACTCGGATAAGCCGGGTCGAACGGCACGTACGCCGCGCCAACCTTGAGAATCGCCAACAGGCCGATGACCATTTGCGGCGAGCGTTCCAGGCACAGGCCGACGCGATGTTCAGGGCCGACACCTTGTTCGATCAGGTAATGCGCGAGACGGTTGGCGGCGCGATTCAGTTCGCCGTAGCTCAGTTGCTCGCGCTCGGCGAGCAGCGCCACGGCGTCGGGCGTTTGCCGGGCAATGGTTTCAAAGCGCGCCATGCAATCGGGAAGTGACGACGTATCGCGTGAAGTACGGTTCCAGTCGTAAACGATCTGCTGGTGTTGCTCGGCGCTCAACAGCTTGATCCCCGCCAGCGACTGTTGGCTGTCCTCGACCATCTGCATCAGCACCCGGCGCAGGTACTCGCCAAACTGTTCGACAGTGCCCCGCTCGAACAGACCCGAGGCATATTCCAGGCCACCGACGATCTGCCCGTCGCGCTCATGAAGCGCCAGTTGCAGATCGAACTTGGCCACGTGATGACTGCTCTCGACCGGCGTGACTTCAAGCCCGGTCAGCAGCAGATCGGAATCCTGATCCTGCTCCCAGGCAAACAGCACCTGGAACAGCGGACTGTGGGCCAGACTGCGCAGCGGATTTAGCAACTCCACCACTTGCTCGAACGGCAGGTCCTGATGTTCCTGAGCGCCCAGCGCGACCCGCCGCGCCTGTTGCAGCCATTGCGCCACCGATGGTGTGCCAGACCGGGTCATGCGCAGGGCCAGGGTGTTGACGAAGAAGCCGATCAACCCCTCCAACTCCTGTTGCGGACGGTTGGCCGACGGCACACCGATCACCACATCATCCTGCCCCGACAGGCGTGACAGCAGCAGCGAAAAACCGGCCAGCAAGTTCATGAACAGCGTGGTGCCTTGCTGCATGCCCAGGGCTTTCAGGCGTGCGGTCAACGCTTCGTCGAAGACCAGCGGCACAAAACCGCCGAGGTAATCCTGCACGGGCGGACGCTTGTGATCCGCCGGCAACTCCAGCAGCACCGGTGCGCCGGTGAGGGTTTCGCGCCAATAGCGGTTTTGCTGTTCCAGCACTTCGCCGGTCAGCCATTGCTTCTGCCACACCGCGTAATCCACGTACTGCACGGGCAATGTCGGCAGCGGATCGTCGCGATCCTGCAACGCCGCTTCGTACAGTTGCCCCAGTTCCCGGGTGAGTACACCCATCGACCAGCCATCGGAGATGATGTGGTGCTGGGTCAACTGCAACACATGGTCATCCGCTGCCAGTCGAACCAGGCTTACGCGCATCAGCGGTCCGCGGCTCAGGTCGAATGCTCTGGCGCCCTCCTCGTCGATCAACCGAGTGAGACGTTCTTGAGCATCGGGACCTTGCAGATCGGTTACGGTCAGTCGAAGGCTGTGCGCGGGCGGTGAAACCTGCTGCCGCCCTTCCCCTTCAACGGCGATGAAGGTGGTGCGCAGCGCGTCATGGCGTGCCACCAGTTGATTGAAGCTGCGTTCGAGTGCCGCCACGTCCAGCGAACCCCGCAAACGCAGGTTCAGCGGCATGTGATACGCCGCGTTGCCACCCTCCATTTGCGCCAGAAACCACAGACGCTGCTGAGCAGACGACAACGTTTGCGCGCCCGACCGTGAAAGGGCCGCAATGGCTGGACGAGCCGCAGCCTGACTGGCTTGCAGCCGTTCGGCGAACACTGCCAGGACGGGCGCGGCAAACAGCGTCGAAGGCGCGACTTCCAGCCCCAGCGTATGGCGAACCTGCGCCAGCACACGCATCACCAGCAGCGAATGACCGCCGAGGGCAAAGAACTGATCCTCACGCCCCACTCGCTCGACGCCGAGCACTTCGGCCCAGATCGCGGCGAGCGCGGTTTCCAGCGAGCCTTGTGGTGCCTGGTAATCCCGTTGGTCGAATGCCTCAACGTCCGGTGCCGGCAAATTGGGCCGATCGACCTTGCCGTTGGCGGTCAGCGGCAGCGCGTCAAGACGCACGAACGCGGTCGGTACCATGTAATCCGGCAGGCTGATTTGCAGCTGGTCACGCAGGGAGCGCGGGCTCAGCGTTGTGCCCGGTTTTTCGCAGTAATAAGCGACCAGTCGAGGTTCACCGAGGCCGTCCTGACGCAGCAGCACCACGCTTTCACGCACGCCCGCAATGTCCGCCAGCCGGGTTTCGATTTCTCCCAATTCCAGGCGCAGGCCGCGCAACTTGGTTTGGGAGTCGTTGCGGCCGAGGAACTCCAACTGACCGTCAGCCCGATAACGCGCAAGGTCGCCGGTTCGGTACAAGCGCTCGCCCACCACGAACGGGTTGTCGATGAAGCGCTCGTCGGTGAGTTGCGGCAGGTTCAGATAACCCCGCGCCACGCCGACACCACCGATGTACAACTCGCCCTCTACACCCTGGGCAACCGGTGCGCCGTCAGCGTCGAGCAGGTAAACCCGGGTATTGGGCAGTGCCCGACCGATGGGCAGCACAGTGTCGACCAGGCTGGCGTCGGTGAACTCGAAACAGGTGCTGTCAATGCTCGCTTCGGTGACGCCATAGGCCTGGACGATTTGCACCCGCTCACCGCACAGTCTGCGCAATTGCCGTGCGCTGTGGGCAGTCCAGATGTCCGAGCCGCAGACCACGGTGCACAGGAACGACAAGTCATGGCCGGTCTCTTCAACCCAGGCCAGCAAAGGGTTGAGCAGCGACGGCACGAAGTCGGCAAAACCGATCTGAGCTTCCCGCATCAGGCGATACAGGGCCGGCGGATCCATCAAAGTGTCCCGAGGGCACAGCACCAGTGTGCCGCCAAACCCCAGCGCACGAATCAGATCGGCGCTGAACACGTCGAAGGAAAACCCGGCCATTTGCAGGTGATTGATCGGCTCGCCCAAGGCATAGAGTCGTGCCCAGGCAGCGCTCACGGCGATCAGACCGCGATGCTCGACCATCACGCCTTTCGGGGTGCCGGTCGACCCCGAGGTGTAGATCACATAGGCCAGATGCCGAGGTGTCAGGCCTGTCGCGTAGGGATCGGGATTGTCCGGTGACTGTGAAGCCCAATGTGTTGAATCGCCCAGGTCGAGCACCGTCGGTGCAGTGGCCGATTGTTCAAGCGCGGCCAACAAGACATGCCGCGCCTGGCTCTGGGTCAGCACCACCGGCGGCGCGCTGTCGGCCAGCATGTGCGCCAGCCGCGCCGTCGGATACGCCGGATCCAGCGGCACATAGGCGCCACCGGCCTTGAGCACCGCGAGCACGCCCACCAGCATCTCCAGCGAGCGCTCAAGACAAAGCCCGACCCGCACGTCCGGCCCGACTCCGAGGCTGCACAGGTGATGGGCCAGGCGATTGGCGCGGGTGTTGAGATCGCGGTAACTGAGCGCCTCCTCCTGCCAGCGTACGGCAATGGCCTCGGGGTTGCGCAGCACCTGCGCTTCAAACAGACCGTGCACGCACAGATCGGTGTCGAACGGAATCAAGGATGAAACGTCGGGCTGCGCGGGATTCGTCCCACGCAAGGAAGTGTTGTCGAGCATCGGAGGCTACCGTCCATGACTGCATTATTTTTGTGATCAGGCAGAGACAGCACGCGCCCTGCCAGTCAGGCCCCGGCAGCAAGTACCGGTTCGGTCATTCGAATTCAGGAAGATGGCGCGGCGCGCGCGTGCAGACTCGCGTCACACGCAGGCACACACAGGAAACCGGGGGGAGAAAGGCTGGCGAAAAACACCGCGGCGCGGTCAGCGCGAACGGCTGGGGAGATGACAGAATCGTTGACGACGTCCGTCGCCCTGCTCACTGCATCGTCGATTGCAAACCGCGTGATCAATTGAAACCTCGACTTCCATTTGAGGGTCAACGACGAGGAACAACCTGCGCGGTGGGTGACAGCGCCAGGGTGGTCCCGATCGGCTGCGACTGCCGGGTCTGTAGACACACGGCAATCTTCTGGCGCCGGGTTTGTGACCCGAAGCGCCGCCGGATAATAACCACGTTTTTTGCTGGAGAGGCAAACAAAATGTAGGAAACCGCGAAATAAGTATCGGAGACTTCCTACACCACTGTGACGACATCAAAGGGACATGGATGTTGTACGTGAGGTCTATGAACCTGGCGCAAGAATCTCTTCAAGAAAATCAATGAACACATTGATCCGGCTTGAACCCCGGTGATTGGGCAAATACAGCACATTGATGCAACTGCTCGCACTGCCGGGATTGATTTCATAACCTGCCAGCAATCGCGTCAGCCGGCCAGCAGCGACATCGTCGCGCACCAGCCAATCGGCCAGCAAAGTCACCCCGCCACCCGCCACTGCCGCTTCTCGCAGGATGTCGGCATTGTTGCTTTGCAGGCGGCCGTGCACATTCAGCTGGAGGGTTTCCTCATCACCCTGGAACGTCCAGTTCTGGTGCGGGCCACCGTAATCGAAGCGCAGGCAAGAGTGCTCGAGCAAGTCACGGGGATGACACGGTACCGGGTGACGGCTAAGGTAATCCGGACTGGCCACCATCCAGCGTTCGAACGCGCCGACCCGCTTGCTGACGATGTCTTCACTGACCACTGTCGACCCGAGACGCACCGACACATCGATCTGCTCGCTCAGCAGGTCGCTGACCTGATCGCTCAACGAAATGCTCAATTCCAGTCCCGGATGTCGCTCGAGCAATCGGCCCAGATGGGGGGCGATGATCCTTCGACCAAACTCCACCGGAACGCTGATGCGCAAGCGCCCTTGCGCCTCGCTTCCACGGTCGGCGATGACCGCGTCAGCCTCGTCGATGGCATCGAGAATGGCCACGGCCTTCTCGAAATAGTTTTGCCCGGCGACGGTCACACTGGTGTTGCGAGTCGTGCGGTTGAGGAGACTGGCACCCAGTTCGTGTTCCAGCCCCGCGACCTGGCGAGTCACCGATGAAGTCGAAATACCGAGTTTGCGCGCCGCAGAGGAGTATCCGCCGCACCGCACGGTTTCAACAAACATCTTCAGTGCCAGTAACTTGTCCATAAGCGCAACCCGGTCAAAAAGGAACGGCGATGATTGTGCATCACCGAACGCCAGGCGTCTTGTATGACCGTGCCCCCTCGGACTCTTCGATGCCAGTTCCTCAGGCATTGGCCTTGCGCCCCAGGAACATCGCCAGGGCCAGTGCCGGCAGCAATGCCACGGTGACGGCAGACAGGTGCCAGCCGAAATGCTCGTAGAGGGGGCTCGCCACCAGCGACCCCAACGCCCCGCCCACGAAAATGCTGGTCATGTACACGGCATTGAGGCGCGCACGGCTATGCGGATCGATGGCGTACACCTCACGCTGGCCCAGCACCATGTTCAGTTGCACGGCGAAATCCAGCAGCACCGCACAGACCACCAGCCAGATGTAACTACTGCCGGGCAACGCGCCGATCAACAATGAGACCGGTGCCAGCAGCAGTGCAACGAGTGTCCCGCGCCGGCCATGCCCAGCATCGGCCAGGCGTCCGGCAATCGGCGCTGCGACTGCACCGACGGCGCCGACCAATGCAAAAATCGCAACCTGTACCTGGCTGAAACCGTGGTGACGCATCAGCTCGATGGGCGCGAGGGTCCAGAACAGACTGAAGCTGGCAAACAACAATCCCTGATACAAGGAGCGCTGGCGCAGAACCGGATGACGACGGGCCAGCGCAAACACCGAGCCGATCAACGCCACGTAAGTCGCCTGATGCGTCGGAACACGACGCGGCAGCGCAATCGCAGTGATCAGGGCGATGAAGGCCATCAGTGCCGCCGCGCTGAAAAACACCCCGCGCCAACCGAACACTTCCACCAGCAGGCTCGACAGCGGACGCGACAGCAGAATGCCCAGCAACAGACCGCTCATGATGTTACCCACCACGCGGCCACGGGTTGCTTCGGGCGCCAGATGCGCTGCCAGTGGCACCAGAATCTGCACCGCTACCGAGGTAAGACCGATCAGCAACGACAAAACGAGGAACATCGACGGCGAATGCGTTAGGCCGGCACACATCAGGGCCACGCTCGCCGCCAACGTGAATCCCACCACCAGACGTCGGTTCTCCATGAGATCGGCCAGCGGCACCAGCAACAACAGACCCAACGCATAACCCATCTGAGTGAGTGAAACGATCAGGCTGGCATTGGCACTGGACAGACCGATCTGCGGCGCGATCAGTTCGACAATAGGTTGAGCGTAATAGAGGTTGGCCACGACCGCGCCACAGCAAAACGCAAGGAACGCGACCATCAGGCCGGAGAGTGAAGCGGATTGTTCGGCCTTGGCCGCCGCAGCCGGGTTACCCGTGAGCATGGTGACACCTCATCTGATTCGTAAAAGTGATGGCAAGGCTAAGGGCTCCGGTCGACACCGAGAATCCATCCTTCGGGCAATTGAGTGATGCGCCATCCGCAACACCCAGAGCGTTGCGGTTGGCGCAATACGCTATTGCGCGGCCCGGCAATACTCGAACACCAGCGCCTTCTCTACCCTTGGGCACCTGGCGCAGGGCTCCCCATCGGCGCCCTTCCCCCGGTCGCACAAGGAGCTGTTCATGATCCTGAATCCGTCATCAATGCCCGCCGCGCGCCTCTCGTGTGTCAAACCCTCATGAAAGGCAGCCTCTTGAGATCCAGGCCTCTATGGATCAGCGCAGCAGTCCTCGCCTCGCTCGGTGCAATCGGGGCCGTCGTACTGATGTGGCACCCGGCGATTGCGCCCGTCGAACGCCCGCGAACATTCAGTTCCGAGCAACTGCAGCGCGGTGCGCGAGTGGTCGAGGCCGGTGACTGTGCGGTGTGTCATACACGTCCCGGCGGCCAATACCTGGCGGGGGGACTGCCCCTGGCGACGCCGTTCGGCACGCTCTACAGCACCAACATCACACCCGATCCGCAGACCGGCATCGGACAATGGTCACTGCCGGCGTTCGAACGGGCGATGCGTGAAGGAATCGCCCGCGACGGCCACTTCCTGTACCCGGCCTTTCCGTACGTTCACTACCGGCGCATGACCGCAGACGACATCGCCGATGCGTATGCCTATTTGATGAGCGGCCCGGCCGTGAACTCGCCGGCCCGGGAAAACCGCATGAATTTCCCGATGAACATCCGCCCGCTGGTGTCGTTCTGGAATCTGCTGTTCCTGCATGCGAAACCACTGACGCCGATGGCGCAGCAGTCTGATGCATGGAATCGCGGGCGTTACCTCGTCGAAGGGCCCGGCCATTGCGCAGGCTGTCATTCTCCGTTGAACCTGATCGGTGCCGAGAAGTCCGGCGAAAGCTTGTCGGGCGGTGCTGTTGACGGCTGGGAAGCGCCGTCGCTGCTCGGCATGGCTCACCGTGCAAACGCGTGGAGCAACGATCAGTTGGTGAGCTACCTGCGGGCAGAAGTGGTGGACGGACACGGCACGGCGGCCGGCCCGATGCGCCCGGTCAGCCTCGGTCTGGCCAGCTTGCCGGTCGGTGATGCACAGGCGATTGCCGAATATCTGCTGAGCCTGCCGGCAAAAAAAACGATCACCGAAACGCATGTCGCAACGACAAATGCAGGCCTTTCAGACCCGTCCACGGGCGCCTTGCTGTTCGCCAGCGCCTGCGCCGGTTGCCATGCCACCGCAGCACCGATGCGCGAAATCGACGGGCGTCCGTCACTGGATCGCACCTCAGCGCTGCAAGCCTTACACCCACGCAACTTCTTGAAAACAGTACTCGAAGGTGTCCCGGCAACACCGGGTTTGCCCGGGCCGGTGATGCCGCCGTTTGCCGCCAGTCTCGACAACGATCAACTCACAGCCCTGGCGACATACCTGCGTCGACAAGCCAGACCCGACCAGCCCTGGACCGACCTTTCTGCCACCCTCGAAGCGCTACGTCAGGAGACGAAATGACCCAACTCACGCTCAACGTCAACGGCGCCGTCCAGACTCTGGAGCTGGAACCTGACATGCCGCTGCTCTACGCGCTGCGCAATCATCTGGGGTTGAACGGCGCCAAGTACGGCTGCGGCCTGGGGCAATGCGGCGCTTGCACCGTCATCGTCGATGACCAGCCTGTCTTTTCCTGCCTGACACCCTGCGCGGGCCTCGATGGCAAAAAAGTCCGAACGGTCGAAAGCCTCGGCACCGTCGAACACCCCGGCCCTTTGCAGCAAGCCTTTATCGACAAACAGGCGGCCCAGTGCGGTTACTGCATTGCCGGCATGTTGATGCGCGCGCAGGCGTTGCTGGAAAGCAACCCACACCCGGACGAACAGACCATTCGCGAGCACATGGCAGGCAACCTGTGTCGCTGCGGCACTCACTTGCGGATTATCGAAGCGATCAGCCTGGTGGCCGGGCAAAACGGGAGCGCACCATGACAGGGGTCAAAGAGGTCGATCACAGTCGCCGCGCGTTCTTGCGTGGAGGCGCCTTGCTGGTAGCGTTTACCCTGGTGCCCGCAACGCGCCATGCCTGGGCGGACACCGAAGTCGATACGCTTGGCACCGTGGTGCTGGCGCCTGACCTCCCCGGCAGCCTGCGCACCAACCCCTGGCTTGATGCCTGGATCCGCGTCGGCCCTGAAGGCATCACCGTCTACACCGGCAAGGTTGAACTGGGCACCGGCGTCAAAACAGCCTTGCTGCAAATTGCCGCTGAACGTCTGGAGGTGTCCCCGACAGCGATCAACCTGCTTACCGCCGACACTGCACTGACGCCAAACGAGGGCTACACCGCCGGCAGCCACAGTATTTTCGACAGCGGAACCGCGCTGTTCAACGCGGCGGCACAGGTGCGTGAGCTGCTGTTGGCGTCGGCCGGGCGAAGCTGGGAGATGGCACCTGCCCGATTGACGACTTCGGAAGGCATCATTCACGGCCCCACCGGACAAAGAATGTCCTACGCCGATGCCGTCAGAAACGTCGATCTGCACCTCTACGCCAAGCCCGAATCGCCGAGCGTGTCCGCGACGTCATTCAAGGTGATCGGCCATTCGCTGCAACGGCTGGATATTCCGGCCAAAGTCAGCGGCGGCGCCGCATTTGTTCAGGACATACGGCTGCCGGGCATGTTGCACGCCCGGGTCATTCGCCCGCCTCGGCCGGGCTGCACGCTGGAAGCCTTCGACGCGCAGTCGATCAAAACGCAGTCCGGTGTGGTGCAGGTGATTCGCGACGGCAACTATCTGGCCGTAGTGGCACGTGACGAGTGGCAAGCAATCAAAGCCATGCGCAGCGGATACGAATCGGCGCGCTGGACTGGCGGGCAGGCGATACCCGAAGCGCAGGACATTCATGCATTGCTCGAGAGCCTCCCCTCACGCCGCTACCCCATCAGCCAGGAGGGCACGCCGCAGGGTACGACCGACAACAGCTATCGCGCACGCGTGACCAAGCAGTATCTGATGCACGGCTCCATCGGCCCGTCATGCGCCGTGGCCTGGTTCAATGACGGCACCCTCACCGTCTGGACCCACACCCAGGGTGTGTATCCCCTGCGTGCCGGGATCGCCGAAATGGTGCGATTACCGCCAGAGCGCGTTCGCTGTATCCATACCGAAGGCTCCGGCTGTTACGGCCACAACGGCGCAGACGATGCAGCGGCCGACGCGGCGTTGATTGCGATGCGCCTGCCGGGCACGCCGGTGCGAGTGCAGTGGATGCGCGAACAGGAGAACCTCTGGGAGCCTTACAGTTCAGCGATGGTCACCGAAGTGCAAGCCAACCTTGATGCACACGGAAGAATGCAGGACTGGAATTATGAACTGTGGACAACACCGCACAACGAACGCATCGTCAATGCCGGACGATTGCTTCCTGCGCGACTTCTGGCTCGACCCTTCGTCTCCGCGCCATCGGTGCCGATCGCACAACCTGAAGGCGACGGTGATCGCAATGCGGTGCCGCTGTACGCGCTGGCCTCCAAACGCATCAACATGAATTTCGTCACCGAGATGCCGTTTCGCACCTCGGCCATGCGCTCGCTGGGCGCGCACATCAACATCTTCGCGATTGAAGCGTGCCTGGACGAGCTTGCCGCCAGGGCCGGGGTCGATCCGGTTGCCTTGCGCCTTGCACACCTGACGGATTCCCGGGCACGGGCCGTGGTGGAAAAGGTTCGCGACGCCGTCGACTGGCCGCAAAAAAGCAGCGAGCCTGGCACGGGCCTCGGCTTCGCATTCGCTCGCTACAAAAACATCATGGGCTATTGCGCCATCGCCGTGCGTCTTCGGGTGCATCCGCAGACCGGCGAAGTGCAGATCGATCATGTCGTCACGGCAGTGGACGTGGGACAGATCGTCAATCCCGATGGGCTGCGCAACCAGGTCGAAGGCGGGATTGTCCAGTCCACCAGTTGGACGCTGTATGAAAAAGTCGCCTACGACGGCGGCGGCATACGCAGCTACGACTGGAGTGGCTACCCGATCCTGCGCTTCCCACAGGTGCCGAAAAAGGTCGACGTTCATCTGCTCGACCAACCGGGACAACCGTTTCTGGGGGCTGCCGAAATCGTCCAGGGCCCCATGGCGGCAGCCATCGGCAATGCCGTGGCGAACGCCACCGGCCGGCGCTGGTTGAACCTTCCTCTGACCCGCTCGGATCAACCGTCCTGAACGTCGCAGCGTTGCACTTCACGCAATGCAGCGTAGCGACACGCATGGATTATCAAGCGCTGCGCAGCCGCTTAACGTAAGGCCATCCGGTGCCAGACCCAACCCAACGTCCGACACCCTCTGCCGACGCTTTTCAAAGACTGGAGAACACTCATGACGCAGCACCTGTTCCGCCCTATCGCCCTGGGCCCCTACACACTCCCCCATCGAGTGGCGATGGCGCCGTTGACCCGCTCACGCGCCGGACAACCCGGCGACATTCCGACGGCCATGAACGCCGAGTACTACCGCCAACGCGCGAGTGCCGCGTTGATCATCACCGAAGCAACGCAGATTTCCCGCCAGGGCCAGGGTTATGCCTAGACGCCTGGAATCTACAGCGATGAACAGGTGCAAGCCTGGCGCGAAGTCAGCAGCCAGATACACGAGGCCGGCGGGTTGATCTTCATGCAGCTTTGGCATGTGGGTCGCGTATCGCACCCCAGTTTTCAACCCGACAACGCATTGCCGGTGGCCCCGAGCGCATTGCCCGTACCGGGCAAGACCTTCATCGTCGACGCGGATGGCAACGGTATCTGGGGAGATGTTCCGGTACCGCGCGCACTGCAGACGTCGGAAATCGCCGACATCATCAGCGACTACCGCCGGGCCGCGCGCAATGCGCTGAACGCCGGGATGGATGGCGTGGAAATTCACGCGGGCAATGGTTATCTGCTCGATCAATTCATCAACAGCAACAGTAACCAGCGTGAAGATTTGTACGGTGGCAACCTGGAAAATCGTGCACGCCTGTTGCTGGAAGTGGTCGCTGCCGTGGTCGACGAAATCGGTGAAGAGCGCGTGAGCGTTCGTCTGACGCCGATGGGGCGATTCATGGGCATGGGTGATGAGACGCCTGAAGCGACGTTCGGCTATATCGTGCGTTCGTTGAATCGCTGGAAACTGGCCTACTTGCATCTGGTCGAGCCCGCCGTCGTAGGCACCGTCAAGGATGAGAACTACGATCCGCGTTGGGATGCCATCATCAGTCAGTTGCGTGCGGCCTGGGACGGCGTGCTGATGATCGCCGGAGGCTACGACCCCGAGACGGCGGAACAGGCCCTGATTGATGGCCGCGCGGACATCATCGCGTTCGGCAGGCCGTTTCTGGCCAACCCCGATCTGCCAAGGCGAATTCGCGACGGGTTGTCGCTCAATACCCCAGACCCGAGCACCTTCTTCGGTGGCGACCAGCGTGGCTACGTGGATTACCCGGTTCACTCCTGATTTTCCATGACAACCTGTGCGCCCATTGGGCCCCCTGTCTGGCTGACAGGAGAGTCGCGCCAACGGGAAAAGGGGACGGATTTATTTTCAGAAAATAAATCCGTCCCCTTTTTTGCATCAGTTGCGATAGCGTGCAGCCGGCTCACTGCGCGACAGATCAGGCATCAGTTTCTGGCGCGCTGCCTCGTAAGCATTCCAGTCGGCGATTTCAGGAAGCGCCGGAATGGTGACGAACTCGCCTTGGTCGAGGCCGGACAGCGCAGCGTCCACCATGTCGTCCGCCCGCATCACAATGGCCTCCGGCAGATGCTCCAGCGGTGTGCCGGCCACGCTCCAGAATTCGGTGGCCGTCGCGCCCGGCAGGACCACCTGGACCCGGACATGCTTGTCCGCCAGTTCGTGACGCAAGGATTGGCTGAACGCCAGGACGAAAGCCTTGGAGCCGCCGTAAACACCATTCAACACCTCCGGGGCGATGGCCACGATCGAGGCGATGTTGATCAGCGTGCCACCGCCGTGAGCGACGAAGCCTGGAACAGCCGCGTAAGTCAGTCGCATCAGCACGTTCACGTTGAGCGTGAGCAAGTCTTCGAGTTTGTCGACGTCCGAGTCCAGCAAGGGATGAGTCGCGCCAACCCCGGCATTGTTCACCAGCAGAGAAATGCTGGCGTCCGTTTTGAGACGATCTTCGACCCGTGCCAGATCGGCCCTTTCGGACAGGTCGGCAGCCAGAACTTCAACCTGACGGCCGGTTTCTTCACTCAGGCGCTCAGCCAAAACATTCAGGCGATCGCGATTTCGCGCGACCAGGATCAGGTCATGGCCACGACGGGCCAGGCGTTCAGCGTAAATGGCACCGATGCCGGACGACGCACCGGTGATCAGGGCGGTACCGAGGCGGGATTGAGTCATGTCGAATCTCCAGGGTTGTGGGAAGTACTGGAGAACAGAATGCGACGGCTTGGCCATATCTCAAATGACGTATATGGTAGTGATTCAAGACATCCGAGAAATCACCATGCACCGCATCGGCTACTTGCTCACCGACGGTTTTCAGGTGCTCTCCCTGGCGACTCAAGCCGTTTTCGAGTTCGCCAATCAGATCGCCGAAGCGCCCTTCTACAGCGTCGAAAACTTCTCGCCGGACGGCGGCATGGTGCGCTCCTCACTGGGGCTGGCCATGGAAACCCGCCCGCTCGAGGCGCCCGGACTGGCCGACACCTGGATCGTTGTCGGGGTCAACGATCCGGAAAAAACCGACGCAGCCTCTGCTGTGCTCGACTTCGTGCGTCAGGCCGGCAACCAGGCGCGGCGCACCGTCGGCATCTGCACCGGCGGCTTCATCCTCGCCGAAGCCGGCCTGCTGACCGGACGCCGCGCCACGACCCACTGGGCCTACGCGCAGGCCTTGCAGAAGCATCATCCCGAAATCAGCGTCGACGCCGACCGCATCTATATCGTCGACGGCCCCTTCTGGACTTCGGCGGGCATGACCGCCGGCCTCGACCTCGCCGTCGGCATGGTGGAAAAGGATCTGGGCGCCGACGTCGCCCGCTCGGTGGCGCACAAACTGGTGATGCACCAGCACCGCTCCGGCGGCCAGTCGCAGCATTCGGAAATGCTCGACCTCGCCCCCAAATCCGACCGCATCCAAAGCGCGCTGAACTATGCACGCCAGCATTTGAGCCGACCGCTCAGCGTCGAAGAACTGGCCGGCGTGGCGCACCTGAGCCCTCGCCAGTTCACCCGCATATTCAGCGCGGAAACCGGCCAATCCCCCGCCAAAGCCATCGAAGGCCTGCGCCTGGAGGCCGCTCGATTGATGATCGAACAGAGCCGACACTCCCTCGATGTGGTGGCCAGCGAATCCGGCTTTCGTGATCGGCGCCATATGCGGGAAGCGTTTATCCGAGGCTTCGGCGTGCCTCCGCAGGCGGTGCGGCGGGATGCGCGCCAAGTGGTGGGGAAAGTGTAGATATCGCGAACTGACGAGGCGTCCTCTTGTTGGAGCGTTGATAGGTGCAGGAAAAAAGAAAAATGGCCGAGGTCGTCAGTCACACCTGACAACCACGGCCATTTCCTTTTCGGCTATTGAGCGACAGCTATCAACCGATCACGTCTTCACCTCGACATGATCCAGCGCCTGATTCACCGCCAACCCCGCGACCATGACCACCTGCGCAATACCCAGCGCGGTTTTGCGGTGGGCGGGTTCCAGGATGGCGGCGAAGTTGTTGAGCATTTCGGTCACAGAGCCGAGAGACTCGCTGGCGTTGGCCAGGAGGGATTCGCTGTTGTAAGCGGGGTTAGCCAGGAACATGGGGTCATGTTTGTGGTGGCTGCCCATGATGCGTTGTTGTGGGGTGAGGTAATGATCGAGGGCGCGCTCGGCGGCTTCGTTGAGGGTTCGGGAGTCGGGGAATTGGTAGGGGGAAACCGGGTCGGTTTCGGGTGGGTTGGGTGTTGGTTTGATCATTGATGTAACTCCAGGGTGAGAAAGTGGAGCCATCAACCTCGCTACCAAACGAGGGTGGTGGCCATACGGAGGTTGGTAGACCGGTCACCTGGATACCCGGCGCGTCCGAAGACGCCCTACGCATGGCCACCATAAAACAGAGGACGAAAGAGTCCCTGCAAACTGGTGTTGCGATGCGACAGGTAAACCGGGCTACCAAACCCGATCACTGTTTTTTCAGTGACCCGGAAACGATAAAACCCGCGCCCCAGACGCACAAGCCGGCGGATTCTGGCGTAGTCGTAGGCAATGACGCAAGGTTGTGTAGCCTTGAGGGCGTTACGGATGGTGTCTTTTAAACGGGGATTTTTGGAGGGTTAAACGGGTGAATCAAAAGTGAGCTTCACTCTCTGTTTTTGACCGGCCGCTTTCGGCCAAAAGCGGTCACTCGGTGGGGCTAGAAAACCAGATACGCTTCAGCCGCCACGTTAAGACCTTCACTGTGAGTGATGGCTTGGTAGCATCATTTGCGCTGGCTGCCTGAAGTATTTGCTGGCAGTCTTAATGGCACTTACCAAGGAAGAGCGCGACACATGACTAACAAATCTAAGTTTGGAATTCCAATGACCGCTGACCAGTATGCAGATCAGTGGCAGATAAACTCTGATGACTTCGAGCATCGTGGTCATTACACATGGATGGCGGGACAGCTTGGCGAGGCCGATACCGTGCTGGAAGTTGGGTGCGGCTCGGGCAACGGCACATTGGAATTGGCTAGAAGCGGCCGACGATTCATCGTGATCGAGCCCAATGCCAAACTGGCTCAAATAGCGCTCAGCACCCTGAAGAATGCAGGGGTTCCGGTCAGCTACGTTCAGGCCAGCGCGTTGGGCAGACCTTTGCCTACGGGAAGCACCATTATCAACGCGGACATCTTTGATAAGAGCCTTGATCAGTTGCTTGCACCTATTCAATTCGATGCCATCGTATGCTGGCTGATCGGTGCCGAGCCTGCACGGATTGCGCCGCATTTCAATGTAGCGATCGATAGGTTCAAGGGTGATGAAGGATCGCGGTATCGGGAAAAGCTGCATGCTCGGTGTGGTGAACTCGGCACCCTATGTCTTAAACCACGCGGGCAAGTTCAGCTTGTTGACAGGCAGGGGTTCCGCCATTTGGATGATTGCAAATATGCCACTCCTGAAGTTGTGAGCCTATACTCTAAAGTGCTTGGTTCCTGTTACTCGATCCTTGAGCAAGGTATTTCCTTCCGAGAAATTGATACGAATCTGGCCGGAAACTCCCGCATGCAGTACGCCACTAATCAGACTGCTGCCGATACTACAGTACCTGTCTTTGTATCGGTGAAAGCTTTTCTTAATTAAATAGAAAATAGGCGAGAGTAGGATGTCGGACTGTAATGATGACACTATCTGCTTCCGACTCCCGTCGCCAGTGAAGCCTTAGTAGGGTGGGTTTCGGTCCGTTAAGCATGATTGAGTTCCCCCTCAAACAGCATGATCGTCCCCTTTTGGCCGTTTTCTGCCTCTCGTGACGGGCAGAAAACGACCCATAGCTGCCGGTGGAGACTGGCAAAATCCGGCCAAAAGTTCTCGGCAGGCATTAACAAACCTAAATACCGTCTCCCAAGCATATTTTTGACGCGACATTTCGTATATAAATAAGTCAGACAGCTTTTTAATAACGGATTATCAATGAAAGATGATTTTGTTTTCTCTAGCAAATTTCAGTACGACGTAGAGGTTTATGATGACGACCAAGGCGTCATAGGTCAGGGACAGCTTTCGTTTGGCGACGGAACGTTGATTTGCATACAGTTTGATTTGACGCAATACTATGAAGCTCCTCAACGTGAGTTCTCGATTCTTAAGGCAAAAACAAAAGATGGGCAGAAGCTCACGCTACTCAATTGCGAGCTTGAAAGGTATTCGCTATACGCGGACTTCATCGTACTTGGCGACATCAAATCTGAAATCACCTATTTTCATGTAAAATATGGAGATGTATCTGATTGGTTTCTGCGTGGACAATATGTTACCGGCCAAATTGGCGAAAATATTAGCTGGAAAAACCAGGTGCCTCAGCTATCGGTTAGCGTCAATACGACGGAGGAGAACTTCTCTTTAAAGACCGATACAATTGGTAGTCTAACTAAGCGTGGCGAAGACCATGTAATACATGAGCATACGCGCTTTATTTTTGAGCGGACGGATGGTGGATTTTCAGTAGAGGAGGTAAAAGAGAAATCGTTTGAATTATCTACTTTATTGTCTGTGCTAACTTCCAATTCTATTTCTATTGCAAATGTGTGGGTTGGATGTGTTGCGAGCTACGCTATGCCTATTTACTTTTCGGCGTTTAGAAAAGTAGATCGAGAATCTTCAAGAGGCGAGTTTTGGCTAAGCTGTTTAGCTCAAAGACACTCGTTAGATGATAAATGGCAGTCGGTGTTTGATCGATACTACGCATCCAATTACAGGAAGACGTCGTGGGTTCGCCTTGCCGGCATGCAACGTTATGAGGGGTTTTGGGAATTCAAAATTCTTGGCTATGTAAGTTTGCTTGACGAGTACGTTAGCTCCTATGCAGCAATGGCTAATCAGAAAGCTACCAAAGCTGAAAGCAAGCGGGTAACTAAATTTGTAGAGCGGTTAAAGTTACTAAAGCACCCTTTAAATGATGCGCAATTTAAAGATATAGAATCTCTCGTTGGAACAGTATTTTTGATGTCGCGTGATCTGACATTCAGAGAGAAATACGACTACGCGATAGGATTAACAGACAAGGATATTCTAAAAGTTATAAATTTGACAGATGATGACTTTTCATTAATAAAAAGGATTAGAGATAAAGTTGCGCATGGTGACACGCTAGACTTAGCTGATACCTCATACCAAGAAATTCATTTTATTGTTGAGAAGATCGCACTGCTGATGACCTATTGGGCACATGCCGATCTCGGATTTTCACCTTCTGAATTCTCCACCGCTTTGATGCGCACTCATAATTGCCTTCGCTTTAATCCTAAGCTAGATAAAATCTATTTAGAGCGCATAACAAACTCCGCACAATTTATTCCCGTTTCGCAAGAGCTTTTTGTGAAATTCGCATCGGGTGACGGCCCCATTATTAATGCTTGTTTTACTCAAAATTTGAGCGGTGAGCTAACATACTCTGAAGAATACAAGGCGATGTACGAGGCATGGATTAAAGATCGATCTCGGGCGAGTAATAATATTATCGACGCCTTTGGAGTCGCGCCGGAAAGATTCAGCGCCGTGGGGAGTCTGTATTTAGAGTATGGAGATGAAATAAAAGAACTCCATGGGGCATACATCATTAGAGATATTTGATTTAATTTATTTGCCAATTTGGGTGGCAGCTCAAATCGATCAAAAAACTGATCGCTTCGGCTAGGGGCATCCCGACGCAAAATGAATGTCTCTTTATGGAGGCCGAAGGCGGTCGTTTGCCAATTTGCGCTTCTGGCCGTAAGCAGCCGTTCACTAATGACGGCATTCGACATTGGGGACATCCCCTATTGACCTCTATTCCCGCCCGAACATCCTTGCGAGCTGTCTCTGGGTACTCTTTCTGAGGCGGGCGAGTGCCTATTAAACGACGTTGCACGGCCATCTACCAATGGACATAGCGCGTTAGGCGCGCCGTCCCTCAACTGCATTTTTTATTAAGTTAATCTCATCGTACCAGGTGCCAAATTGATAGATGGATTTGGTGGAGTAAAAATTGCGCACATCATCATGCTCAAGCGGGCTCAGATTAGCGTATAAGTCCTTAAGCCTTTCTGCCTCCGCCGGAAGCAATGGAACCAACTTCACGAAATCCTTAAAGTTGGAAACCTGCAGGGTTCTGATTTTGTACTGGTGACGTTGCTCATTGAATACGTAGGAGTTCGTTAACCTCTCCACCAAGCGCCTTAGTAGAGCAGAAAGCTTGGACTTTTCATCAGGACTGATTTCGACTTGTGGCCCAATGTATCCATCAATTTGCTCACATAGCTCCTCCCATTTCTCTACGTACTCAGATATCGTCGCACAGTCTTCCAGCACCTGCACGGAGAAGGCGCCACTCAGGCCGGAACCATTTAGCGTATTCTGGAGGTTCGCAAAAAAGTCCCAGTTGTGTGTCAATACGATCAGTTGCGACTGTGCATTATCCTTCGCGTAGTCACGCAGGCGCTCACAAAAATTAGAGATATAGTTGTAGTCAAAGCTGGTGACAGGATCATCCAGAATAAGGACTTGGTGCGGTGCGACACTCGCCTCACACATGAACAAGGCAAGTGCATGAACCTTAAGCTCACCTTCACTCAGCACGCGGTTCACCAGCTCATCCCCGATTTTTGGAAGAACTATCGCATCAGCTCCTTGGTTGGCCAGGCGGACACCCATTTGGTCCAGCGACGCGCCACAGAGACGGCGATACTCACCATCCAAAAACGGTATAAAAGAACCTAGAACGAGCGCTGCGTGCGCATCCTTCTTTCGCGCGGTCAGCGCAGACAGGCGTGATGTGAAGTTATAGGACTCCACCACACTTGCGACACCAGCAAAAGAAATCGAATTTTGGCAAATCGTCTCGATTTGAGGGCGCACGGAAGATGCGGCTTCATCGATCCTCAGTACACCAATTTCTATTGTGAGCTTTGAAATCTCCTCGTTCAGCGCTTGCAACCCTTTTGACGCTAACGTCAAAGCTGATTCAGTCTTGTTGTGCTCTATATTAACCGCTTCGATATAAGCATAAAGTTCGGCGTAACGAGAGTAAGCATCGAGCGCAGCCTGATCAATTAGAGGTGCCTGCAATGAGGCTTTGACCGAGGTGATCAGATCCGAGGCTGCACGCAGAAAATCAGCACTCAACACATTTGAATATTGTGAGTAATTTATCTCTGTGAAAACCTCTATCATTCTTTTCTTGGATTGCTCAGCCTGCTGTTCAGTATTAAGGGCGTATAGCTCCGTTTGAAACGTTGAAACCAAATGATTATGGAAGGCCAAAAATAGAGCCTTAGCATCACTGTCTAGATTCTGACGGCACAGCGGGCAGTTATCAGCAGGAACAAATGGCCGCAATGCTGCAGCTGCAGAGAGGAGTTTCTGCTGGCCTGCCATGTCTAAGTCTTTGGAAAATACAGCACCTGCAAGCTCAATGCTTGCAGCCTGCTTTTGCTGTATTGAGAACAGAATCTGATTGTAGTCAGAGTATGAAAAAAACCGGCACTGCTGAACGAAATTTGTTAATGATTGTTTTACTTGGCCTAACAAGTTTTTCCTGAGAGTGAGGACTTGTTGCCCCTCGGCGCTCGTCGCTCCCTTAAGCTGCTCTAGTCGTGCCTGTTTTTCTATCTTTTGGAGGCGCTTTTCTTCACCAAAGTTCACCGTCCCGATCCAAGAAAGCATAGGTTCGCAATTGATTGCACTCCAATCCTTAAAAACTCCAGTATTTGTATCTATAGCTGAATGAACGACCAGCTTAATTTCGGCAATCTTCCGATCGGCATCCTGCCGACACTCCGTAATTTTAAATCCACCGTAAGCCTGAAACTGCTTCAAATACTCCCGTGCATAATCGAAGCACTCTAATCGGAACGCACTCAACTCCACTACAGCTTCAGAAGAGATAGAGCTATTGACGTGTTTGTATGCAACTGCCGAATCAAAATATTTCAGAGCATGTGCTTGACCACCAAAGCCCTCCAGCTCTGTCCAGTTTTGCACTGAGCCGCCTCTAAGCTTATAGCTAAAGGACGGAAGAATCTTGCTATTAGAACGAACATTATTTAAGGGCTCTTTCGGCTTCTCAGGATTTGCCAAGATTTTAAATGCTTGGCATAGGCTCGATTTCCCTGCGCCATTCCGACCAAATACTATTGTTATACGCTTCGATAGATCCAGCCTTAGCATGCCGCCTAATTTCTTAAAGCCGGAGAAGCCCGACAGACTTTCCAGATGAAACGGTTGGATTGCGTCGCGTACATTTGCCTTCAGCGCCGGGGGAGTAGATGCCGTAGGTGCAAAGTTTTCCTGCCCGCAAAACAGCCGCCAGAGACGCTCAAGCTCATTCGGAGAAAGTTTGCCTCCGTCTGAGTTGATGGCTGCTTCACACACCGCGTGAAACCACGCTTCTTTTACAGTCTCTCGGTGAGCTAAAAGATAACCTGTTGCATCACTATGCGCAGCCATGTTGACCACCCTTCCCTGATGACTCAGTCACTATAGAGCACATTGCCATTAGCGCTATGACTCACAGTATGGTGGTCTGACGAAACCTAACTCCTGATGAAGCGAGAATCTCGCAAGATAACCGCATCGATGGGGTTGTGAACGTCCGCTTCTGGCCGAAAGCTGACGCTCATCGACATCTGCCTAACCAGAGGCGATTCAAAGCGGTTGCCGATAGCCAACCAGAGCAATGCCTTGAGCCACTGTTCGGCGCAACTCTGATACAGTCGCCCTTGGAAAAATCGTAGACAGGACGTCATACATGGCAAAGCCAGCTGCACGCATAACTGACCCCACCAGTTGCCCTATGCCTGGGCACGGGCCCAAAGCCATTGCGTCCGGATCTCCCGATGTGTTTTTCGACGGCCTCGCAGCTGCGACGAAAGGAGACACTTGCACCTGCGGCAGCGCTTTGGGCTCGGCAGTGTCTGCGACGGTGTTCATCAATGGCAAGAATGCCGCTCTGGTGGGAACCGTCGGCACACACGGCGACTTAGTTATTGGTGGCTCGGGTACGGTGATCATCGGCGACTCCCATACTCCTGCACCGTTCACGCCTCCACTCCCGCTTCTACTGCAGAAAACCTATGGGCATACTTTCAGCATCGTTGATAGCGAGACTGGCCAACCTCTAGTCGGAAGAAATTTCACTGCCACTGTAAATGGTCAAAAGATCACAGGTGTTACCGATAGCGCTGGGATAGCGAAGATCAAAACTCCAGTCAAAGATGCCAATATTTCCATGAGCATTGATTTCACTTCTCCAGCTCGGACGCTTAACGAATTAACGGACTGACTCAGAATGGCTGAACAATTTACTACTGAAGCAAAAGCGACTGAAGTCAAACCCGGTGCGCCAGTTGCTCCCACGACTATCACCGTCAACGATAGAGCTGCCACTAGAGAAGCGATCATCAGACTACTCAGCAAAAAAAAGTGCGAATTTGTAGAGCGGTCATCATGGGGAGCGCATAAAGCAAAAGGTGAAATGGTGGATGATTGGGACTACTCGATGATCGCCCTTCACCACGCAGGACGAAGTGTAGGCTGCGGTGCTGGTGCAGGACAAATGCGGGCGATTCAGAGTGAGCATCAGGCTAAGTTTGATGATATCGGCTATCACTATGGCATCGATTGTACGGGTAAAGTCTTTGAAGGACGTGACATACGATTCAAGGGATCAAGCGTACATAACTACAACACAGGTGTGATTGGTATCGTTTTGCTAGAAAACCTGACAACCGCCAAAGAGGGTGGCGATATGGTCGCTTTTGCTCGCCAAGCCCTCGAAAGCATCAACGGCAACATGGACCAGAAAATTCCTGCCATACAAATTGATACCCTTCTGACCTTGATTCAGGCGCTGACCAGCGTTTTCAGGGTGACAACGTTAGGTGGGCACCGTGAATTCCCCATGCAAGCCGGCGAAGGAAAAATTTGCCCTGGTAATATTGGCATGGAGCTTGTTAGAAACCTTCGGATTAAAACCAAACTTCTGCGACCGCCTTCATCATGAAATCGCTGCTAATCATATTATCAACCACGATTGTCGCCATACTTTATATAGGTTTTTACGAAAAGATGGAGGACGCTTATCCGGAAAAAGTATTCTTTATTAAAAAGAGCCCCACATTTCAGATAAAATTTGAAAATATTTTCGCGTACGAATCAGATGACAAAAAATTGAGTGAGCTAAGCGAGATGGAGCGAAGCCTGGTTATTAATTATTGCAAGTATCGACTTGGTTTGGATACGACATTGAAAAGTCAAAGCGAGCTTGAAAAATGCAAACAAAGGTAAATCGCAAGTCGTCCCTGTAAACCGTAGAGGTCTCTGAAACGCATCTGGCGACTATTACCGATTACGACAAAAGAGTCGCCTGTTTCGCCGGAGAAACAATGCTAACCGATCAGCAAGCTCGAATAGCACTCAAAGAGCTAATAGAGAAATACCTCAAAGGGGTAGCCCCTGATTATCAGCTCTTAATTGAGTTGATTGAAGACCCATCACAGCCAGTTCCTATCAGGGGAGTATTGGAGGATATTCGACAATATTGCAACGCCCGATACACGCAACAAGAATTGGAACACATTGACGACTGCCTATACATCTTCGGCTGAAGCGGGTTGATGTCAGCACCTGCTTTGAAACTTAATAATTAATTGGCTAATTTTGATAGACGTTATTGGATGGCTGCAATTGGCCGATAGCAGACATTCGTGGCCGCCGAAATCGGCCCTCCATAAAACACTCACCCCTCACCAACCCGCCCCGCAACCCACTCCCGACTATACCCAACCACCCTCCCCGCCAACCCCAACGGAAAATGAATCACCCCATGCGCCGTCTCCGGCAACAAATGCACTTCCACGTCAGCCGCCCTACCCCAACGCTTAGCCAACTCCAGCGTGTCACCCCTGAGCGGATCCAGCTCCGCCGCAAACATCAGCGCCGGCGGAAATCCGGTGAAGTCGCCATACAACGGAGACAACGGCGCTTGCCGGCGTTCTTCATCGCTCAATCCCGGGGTGAGCATTTGCAGCGCCTCGACCATCCCTGGCCCATCCAGCAGCAAGGTCTCGGGGCCGGCGTTGCGTACGCTGGGGGTTCCGGTCAGGTCGTAGACGCCGTAGTACAGCAGCGCCCCGCGCACCCGTTTGAGCAAGTCCGGCCATTGTTTGAGTTGCAGCAAGGTCGCGGCGGCGAGGTGGCCGCCGGCGGACTCGCCCACGACGATGACGGGCAGGTTCGCAAACTCGTGGCAGTCATCGCTCAGCAGCCAGCGAGCCGCCGTGAGGCAGTCCTGCATGACGCCTTCGATCGGCGTCGAGACCACAAGCCGATAATCGACCGAGACCACTGCCACGTCGCAGGCTTTCACCATGCCGATGTTGAGGTGATCGTTCATCTGCGCATTGCCGATGACCCACCGCCGCCATGAAAATCCAGCACCACGCCTTTGGCCTTTGTCTTTGGCCGAATGATCCGCACCGGCACCGAAGCGCCGTCGACGCCCACCACTTTGCGTTCTGCCTTGAGCCCGTGCTTGAGCAACTTTCTCGCGCCGCCCAATTGGCTGAGGCGCAACAGCAACTGAATCGCCCGTGGCGTGATGCGATTACGGATGCGAAAGCGCGGCAGCCGGGCAAGCTTCTTGTTGAACGCGCGCAATTGCGCCAACTCGTTATCGTCTGCGGGCCAGTCCATTGATGTCTTCATTTCGTCCTATTTATTCGCGGTTGTTGCGCAGAATGGAAAAATTCAACGCCGCCGCGACACACAGCCATGCCAGATAAGGGAACAGAATCAAACCGGTAATCACATCCAGGCGCAATGCCAACACCACCATCGCCGCTACCACCAGCCACAGCAGCGTGATGATCAGCATGCCGGCGAAAATACGATGTGCGCTGAAGAATACCGGTGTCCACAAGGTGTTCAATGCAATTTGCGCCGCCCACAAGGCAAGTACCGTTTCGCTGCCAGGCGTCAGAGTCAGACGATAACCGACCCACGCGAGCAAAAGGTAGATCGTTGTCCAGGCAACGGGAAACACCCAGTTAGGTGGTGTGAAGCGTGGTTTGACCAACGATTCGTACCATGGGCCCGGTTGGAAAATCATCCCGGTGCTCGCTGCCGCACCGCAGGCCAACAGGAAAATTAGAAAGGTCATCGTCTGTCCTTGGCTGATATCAGCACGTTGGGTCTGTTCCTGCTTGGATGCCCGGAGCCATGCAAAAAGTTCATCGGGCGTTATCTCGCCTCGTTGATAGGAATAGGCAATGCTCAAAGACAAACCGACATAGGTGAGCGTTTCTTCGATGGATACCATGAGCTGAAACCCCATTCACCGGAGCCCGTCATGACCACCACCAAGACCCTTTTCATTACCGGCGTCAGCAGCGGCTTCGGCCACGCGCTGGCCAAGGAAGCGCTCGCGGCCGGCCACCGTGTCATCGGGACCGTGCGCAAGGAAGCCGACTTGCACGCCTTTCAGTCGCTCTCCGTGGATAACGCCTACGGGGTGATGCTGGATGTCACGGACTTCGAGCGGATCGATGGCGTCATCGCGCAGGTTGAAGCCACGCATGGCCCGGTCGATGTGTTGATCAACAACGCGGGGTACGGCCATGAAGGCATCTTCGAAGAGTCGCCTCTGGAAGACATGCGCCGCCAGTTCGACGTGAACGTGTTCGGCGCCGTTGCCGTGATCAAGGCGTTCCTGCCCTTCTTTCGCAAACGGCGTGCGGGCCACATCATCAATATCACCTCGATGGGCGGCACGATCACGATGCCGGGCATCGCCTACTACTGCGGCAGCAAGTTTGCGCTCGAAGGCATCTCCGATACGCTGAGCAAGGAGCTGGCGCCCTTCAATATCTTTGTGACTGCCGTCGCGCCGGGTTCATTTCGAACGGACTGGGCCGGTCGCTCGATGCAGCGCACGCCGCGCAGCATTGCCGACTATGACGCCAGTTTCGACCCGGTGCGCAAGGCGCGAGAAGAAAAGAGCGGCAAGCAGCTCGGTGATCCGCAAAAAGCCGCCCAGGCGATGTTGCAGATCATCGTCAGCCCGACACCACCGGCGCACGTGCTCCTGGGCAGTGACGCGTTGCGCCTGGTGCGCGAAAAGCTCAAACACGCCGCCAGCGAGATCGATCAGTGGGAAGCGTTGACTCGCTCCACCGACCATTGAGTGGCTAATAGAGAGAACGCAATGAAGCAGGCCGACGCAGGCACCTCGCGCATGGTGCAGCTCATGGAAACCCTCGCACCGGTCGAGGGTTATAACCTCAGTACGCTTGAAGGCGTGCGTTTCCTGCGCTCGAACCAGCCACTGACCCGCACACCGGTGCTGTACGACCCGGGCATCGTGATCCTCTGTCAGGGCCAGAAACGCGGCTATCTGGGCGATGACGTCTACGTTTACGACGCCCAGCATTATCTGGTGGTGTCCGTGCCGATCCCCTTCACCATGGAAACCGATGCCACCGAGGCCGAGCCGATGCTCGCGATCTACATGCACCTCGATTTCCAGGTGGCCAGCGAGTTGATGCAGCAGGTGGATGACCTTCACGGCCCAAGCGATGCGCAGCCCAAGGGCATGTACGCTTCGCCGATGGACGACAGGCTCCGCACTTCGACGTTGCGTTTTCTTGAAGCGATGAGCATTCCGGGCGAAGCGCAGATTTTGGGGCCATCGCTGCTGCGGGAAATCTACTACCGCATTCTGACGGGTGAACAAGGCGGCTCGATGCGTGCCGCACTCAATAGACAGGGGCATTTCGGCAAGGTCACTCGAGCAATCCGCAAAATCCACAGTTGCTACCAAGAGCGCCTGGACGTCGAGCAACTCGCCCACGAAGCCAGTATGAGCGTGCCGAATTTTCACCTGCACTTTCGCAGCGTGACGGACACCTCTCCGATGCAATATCTGAAGTCGACACGTCTGCACCAGGCGCGACTGCTAATGCTGCGCAATGCCATGACCGCTTCGGCAGCGGCGTTCAACGTGGGTTATGAAAGCGCCTCGCAATTCAGTCGCGAGTTCAAACGCTTTTTTGGCAGAACACCGCAGGCGGAGATCGAGTGGATGAAGGCGACTTACGCGTTGCCTGCCCCGACTACGCCCTCGGAGTATGTTTCGTCGCATTAACTGGCGGGCAGGTTTTCCACGCTCGCCAGCAACTGTAGAAAACGCGCTTTTAATTCATCGTCCGCCAGCCTTGCGGTGGCGTATTCCCGCAAGCGTTCCAACTCCCCGCTCGCAACCGCAAAGCCCTGCTGACCTTTCAGTTGTTGCGCGTAGTCACCCAGCACGGCCGCCGTTTCGTTGCACAGTTCAAGTGATGCGAGCCAGGCCTCGCCTTGCGACTGACCGTGAGTCAACTCCACCTGTAACGCATCGATTGCCATAGCGATAGTGCGAAGCCGTACCAGCAGTTCCTGCATACGAAAAACCAGCACTTCCTGATGACTCTCGGCGACCTGCCATCCTGGCTCCAGCGCCACTCGGGCCACCATCGCCTGGCAATCGGCCAACTCACTCCACACCCGTAAATCACGGGGCGCCTCGTCGGCTGTTCGTCTGGTTTTCAGCGAGTCCGCGAGCCGGCCAACCAGCGTCGCCAATCGCTGACGCAGCGTTTCACCCTCTGCCTCGGGCCACAGAAACGCGTGAATCAACAGGGAGATCCCGACACCCAATAGCACACCGATGATGCGATCACGAATCTCGGTCAGGTTGGTGCTGGGCTCGAATTGCTCCAGCAACGCCAACGCGAAAGTGAACACGATCTGCACACCGGCATAGCTGATTCGCTCGGAGCCGGCGGCTATCCAGGAACCCAGTGCAATCACCGGCAATGACATGAACAACAGGCCGACGATCCCGTCGATGTGCGGAACCACCAGAATCACCATGGCCAGCGCCAGAGCACTGCCCACCAGCGCGCCGCCTACGCGCAACGTCGCACGCATCCCGGTCGCGCCGAGGCTGGGTTGAGCGACGATCAGGCAGGTCAGCATGATGGTGTGGATGCCTTGCCAGTCCGTGCCCATGTAGAACAGGTAGCAAAGCGACGCCGCCAGCAGCGTCTTGACGGCAAACTGCGTGTACACAGGGTTTTCAAAGGCATCCGGCACCCACATCGGCGGCCCCTTCGCCTTGGTTTCCGGGGTGCTGTCAGCCGCCTGCACATTGAGAAAAGACAACAACTCCAGACGCATTTCCTCGTACACGCCGGGCAAACCGGTCGTATCGATCTGATCAAGAGCAGACAATCCTTCAGGCACTTGACCCGTATCCAAAGAAGCCTCCAGATCAAGCACGGCCTGACGCAACAACTCGGAGGCCCGGGCATTGGCTGTGGGCGGCGGCAGTTGAGCGGCCAGCGTCAACAGCCGGGAAATACTGCTGATGCGTGCCAGATGCGCGGCCTGCTGACTGCGAAAGTCAGCGTCGCGCATGCAGGCGAACCGCAACAATTGTTGCGATGCCAACACGCTGCGCTGAATCGCGGCGGCACCCAGCGCCGCCCCGCTCTGCTCGCCACTCAGACACCGGGCAACCGTGAGCAACTGGGAGCTCAGATGATTCTGCAATTGCCGGACAGGCTCCGCCGGCAATAGCAACGTGTTGACCAACAACGTCAGGCCGATGGCGTAACTGACCGCCACCCACACCCAAAGCACCAGACGCAAAACGGCCTCGGCCTGATCGGTCAGGTCGACGAAGGTCTGGGCATAGATCACCACAATGCCGACCACGAAAAACACCACGCCGATCCGGGTCACACGAATCAGATACGCACTGCAGAAAAACAGCACGCTCGCCCCCAGAATTCTCAGAAGCGGGTATCCGTAGGTGAACTTCAGAAGCAGGATGGTCAAGCCGATGGCCAGTGTCGCGCCAACCAGAAACAGCATCCCGACCATGCGGGTCAGCACCACATTGGTCTGCGTCACGTAGAAGACCACGATCAACGATAGCGCCAACAACGGAACCTGCAGGGTCATCGAAATGATGATCACCAGCGCACTGCCCAGCAGCGTGCGCAGCAACAGGTTCACACGGCCAGGGTACGGCTGAAGTTCATCGACCAGAAACCGATACAGGCGCTCCAGGCTGCCCCTGTTCCTGTCTTCCGCCGAGCGTTTCATTGACCGGTCTTGGCCGGTTCGTCAGGGCGCAGTACCGCGACGGCAGAGGCGCCGATGCGAAACAGCTCGGGGTCGGGGTCTTGCACCGAGATCTTCACCGGAAAGCGTTGCGAAACCCTGACCCAGTTGATGGTGCGCTGGACGCGCGGCAGGCCTTCGATGACGGTTCCGCCGTCATCCGGCAGCACACCGAAACTGAGCGAATCCACCCGGCCCTGAAACCGTTTACCGGTGTCGCCCAACAGATAAAGCGTGGCGGACGTGCCAGCCTTGATGCCCTTCAGATCGGTCTCGCGAAAATTCGCCACCACGTACCAGTGGCGCGTATCGATCAGCGTGAAAATCGGTTTGTAGGCCGAGGCGAACTGGCCGACCGTGGTGCGCAAGGACGCGATACGCCCGTCGAAAGGTGCTCGCACCTCGGTGAACTCCAGGCTCAGTTCGGCCAGGGAAATCTGCGCTTCGACCTCGGCCCGCTGCGCCACCAGCGCATCCACACCACTGACGGCAGCCCCGGCTCGTTGCGCCTGCAATCGGGAGGCGTTGAGTTCGGCAGCCGTCGAACGCTGGGCCGTTCGCGCCTGATCCACCGCTTCCACGGACACATAACCCTTGGCGAGCAACTTCTCCAGACGCTGAAGGGTGTCGTTGGACTGCGTGGCCTGCGCCCGGGCCCGCTCGACCGACGCCACAGCCGATGCCGCCTCGTATTGTTGGGCGTTCACACTGCGCTGGGTCAAACCGATCTGATGATTCAGCGTAACCAGCCGCGCCCTGGCCTGATCCAGCGCATCCTGATACGGACGTGCATCGATGCGGATCAACAGATCGCCCTGCTTGACCAACTGGTTGTCGCGCACCGGCATCTCGACGATCCGGCCGTTCACTTCCGGAACGACATCGATGGTGTCGGCGTACACATAGGCATCATCGGTACTCGGCCGGGTTTCGGTTTGCCAGAGCACATAACCCAGCACCAGAAAAGCGGCCAGAACGATCAGCAGCGCCGGCACACGGCTTGAATGCGTTTTTTCGGTGGTTTTATTCATGGCGGGCATTCATCCGTGGAAGACGACGAGCCACAACAGCATCGCCAGGAGTCCGGTCAGCGCCGGGTAACTCAGTGCCAGAGGAGAAATGTGTTCGCGCAGCGAATATCTGCCCAGTATCACGTGGATCGCCGTGGTCGCCAGAACGCCGCCGACAATGCAGAACAGCCAGTCAGGAAAAGCCGCACCGAACAGTACAAGCGAGGGGGACATGGAGCATCCACTGAGCAGTAGAACGACAGGTATCAGTGCCAGCCTGACGGGATTGAATGAAGGCATGCCTACCTCCGCAAGTGACGACTGACGCAAACCGGAACCTCTGGGCAAGGAATTGACCTGCGCACCTTACCGATCCGTCCACGGCCCCGATATTGGAAAAAAACATAACTTCGTTGTGACAGTAAACAACCGGAAAACCGGGCTGAAAGCGTTGTTGAACTGGCTTGGTGAACGTAAGAGTATAGAGCGCGCACAGACACTCGCCGGCGAGTGAAATCGACACTTCCAGGCGCAAAAAGGTGAACACATTGACGCCAATCCCCACCCTCAGCGCTCGACTTGCAACGATCACCCGCGAATTTGCGAACACCCCTTCCCTGCTCACTGCGAAGATCAACAGCCAGCTCAACCGGATGGCGGGCTACAAGGACCTCACGCCAGAAGCCCGCAAGGATCTGGAAAACTCCCTGAGCTACACCGCGCGCCTGTGGTGCGAAACACTGCTGACCGGCGAGGGTTTGTCGCAGGACACGCGTCGTACGCTGAAGGAGATCGGTTGCAGGCGGGTCCATCAGGGCGTGCCCCTGCAATCGCTGATGCGCGGCTTCAGTCTGGGGGTGCGTGAAATCTGGAGCGGCTACCTGGAACTCGCCAGAGACGACGATGCATTAAGCAAAGAGTTGTTGTTGCAGATTTCCGGCTACATGTTCGACTTCTTCGACGATATCGCCGAAGAAGTGGTTCAGGCCTATCTGGAAGAACAGATTCAGAAAGTCCGCTGGCGGGAACATCTGCATCAGCGTCTTTATCACTTCCTGCTGCATTCGCCGCAAGATATCGAGGGATTTGAGGACACTCTGTCGGCACTCGGCCTGGACGCCAGCACGCCCCGCGTGGCGCTCGCGCTGGAACTGCCCTTGCGCCCTGTCCAGCCGTTGCAGCGCGAAGACGAATTCGACCGCCTGACCCTGCAGGTTTCCCGGCACCTGAAGATTCCCGTCAAGGAACTGATCCGCGTCTGGTACCGCGACAAACTGGTGATCTGGCTGCCGGGCATCAAAGGCGAAACCCTGACCCAATGCGACCAGCGAATGGCCGAAAGCGCTGCGTCACTGCCCGCGCTCCTGCCCCAACTGCGCGGCGTGGGTATCGGTCTGTTGAATCAAGGTATCGCCGGCTGGATCAGCACGGCAGAAGAAGCGATCAAGGCGATCGACCTCTTCCCTTTCAACGGGGCCGAACAACTCGTCAGACGCTATTCCAGCGTGCTGATCGAAGACAGCGTGCGCAGCAACGACAACACCCTCAGGTACCTGATTTCGCTCATCGAGCAACTCAGCCATGAGCCCGACCTCCTGCTGACGCTGGAGGCGTTCTTCTCAAGTGGCCGTCACCGCGCCCAGACCGCCAAAACCCTCGGCATCCACCCGAACACCCTCAATTACCGGACGGGGCGCATCGAGAACCTGCTGGGCGCGGATCTCAATGACATCAACTGGGTGAGCCGACTGGATACGGCGCTGAAGTTGCGCCGGTTCTCGATCAGCAAGGTGCGCGAGGACTAGCGTTCACGACAGGCGTGCAAACCCGCGCTGCAGATCCTCGATCAACGCCTCGACATCCTCCAGCCCGATGTGCAGCCGCAACACTGAACCTGCGCCACGACTGTCCAGCGCATCGGTCACCGTGATCAGGCTCTCGTACCCGCCCCACGACGCGCCCAGCCCGAACAGTTGCAGCGAATCGATGAATCGCTCCAATTGATCAGCCCCGGCGTGATGCAGCTCGAACGACAACAGCCCGTTGCTCCCGGTGAAATCCCGTTGCCACAGCGCATGCCCGGGATGTTCGGCCAGTGCTGGATGGAAAACCCGTTTCACCGCCGGGTGCGCCTGCAACCAGTGAGCGATCTCCAGCGCCTGGCGCTCATGAACCTCCAGGCGTGATGCCAGGGTGCGTGCACCGCGCAGCACCAGATACGCGTCGTCGGGGCTGACCGTGACACCCATTGCATCGCTCATGGACGCCAAGGGTTGCCAGACGTCCTCGCGGGTGCAGACGCTGCCCATGACCACGTCGCTGTGGCCGCTCAGGTATTTGGTCAGCGCCATGATGGAAATGTCCGCGCCCAGCGCCAGCGGCCGGTACAGGTAACCCGAGCCCCAGGTGTTGTCCACGGCCAGCAGGATGTTGCGGGGTTGGCAAAGGCTCGCTATCGCCGGCAAGTCGCAGAGTTCGTAGAGCAGCGATCCCGGCACTTCGGTGTAGACCATTCGGGTGTTGGCCTTGAGCAAACCCGGCAGGGTGCTGCCGTCGGCCTGGAAGTAATCGACCTGAATGCCGAACGGTTCCAGAAGCTCAGCGGCCAGTCGCCGCACGGGCGCATAGACCGCTTCGGTAATCAGCAGATGATCGCCGGGGCGCAGATAAGCCAGGAGCGTCTGCGCCACCGCCGCCAGCCCGGTACTGAACAGCCGCGTGCGATAGCCGCCTTCCAGTTCCGTGACCAGGTCCTCAAGGGCAAACGCCGTGGGATTGCCCCGGGCGCCGTAGCTCAAGACACGTTCAGTGTCGCGACGCTGACGGGCGTCACGCATCTGCGCCAGGTTGTCGAACAACACGGTGCTCAGGCGGGTGACCGGGACATTGACCGAGCGTGCGCCGCTGCCGTCTTCGGTGCGGGCCGAATGAATCAGCCGAGTGCGTACCCGTGCATCGCCCGGTGTTTTCAGCGGCTTGAGGCTGGCAATTTCCTCGCGACTCATCTGCGCCAGCAGGCCGATTTCCCAGGCCAGGTATTGCCGTGCCGCGTCCTTGTTCCCGGAATGACGGTCATGGGTGAAAAACAGGAAGTCGATGCAATCCTGATCTGCCGGACTGCTGCCCTCCTCCTGCACCGCGCCGCCCGCCGCTTGCCACGCCGACAGTCCGCCGTCCAGCAAGCGCACGCCAGCGCGTTGAACCGCAGGCAATTCCAGAGCGGCGATGGACGCCAGCGCCGGATCATCCGCCAATAACACCAACGGCCTTGTCTCCCCGGCCACGGCATCGGCGAGCAACGGGCGGATCGACCAGCGCGAACCCGCCACATGCCCCTTGCGATAGTCCATGCTCGGGCGCAGATCCACCAGCACGACCGCCTCGTCCTTGAGTGCGTCGGCCAGAGCCCGGGCCGTGATCAGAGGCAATGCGGCGGGCTTATCGACGCCCGTGCCGGACAACGCCAGGCCACTGCCTGTCCCACCTGCCAGCACATAAGCCTCATGTCCCAATTGCCGCAGCCAACTGGCAACGATCGGCGCGCGCACGCCGTCGCTGTCGAATAGCACCACCCGCGCCCGGCGCACGCCAATGTACAAATCGGTGGATTGAACGAGCTGCCCACCCGGCGTGTGCTGCGCCCCCGGCAGACTGTCCTCGGCAAATTCCTCGGCCGTGCGCACATCACACAGGAACAGACTGCGCCCTGCGTCATCGGCCCAACGCCGGACTTCGTCAGCCGCTACGGTTTTCACTCCGGCCTTATCCGCCAGCCGGGCGGCCGCCAGACGCCGGGCTTCCAGCCCCTTGGCGGACACTTCATCGGCATAGCGCCGGGCACTGCCGTGCTCCAGTCGAAAGTCCTCCAGATACCAGCCCTGAGTACCGTTTTCCAACGCGTAGACCGGGTTCTTCAGCCCCAGATTGATCAGCGTCTGGGCGCCGATAATGCTGCGGGTTCGCCCGGCGCAGTTGACCACGATCGGCGTGCTGTCGTCCGGAATCAGGTCATGGATGCGATAGCCCAGTTCCCCGTTCGGGCAGCAGATGGCACCGGGGATGGTCATCTTGCGGTATTCCTCGAACGGCCGACCGTCGAGCATCACCAGCGGCACGCCCCGGGCCTGCCATTCGGCCAGTTGCTGCGCCGTGACATGCGGCGTGTGACTGGCCTCCTCGACCAATTCACCGAACGCCTTGGACGGCACGTGTACGCCGGCGAACAGCTGATAACCTGCTGCTTCCCAGCCGTCGGCGCCCCCGGCGAGCCAGTGCACGTTGTCATAGCCCAACCCCTGCAGCACCTGCATACAACGGGTCGCCAGACTACCGCCATCCTGGTCGTAGATCACCAGCCGAACACGCGGATTCGGCGCCAGGCGCGCCGCCTCGAGTTCCAGTCGACTGAAGGGCAGATTCACCCCGAAAAACAGATGTGCTTCGCCATACTGGCCGTGCTCGCGCACATCAAACAGGGCAATTTCCTGCCCGTCGAACAGCCATTGCTGCAACTGCTGCGGGGATACGGTCTGGCTCATGGAGGTTCCGCTTTTAAAGATGATTTATTGAAGCGCCAGAGAGCGCTCGTTGACCGCGATGTCCCGGCCCTTGGCATAGGCGCGCTGGATGGCCGGACGCTGTTTGATTCGCTCGCGCCAGGCACTGATCTGCGGAAAATGCGCCAGGTCCTGGCCCTGACGCAGCGGCTGAATCCACGGAAAGATCGCCATGTCGGCGACGGAATACTCCCCCGCCACATACGGCACTTCAGACAACCGCGTCTCCAGCACGCCATACAGTCGCGTCGCTTCACCGCTGAGCAGGTCGAGGGCAAACGGCTGCGGTTGTGGCGCCTTTTCCTTAAACAGCTGCAACTGGCTCAGGTACGGCGTGACATGCCCCACTTGCCAGAACAGCCACTCCTGAACTTTCTGTCGTTCGACGGTGCCCGGCGGCGGCAGGAATTGCCCGGCCTTGTCAGCCAGGTAGTTGAGGATCGCGCCGGACTCAAACAGGCTCAGTGGCTCGTCCAGACCATGAGGCGCGTGATCGACAATCGCCGGAATCCGCCCATTGGCGCTGATACGCTGGAACGCCGGCCACTTCTGCTCACCCTCGCGGATATTGACCGGCAGCACGCGGTACTCCAGCCCGAGCTCTTCCAGAAGAATGGCGATTTTCAGGCCATTGCCAGTCGGCCAGTAATACAGGTCGATCATGCGTAGGCCTTGATCGACGGGGCCATTTGCGAGGCGTTGTAATTGAGAATGCGCCCGTCCGCCTCGACGCCGTAGCGACCGTTGAGGGACTCCAGCGGCAAACCGTAGAGGTGGAAATGCAGGGTCGGCTGGTCGCCGTCGACACGGATGCCGTGCAGGTCCTCACCCAGGAACGAGATCGAGGTACCGGGCTGCACGATGACTTCCCGTTCCAGATGCAAGGTGGTGAAACCCGGCTCGCGGCCCTCGTCGCTGCGGGCGTAGACGTAATTGATTTCCTGGCCCTCGATGGCACTGATGATCGCCCAGGTTTCATGGTTGTGGGGGATGGTGCTTTTACCCGGCAGCAGCGAGTTGAGGTACAGCGTCGGCGTGTCGCCATCGTCGTTGAGACGGTAGCGGAATGCGGAGCTGCCCTGCCCCGGCACCGGTGCGGGAAATTCGTCGAAATTGAACAGATCGCGGCGCTCGGCAAGCGCTTCGAGCAACGTCACGATCTCCTTCAGCGCAGTGCGGTCGACGCCCCGTTGATGGATGACGCGGACTTTCTTCAGGAAGTCCTCGATGACGTCGGCGCGGTTCACGGTACTCATGGATATCTCCTCGGTTCAGACGGACAGGCTGTAACGGCTCAGATTGCTCAGCAGGTAGGGATCGTTGGCGAGCGCCGGGCGACGACCCGGATCGCCCAAGGCATGCCGCAAAAAGGTCTGGGTGCGTTCACTAACGGGGTTCTGGAAGATCTGCTCGGCACTGCCGTGCTCGACGATGACGCCGTTCTCGGTGAAATAGACGACGTCGCTGATTTCTTCGGCGAAACGCATTTCATGAGTCACCAATACGCAGGTCATGCCCTCCTCGGTCAGTTCGCGAATCACCGTCAACACTTCGCCGACCGTTTCCGGGTCGAGGGCCGAAGTCACTTCATCGAACAGAATCAGCTCCGGGCGCATCGCCAATGCCCGGGCAATCGCCACGCGCTGTTGCTGGCCGCCGGACAACTGCCCGGGATGGGCATCGGCCTTGTGCTCCAGACGCACTTTGGCCAGCAATGCGCGTGCGTCCTTTTCGGCGTCGACCCGGTTGCGGCCCAGCACCTTGCGCGGCGCCACGACCAGGTTCTCCAGCACCGACAGATGCGGGAACAGGTTGTACTGCTGAAACACAAACCCCACGCGCTTGCGCAACTCGATGCGCTGGGTTTCCTGCGTCAGCGTGTGCACCTCGGTCGAGCCGACACGGATGCTGCCACGCTGGGGCTGCAACAGGCCGGTGATGCAGCGCAGGATGGTCGACTTGCCGGAGCCGGACGGGCCGATGATCGACACCGCCTGACCGCGATGCACGTCCAGGTCGATGCCCTTGAGCACCGGGTTGCCGCTGAACGACAGGTGCAAATCCCGCAGGCTGACCAGCGGCTCGCCGACGGTTTCAATAGAAGGCATAACGTCGCTCCAGGCGTCGGGTGAGTCGGGAAATCGGGTAGCAATAGGCGAAGAACAACACCAGCAGGCTCAGGTAAATCACCACGGTAAACCCGGTCATGTTCACGGTGTTGCTGGCGATCTGCGCGGTGTCGATGACGTCATGCACGCCCACCAGCGAAGCCAGCGCCGTGCCCATGGTGATCACCGCGTACAGGTTCATCCACGGCGGCAGCATGCGTTTGAAGCACTGCGGCAGGATGATCGAGCGGAAAATCTGTCCACGGGTGAACGCCAGTGAGCGCGCCGCCTCCCATTGGGTGGCCGGGATCGATGCCACGGCCCCGCGGAAGATTTCCGCGATGTTGGCGCTGGCCGGCAGCGCGAGACCGATGGTGACCTTGACCCAGTCCGGAAACGGCAGGTAAACGCCGGCGACGTGAATCTCGAACGGGAACACATAAGTGGTGAAATAGATCAGCACCAGCCACGGCGCATTACGGAACACCTGCACCCAGATCTGCGCCGGCAGACGCGTCAAGCGCAACGGTGACAGGGCCAGCGCGCCCACCAACAACCCCAGCAGCGACCCCAGCGCGATGGCGACCAGGCTGATCAGAATATTCCGGGCGAACCCCGCAGCCAGCGCCGGCGACCACTGCACCAAGGCCTTGAACACCGGGCTCTGCGCACCGAAATACAGCAACGCCAAACCCAGGAAAATCAGCGCCAACAGCTTGCCGAGGTGCTTGCGCGGCAAGGTCGTCATCACGCTGACGGACGATTCAATGGCCATAACCGGGCATCCTCAGGCGCGCTTCCAGGTAGCGCCCCACGCAATTGACGATAAAACTCAGCAGGCCGAAAAAGCTCAGGATCAGGATCATCAACTCCAGCACGTTGTCGCTCTGGGTCCAGATCATGATCGCCGCGTAGGTGATGTCGCCCACGGCGATGGCCGAGGCCACGGCGGTCATCTTCACCAGATCGATCAGGTTGTTGATCAGCGATGGCAGGGCAAAACGCAGGGCCAGCGGCAACTGCACATTCCACAGCAACTGCCGACTGCTGAAGGCCAGTGAGCTGGCCGCTTCCAGCGTCACGGTCGGCACCGCTTCGATGCCGGCACGCAGCGCTTCGGCATGAAACGCCCCCTTGTGCAGGGAAATCACGATCACCACCCAGGCAAATGGCGTCAGCGGATTCGCCGCACCGACGGCCTGGGTCAGCAGCATGTTCAGCACCAGGAAGGCGCAATACAGCTGTACCAGTGTCGGCGTGTTGCGGGTGACTTCGACAAAGATTCGGGCCGGTGTCGCCAGCCAGGGTTTGCCTGACGTGAGCATCGCCGCCAGTCCGACGCCCGCCAGCAAGCTGCCAATGATGGTGAATACGCACAGCAGCACGGTGGTCAGCGCACCTTGCCCGAGGGATCCGCGCTGATAGGCATCGAGAACAAAGCTGTAGTTGAGGCCCAGCCCGGCGGTCCAGTGGACGAAAAGCTCAAGCCAGTGAGTCATGGTTCGCTCCACGTGCGAACGACCTGCTGCACTGACGCGTTGATCAGGTCTTTAAAGAGAAAATAATGATTCATGCACGCCGGCCTCAGGCAACCGTCGTCCAGGACGACGGTTGCGGGAAATCGATAAAAAGGAAAGTCAGGCGCCGTTGGCTTGAAACTGTTTTTGCAGTTCGACCAGCGCAGGAGACGCGGGCGTGATGTGGTTGCGGGTCTGGGCCTCGATCAGCCAGCCACTGCGGTGCAGTTGCTTGATGATCGGATCAAGCCGGGCCTGGGTGTCGCTTTCACCGCGACGGGTCCAGATCACCGACGGCGCCGGATTGAGTTCCGGGGCAAGGGCACGATAGCCCTGCCATTCGGCATTGTCGGCGATCAGCGGGTTGATCAGCGTGGCGTCATGCACCGCCGCCACGCAGTTATTGCCACGCAGCGCCAGCAAGGATTCGGAAGAGCTTTTGAACGCTTTCAGTTCGGCGCCCAGTTCAGTCAGCGGTTTGACGTAACTGCTGCCCTGGGACGTGCACACCGGTTGACCTTTGAGGTCTTCCCAGCGAGTGATCTTGCTGTCCTTGAGCACGGCGGCCGTGCCGCCCACACGATAGAACGGCGTCGGCACGAAGCCGAGAATCTCGCCGCGCTCGGCGGTCCATTCCATGTTGGCGATCAGCAGATCGACCTTGCCCTGTTGCAGAAACTGCACGCGGTTGGCCGGCAGCACCGGCACCAGCTGCACCTCTGCGCCGAGCTGCTTGCCCAGTTCTTGCGCCAGTTCGACGTTGAGGCCACGCGGCTGCTGAGTGGCGGGATCGATACCGCCGAAAGGACCGCCCGAGAGCAACACGCCGACCGCCAGTACGTGGCGTTGCTCGATCTTGTCCAGTGTCGCGTCAGCCTGGGCTCCGGCTCCCGCCATGGAAACCACGGCACCCAACATCACAGGCAATAGGCGTTTTACAAACGTGTGCTTGGGCAACATGGACTTCCCCTTCTTGAATGATCGGCGTCTTCCGACCTGACAGGGGGGCATCGTAGGTTTCGCGGTGTACCAACGGAAATGCAAAGATCTAATATCGTTATAACTTGCAGAGCTTCAAACGAGCAAAGAACTCGAAAATCACCTGTTTTACTGGGCCTCTTGACTTACCCCCCAACAAAACCAGCTGCAATACATAACGATTCTTTATGATTATGTTTACACTGCTGATGTAAAAACCTCTTGGAACAGAGCCATGTCAACGCTGGATCTCGAACTGCTGCGCACGTTCATTGCCGTGGTCGATCACCACAGCTTTGCCGAAGCCGGCGTGCACCTGGCGCGCACGCAGGCGTCCGTCACCCAGCATATACAGCGGCTGGAGCAACAGGTCGGGGTCAGTCTGTTCGAGAAACGTGGCCGCCAAAAACACCTCACCGAACCCGGCTTGCAGTTGTTGCGGCACGCGCGACAGATGCTGTCGCTCAACGACGACGCCTTGAGTTCTCTGCGCGAAAGCAGCTTGAGTGGTGTGTTGCGCATCGGTTCGCCCCACGACATCGCCGATACCATTCTGCCGCCGATCCTCAGCCACATCGCCCGCTCGGCACCACGCCTGCGCCTGGAAATCGATGTCGGGCGCAGCCCGTTTCTGATGGACGATCTGCACCGGGGCAAGGTCGACATGGTGATTTCCACCCGCGAAGACCCGACCCTCGAAGGCTTCGCCCTGCGTACTTCGCCGGTGTGGTGGATCTGTTCGGCGCAATACATCCACAACCCCGGCGAACCGCTGCCGCTGATTCTGGTGGATGAGCCGAGCATCTACCGGCGCTACGCACTTGAGGCGTTGGAGCGTGCCAACATTGCCTGGCGCCAGGCGTATCTGGCGTCGAACCTGATTGGCATCAAGGCTGCCACTCGCGCAGGATTGGGGGTCACCCCGCGCAGCATGGAAATGCTTGGCCCGGACATGCGGGTTCTGGGGGAAACCGATGGCTTGCCAAGGCTGCCGGATGTGACTTATCACTTGTGGATCCGGCCGAACACCGTGAACCCGCTGGTCAGGCGAGCATATGAGCTGATCAGAAACAGTCGCGGGCTTTGAACCGCAGCCTCAAGCGCCCAAAAGTCGCTTCGTAGTCGCCATCGATGTCGCCAGCGACTGCCCGGTCCGTTGCAACTTGTTCAACAAACTGGCCCCCAACCAAAGCTGATACAGGGTTTCCGCCAGTTGCCGGGCATCGCCGTCGGGCAGGCATTGATCGGCCTGGCCCTGCTCGATGCAAGTGGTGATGCGAGCCACCACGCGCTCGGCGCCATCGCGCAAGGTCAGGCGCATGGCTTCGGACAGATCGGCCACCTCGGCACTGAGCTTCACCACCAGACACTCGTCACCGTGCCCTTCCAGCGTGCAGTGGTCCTGCCAGCCCTGCCAGTAATCCATCAGTCGCTCGCGGGCATTCAGGTCGGGCAGCGTCAGACGTCGTTCCATGTCGGCCAGGTAACAGACGAAGTAGTCCTCGAGCAGCGCCTGGCCATACAGCTCTTTGGATTTGAAGTAGTGATAGAACGAGCCCTTGGGCACACCGGCGGTTTGCAGGATCTCGTTCAGGCCGACACTGGTGAAGCCCTTTTCGGCCATCATCCGGTGGCCGGTGTCGAGCAGGTGTTGGCGGGTGTCGTCGTAGGTCGGTTTCATCGGGGCGCAGATTACCAGGCAATAGACCAGTCGTTTAACTCGAAGGAACGGGAGTTTGCCACACCGGTCCATGAAAAACATGCGGATAAAAAATTACTAGACGACTGGTCTAATTGGAACCTATGCTGCGCCCCGACCAACCTTCTCCCCGGTGTTGATTGCGTGCGAATTCCTCGCACAGCCATGACACCCGACCCACCCAAGGTGCTCTATGAAAATCTTGATGGTTCTGACTTCCCACGATCAGCTCGGCAACACCGGCAAGAAAACCGGCTTCTGGCTCGAAGAATTCGCCGCGCCCTACTACGCCTTCAAGGACGCCGGCGCCGATATCACGCTGGTTTCCCCTGCCGGCGGCCAGCCACCGCTTGATCCGAAAAGCGACGAACCCGACGCACAGACCGCCGAGACCGATCGATTCCGCAAGGATCCGATCGCCCAACAGGCGCTGGCGAACACCGGGCGCCTGGCCGAAGTCAGCGCCGAAGATTTCGATGCAGTGTTTTATCCAGGTGGCCACGGCCCGCTTTGGGATCTGGCCGAAGACAAGCATTCGATTGCCTTGATCGAAGCCTTCGCCCGCAGCAACAAGCCTCATGGTTTCGTCTGCCACGCCCCCGGCGTGCTGCGGCATGTGCTCGGCGCTGACGGCAAAGCCTTGGTCAAGGATCGTGACGTCACCGGCTTCACCAACTCTGAAGAAGCGGCGGTCGGTCTGACGGATGTGGTGCCGTTCCTGGTCGAAGACGAGTTCCAGCGCCTCGGCGCACGTTATTCCAAAGTCGCCGACTGGCAGGTGCACGTGGTGACTGACGGGAAACTGGTCACCGGCCAGAACCCCGCCAGCTCTACGGCCGTCGCCGAGAAACTGTTGAAGCTGCTCGGCTGACGCTTTCAGCCGTCATCAATCCGGACGCCGTGCGCGTGTTGCACGGCGTCTTTTTTTGGCCCCGACAACTAGTCGACTGGTCTAATAAACTCCGATCAAGGCACATCCATGAATCACAGCAGTTTCTTCAAACCCGCCACTTTGGGTCGTCACACCCTGAAAAACCGCATTGTCCTGCCGCCCCTCACCCGCCAGCGCAGCACACAGCCGGGCAACGTAGCCAATGAGTTGATGGCCGAGTATTACCAGCAGCGCGCGGGCGCCGGTCTGCTGGTGACCGAGGGCACCCAGATAGAACCCCGGGGCCAGGGTTACGCCTGGACACCGGGCATTCACACACCCGAGCAGATTGCCGGGTGGCGCAAAGTCACTGAAGCAGTGCACGCCAGAGAGGGCGTGATCTTCGCCCAGCTCTGGCATGTGGGGCGCGTGTCCCATACAGCTCTGCAACCCGACGGTGCCGCGCCGGTATCGGCCTCTGCGGTGGCCACCGACCGGGTCAGCGTATTCATCGAAACCGCGCCCGGCGCCGGCGCGCTGGTGCCACCGTCCGCCCCGCGCGCACTGACCACCGATGAAGTGCAGGAACTGGTTCAGCTGTACATTCAGGCGGCGCGCAATGCCATGGAAGCAGGTTTCGACGGGATCGAACTGCACTGCGCCAACGGCTATCTGGTGAACCAGTTCATCTCGGCCCACAGTAATCTGCGTACCGACCAGTACGGCGGCTCGTTGCACAATCGCCTGCGCTTTTTGCGTGAAGTGGTGTCCGGTGTTGCCGAGTGCATCGGTCGTGAAAAAGTCGGTGTGCGCTTCGCCCCGTTGTTCACCACCACCGACGAGGCGCGTACCTACCTGGGCATGGTCGAGGAAGATCCGCACACCACTTACATCGAAGCGATCAAGGTGCTGCAGGACGTGGGCATTGCCTATCTGTCCATCGCCGAAGCCGACTGGGACGATGCCCCGGCGATGCCACTCACGTTCCGCCAGGCAGTGCGCGACACCTTCAGCGGCGCGATCATTTACGCCGGCCGTTACACCGCAGAATCCGGTACGCAGTTGCTCGATTCCGGGCTGGCGGATTTCGTGGCCTTCGGCCGTCCGTTCATGGCCAACCCGGATCTGCCTGCGCGCATCGCCAATGACTGGCCGCTGAATTCACTGAATCCGGCCACGGTCTACGGTGGCAATGCCGAAGGGTATGTGGACTACCCCGAGTACGCGTGATGACTGCCGATTATCGGTAAGGCGCAACGCCCGCCCGTTCAGCACCGCTCACACTGGCAGTGGTGAACGGGAACTGTCGCCGGGAGCTTTCCTTGCCATCCGGTTTCGCCCTGTGGTCTTCGCCTGGTACAGCGCCTGATCTGCCGTCTCGATCAGCGCTTGTACCACTGCCAGTTGCGGACCGGCCGCCGCGGTGACGCCGATACTGACCGTCACCCGACCGAACGGGCTCGCCGGATGAGCAATGTTTTCTTGCGTCAGTCGCTCCAGAATCAGTTGCGCCACGACCGCCGCCCCCTCGCCATCGGTGTCGGGCATGATGATCGCCACCTCTTCCCCGCCGTAGCGCGCCACCAGATCCGACGGTCGCCGCACACAGGTCTCAAGTACTTTCCCCACCCGTTGCAGGCAGGCGTCCCCGGCAACATGCCCCTGGGAATCGTTGAACAGCTTGAAGTAGTCGATATCGATCATCAGCAAGGCCAGCGAAACCCCGTCCCGCTGAGCCCGGCGCGCTTCCATGGCCAATGTTTCATCGAAACAGCGGCGATTGGCGAGGCCGGTCAGCGCATCCTTCATCGCCAGCAACTCCAGCTGCCGGTTTGATCCGAGCAACTGCTGTTGAGTGAGCCGCAACTCCCCTTCCACCTGAGTCCGCCGACGTATATCGAGAATGAGAAACCAGCCGATCACGCCAGTGAGCCCCAGCAACGATGCGACCACAACGATCGACAGCAGCGCCTCCAGTCGCCACGCCGCCAATGCTTCGCGCTTGCCGAGCGCGACCGTGGTGATCAGCGGCAGCTTTTCACTCTTGCGAAACGCGTAGAGCCGCTCCACCCCGTCGAGGCTGGACGTGAAGGAAGCGGTGCCCACCGATTGGTCCACCAGGTACTTCGCATAAATGGGCGACTTGGAGAAATTGCGCCCCATGTCCTGTTCGCGGAAGGGATATCGCACCAGCAGCGTACCGTCGGTGTAGGACAGACCGATGGCGCCTTCCTGCCCCACATCGAGCTTGCCGAACAGTCGCAGAAAGTTCTCGACCCCCAGGGTGACCGCCACCACACCGGCGAACTCTCCGCGCGCGTCATTGAAGCGGCGGCTGACAGTAATCACCCACTCCTGATTCGAGCGGCTACGGATGGGCGGGCCGATGAAGGGCTCGCGGGAAGGATCGTCACGGTGATGGATGAAATAGTCCCGGTCACTGCTGTTGACCCCGGCCGGAATCGGTCGGTTGGAGGACATCAGCCAGTGGCCGCGATTATCGTAAACGGTGATGCCACTGAGCTGCGGCATCAGCGGCTGCTGACGGTTGACCAGCGCATTCAACCGTTCGATCTGCGCGGGGCCGCTGCCCTCGATTTCCAGACGCTCGACGAGCCCGAGCAAGAGCAGCGAGCTCTGTCGGACGATGCCTTCGGAATAGGTCGCCAGCGCCTGGGTCAGGTTCAACCCGTGGACGTTCACCTCGTCCAGCGCGCGCTCCCGAGAGCCCAGCACCTTCCAGATGGTCAGCGACGCCAGGGAGCAGCCGATCATCAACAGCAACAGCATCACGAGGTGGGTATCACGCTTCACATCAGTACCTTTTGGAAAGTCCGTTTTCCGTCACGGCCGTTGTCGGACCGGGGCAACAACAGCGACCGTATGTCCCGGGCCGCGCAGGATACAAGCAGTCCATCGAAGGCGCAGCAACGGCGTGTCAGGCCCTCGATGAACTGTTCGCTGATCGGCCGGTTCGATGAAAAAACCGGACCCCAAAAGACTTTTTTGCCGCTAGACGATTTTCAGGGCCTTGAGAATGACCAGCGATTGCTCGGCAAATGCCTCGGCCTGCTCGGTCAGTTCGGCAATGTTTTCTTCGGCAGTCGTGAGGGCCTTGCCGTCCTTGAGCAGGCCTTCACCCTGGCCGCCGATGATGCCCCACGCCAGAAGCGCCCACTCGGCCGGGTGCTTTTTGCCTTGTTTGATCGATATCAGGAACAGTTGCTGGAAACGGCTGACTGTCACGCCACCACCGGTCACCGGGCTGGCCAGGACCTGGATCTTGTGATCGAACAGCGAGCGTCTGCACAGTTGCAGATTGAGGGTGTTGCAGGTTGTCTGCACCAGTTTCTCGGCCGTTTCACTCTGGCATGGCGCCACGGCGCCCATACCGATCAACACGTTGATCGCCTGCACCAGATCGCCATAACTCAATGAAGGCGAGGCTTCCAGCAAGTGGCGCAAGGTTTTCGGTACATACGCGTCGTCCGCCAGCGCATCCAGCACCGGGCCGTAAATTTCCGCCTGCAACGTGGCTGAGCCTGCGGGCCCCGTGACGCTGCCCGCTACGCTGTCGGCCAGTTGCAACAGGGCAAAGCGGGTACTGAGCATGCGCTCGCGGTGCTCGCTGGTGGACAGCTTGTTCGCGCCGCGGATGTAAAGGTCCCGGCGGAAGTTCTGGTTGACGAAGTAATCACGCGCTTGCTCGCGCATGATCGGGTGCTCGATGCCTTCCAGAAAGTCCATGCCTTCGGCGCTCAGGTTGAGCGGGTCCACCGAGTCCAGCGGCACGGCGGTTGTGGCGTAATCGAGTTTGGCAGGTGCCAGGGCATCGACCACGTCGGTGAAGTACATGCAATTCCAGTCGCGGTTGAAATATTCATGGGCGACGTACTGGCGATTCTGGCCTTTGATGCTCTGGAGCTTGGCGTCCAGATTCGGCGCCGAGTTGGCATAGTTGGGGTTGGCAGCCAGCAGGGCTTCGGAGAATTGCAGCGCGGCGTCGATCCGCTGCTCCGGCCGCGCAGAAGTTTGCGTGGCAAAGCGGTCATGCAGGCTGAACAACTGACGCAGTGGCGCCAGCGGCGACCAGCCCGGGAAGCAGTTGTAGCTGATGTACACATGACCGCCCGGATTGAGATGACGACGGACAAACTCGACGATCAACTTGTGATTGTCACGGCTGACCCAGGTCCAGATGCCGTGCAGGCTGATACTGTCGAACTGTGGCAGGTCATGGCGGGCCAGCAGTTGCTCGAAGCTGTCGTCATACAGCCGGGCATCACTGCCCCAGTCGGTTGCCAGCGCAATGGCATGGGCTGCCTGCCCGGGATGGAAATCCGTGCCGACGTAGCCGCCCGGATTGCCTGCCGCATGGATATTGATCGAGACACCCTGGCCAAAACCCAATTCGCAGTGATAACCGTCGGTACTCTCCAGCGTGGCAAAACCACGCAGCAACAAACAATAACGCTGGAAAACCGGATTGATCTCCCGGCTATACCCGTAGGTGTAGCCCTCGTCCGTGAAATAACCTTCGTTCCAGGCATTGCTCATGCGTGACACCCTTTTCATATCGAAAGTGAAAGCCGATCTTATAAGGGGTAGTCAGGACCAATCACAAGCGGAAAAACCGTGCCACGCAGCCAGCCGTCATTGGTCAACCAATCACCCGCGCATACACCGACCGGTCGATGTTCCCGCCCGACAGGATCACCCCGACCTTTTTGCCCTGCATCCTTTCCCGTTCCTGAATGAGTGCCGCCAACGCAGCCGCGCCAGCACCTTCGGCGAGGTTGTGGGTGTCGGTGTAATACACGCGCATCGCCTCGGCGATTTCGTCCTCGCTGACCGCGACGATCCTTGTTGCGCCGGCGCCGTAGATATCGAACGCCTCGGCAATCGGTTTGCGCACGGCCAGGCCGTCGGCAAAGGTATTGGCGGAGGCGGTCTCGCAGATCGTTTTCGCCTCGAAGGACAACTTGGCGGCGGCCGCTTCCGTGGACACCACGCCCACCACCTGGGTATCCAGCCCCAGCGCATCACGCGCGGCGATCACGCCGCAGATACCTGAGCCGCAACCGATCGGCACGTAGACGGTGTGCAGATCCGGCGCCGCGCTGAACAACTCCAGCGCATAAGTCGCCACGCCCTTGACCAGTTCGGTGTGGAACGGCGGCACCAGATAGAGTCCATGCTCCAGCGCCAGACGCGCCGCTTCCTCACGGGCCTCATCGAAATCACGCCCGTACTCGACCACTTCGCCGCCAAAGCCGCGCATGGCATTGTTCTTCTCCAGCGAATTGCCCTGCGGCACCACGATCAATGCCTTCAGCCCTACCGCTTGCGCCGCCAGCGCCAGGCTTTGGCCGTGATTGCCGCGCGTCGCAGAGACAATGCCTTTGACGTTGGGATGTTCACGCCGCAGCCAGTGCATGAAGGTGATGCCGCCGCGCACCTTGAACGCGCCGGTCGGCGTGTGGTTTTCGTGCTTGACCCACACCGTGCAGCCCAGCCGCTCGGCCAGCAACGGCCAGCGATACTGAGCGGTGGCCGGCATCACCTGGTAAACCTGGCGGGCAGCGTGTTCGATGTCTTCGCGAGTGAATGTGTGCATGGAAATCTCCTTGGGCGTCACTCAGTCTAGGCACAGGCACATCACGTCGGCTTTCAAAAAACTGACCTGACTTTTGCGTCCGCACTTCACTACTATGGCGCTCATGAGCCATCGAAACCGCCAGCAGCCAGCCGTCGTCCCCGAACCGGTGCGTCGTATCGAGGCCGGCCCGTGGGCGATCGAATTGCTGCCCGGTGCCGCCTACGCGACGCGCTATGTGGCAGCGCAGTCGGCAATCGGTTTTGCCTTCGACAGCCAGCGCGGCGTGCACGCGATCGGCAGCGACCGGGTGCGCCCCTTCGATGCCATGCCCAATGGTCTGGCGTTCGTACCCGTCGGCTGTGATGTGATGTCCGAGTCACCCATGGGCGGCGAATACCTGCGGGTGGTCCGCACCGACGGCATCGCGCTGGCAGGTGAGCAGGCGTTCAACAATCGCATCGACCCGCAGGCCATTGACCTCGCCTCGCGAATGCGCCGTGCGTTGTTGAATGCCTCAGTGGACGATGACTGGGAAACCTGGGCGCTCGCCTTGGCCGAGCGCGCCGAAGGCAAAGACACGCCGTCGACCCAAGGCTCGATGACCGGCAGCCGAATGCGCCTGCTCGACGAGTTCATCGACGCCGGCCTGGACGGCCCGCTCGGCCTTCACACCATGGCGCAACTGCTGGAATTGTCCGAAGGCTATTTCATTCGTGCCTTCAAGCAGGCCACCGGCAAAAGCCCCCACAGCTACCTGATCGACCGACGCCTGGCCCGGGCTCGCGCATTGATGCGCGACTCCACGGCCAGCCTGTCGGAGATCGCCCTCGCCTGCGGCTTCAACTCTCAGGCACACATGACCAGTGCGTTCAAACAGCGACTTGGCGTGAGTCCGGCGCAATTGCGCACAGGATCGCGTCACAATTCTTTCATCGGCAAAAAACGAAATCAGTGGTGAATTTTTTCGTGTCCACTTGTATCTGATCTGAAAGAAGCCGTGCCATCAAGGAGATGGCATCGGTCACGGCAAACCGCTCTGGCCCAAGCCTCTCCGGGTTTACCGGTTTGCATAAAGACAGATCAGATGCAGAGTGAATCCCATGGAATCAAAGGAAAGCGTCAGCCCGATCCGACTGAAAGACATCACCATTGTCGACGACGCCAAGATGCGCAAAGCCATTACGGCAGCAGCGCTGGGCAATGCGATGGAGTGGTTCGACTTCGGCGTCTATGGCTTCGTTGCCTACGTGCTCGGCAAGGTGTTTTTCCCCGGTGCCGATCCCGGTGTGCAGATGATCGCTGCACTGGCGACCTTCTCGGTGCCTTTCCTGATCCGGCCGCTGGGCGGTCTGTTCTTCGGCGCACTGGGTGACAAGTACGGACGACAGAAAGTCCTGGCGGCGACCATCGTGATCATGTCGCTCAGCACCTTTGCCATCGGGTTGATCCCGTCCTATGCCTCGATCGGTATCTGGGCGCCGATCCTTCTGCTGCTGGCGAAAATGGCTCAAGGGTTTTCGGTCGGCGGCGAATACACCGGCGCCTCGATCTTCGTTGCCGAATATGCACCGGATCGCAAACGTGGATTCCTCGGCAGCTGGCTGGACTTCGGCTCCATCGCCGGTTTCGTCCTCGGCGCGGGTGTGGTGGTGTTGATTTCCACGATCATCGGCGAAGAAAAATTCCAGGAATGGGGCTGGCGACTGCCCTTCTTCCTCGCCCTCCCGCTGGGCATGATCGGGCTCTACCTGCGCCACGCGCTCGAAGAAACCCCGGCGTTCCAGCAACACGTCGAGAAGCTTGAACAAGGCGACCGCGAAGGTCTGGCCAGCGGCCCGAAAGTGTCGTTCAAGGAGGTCGCGACCAAGCACTGGCGCAGCCTGATGACTTGCATCGGCGTGGTGGCGGCGACCAATGTCACCTACTACATGCTGCTCACCTACATGCCGAGTTACCTGTCGCACAACCTGCACTACAGCGAAAATCGCGGGGTGCTGATCATCATCGCGATCATGGTCGGCATGCTGTTCGTTCAGCCTGCGATCGGCTTCATCAGCGACAAGATCGGCCGTCGTCCCTTCATCATCTGCGGCAGTGTCGGTCTGTTCATCCTCGCGATTCCAGCGTTCATGCTGATCAACAGCGGCAAGATCGGCCTGATCTTTTCGGGCTTGCTGATATTGGCCGTGCTGCTCAATTTCTTCATTGGCGTCATGGCCTCGACGCTGCCAGCGATGTTCCCGACCCACATCCGTTACAGCGCGCTGGCCGGGGCGTTCAACGTCTCGGTACTGATCGCCGGCCTGACCCCGACCGTCGTGGCCTGGCTGGTGGAAGGTACCCAGAACCTGTACATGCCCGCCTACTATCTGATGGTGACTGCCGTGATCGGACTGATGACCGGGCTGACGATGAAAGAAACCGCGAACAAACCTCTGCGAGGCGCGGCACCGGCGGCTTCCGACATAGAGGAAGCGCGGGAGCTGTTGCAGGAGCACCACGACAACATCGAACAGAAGATCGAAGACATCGACGCCGAGATCGCCGAACTGCAAGCCAAACGCGAGCATCTGGCGCAGCAGCATCCGCGAATCGAATAACGATATAAGGCGTTGATCGGGCAACAGGGTGGAATTCAAATGCCCTTCTGTGGTGTTCTGTTCGTCAGGAGCCGGTCGTTTTTTTCTGCCGGCTCACGCCCATTCAGCAGTTGACGATGAGGTTCGCTTCATGAGCAAAACGCCTTACGTACCACCCAAGGTCTGGACACACAGCGCGCCGTCCGGCGGCCAGTTCGCCAACATCAATCGCCCGATTGCCGGGCCGACCCACGACAAGGCATTGCCCGTCGGCAAGCACCCGTTGCAGCTGTATTCGCTGGCCACGCCCAACGGCGTCAAGGTCACCATCCTGCTCGAGGAGTTGCTGGCGCTGGGGCACACCGGGGCCGAATACGACGCCTGGTTGATCCGCATCGGCGAAGGCGATCAATTTTCCAGCGGCTTTGTCGAGATTAATCCGAACTCCAAGATCCCGGCGCTACTGGATCGTGGCGTGGAGCCGGCCATCCGGGTTTTCGAGTCCGGCTCGATCCTGCTTTACCTCGCCGAAAAATTCGGCGCCTTCCTGCCCAGCGACATCGCCGGTCGCACTGAAACCCTGAACTGGCTGTTCTGGCAAATGGGCTCGGCGCCCTACCTGGGTGGTGGTTTCGGGCATTTTTACGCCTACGCGCCGGACAAGCTCGAATACCCGATCAACCGCTTCACCATGGAAACCAAGCGTCAGCTGGATGTGCTCGACCGGCGCCTGGCTGAAAACCCTTATCTTGCCGGTGACAACTACACCATCGCCGACATCGCGGTCTGGCCGTGGTACGGGCAACTGGTGCGCAACAATGTGTACGGGGCGGCCGAGTTCCTGTCGGCTCATGAATACACTCATGTCCAGCGCTGGGCCGAGGAGATCGCCAACCGGCCTGCGGTCATTCGTGGGCAGCGCGTCAACCGGACCTGGGGCGATGAAGCGAGCCAGGTACCGGAACGACATGAGGCTGCTGATCTGGGCTGAGCAACCCACGCAACCCGCACCCGATAACAAAAACCAAGGGGCACCCATCGTTCATGAACATTCTCTACGACGAGCAGGTCGACGGCGCCCTGCCGGACGTCGACAAAGCGGCGCTGTTGCAGGCACTGCACAACCAGTGGCCGACGCTGGAAGTCCTGCATCAGCGCGAGGATCTCGCACCGTACGAATGCGACGGTTTGTCCGCCTACCGCACCGCGCCGTTGCTGGTGGTCCTGCCCCGGCATCTCGATGAGGTGCAGGGTATTTTGCGAATCTGTCATGAGAGAAACGTGCCGGTGGTGGCCCGGGGTGCAGGCACCGGGTTATCCGGCGGGGCGTTGCCTCTGGAGAAAGGCGTGCTGCTGGTGATGGCACGCTTCAACAACATCCTGCACATCGACCCGGCCGCCCGCACGGCACGGGTTCAGCCCGGGGTGCGTAATCTGGCGATTTCCCAGGCGGCCGCTCCGTTCGGTCTGTATTACGCGCCGGATCCGTCCTCGCAGATTGCCTGCTCCATCGGCGGCAATGTGGCGGAAAATGCCGGCGGCGTGCATTGCCTCAAGTACGGCCTGACCGTGCACAACCTGCTCAAGGTCGAGATCCTGACCGTCGAGGGCGAACACCTCACGCTCGGCTCCGATGCGCTCGATTCCCCCGGTTTCGACTTGCTGGCGTTGTTCACCGGTTCCGAAGGCCTGCTGGGCATCATCACCGAAGTCACGGTCAAACTGCTGCCCAAACCTCAGACGGCCAAAGTCTTGCTGGCCGCATTCGACTCCGTGGAAAACGCCGGCCGCGCCGTGGCCGACATCATCGCCGCCGGGATCATTCCCGGAGGCCTGGAAATGATGGACAACCTGGCCATCCGCGCCGCCGAGGACTTCATCCACGCCGGCTACCCGGTGGACGCCGAAGCCATTTTGCTCTGTGAACTCGATGGCGTCGAAGCCGACGTCCACGATGACTGCATCCGCGTCCGCCAAGTGCTGGAGAACGCCGGCGCGACCGAAGTGCGTCAGGCCAGGGACGAGGCCGAGCGCGTGCGTTTCTGGGCCGGACGCAAGAACGCCTTCCCGGCCGTGGGCCGTTTGTCGCCGGACTATTACTGCATGGACGGCACCATCCCGCGCCGCGAACTGCCCGGCGTGCTGCAAGCCATTGCGCAGTTGTCCGCCGAATACGGCCTGCGGGTGGCCAACGTGTTCCATGCCGGCGACGGCAACATGCACCCGTTGATTCTGTTCGACGCCAATCAACCGGGCGAGCTTGAACGCGCCGAAACCCTGGGAGGCAAAATCCTTGAGTTGTGCGTGAAGGTCGGCGGCAGCATCACCGGCGAGCACGGCGTGGGCCGGGAGAAAATCAACCAGATGTGCGCACAGTTCAACAACGACGAGTTGACCCTGTTCCACGCCGTCAAAGCCGCGTTCGACCCCGGCGGTCTGCTCAATCCGGGCAAGAACATCCCGACCCTGCACCGCTGCGCCGAGTTCGGCGCCATGCATATTCACGCCGGACAATTGCCCTTCCCCGAGCTGGAGCGTTTCTGATGGTCCGAGAAAAGGATGTCGACGACAGCATCGCGCTGCTCGATCAGGTCAATCAGGCATTGCAGGACGCCACGCCACTGCGGATTCAGGGCGCCAACAGCAAGGCGTTTCTGGGGCGGATCGTTGCCGGAGAAATCCTCGACACCCGTACCCATCGCGGGATTGTCAGCTACAACCCGACCGAACTGGTGATCACCGCGCGTTGCGGCACTCCACTGGCCGAACTGCTGGCGGTGCTGAACGCTTCACAACAGATGTTGCCGTGCGAACCACCGGCCTTCGCCGACGACGCGACGGTGGGCGGGATGATCGCCAGCGGACTGTCAGGCCCGCGGCGCCCGTGGTCGGGGTCGGTGCGGGATTTCGTACTCGGCACGCGGATCATCACCGGCCACGGCAAGCATCTGCGCTTTGGCGGTGAAGTCATGAAAAACGTCGCCGGTTATGACCTGTCGCGGCTGATGGCCGGCAGTTACGGCTCGCTGGGGGTGATTACCGAAGTCTCGCTCAAGGTCCTGCCCAAACCGCGTGAGTGCCTGAGCATCAGCCTGGAAATGGACAGCGAGCGGGCCTTGCAGCGCCTGGCTGAATGGGGCCAACAGCCGTTGCCGATCAGCGCCGCCTGCCACGATGGGCAGCATCTGCACTTGCGTCTGGAGGGTGGCGAAGGCTCGGTGGCGGCGGCCCGTGATCGTCTCGGTGGTGAAATGCTCGATAGCGCTTATTGGTCAGATCTGAATGAACAGCGCCTGGACTTTTTTGATGAGGACCAGCCCCTGTGGCGCCTGTCGGTGCCAAACAACACCCCGCCGCTGGCCCTGGCCGGTGTACAAATGCTCGACTGGGGCGGCGCCCAGCGTTGGCTCAAATCAGGAGCCGAGGCGGCACTGATTCGCAAGGTGGTTTCGGCTGTTGGCGGGCATGCGACCTGCTACAGCCATGGTTTGATCGACGCGCCTTTCCATCCGCTGCCGCCCGCCCTTCTGCACTATCACCGTCGCCTCAAGCAACAGCTCGACCCTCAGGGCATCTTCAATCCCGGTCGCCTGTACGCGGAGCTTTGAGCCATGCAAACCACTCTCAGCGAAGAAGCCCGGCAACTGCCTCGCGCCGAAGAAGCCGAAAGCATCCTGCGCACTTGCGTGCACTGCGGCTTCTGCAACGCGACCTGCCCGACCTATCAGTTGCTCGGCGATGAACTCGACGGCCCACGGGGTCGCATCTACCTGATCAAACAGGTGCTGGAAGGCAACGAAGTTACCCGCAAGACCCAGCTGCACCTGGATCGTTGCCTGTCCTGCCGCAATTGCGAAACCACCTGTCCCTCGGGCGTGGACTATCACAACCTGCTCGACATCGGCCGCGCCGTGGTTGATGCCGCTGTGCCGCGCCCCATTGGTCAACGTGTGTTGCGGGCAGGTTTGCGTGGTGTGGCACCGAATCCCGGACTGTTCAAAGGACTGGTCAGCGCTGGCCAGATCTTCCGTGTGCTGTTGCCTGATACCCTGCAAGCCAAACTGCCGCGCAGCACCTCTACAATCGCACCCCGCCCGGTAACCCGGCATGCCCGCCAGGTGCTGATGCTCGAAGGCTGCGTGCAACCGGGTTTGTCGCCCAATACCAACGCGGCGGCAGCACGGGTGCTGGATCGATTGGGGATCAGCATTACACCGGCGCGAAATGCCGGCTGTTGTGGCGCCGTGGACTATCACCTCGACGCCCAGGCCTTCGGACTTGACCGCGCCCGCCAGAACATCGATGCGTGGTGGCCGGCCATCGAACAAGGCGCCGAAGCCATCGTGCAGACCGCCAGCGGTTGCGGCGCGTTCATCAAGGATTACGGACACTTGCTGTGCACCGATCCGGCCTATGCCGAAAAGGCGAAAACCGTGAGTGCGCTGGCGAAAGATCTGGTGGAAGTGTTGCGTGAGGAACCGCTCGAGTCCCTAGGTATTCATGCCGATCAGCGCTTGGCTTTCCACTGCCCCTGTACCTTGCAACACGCGCAGAAACTCGGCGGCGCGGTGGAGTCGGTGCTGACCCGATTGGGCTTCAACCTCACGACCGTGCCGGACGCCCATCTGTGCTGCGGCTCGGCGGGCACCTATTCGATAACCCAACCGGCGCTGGCCCGGCAACTGCGCGACCAAAAGCTCAACGCCCTGGAAAGCGGTCATCCGGACATCATCGCCACCGCCAATATCGGCTGCCAGGCCCACCTCGACGGTGCGGGACGCACGCAGGTCAAGCACTGGATCGAGCTGGTGGATGCAGGGTTGCCCTTGGTGAGCGAGGCGTAGGATTGCTGGCGGGGGGCAAACGATGGGCGAAAAAAAACCACCTTTGCGGGGCGGTTTTTCGGTAGGCCTCAGTTTGCGGCTGGGGCCTGTTGTGTCTCACGGACAGAACTGACGTGCCGGAATACTATTAATCTTTTTTCTTCGTTGCAACGTTATTTTGCGTGCTATCCGAAGACAAGGAAGACGTTGGTTGACGTTTACCATCCCAAAACATACTGACAGAAATAACGAATTACAAAACATACCGAATCTATATCCAGGATCCTCAAAATCCCGCCACAAGACAGGTTAATATGCCGGCGCTCACTCGCCAGTACATCTGTGAGGTTTGGCTGGAACCATATCGGTTTCATGCCCTTCGACACGGTTTTGCACCCGTGCCGGAATGATGGCTCGGAGGGATCACAACCGGCCGCCTCATGGACAGAACTGACATTTATGTCCGAAGGCACACATGGTCCGGTAAGTGCGCTGGAGGTTTGGCCCCCGACCTGGAGGCCAAAACGTATGAAGCTTTTGCTGCGTACGCTGAGCCTCGTATGGAGATCGTTTCAAGCGTTTCGCTTTTACGAGTTCCTGCGAGACCACTTTGACAACCTGAAGTAACGGTTGTCTATGAGGGAAAAAGCCCGTTTTGGCTTCGGCTGAAACGGGCTTTTTTTGTTTTTAAATACTGTCACTTGTATGATTTTTATAAAAACATCCCTACTCAGCTGTAAGACATTTCGCTGACACCTGTCATCCCGACATCCCCCTCACCGTCAGTTATGAGCTAATAGCCCCTTCATTAAACCGTCGCTGAAACGTTGTACTAGGATAGGATCCAATTTCCTGATTCGCTGTCGCCGGGCATGGAGCTGTTTTCCGGTGGTTCAGGAACACGAGTACCACACTGCAACTCATGGATGAACGACATGAACTCACAGCTGTTTCCTCACATTGGCAAGGTCATCGCCAGCACTGGCAGCCGACATTTCCCACGGATGCTGCACGACCTGATCCTGACCCAACTGGCGGTGGACGCCACGCACATCCGGCAGATGCGCGTGGAACCGGTCGGACGCGCACAACCGCGCAGTGAGCCCGAATGCGTCAAGGAAGCATCCTTGCTGGCTGAAACGGTGTATTCCGAGTTGAGCACTCTGCCGAGTGCCAATGATTTGCCCACTCCCGAACCCTCGACGGTCACCGACGCCTCGCAATTGCATCTGACCCGGCGCAAGGACGGTTACCGCTATGTGATATCGGTCTACCGATGCGGCCCGTCAAAACGCTTTTCCGCCCACGAGCGCAGTTTGTTGCAGGACATTTCTCCAGTGCTGCTGCCGATGGTCGAGAAACACATCAACGCCCTGCAACCGGCGAACACTGACGCCCAGGGACAATCTCAGGAGCAATCGGATTCAACCCTGCTGGGCCTGGAAACCCTGCGCCTGCGCTTTTGCGAGCGCGTGGAGCAACTGGGGCTGAGCCTGTCGAACCGCGAGATGGAAGTGTGTGTCGGCCTGCTCGCCGGGCGCACCGCGCCAGAACTGGCCGAGCAGTTGCAACTGAAGGTCAACACCGTGGAGAGCTACCTCAAACGCGCCGCGATCAAACTGGGTATCAGCGGCCGTCACTCGCTGATGCGCTGGATGTACTCGCCAAAGGACTGCCCCGCAGCCTGCGGCCCGTCGAACGCGGCCTGACGGTTCACACGCCTGTAACGAAACCGCCCTCCTGCAAAGGACGGCGGTTTTTTTTGCGCCCGTTTCAATCCCGGGCCAACGCCTCGATCGGATCGAGCCGCGACGCATTGCGCGCCGGCACGAAGCCGAACACGATACCGATCAGGGTCGAGCAAAGCACAGCAGTGAGCACCGAGGTCAGCGAAAACACCATTTCCCATTCCTTGATGAACAGCGAGAACAGGTGGCCGATGGCGTAACTCAACGAGATACCGATGGCGCCACCCAGCAGGCAGACCATCACCGCCTCCACCAGAAACTGCTGGCGAATGTCCGACTGCCGAGCCCCGACCGCCATGCGGATGCCGATTTCACGGGTACGCTCGGTGACCGACACCAGCATGATGTTCATCACGCCGATGCCGCCCACGACCAGTGAAATCACCGCAATCAGCGACAGCAACAAGGCCAGAGAGCGGCTGGTTTTCTGTACGGTCTGCATCACGCTGTCGAGGTTATTGGTGAAGAAATCCTTGGTGCCGTGGCGTTGCAGCATCAGCTTGTTGACGTTGTCTTCCACCACCTTGCTCGGCTGGCCGTCCTTGATCCGCACACTGATGCTGTCCAGGTAACGCTGGCCCAACAGTCGGCCGGCGGCGGTTTCATAGGGCACCCAGACGTTGAGCGACTTGCTCGACGAGAAGATGTTCTTGTTCTCCGCCGCCACACCGATCACGGTGCACGGCAGGTTACCGATCAGGATCACCTGCCCCAGCGGATCAACCCCTTCGCCGAACAATCGATGGCGGGTGTTGTGATCGATCACCACCACTTGCGCCTGACGCCTTGCATCGCTTTCGCTGAACGGGATGCCCGACTCCATCTTGATCCCGCGCACCTGGAAGTACAGATCGCTGACGCCGTTGACCTGCGCATCGAGGTCGATATTGCGGTAACGCAGCAACAGATTGCGCCCGACCACCGGCGTGGCACTGTCGACGTAGTAGAGCTGATTGAGCGCCGTCACATCCGCCGGCACCAGGGTTTCGATGGCCGCCGAACGGCTATCGCCGAAACTGGTGCCGGAATAGATATCGATGGTGTTGCTGCCGATGGCCTGGATGTCTTTCAAGACATAGCGCTTGGCCCCTTCGCCGATGGCCGAAATCGACACCACCGAGGTGATGCCGATGACGATCCCGAGCATGGTCAGCAAGGTGCGCATCCGATGGGAGATCAGCGCGACCCAGGCCATGTTGAACGCTTCCTTGAACAACCCGAGGCTGGCCACCAGACGCCGCGCCGCCGTGGACTTGGGCGGCACTGCGTCCTCATTGGTCAGCGCCGTGGTGTCGCGCTCGTTGCGGCGGTCGCTGAGGATTTCGCCGTCGCTGACTTCGATGATGCGCTCGGCGTTGGCCGCGACCTTGGGGTCGTGGGTCACCAGAATCACCGTGTGCCCGGCGGCGTGCAGCTCCAGCAGAATACGCATCACCTCTTTGCCACTGGTGGTGTCGAGTGCGCCGGTCGGTTCATCGGCGAGGATCACTTCGCCGCCGTTCATCAAGGCCCGGGCGATACTGACGCGCTGCTGCTGACCGCCCGACAGTTGGCTCGGACGATGAGTCAGGTGCCCTTCCAGCCCCAGCCGTGCCAGCAGCTCACGGGCCCGGGCATGACGCTGCGGTTCCGGTGTGCCGGCGTATATTGCCGGCATTTCGACGTTGTGCATCGCACTCAGATGCGGCAGCAGGTGGTAGCGCTGGAAGATGAAACCGAAATAGTCGCGGCGCAGTTCGGCCAGCGCCTGATTATCCAGGTCGCGGGTTTCCCGGCCGTTGATCTTGTAGCTGCCGGCCGTGGCGTAGTCGAGGCAGCCGAGGAGGTTCATCAGGGTTGATTTGCCGGAGCCCGAGGCACCGATGATCGCCACCATTTCCCCGGCATTGATCGTCAGGTCGATGTTCTTCAGCGCCAGAAATTCACGGTCGCCCGCGGTGAAACTGCGGCTGATGCCGGTCAGTTGCAGCAGAGGTTCGGTCATGCTCATGCCCCTGCCACTTTCGACACCGGATCACCGATCACCACCCGGTCGCCTTCGGCCAGACCACCGTTGACCTGCACCTTGACGTTGTTGTTGATCCCGGTCTGCACATTGCGCGACTGCGCCTGGCCCTTGGCGTCCAGCACCCGCACCGGAAAACTGCCATCGTTGTTGCGCGGGCCCAACGCGGCCACCGGAATCGTCAACACCGATTTGGCGGTGTCGAGCACCACCCGCACCTGGGCCGTCATGGAAATGCGCAAGCGGTGATCAGGGTTCGGCACCTCGAACAGCGCGTTGTAGAACACCGCCGTGTTCTGTTTCGGCGTGCCGGCGGGCGGGGTTTCGAGGAAGTTCTGCGGCGCGGGTTCAGTGCCGCGCAGCTTGCCGTAATAACGTTTGTCCTCGCCCAGAATGGTGAAATACACCTCCTGCCCCGGCGCGATGTGTATGACATCCGCCTCTGACACCTGAGCCTTGACGGTCATGGTGTCCAGATCCGCCAGTTTCAGCAGGATCGGCGCCAGTTGGTTGGCGATGACGGTCTGGCCTTCCTGAGTCACGATACCCACCACATCGCCGTCGATGGGCGCGATGATCCGCGTGTAGGCCAGGTTGACCTTGGCCGTGTCGATCTGGATATGCGCGCTCTTGATCTGCGCATCCAGCGACAACAGATTGGCTTGCTGCACTTCGTAGTTCGATTGCGCGGTTTCAAAATCCTGCCGCGAGATCGAGGCGTCCTCCTGCAGATTCTGATAACGCTCGTAGATCGCCTTGGTCTGCCTGACCTGAGCCTGAGTCGCCCGGCGCTGGGCTTGCAGGTTTTCCTCATCGACCTGAGCCTGACGCAGGGTGTTCTGCAGCACCAACGGGTCGATCTCCGCCAGCCACTGGCCTTTCTTGACCTTGTCGCCGACCTTGACCTTGAGCGACTTCAACTGCCCCGAGACCTGGGCACCGACGTCCACCTGCTTGATGCCCTCCAGCAATCCGGTGGCCAGCACCGCGTTTTCAATGTCACCGCGTTCGACCGTGGCGGTCAGGTATTGCGGTGCTTCGGCCGGCGCCTGCACCGTGTAGAACACCAACCCGGCCACCAGCGTCAACGCGATTCCCAGACCGACTTTGCGCAACTTCGACTGTTCCATAAATGACCACAATTCCGTTCAGGGTTGAGCCCGGCCAATCGCCGGGTTCCAGGATAAAGACTTCAATCAGGACAACACTTGGCCAGCCGCCACCGTCAACCCGTCATGCCACCACGCCGCAAGACTGAAGACGTTGGGCGCCTTGAGAATCGTGAAGTGGTTGCCAGGGCCGTACCACACCGCCAGATCCCTGGCCTCGCGCTGCCAGCCTTCGAGCATTGCAACCTGTTCGCGCTGATTGCCCGAGGCGTCCAGCGTCGGGTCGTCCACCAGCGCCAGGCGCACCGGCCCGGTGTAGGCCAGAGCCGGTCGATAGACCGTGCGCAGCGCGGTGGCGAACGTGCGCACCGGGCCCTGCATCGCATCGGTTGACGCACGTTCAGACAGCACACCCGCGTGCACCATCCCGTCATGCAGCAGGCGCATTTGCGTGGTGTCGTCAGCTTCGGCGAAGGCCAGCGCATCGATGCCCAAAGACTTGCCGCTGGACAGTTGCAGCGACTCGATCAGTCGCAGCAGCGCTGCCGTGGTGGTGTAAGGCTTGCCCACCACGCTGCTGCCGCCCGGCGATTCGCTGTCGATCAGGGTCAGGGACGCCACTTCGCGCCCCGCAGCCTGCAACTGCGCCGCCATGGCGTACGCCACCCAGCCACCGAACGAATGCCCGATCAGATGCACCGGCCCTTGCGGGTACAACTGCTCAAGCGCCCGCAGGTAGAACGTGGCGGCACTTTCGACCCGACTGTGCGGCACCGTCGCGCCGTCTAGGCCTCGGGGTTGCAGCCCGTAAATCGGCCACTCCGGCCCCAGCGCCTCGGTCAGATGGATAAACCCGGTGACACTGTCACCGGCCCCCGGCACACAGAAAATCGGCGCATGCCCGGTGTAGCCGGTCTGGATCGTCAACAACGGCTGATACGCCCGGGATTCGACCATCGCCGACGCCTGCAATGCCTGACTCAGCGCCTGACCGAGCACATGCACATGCGGCGCCTGCATCATGCTTTGGTGATCGCCCGGCACGTCGATGCAATGCAGGAGCGTGGCCGGCACCTCGTCCGCCCAGCCCAGGGTCGGATGACGACGAAACAGCTCTGTCGGATGCTCCTGCGCCCGGAACAGATGCAACGGGATACCCAATGGATTGATCCGGTAATGCGCCAGTGCATGCCCGTGGGCGACCTCGCGGTCGAGGTAGTGCCAGAGGTCTTGAGGCGCGGCGGCGGCCATGTCCGGGTGCAGCAATTGCTCCTCCCGGCAGCGCTGCAACAGCGGCTGGATGTCGATCTGCTCCAACTCGGTTTGCAACACCGCCAGATGCGCCAGTGCGGCTTGTCCCGCGTCACCAAGAGAGGCCTGGTACATCGTGCAGTGCTGCAACAACTGGCGCTTGTGCGCATGCTCGTCGCTCCAGCGCGCCTTGCCCTGATCGGTCAGGCGCGGCACGAAACTGTCGATCAGGCCAACGAACGCTACCGTCTCATCCATGCCGAGCAACTGCATCGCCACTTCATAGGCCAGCACCCCGCCAAACGACCAGCCGGCCAGACGATAAGGCCCTCGCGGCTGCACCGAACGGATGATCTCCACCATGCGCGCCGCCATACATTCCATGGTGCGCAGCGGTGCCTTGCCGAACGGAATGCCCGGCAGCCCGTAGATCGGGAAATCGCCCTCGATATGCAGGCCCAGCGCCGGGAAGTAAGCGTCCATCCCGCTGAACTCATGCATCAGGAACAACGGCGTGTCTGCGCCACCGGCACGCACCACGACCAGCCCGTCATCCTGTTGCTCTGCGCCTGTGCGCTGGCTGAGCAACGTGCCGAGCGACTCGATGCTGGCGTGCTGGAACAGCTCGGCCAGCGTCACCTCCAGGCCGTTCTGTTGCATCAGGTTGACCAGACGAATCGCCAGCAACGAATGCCCGCCCAGCTCGAAGAAGTTGTCGTGACGACCAACCTGCTCGACCTGCAACACCTCGGCCCACAACAGCGCCAGAGATTCCTCGAGCGGATTGGCCGGGGCTTCATAGGTACGACTGAGCAGTGCGTCCTGCGCCGGAACTGGCAACGCCTTGCGGTCGACCTTGCCGTTGTTGTTCAGCGGCAACGCGTCGAGCTGCACCCAGGCCGACGGCACCATGTATTCCGGCAGACGTGCTTGCAATTGACCACGCAGGCTGGCGCTGTTGATGCCCTCTTCGGCGGTGAAATACGCCACCAGACGCAGCGGCTCCTGACCGTCCTGACGGGCCAGCACGATGGCTTCCTTGACCCCTTCGCAGTTCAGCAGGCGGTTTTCGATTTCCCCCAGTTCAATGCGGAAGCCGCGAATCTTCACCTGATCGTCGTTGCGACCGATGCACTCCAGTTGCCCCGGCGCGAGCCAGCGTGCGAGGTCGCCGGTGCGGTACAGCAACGCGCCCGGTTGATCGCCGAACGGGTCTTGCAGGAATTTCTCGGCGGTCAGGTCCGGGCGATTGAGGTAACCCAACGCCACGCCTTGCCCGCCGATGTACAACTCGCCGGTGACGCCCATCGGTACCGGTTGCTGGCGGGCATCGAGTACATAGACCTGGGTGTTGGAGATCGGGCCGCCAATCGGCACGCTGTCGGCATCGTCCGCCACTTCGCGCACTTCGAAAGTAGTCGCGTATGTAGTGGTTTCGGTCGGGCCATAGCAGTGGATGATGCGCAGGTTCGGCGCCTCGGCCAGCAAGCGGCGGAAGGCCGCCGGATCGGCGCGTTCGCCACCGCACAACACCATGCGCAGGCCTTTGAGGGCCTCGGGGATCAGTTGCACGTACTGGTTGAACAGTGCGGTGGTGACGAACAGGATCGTCGCACCGGTGTTGGCCAGTTCACGCCCGAACGCAAGTGGATCAAGCAAGGTCGCGTGATCAATCACTACTACGCGCCCGCCGTTGAGCAGCGGCCCCCAGACGTCCATGGTGCTGGCATCGAATGCCGGGTTGGAGGCAAACGCCACACGGTCCTGCGGATTGAAATCGGCGTAGCCGTTGTTGATCACCAGTCGACCGATCGCCCGGTGCGGCACCATCACTCCTTTCGGCGTGCCGGTGGAGCCGGAGGTGTACATGATGTAGGCCAGCGATTCCGAGGACTGTGGCAAGTCGGGGTTGTGCGTCGGTTGCGCATCAAGCTTCAGCACATCCAGATCGATCCGGCGTACGGCGTAATCAACCGTTTCAGTGCTGAAGGTCAACAGCGCTTTCGCCCCGCAGTCCTCGACCATGAACGCCTGACGCTCGGCCGGCGCGTTGATGTCCAGCGGCACATACGCCGCCGCGCACTTGCCGATGGCCAGTTGCGCGATCAGCAGATCCAGCGAGCGTGGCAGCAGGATCGCCACGTGATCGCCCGGTTGCACACCTTGGCCGATCAAGTGATGGGCCAGGCGATTGGCCCGCTCATTCAACTCAAAGTAGCTCAGCGATAGCGCACCATGCACGGCTGCCACCGCTTGCGGATGCTTCGTCACCTGCTGTTCGAACAGACGATGAACCGTCAACGTCGCCGGGTAATCCCGTTGAGTGGCATTGAACTCGACCAGCAATTGCCGCCGCTCATCCCGCGGCAGGATCGACAACTGATCAATGCCCAGTTGCGGCGTCCGCTCCAGCGCCTGCAACAAGCTGTCGACGGCAAGATCCATGTAGTCGCAGATCCGCTCGGCGTCGATCCCGGACGTGGCCAACGCGGTCAGGCTGAAGTCTTCGCCCAGGTCATCGACGCTCAGGCTCAGGCGGTAGTTGCTGTGTTCTTCGGCATCGAGCAACTGCATGCCCTGCCACGCCGCCACGACCTCGTCGGACGGCGTGCCCCCGCCGCCACTGTGGCGGTAATTGAACAACGCATTGAACAGCGGCGACCCCGGGGCCATGGCGCTGCAACGTTGCACCAGCGCCAGCGGCGCGTGTTCGTGATGCAGCAAGCGGTTCAAGCGCTGATGGGTTGCCAGCGCCGCTTCTTTCACCGATTGCCCGTCCAGATCGATGCGCAACGGCAGCGTGTTGATGAACACGCCCAGCGCCCGTTCGGCACCTTCACCGCCGTGCAACCGGCCGAGCATGACGGTGCCGAACACCACGTTTTCACGCCCCGACAGTTGCCCCAGCACGCTGGCCCAGGCCAGGTGCATCAGGCTGGCGGCGCTGATGCCCAGGCGCCTGGCCTTGGCCCTGACCCGCTGGCTCAGCGCAGTGTTCAGCAGCCGCTGCGCATGCCCGTTACCGCTGTCCGCGACAGAACTCTGGCCATACGGCAGGGTCGGTTCGTCGATATCGCCGAGCATGTCACGGAAGAACGTCTCATGTTCCTCTTCGCTCAGCCCCGAGCGAGTACGGGCGACATAGGTGCGATAAGGCACCGGTTCGGCCAGTTGCCGCACCTGGCCGAGCAGGACTGCCTGCATCTCGTGGCGCAGAACCTCGAGCGCAATGTGGTCCATGACCAGGTGATGGAACAGCAGCAGCGCCACCACGCGCCGATTGACCGCGTCCCAGCCGTGCACCACTCGCATCAATGGCGCCTGTGTGACGGCCATGCGGTATTGCCGGGTATCGAACCGACTGCGCAACTGATCGAGTGCATCAGTTTCGCCAGCATCCAGCTCCACCGTTTCACACACCAGCGACGCCTGACGCCAGACCACTTGCACCGGCTCTTGCAGACCGTCCCAGAACAGCGACGTGCGCAGGATGTCATGGCGCTCGATCACGGCCTGCAAGGCTTCGGCAAACACCCTCAGGCGTGACTCATTGGCAAAGGCGAACTGCGCCTGCAACACATACGGATCGCCCTGGGGTGCCGACAAGTGATGGAACAGGATGCCGGCCTGCAGCGGCGCCAGCGGGTAAATGTCCTGCACGTTCGCTGCGCCGCCGGGAATGCTGGCGACGATGCGGTCGATGGCGGGCTGATCCAGTGCAACCAGTGGCAGCATGCCCGGGGTGATGTGTTTGCAGTCCGGTGCAATCCGGTTGGCCGGGATTTCGCTCTCCGTCTCATCGCCGACCGCGGCGGCCAGTGCGGCGAGCGTCGGCTGGCTGAACAGCACACGCACATCAGCCGTCAGCCCGACGTGACGCATCCGCGCCACCAGGTTGACGGCCATCAGCGAGTGTCCGCCCAGTTCGAAGAAGTTGTCGTGGCGCCCTACTCGCTCCACCTTGAGCAGTTCGGCCCACAACCCTGCGAGGAGAATTTCCACCTCGCCGACGGGCGCTTCGTACTCGCGAGTGATCACCGAGGCCTGATCCGGCATCGGCAAGGCCTTGCGGTCGAGTTTGCCGTTGGGGCTCAGCGGCAGCGCATCCAGGTGCACGAATACCGCCGGCACCATGTAATCCGGCAGGTGCTCCAGCAGTTGACTGCGCAGCAGGTCGATTTCCAGACGGGCGCCGGTGTAATAGGCCACCAGGCGTTTGTCTCCCGGCACGTCTTCGCGGACCAGCACCGCCGCTTCCTGCACACCGCCGATGTCGGTCAGGCGTGACTGGATTTCGCCCAGTTCGATGCGCAGGCCACGGATCTTCACCTGATCGTCGTTGCGGCCCAGGTATTCGATGTTGCCATCGGCCAGATAACGGGCGACGTCGCCGGTGCGGTACATCCGGCCGTTCGGCTGGAATGGATCCTGAAGGAAACGTTCGGCGCTGAGTTCAGGACGGTTCAGATAACCGCGCGCCACCTGCACACCCCCAATGTACAACTCGCCGACCACGCCTTGCGGCACCGGTTGTTGCTGGGCATCGAGGATGTACATGCGGGTGTTGGCGATTGGTTTGCCGATGGGCGTGTTGTCTGGCGTTAGCTCCAACGGCCCGGCGCAATCCCATGCGGTAACGTCCACTGCCGCTTCGGTCGGGCCGTACAGGTTGTGCAAACCACTGCCCGGCAATTGCTGCTTGAAGCGCCGCACCAGACTGCCCGGCAACGCTTCACCGCTGCACATCACCTGACGCAAACCGTGGCAACGCGCGGTCTCGCCATGGGCGAGGAACACGTCGAGCATCGACGGTACGAAGTGCAGCGTAGTGATCTGCTCGCGCTCGATCACTTCGCTCAGATACAGCGGATCCTTGTGGCCGCCCGGACGCGCCATCACCAGTCGGGCGCCGGTCATCAACGGCCAGAAGAATTCCCACACCGACACGTCAAAGCTGAACGGCGTCTTTTGCAGCACTGAATCTTCAGCAGTCAGGCGATAAGCGTCCTGCATCCACAGCAAGCGGTTGACCACCCCGCTGTGCTCGTTGATCACGCCTTTCGGTTGGCCGGTGGAACCGGAGGTGTAAATCACATAAGCCGTGTGCTGCGGGGTCAGTCCATCGACCGAAGGGTTATCGGACGACTGTGATTGCCAATTCTGGTGATCCAGATCGACCACCGGCACTGCCACCTCACCCAACAACCCGCGAGTCGAACCCTGCACCAACACCGCCGACGGCGCGCTGTCTTCCAGCATGTAAGCCAGACGTTCCAGCGGATACGCCGGATCCAGCGGCACATAACCGCCGCCAGCCTTCAGAATCGCCAGCAACCCGACCACCATCTCCAGCCCGCGCTCGACGCAGATCGCCACCCGCGCATCCGGGCCAACGCCCAGTCCGCGCAAGTGATGCGCCAAACGGTTGGCCCGAGCGTTCAGCTCGGCATAGCTCAGCCGCTGTTCGCCGGAAAGCACCGCCACAGCCTGCGGCGTGTGCAAGGCCTGCGCTTCGAACAGACCGTGGATGCTCTGCTCCAGATCGTAATCAACGTCAGTGGCATTGAAGTCATGCAGCAAGTGCCGACGCTCATCCTCCGCCAGCACATCGACCTGCTCCAGCAACGCCTGATCGTTGCTGACCATGGCCCGCAGCAACTGCTGCAAGTAACCGGCATAACGCTGAACCGTCGATTCATCGAACAGCGCCGTGGCGTATTCCAGCGAACCCCGGATCACGCCTTGGGCCTCGCCCAACGTCAGCGACAGGTCGAACTTGGCGAAATGGCTCGGCTCGGCCACACCTTCCAGCGTCAGGTCACCGAGAGCCAGCGTCGCACCGCTGCCACTGTCCCAGCTCAACAATGTCTGGAACAACGGGCTGTGTGACAGGCTGCGCACCGGCCGGGTGATTTCCACCACCTGTTCGAACGGCAGGTCCTGATGGGCCTGCGCCTCAAGGGTGCGGGCCTTGACCCGGGCCAGCAACGCCTCGACGGTGAGCGCGCCCGAAGTGTCGAGGCGCACGGCCAGCGTATTGACGAACAACCCGATCAGCCCTTCGATTTCCGCCCGGTTGCGATTGGCGACGGGCGAACCGATCACTACGTCCGATTGGCCGGACAAGCGACCGAGCAACATCGCCCACGCACTCATCACCGCCATGTAAGGCGTCACGCCGTGGCGTTGGCACAGCGCCTTGAGCCCGGCGCTCAAACGCTCATCCAGCCGGATGTCGACACTGCTGCCGGCGTAATCCTGCTGGGCCGGGCGTGGACGGTCGGTCGGCAGCATCAGCAAGGCCGGCGCACCGGCCAGGGTCTGCTGCCAGAAATCGCTCTGACGCTGCAAGACTTCACCGCTCAACCAGCGGCGCTGCCACACGGCGTAATCGGTGTACTGCAATGCCAGCGGCGGCAGCGGATCGACCTCGCCATGGCTGAACGCCTGATACAGCGCCATCAATTCGCGGGTCAGGACGCCCATCGACCAGCCATCGGAGATGATGTGGTGCAGGGTCAGCAGCAACACATGATGATCATCGGCCAGTCGCACCAGACGCCCGCGAATCAACGGGTCGTCCTGCAAATCGAACGGCCCCGAGGCTTCACCCTGAATCAGCGCGAGCAAGGCGTCATCGGCCTGCGGGTGGTGGCGCAAATCTTCGACCCGCAGCAGCACACCGCTGTCGAGCGGCGCGATCAGCACCTGGGCTTCATCGTTGAATTGGGCGAAGCGGCTGCGCAGGGTTTCGTGACGCTCAACGATCCGCGCCAGTGCTCGTTGCAGAGCGGTTTCGTCGAGGCGACCGCGCAGGCGCAGGCCGAGGGGAATGTTGTAGGCGGTGTTGGCGCCTTCCAGTTGCGCCATGAACCACAACCGTTGTTGAGCGAACGACAACGGCAGCGCGCCGTCACGCGGCGCCGGCATGATCGCCGGTTGCGTGCAGCGCCCGGCCTGGGCCAGCACCTCGGCGACCGCTGACAGCTCGGCATTGGCGAACAGCTCAGCGAGCGTCAGTTCCACCCCCAGCCGCTGGCGCACCTGAGACAGCATGCGCATCGCCAGCAACGAATGGCCGCCCAGTTCGAAAAAGTGATCCTGACGTCCAACCTGCTCGACCTGCAGCACTTCGGCCCAGATCTGCGCCAGGGTGGTTTCCAGTTCACCTTGCGGCGCTTGATAGTCGCGGGTGAACAGAGCGCTGCGATCCGGCATTGGCAAGGCCTTGCGGTCAACCTTGCCGTTGGCGGTCAGCGGCAGCGCGTCGAGCCTGACGAAGGCCGCCGGCACCATGTATTCCGGCAACTGGGTCAACAGGTGCGCCCGCAGTTCGGCCACGGCCAACGGCTCGACCTGTGCCTGCTCGGTGAAATACGCCACCAGCCGCACCTGGCCGGACTCGTCTTCGCGGGCCACCAGCACCGCTTCCTGGATGCCGAGCAACTGATTGAGGCGGGTTTCGATTTCGCCCAGTTCGACACGCACGCCGCGGATTTTCACCTGATCGTCATTGCGCCCCAGGTACTCGATGGAGCCGTCGGCGCGCCAGCGCGCCAGGTCACCCGTGCGGTACATCCGGCCGTGGTTGAACGGGTCACGCAGGAACCGTTCTTCGGTCAGGTCCGCACGATTCAGGTAGCCCCGGGCCACACCGGCGCCGCCCACATAAAGCTCACCCGCCACGCCGACAGGTACCGGGCGCTGCTGTTCATCGAGCAGGTACACCGTCGCGTTGGCGATCGGTTTGCCGATGTGCAGCGCCTGCCCCGCCTCGACAATGCCCGAGGTGGCGACCACCGTGGCCTCGGTCGGGCCGTAGTTGTTGACCACATCGAACGACTGCTGACGATTGAACTGACGCAGACGGTCGCCGCCAATCAGCAGTGTTCGCAGGGTCGGATGTTCGAGGTTCTGGCTGAAGGCGTATTCGGCCACCGGTGTCGGCAAGAAGCTCACGTCCAGCGGCTGTGCGCGCCACCAGTCGAGCAACGCGTCCACGTCTTCGCTGCCGTCACGGGCCGGTGCCAGATGCAGGGTCGCGCCGGCACACAAGGCCGGCCAGACTTCCCAGGCCATGGCGTCGAAGCCGAATCCCGCGAGGCTCGAGGTGTGGCGCCCGGCGCACAGGTCGAACGCCTTGCAATGCCAATCGACGAGGTTGCTCAAGGTGTGGTGTTCGACCATGACGCCCTTGGGCAAACCGGTGGAGCCCGAGGTGTAGATGACATAGGCCAGGTGTTCGCTGGTCATGCCAGGCACCTGCGGATTGCCGGTCCCGTTGTCCGGCCAGGTACGCAAATCCAGATCGATCACCGGTACATCAAGCGCCGGCAAGCGTTCACGCAAATCACTCAGGCACAGCACCGCCACGGGCGCACTGTCGCTCAGCAGGTAGTGCAAACGCTCCGCCGGGTGCGCCGGATCCACCGGCACATAACCGGCCCCCGCCTTGAGAATGGCCACCAGCCCGACCAGTGTGTCGAGCCCGCGCCGGGCGACGATGGCCACGCGATCATCAGGGCGAACGCCCAGCCCGATCAGGTGATGAGCCAGAGTGTTGGCCTGTCGGTTCAGCTCGCCAAAGGTCAACGCCTGCCCCTGACTGACCGCCGCAACCACCTCGGGCCGCTCGATCACTTGTGCCTCGAATCGCTGCGCAATGGTCAGCCCCGACACAAACGCCGTGTGCGTGTCGTTGAACGTGACGAGCAACTGTTCACGCTCGTGGGCCTGAACCATATCGAGCTGTTCCAGCTCCGCCTGATCGTTGGTGACCATTGCATGCAGCAGTTGCTGGAAGTAGCCGACATAACGCTGGATCGTCGATTCATCGAACAACGCCGTGGCGTATTCCAGCGCTCCGCGAATTCCGCTGCGGGTTTCACCCAGGGTCAGTGACAGGTCGAACTTGGCAAACCGAGCCGGACCGGCCACGCTTTCCAGCGCCAGATCACCCAGCGCCAGATCCGGCCCCACGCTGTTTTCCCAGCTCAGGGTGGTCTGGAACAACGGACTGTGGGAAAGACTGCGCGCCGGCCGGGTGACTTCCACCACCTGCTCGAAGGGTAGATCCTGATGGGCCTGGGCTTGCAGCGTGCAAGCCTTGACCCGGGCCAGCAACGCCTCGACGCTGAGACCGCCTGACGTGTCGATGCGCAGGGCCAGGGTATTGATGAACAACCCGATCAGCCCTTCGATTTCCGCGCGGCCACGGTTGGCAATCGGCGAGCCAATCACAACGTCTGACTGGCCGGACAAACGACTGAGCAACAGTGCCCAGGCGCTCACCATCGTCATGTACATCGTTACGCCGTGCCGCTGGCTCAGCGCCTTGAGTGCGGCGCTCAGCGGTTCGCCGAGCCGGAACTCGACGCTGCTGCCGGTGTAATCCTGTTGCGCCGGACGCGGACGGTCGGTCGGCAGCACCAGCAAGGTCGGGGCGCCCGCCAGATTCTGCTGCCAGTAATCGCTCTGACGCTGCAGCACTTCACCGCTCAACCAGCGCCGTTGCCAGGTCGCGTAGTCAGTGTATTGCAGCGCCAGTGGCGGCAGCGGATCGGCCTCGCCATGGCTGTAGGCCTGATACAGCGCCATCAGTTCACGGGTCAGCACGCCCATCGACCAGCCATCGGAGATGATGTGGTGCAAGGTCAGCAGCAACACATGGTGATCGTCGGCCAGCCGGACCAGACGCCCGCGAATCAACGGATCGTTCTGCAAATCGAACGGGGTCGAGGCCTGTTCACGGATCAACGCCTGCAAGGCTTCGTCGGCGTGTGGATGCTGACGCAGATCTTCGACCTGCAGCAGCACTGCGCTGTCGACCGGCGCAATCATCACCTGCACGTCATCGTTGTGCGGGACAAAACGGCTGCGCAGGGTTTCGTGGCGATCAACGATCCGGGCCAGTGCCTGTTGCAGCGCCGCCTCCTCGAGATCACCGCGCAGGCGCAGGCCCAGCGGAATGTTGTAGGCGGTGTTGACCCCTTCCATCCGCGCCAGAAACCACAGCCGTTGCTGGGCGAACGACAGCGGCAGCGCGCCGTCACGAGGCACCGGCACCATCGCCGGTTGCGAACTGCGCCCGGCCTGGGCCAGCACTTCTGCGACCGCTGACAGCTCGGCATTGGCAAACAGTTCACTGAGCGCCAGCTCGACGCCCAGGCGTTGGCGAACCTGAGACACCATGCGCATTGCCAACAGCGAGTGGCCACCCAGCTCGAAGAAGTGGTCCCGCCGCCCGACACGTTCGACCTGCAGCACTTCCCCCCAGATCCGCGCCAACGCGGTTTCCAGTTCGCCTTGCGGTGCTTCGTAATGACGGGTGAACAGCGCCGCGCGGTCCGGCGCCGGCAAGGCTTTACGGTCGACTTTGCCGTTGGCGGTCAGCGGCAGCGCATCCAGTCGCACGAACGCCGACGGCACCATGTACTCGGGCAATTGCGCCAGCAGGCAGGCGCGCAGCTCAGCCACCGGTTGCGGTTCGACCTGAGCCTGTTCGGTGTAATAGGCGACGAGCCGCGGCTGGCCGGGTTCATCTTCGCGGGCCAGCAATACCGCTTCCTGGATACCGGGAAGCTGGTTGAGCCGGGTTTCAATCTCGCCCAGCTCAATGCGCACGCCGCGAATTTTCACCTGATCGTCGTTGCGTCCCAGGTATTCGAGGGTGCCGTCGTCCTGCCAGCGCGCCAGGTCACCGGTGCGGTACATGCGCCCGCTGTTGAATGGATCGTCGAGAAAGCGTTCGGCCGTCAACTCGGGACGATTCAGATAACCCCGGGCAACCCCGGCGCCACCGACATACAACTCCCCCGCCACCCCGATGGGCACCGGACGTTGCTGCTCATCCAGCAGATAGACCGTGGCATTGCTCACTGGCCGACCGATGTGCAGCGTCTGCCCGGCCTCGACCTTGCCCGAGGTCGCCACCACCGTGGCTTCAGTCGGGCCGTAGTTGTTGATCACGTCGAAATGCTGGTGACGGCTGAACTGCCGCAAGCGATCCCCGCCGATCAGCAGCGTGCGCAAGGTCGGGTGTTCGAGGTTTTGACTGAAGGCGTATTCGGCCACCGGCGTTGGCAAAAAGCTCACATCCAGCGGCTGCGCGCGCCACCAATCGAGCAAGGCATCAATGTCTTCGTTGCCGTCGCGGGTCGGGGCCAGGTGCAGAGTCGCACCGGCACACAGCGCCGGCCAGACTTCCCAGGCCATGGCGTCGAAGCCGAACCCGGCAAGGCTTGAAGTGTGGCGGCCGGCGCACAGATCGAACGCGCCGCAATGCCAGTCGACGAGGTTGGACAGGGTGCGGTGTTCGACCATCACGCCCTTGGGCAGACCGGTCGAGCCCGAGGTGTAGATCACGTAGGCCAGATGCTCTGTGGTCAGCCCCGGCACCTGCGGATCGAGGGCCAGACTCAGTGGCCAGGTACGGCGGTCGAGGTCGATCACCGGGACGTCCAGCGTCGGCAGTCGATCACGCAGATCGCTCTGGGTCAGCACCACCACCGGGGCGCTGTCGCTGAGCAAATAGCTCAAGCGTTCGGCGGGATGCGCCGGGTCAACCGGTACGTAGCCGGCTCCGGCCTTGAGAATCGCCAGCAGCCCGGCCAGCGTATCCAACCCTCGGCGGGCGACGATGGCCACGCGATCATCGGGGCGAACGCCGAGGCTGATCAGATGATGGGCCAGTGCATTGGCGTGCTGGTTCAGCTCGGCATAGGTCACTTGTTCACCGAGGAACACCGCCGCCACCGCTTCCGGCCCCTCGATGACTTGCGCCTCGAAACGCTGATGAATGGTCAGCCCTTGCGGGTAGTCGGCCTGGGTCGCATTGAAGCCGCGCAGGATCTGCTCGCGCTCGGCGTCCGGCAGGATCGGCACCTGGCTGATCGGCGAATCCGGTGCCTGCTCCAGCGCGGACACCAGACCGCTCAGGGCACCGAGCATGTAATCGCACACCCGTTGCGGATCGACCTCAGTGGTGGCGAGCAAGGTGAGGCTGAAGGCGTCGCCCAGGTCGTCGATACTCAGGGTCAGCGGATAATTGGTGCGCTCTTCCGAGTGCAGGGTGGTGATGCCTTCCCATGCGGACAGGGTTTGTGCACTCGCCGATGCCGCGCCATGGCTGTGGCGATAATTGAGCAAGGTGCTGAACAGCGGCGTCGGCGCAGCCACGCTGCTGCAGCGCTGGGCCAGCGCCAGCGGCGCGTGTTCATGACGCATCAGCGTGGTCAGGCGCGCGTGGGTCGCCTGCACGGCGTTGCGCACGCTCTGGGTGTCGACGTCCACCCGCACCGGCAAAGTGTTGATGAAAATGCCCAGCGCCCGGTCGGTGGCCTCGGCGCCTTGCAGACGGCCCATCAACACTGTGCCGAACACTACACGTTGCTTGCCGGCAAGCGTGGCCAGCACCTGCGCCCAGGCCAGGTGAAACAGACTGGCCGCGCTCACCCCGAGCTGCCGCGCCTGCCCCCGCAAACGCTGCCCCAAGGCCGGTTCGACCGGCACGCTCAGCTCGGTGATGCCGTGGCCGTCACCCTGCACATCCTGCAAGCCGAACGGCAAGGTCGGCTCGTCGATATCGCCGAGCATGTCGCGGAAGAACGCCTCGTGCTCGGTTTCACTGACGCCCAGCCGCGCCTGTGCCACGTAATCACGAAACGCGACCGGCCGCCCCAGCAGACGGCCCTGCCCCGTGAGGAACGCACGCATCTCATGGCGCACCACGTCGAGCGCCGAGTGATCCAGCGCCATGTGATGAAACAGCAGCGTCGCGACCACCCGTTGCCCGGCGTCGTCCCACGCATGGGCCAGACGCATCATTGGCGCCTGGCTCACGTCCATACGGAATTCCCGGGCGTCGAAACGCTCGTGCAAGTACGCCAGCGCATCGCCTTCGGCATCGATCTCTTCCACCGGCAATTCGGCCTCACGCCAGACCACTTGCTGCGGCGTATCCAGCCCCTCCCAGACCACCGCCGTACGGAGGATGTCGTGGCGATCGATCACAGCCTGCAAAGCCTGGACAAAAGCGCTCAAGCGCCCGCGATCGGCAAAGGCGAAATGCGCCTGCATCACATAGGGATCACCCTGCGTGGCGCTGACATGGTGGTAAAGAATGCCTTCCTGCAACGGTGCGAGCGGGTAGATATCCTGCACATTGGCCGCGCCGCCCGGCACGTCGGCGACCAGACGGTCGATGGCCACCTGATCGAGTTCGGCCAGGGTCAGCATCGCCGGGGTGATGCGCGTGGTGCCGGGTGCAATGCCATTGGCCGGCACGTCGACCTGACCGCTCTTGGTCGCTGAATATTGCCCGGCCTTGATCAGTTCGATCAGCGCCGGTTTGTGCTCGCGCAACAGCGCCAGCACCGCCGGATCGCTCAGCGCCTGTTTGTTGCCCTGTACGCGCAACTGGTCGTCGGTGACCGCCAACTGGATGTCTTTAGCCTTGAGTGTTGCCAACAGTTCGATCACGTTCACAGGACGATCTCCATTCTTTCCGTAATTGCGGCGTAACCGGCCAGGGTCGGTTGTTCGAACAACGCCCTGACTTCGGCTTCCATGCCTTCCTGACGTAACCGGCCGATCAGACTGACCGCCAGCAATGAGTGTCCGCCCAGTTCAAAAAAGTTGTCGTGCCGCCCTACCCGTTCCACGTTGAGCAATTCGGCCCAGAGCCCGGCGAGGAGAGTTTCCACTTCGCCGACCGGGGCTTCGTATTCGCGAGTGATCACAGACGCTTGATCGGGTGCCGGCAGTGCCTTGCGGTCGAGTTTGCCGTTGGGGCTCAGTGGCAGCGCATCCAGGTGCACGAATACCGCCGGCACCATGTAATCCGGCAGGTGCTCGAGCAAGTGACCGCGCAGCACGTCGATTTCCAGTCGTGCGCCGGTGTAATAGGCCACCAGGCGTTTGTCTCCCGGCACATCTTCTCGGGCCAGCACCGCCGCTTCTTGCACGCCACCGATGTCGGTCAGGCGAGACTGGATTTCACCGAGTTCGATGCGCAGGCCACGGATCTTCACCTGATCGTCGTTGCGGCCCAGGTATTCGATGTTGCCATCGGCCAGATAACGGGCGACGTCGCCGGTGCGGTACATCCGGCCGTTCGGCTGGAATGGATCCTGAAGGAAACGTTCGGCGCTGAGTTCAGGACGATTCAGGTAACCGCGAGCCACTTGTACCCCGCCGATGTACAGCTCGCCGACCACGCCTTGCGGCACCGGTTGCTGCTGGGCATCGAGGATGTACATACGGGTGTTGGCGATCGGTTTGCCGATAGGGGTGTTGTCCGGCGTGGTGTCGATGGGGCCGGCGCAATCCCACGCCGTGACGTCCACGGCCGCTTCGGTCGGGCCGTAAAGGTTATGCAAACCACTGTTTGGCAATTGCTGCTTGAAGCGCCGCACCAGACTGCCCGGCAACGCTTCACCGCTGCACATCACCTGACGTAAACCGTTACAACGTGCGGTGTCACCGTGAGCGAGGAACACGTCGAGCATCGACGGCACGAAGTGCAGCGTGGTGATGCGTTCGCGCTCGATCACTTCACTCAGATACAGCGGATCCTTGTGACCGCCCGGACGCGCCATCACCAGTCGGGCGCCGGTCATCAACGGCCAGAAGAATTCCCACACCGACACGTCAAAGCTGAACGGCGTCTTTTGCAGCACTGAATCTTCAGCCGTCAGGCGATAAGCGTCCTGCATCCACAGCAAGCGGTTGACCACCCCGCTGTGCTCGTTGATCACGCCTTTCGGTTGGCCGGTGGAGCCGGAGGTGTAGATCACATAAGCCGTGTGCTGCGGGGTCAGTCCATCGACCGAAGGGTTATCGGACGACAGTGATTGCCAATTCTGGTGATCCAGATCGACCACCGGCACCAACACCTCACCCAACAACCCGCGAGTCGAACCCTGCACCAACACCGCCGACGGCTCGCTGTCCTCCAGCATGTAAGCCAGACGCTCCAGCGGATACGCCGGATCCAGCGGCACATAACCGCCACCGGCCTTCAGAATCGCCAGCAACCCGACCACCATTTCCAGCCCGCGCTCGACGCAGATCGCCACTCGCGCATCGGGGCCAACGCCCAGTCCGCGCAGGTGCTGGGCCAAACGGTTGGCCCGAGCGTTCAGCTCGGCATAGCTCAGCCGCTGTTCGCCTGAGAGCACCGCCACAGCCTGCGGCGTGCGCAAGGCCTGCGCTTCGAACAGACCATGGATGCTTTGCTGAAGGTCGTAATCTACGGCGGTGGCGTTGAAATCGAACAACAGCCTCTGCCGCTCTGCTCCCTCAAGAATCGGCAAGCGATTCATCGCCTGCGTCGGCGCCTGCTCCAGCGCCTCCACCAACGCCATCAACGCCGTTTGCATGTAACCGCAAATCCGCTGCGCGCCGATGTCCGCCGGCACCATGGCAATCAGCGAGAAACCGTTGCCCAGGTCATCGACGTTCAGGCTCAGCGGATAGTTGGTGCGCTCTTCACTGCTCAGGGTCTCGATGCCCTGCCAGGCCTGAACCACACTGTCCGAATGCTCTGAACCGTGGCTGTGTCGATAGTTGAGCATCGCGCTGAACAACGGCGACGGCGCCGCAATCCCGCTGCAACGCTGGGCCAGTGCCAACGAAGCATGCTCATGCCCCAGCAGCGCGGTGAGACGCTGATGCGTCGCCTTGACCGCCTCGCGCACCGGGGTCTCGCCCAGATCGACCCGCAACGGCAAGGTGTTGATGAACATGCCCAGTGCACGGTCGGCGCCCTGGCCGCCCTGCATCCGGCCCATCAACACAGTGCCGAACACTACATTGTCCTGCCCGGAGGTCGCCGCCAATACCTGGGCCCAGGCAAGGTGAAACAGGCTGGCCACGCTGATGCCCATCTGCCGCGCCTGACTGCGCAGGCGCAGGTTCAGGCCGTTGTCGAGCGCCTGCTGCACTTCCTCGATGCCACGTCCGTCGCCGCGCACATCGCGCAGGCTGAACGGCAGGGTCGGCTCGTCGATGTCGCCGAGCATGTCGCGGAAAAACGCCTCATGCTCCTGCTCCGTGACGCCCAGACGCGCCTGCGCCACGTAGTTGCGGTACGGCACCGCCGCCGGCAACGGCTCATCCGCCCCGCGCAGGTACGCCTGCATTTCATGGCGCACCACTTCCAGCGCGGTGTGGTCGAGCACGATGTGATGGAACAGCAGCATCGCCACCACCCGGCCGTGTGCCGGATCGCGGGCGTACACCAGTCGCAGCAACGGTGCCTGGGCGATGTCGAGGCGGTAATGCCGGGCATCGAACCGGGCATGCAACTGCTCAAGAATGTCGCCTGCCGCTGGATCGAGCAGGACCTCCTGCACCACGAGTTCAGCCTGGCGCCACACGACCTGCACCGGCACGCTCAAGCCTTCCCACACCACGCCCGTGCGCAGAACGTCATGGCGGTCGATGACGTGTTGCAACGCCGCACGGAAACGCTGCAGAAGTTCAAGGCTGTCGAACGCCAGCCGCGATTGCAGCAGGTACGGATCGCCTTCTCCCGCACTCAAGTGATGGTAAAGAATGCCTTCCTGCAGCGGCGCCAGCGGATAGATGTCCTGCACATTGGCAGCGCCACCCGGCACGCTGGACACGACGCGCTCGATGGCGGCCTGATCCAGTGTCACCAGCGTCAGCATGTCCGGGGTGATGCGGGTGCAATCGGCTGCGATGCGATTGGCCGGCACTTCGATTTCGCGACCGCTGCCCACAGCCGCAGCCAGCGCGGCCAGGGTCGGCTGACTGAACAGTACCCGCACATCGGTGCTCAGGCCGATCTGGCGCATGCGCTCGATCAGGCTCACCGCCAGCAGCGAGTGACCGCCCAGTTCGAAGAAGTGATCGTGACGTCCGACCCGCTCCACCTTCAGTACTTCGGCCCACAACCGGGCCAGGGCGATTTCGGTCTCGCCGAGCGGAGCCTCATACTCACGCACCAGCACCGACTCGGCACCGGGGGCCGGCAGCGCCTTGCGATCCACCTTGCCATTGGGGCTCAGCGGCAGGCTGTCGAGCGCGACAAAGGCTGACGGCACCATGTAATCGGGCAAGCATGCGAGCAAGTGTTCGCGCAATGCCTCGATCCCCGGTTGCCCGGCCTCGACGTGCCAGGTGAAGTACGCCACCAGACGCTCCTCACGCACCAGCACCACGGCTTCACGCAGGGCTGGATGGCTGAGCAGTTGCGCTTCGATTTCACCCAACTCCAGGCGCAGGCCACGCAGTTTGACCTGGAAGTCGTTGCGCCCGATGAATTCGAGCTGGCCATCGGCGCGGTAGCGCACCAGGTCGCCCGTGGCGTACAGCCGATCGCCGGCCACGAACGGGCTCGGGATAAACCGTTCCGCCATCAACTGCGGCAACCCCAGATAGCCCCGCGCAACCCCGGCACCACCAATGAACAATTGACCGATGACGCCCATCGGCACCGGCCGTTCGGCGGCGTCGAGTACATAAAGACGAGTGTTGTTGATCGGCCTCCCGATCGGCAACGCGCTGTCCGGCACCGGCATCGAAGGCTCCAGCGTCCACACCGTGCTGTCGACCGTGGCCTCGGTCGGGCCGTAGACGTTGTGCAAACGCACCTGCGGCAAACGCTCACGAACCAGACGAGCCAGCGCTGGCGTCAGGTCTCCGCCGCCACAGAACACATCGGTGAGGCTGCTGCACTGGCTGACGTCGTCCTGCTCGAGGAACTGTTGCAACAGCACCGGCACGAACTGGATCACGCTGATCCGCTGCTCGCGAATCACCTGCGCCAGATACGCCGGCTCGCGGTGCCCGTCAGGACGCGCCAGCACCAGGCGCAGCCCGGCGCTCAACGGCCAGAACAGCTCCCAGACCGAGGCATCGAAACTGAACGGGGTTTTCTGCAACAAGGCGCCGTCCGTCACGGCAGGACACAGTTGCGAACTCCAGTGCAACAGATTGCCCACGCCGCGATGCTCGACCATCACGCCCTTCGGCGCACCGGTCGAACCGGAGGTGTAGATCACGTAGGCCAGGTTCGAAGCGCTCAGGCCCGGCACTTGCGGGTTGTCATCCGGGTTGAACTTCCAGTGATCCTGATCCAGATCGATCACCAGCGCAGTGCTCTCGCCCAGCAACTCACGAGTCGCCCCATGGACCAGCACGGCCACCGGCGCGCTGTCCTTGAGCATGTAATCCAGACGCTCCGCCGGGTATGCCGGGTCCAGCGGCACATAGGCGCCGCCGGCCTTGAGGATGCCGAGCAGACCGACCATCAGTTCCAGCCCGCGCTCGACGCAGATCGCCACCCGCGCATCCGGCCCCACGCCCAGTTCGCTCAGGTGATGGGCCAGACGGTTGGCCTGTGTGTTGAGTTCGGCGTAGGTCAGTTGCCGTTCACCGGCCTGCAACGCGATGGCTTGCGGCGTGCACTGCACTTGCGCCTCGAACAGCGCGTGAACGGTTTGCTCCAGATCGTCTGCGGTGCCGGTGACGTTGAGGTCGTACAGCACCTGCTGACGTTCTGCGCCTTCAAGGATCGGCAAGCGATTCAGCGGCTGATCCGGGGCTTGTTCCAGGGCATCCGCGAGTTTCTCCAGCGCGGTCTGCATGTAGTCACAGATACGCTGCGAACCGATGCTCGCTGGAGTCATGGCGGTGAGGACGAACCCATTGCCCAGATCATCGACGCCCAGACTCAACGGATAGTTGGTGCGTTCTTCACTGCTCAGGGTCTCGATGCCTTGCCAGGCCTGACGCACGTTTTGCTGTTGCGCCTCGTCGGCGCTGTGGCGGTAGTTGAGCATCGAACTGAACAGCGGTGACGGCGCGCCCACGCCGCTGCAACGCTGGGCCAGCGCCAGCGAAGCGTGTTCATGACCGAGCAGCGCACTGAGCCGCGCATGTGTCGCCCGAGCCCCTTCGCGCACCGGGGTTGCCCCCAGATCGACCCGCAGCGGCAAGGTGTTGATGAACATCCCCAACGCCCGGTCGGCCCCCTCGCCGCCCTGCATCCGGCCCATCAGCACCGTGCCGAACACCACGCGCTCCTGCCCGGACGTCGCCGCCAGCACCTGCGCCCACGCGAGGTGGAACAGGCTGGCCACGCTGATGCCCAGTTGCCGCGCGAGGCTGCGCAAACGCTGACCGGTGGCGGCGGTCAGGGCCTGTTGCGTTTCCTCGATGTCGCGACCGTCACCTTGTACATCCTGCATGCCGAACGGCAGGGTCGGCTCGTCAATGTCGCCGAGCATGTCGCGGAAGAACGTTTCATGCTCCTGCTCGCTGACACCCAGCCGCGCCTGCGCCACGTAGTTACGGTAAGGCACGGCCGCGCCCAGCGAGGCTTCGCGCCCTTGCAGGCAGGCGAGCATTTCGTGCTGCACCACGTCCAGCGCGGTGTGATCCATCACGACATGGTGGAACAGCAACATCGCGACCACCCGGTCGTGGGCCGGATCACGGGCATACACCAGACGCAGCAAGGGTGCCTGACTGATGTCGAGGCGGTAGTGACGGGCATCGAAACGCTCGTGCAACTGATCGAGGACGTCGCCATCCGCCGGATCGAGCACGATCTCCTGCACCGGCAGCTCAACCTGACGCCACACCACTTGCATCGGTTCGGCCAGTTCCTGCCAGATCACCGCCGTGCGCAGGATGTCGTGGCGCGCCATGACCTGACGCAGCGCCGTCGCGAAGTTCTCGACCCGCTCGACGCTGTCGAAGGCCAGCCGCGATTGCAGCAGGTACGGGTCACCCTGTTCCGCGCTCAAGTGGTGATAAAGAATGCCTTCCTGCAACGGCGCCAGTGGATAAATGTCCTGCACGTTGGCAGCGCCGCCGGGCACCGTGGCAACGATCCGGTCGATGCTCGGCTGATCCAGTTCGGCCAGGCTCAGCAGGTCCGGGGTGATGTGGGTGCAATCAGCAGGAATGCGGTTGGCCGGCACTTCGATTTCGCGACCGCTGCCTACCGCTTCGGCCAGTGCAGCCAGAGTTGGCTGGCTGAACAGCACGCGCACGTCGGTGTTCAGGCCGATCTGGCGCAGGCGTTCGATCAGGCTCACCGCCAGCAGCGAATGGCCGCCCAGTTCGAAGAAGTTGTCGTGGCGACCGACTTTTTCCAGCCTCAGGACATCGGCCCAGATCTGCGCCAACGCAGTCTCCACCGGGCCTTGCGGGGCTTCGTATTCACGGCTGAGCCAGGCGTTCTGATCCGGTTCCGGCAAGGCCTTGCGGTCGAGTTTGCCGTTGGTGGTCAGCGGCAAGGCGTCGAGTCGCACGTAAGCCGCCGGGATCAAGGCTTGCGGCAGAAGCGTTTGCAGATGATTGCGCAGGGCTTCGATCTCGGCTGGCGCACGCTCGGTGAACCACACCAGCAACTGCCCGTCGCGCACCAGCGCCACCGCGTCCTGCACCGCCGGATGACTGGCCAGCGCCGCTTCGATTTCCCCCAGCTCAACCCGTACGCCGCGCAGTTTTACCTGATCGTCGTTGCGGCCCAGGTATTCGATGTTGCCGTCCGCCAACCAGCGTGCGAGGTCACCGGTACGGTACATCCGTGCCTGCGGCTGGTCGCTGAACGGGTCGGCGAGGAAGCGTTCGGCGGTCAGATCGGGACGGTTCAGGTAACCCCGGGCCACACCGGCGCCGGCCACATACAACTCGCCCGTCACGCCCACCGGCACCGGACGTTGCTGGTCATCAAGCAGATAGATGCGAGCGTTGGCCATCGGCCGGCCGATGTGCAGCGGCTGGCCGACTTCCACCGGGCCGGACGTCGCGACCACCGTGGCCTCGGTCGGGCCGTAGTTGTTGATCACTGCGAAGGTTTGCGCACGGTTGAACTGGCGCAGCTTGTCGCCGCCGATCAGCAACGTGCGCAGGGTCGGGTGTTGCAGCTCGTGACTGAAGGCGTATTCGGCCACCGGAGTCGGCAGGAAGCTGACTTGCAACGGCTGCGCTCGCCACCAGTCGAGCAGTTCGTCCAGATGCTCATTGCTCACCGATTCCGGCGGCAGGTGCATGGTCGCACCGACGCACAGCGCCGGCCAGACTTCCCAGGCCATCGCATCGAAACCGAACCCGGCAACGCTGGCGGTGTGGCTGCCGGCGTGCAGGTCGAAGGCTTCGGCGTGCCAGTGCACGAGGTTTTCCAGGGTGGCGTGTTCGACCATCACCCCTTTTGGCTGGCCAGTGGAGCCCGAGGTGTAGATCACGTAGGCCAGGTGCGCCGGAGTCAGGTACGGCAGTTTCGGGTTGCTGTCGGGCAGGTGTTGCCAGGCGTCGCTGTCCAGATCGATCACCGGCATCATGCCCAGCAGCTCCCGGGTCGAAGCCTGTGCGAGCACGGCCACCGGATCGCTGTCCTGCAACAGGTAGGCGATGCGTTCCACCGGATGCGCCGGATCCACCGGTACATAACCGGCGCCGGCCTTGAGAATCGCCAGCATCCCGACCAGCATTTGCGGGCCGCGACGCACGCAGAGCGCAACGCGGTCGTCCGGTTGCACGCCGAGGCCGATCAAATGATGGGCCAGTTGGTTGGCGCGCTGATTGAGCTGACCGTAGGTCAGCTGTTGCGCACCTTGAATCACGGCAAGGGTATGCGGATTGCGCTCGGCCTGAACCTCGACCATTGCGTGAATCGTTGCGCCACGGGGATAGGCCGTGACCGGAGGATTGAAGCCGTCGACCAGACGTTCCAGTTCCGCGGTCGAAAGGATCGGCAAACGGTTCAGCGGCTTTTGCGGCGTCTGTTCCAGTGCCTGCACCAGTTGCTCCAGTGCGGTGTGCATGTAACTGCAAATCCGTTGCGCGCCGATCTGGCTGACCGCCAGAACCGACAAGGCAAACCCTTCGCCCAGATCGTCCACGCTCAGGGTCAACGGGTAGTTGGTGCGTTCTTCACCGCCAAGTTTCTGCACACCTTCCCAGATACCCTGCCCGTGCTGCGACTGTTGCGCGGGGGCACTGTGACGGTAGTTGAACAAGGCACTGAACAACGGCGACGACGCCGCGACACCACTGCAACGCTGGGCCAGTGCCAGCGAAGCATGTTCATGCCCCAGCAACGCAGTCAGTCGTGCGTGAGTCGCCTTGACCCCGTCGCGCGCGCTGGCGCCGACATCGATGCGCAGCGGCAAGGTGTTGATGAACACCCCCAGCGCCCGGTCGGCACCATCGCCACCCTGCATCCGCCCCATCATCACCGTGCCGAACACCACGTCGCGCCGGTTCGACAGCACGCCCAGCACTTGCGCCCAGGCCAGGTGCATCAGGCTGGCCGCGCTCACGCCCAGTTGCCGCGCCTGTTCACGCAGACGCCCGTTGAGTTCGGCAGCCACCGGTTGTAGCGCTTCCTCGACACCGTGACCGTCGCCCTGCACGTCCCGCAGACCGAGTGGCAGGGTCGGCTCATCGATGTCGCCGAGCATGTCGCGGAAGAACGCTTCGTGTTCATGCTCGCTGAGCCCCAAGCGTGCCTGGGCGACGTAATTGCGATAGGGAATCGGTGCCGAAAGGTGGTCGATCTCACCGAACATCACATCGCGCATTTCTTCGACGATCACTTCCAGCGCGGTGTGATCGAGGATCAGGTGATGGGACAGCAGGATCGCCACCACGCGCTGCTGTTTCGGGTCCTCGGCATAGACCATGCGCAGCAGCGGTGCCTGGCTGATGTCGAGGCGGTAGTGACGGGCATCGAAGCGCTCGTGCAACTGCTCGAGGATGTCGCCCTGCGCCGGATCCAGCGTTACGTGTTGCACCACCAGTTCGGCGTGGTGCCACACCACTTGATGAGGAATCGCCAGGCCTTCGTGGACAACGCTGGTACGCAGGATGTCGTGGCGGGCGACGACCTGCTGCAAGGTGTCGGTGAAGGTGCGCAGACGCTCGACACTGTCGAAGGCCAGCCGCGATTGCAGCAGGTACGGGTCGCCCTGCTCAGCACTCAAATGGTGATAAAGGATGCCTTCCTGCAACGGCGCCAGCGGGTAGATTTCCTGCACATTGGCAGCACCGCCCGGCACGCTGGCGACGATCCGGTCGATGCTGGCCTGATCCAGCTCGGTCAGGCTCAGCAGGTCCGGGGTGATGTGGGTGCAATCAGCAGGAATGCGATTGGCCGGCACTTCGATCTCGCGGCCACTACCCACCGCCGCTGCCAATGCTGCCAGGGTTGGTTGACTGAACAGCACGCGCACGTCGGTGCTCAGGCCGATCCGGCGCAGGCGTTCGATCAGGCTCACCGCCAGCAACGAATGGCCGCCCAGTTCGAAGAAGTTGTCGTGGCGACCGACCTTTTCCAGCTTCAGGACATCGGCCCAGATCTGCGCCAGCGCGGTTTCCACCGGGCCTTGCGGGGCTTCGTATGCCTGGCTGAGCCAGGCACTCGGATCCGGCAGCGGCAAGGCTTTGCGGTCGACCTTGCCGTTGTTGTTCAGCGGCAAGGCGTCGAGTTGTACCCAGGCCGAGGGCACCATGTATTCCGGCAGGCGCGCTTGCAATTGTTCGCGCAGGCTGGCGCTGTCGATGCCCTCTTCGGCGGTGAAATACGCCACCAGACGCAACGGCTCCTGACCGTCCTGGCGGGCCAGCACGATGGCTTCCTTGACCCCTTCGCAGTTCAGCAGGCGGTTTTCGATTTCCCCCAGTTCGATGCGGAAACCGCGGATTTTCACCTGATCGTCGTTGCGACCGATGCACTCCAGTTGCCCCGGCGCGAGCCAGCGAGCGAGGTCGCCGGTGCGGTACAACAACGCGCCCGGTTGTTCGCTGAACGGGTCTTGCAGGAATTTTTCGGCGGTCAGGTCCGGGCGATTCAGATAGCCCAGCGCCACGCCTTGCCCACCGATGTACAACTCGCCGGTGACGCCCATCGGCACGGGTTGCTGGCGGGCATCGAGTACATAGACCTGGGTGTTGGAGATCGGGCCGCCAATTGGCACGCTGTCGGCATCTTCTGCCACTTCGCGCACTTCAAACGTCGTGGCATAGGTGGTGGTTTCGGTCGGGCCGTAGCAGTGAACGATGCGCAGATCCGGCGCCTCGGCCAGCAAGCGGCGGAAGGCGGCCGGGTCGGCGCGTTCGCCACCGCAGAGCACGATGCGCAGGCCCCTCAATGCCTCGGGAATCAACTGCACGTACTGGTTGAACAGCGCGGTGGTGACGAACAGAATCGTGGCGCCCGAAGTCGCCAATTCCTGTCCGAATGCGTGCGGATCAAGCAAGGTCGCGTGATCAATGACCACCACTCGCCCGCCGTTGAGCAGCGGCCCCCAGACGTCCATGGTGCTGGCATCGAACGCCGGGTTGGAGGCGAATGCCACGCGATCCCGCGGGTTGAAATCGGCATAGCCGTTGTTGATCACCAGTCGACCGATCGCCCGATGCGGCACCATCACTCCTTTCGGCGTGCCGGTAGAGCCGGAGGTGTACATGATGTAGGCCACGGATTCTGGAGATTGCGGCAGGTCCGGGTTATGCGTCGGTTGCGCGTCCAACGGCAGCGCATCCAGATCGATTCGGCGCACTGCGTAATCAATCGTTTCAGTGCTGAAGGTCAGCAGCGCTTTCGCCCCGCAGTCTTCAACCATGAACGCCTGACGCTCGGCCGGCGCGTTGATGTCCAGCGGCACATAAGCCGCCGCGCATTTGCCGATGGCCAGTTGCGCGACCAACAACTCCAGCGAACGCGGCAGCAGGATCGCTACATGGTCGCCCGGCTGCACGCCCTGCCCGATCAGATAATGGGCCAGTCGGTTGGCCCGTTGATTCAGTTCCTCATACGTCAGCGTTGTGTGGCCATGCACCGCCGCCACAGCTTGCGGATGCAGTTTCACTTGCTGTTCAAACAGACCATGAACCGTCGAACCCGACGGGTAATCCCGCTGGGTGGCATTGAACCCGACCAGCAATTCCCGCCGCTCATTCGGCGGCAGGATCGACAGTTGATCGACGCTCAGTTGCGGCGTCTGCTCCAGCGCCTGCACCAGACTGTCGAAGGCAATGTTGATGTACTCGCAAATTCGCGCGCCATTGATGCCCGGCACCGCTTGCACACTCAGACGCAAACCTTCGCCAAGGTCATCGACGCTGACCACCAGCGGATAGTTGCTGCGCTCGCGGGAGCTGAGCAATTCAATGCCGTCCAGCGTCAGCCCCGCAGCCTGCGGTGCGCTGTGGCGATAGTTGAGCAACGTGCCGAACAGCGGCAACGCACCGGAAACCCCGCTGCAACGCTGGGCCAATGCCAGTGACGCTTGCTCATGCGCGAGCAATTGCGCCAGCCGTTCATGGGTGGCAAGCACACTGTCGCGCACCGCCGTGGCGGTCACGCTGACCCGCAGCGGCAAGGTGTTGATGAACAGGCCCAACGCCCGGTCGGCGCCCTCGCCGCCCTGCATCCGGCCCAGCAGTACCGTGCCGAACACCACCTCGTCCCGGCCGCTAAGCTGCGCCAGTACCTGCGCCCAGGCCTGGTGCGCCAGACTCGCCACGCTGATGCCGAGCCACCGTGCCTGCTCGCGCAGACGCAAGGCCAGCGCGGTGTCCAGCGTGAGTTGGCTGTCGACCACCGCGCTGCCGTCGCCATGCACGTCCTGCACGCCGAACGCCAGAGTCGGCTCATCGATGTCGCCGAGCATGTCGCGGAAAAACCCTTCGTGCGCCTCGGCATCCGCGCCAAGCCGTGCCTGTGCCACATAGTTGCGGTACTGCACCGGGGTCGCCAGTTCGGCGGCGTGGCCGTGCAGCACGCTGTTCATCTCGCTCACCAGCACTTCCAGCGCGGTGTGATCGAGCATCAAGTGGTGCATCAACAGAATGCCGACCCAGCGTTGTTGCTGCGGGTCCTCGGTGTAAGCAAAGCGCATCATCGGTGCGCGGCCCAGATTCAGACGATAGTGACGCGGGTCGAAACGCGCCTGCATTTGTTGCAGCACGTCGCCGTCCTGCGGGTCGGCATCGACTCGTTCAAGCGCCAGCGGCGCCGCCCGCCAGACCACTTGCACCGGCTCTTCGAGGCCTTCCCAGACCACGCTGGAACGCAGGACGTCGTGGCGCGCGATCACCACGTTGACGGCGCGCACAAAGGCCTTGATCGACTTGATCCCGTCAAACACGAATTGCGCCTGCAACACGTAAGGATCACCGGCAGTCGCGGCCATGTGGTGATACAGAATCCCCGCCTGCAACGGCGCCAGCGCATAGATGTCCTGCACGTTGGCGACGCCACCGGGGACACTTTCCACGATCCGGTCGATGCCGGCCTGATCGAGTGAGGCCAGGGGCAGCATGTCGGGCGTGATGTGTTGGCAGTCAGGGGTGATGCGATTGACCGGTACTTGAACACCGGACGACGCGCCCAGGGTTGCCGCCAATCCCGCCACGGTCGGCCGGCCGAACAGTACCCGCACATCGCAGTTCAATTCCTGCTGGCGCATGCGCTCGACCAGCTTCACGGCCAACAGGGAATGGCCGCCCAGTTCAAAGAAATTGTCATGGCGCCCGACCTGCTCGACATTCAGCAAGGTCTGCCAGATCTCGGCGATGCGACACTCCACATCACCTACAGGCGCCTCGTACCTGCGCAGCAACTGGCCGCTCTGATCCGGGGCCGACAAGGCCTTGCGGTCGAGTTTGCCGTTGGGGCTCAGGGGTATGGCGTCGAGATGGACGAACGCCGTCGGCACCATGTAATCCGGCAACTGCTCCAGCAGATGGCCGCGCAGTTCGCCGATGTCCAGCGGCTCACCGGTGTAGTACGCCACCAGCCGTGGATCGCCGGCCACGTCTTCGCGCACCAGCACTTCGGCGGCGAGCACGGTATCGAGTTGAATCAGCCGTGCCTGGATTTCCCCGAGCTCGATACGCAAGCCGCGAATCTTTACCTGATCGTCGTTGCGACCGAGGTATTCAAGGTTGCCATCAGCCCGATAGCGGCACAGGTCGCCGGTGCGGTACAGCCGCGCGTTCGGCTGATCGCTGAACGGATCGTCGAGGAAACGCTCGGCGGTGAGCGATGCAAGGTTCAAGTAGCCGCGCGCCACCTGCACGCCGCCGATGTAAAGCTCACCGGCCACGCCCAGCGGCAGCGGTTGCCGTTGTTCGTCGAGAATGTACAAACGGGTGTTGCTGACCGGTCGGCCGATGGGCAACAGCGCTTCCGGCACGGGCATCGAAGGCTCCAGCGTCCACACCGTGCTGTCGACGGTGGTTTCGGTCGGGCCGTAGACGTTATGCAAGCGAACCTGCGGTAGACGCTCGCGCACCTGGCGGGCCAACGCTGGCGTCAGCTCACCGCCGCCACAGAAAACATCCGTAAGGCTGGTGCATTGGCTGACGTCTTCCACGTCGAGGAACTGTTGCAGCAACGCCGGGACGAACTGGATCACGCTGATGCGCTGCTCGCGCACTACTTGCGTCAGATACGCTGGTTCGAAGTGCGCATCGGGACGTGCCAGCACCAGTCGCAGGCCGGCCGTCAGCGGCCAGAACAGCTCCCAGACCGAAGCGTCGAAACTGTAAGGGGTTTTCTGCAACAGGGCGCCGTCCGCCACGGGCGGGCACACCTGCGAACTCCAATGAAGCAGATTGCCCAGGCCACGGTGCTCGACCATCACCCCTTTCGGCGTGCCGGTGGAACCCGAGGTGTAGATCACGTAGGCCAGGTTCGAAGCGTTCAGGCCCGGCACCTGAGGATTGTGATCGGGGTAGTCCTGCCAGTGATCCTGATCGAAATCGAGCAACGGCACGCCGCCCGCCTCGAACATCGCCCGGGTCGCGCCGTGCGCCAGCAGCGCCACCGGGGCGCTGTCCTTGAGCATGTAGTTCAAACGTTCCGCCGGGTAGGCTGGATCCAGCGGCACATAAGCGCCGCCGGCCTTGAGAATGCCCAGCAGGCCGATCACCAGTTCAGGCCCGCGTTCGACGCAGATCGCCACCGGCGTGTCCGGCCCGACACCCAGCTCACGTAATCGGTGAGCCAGGCGATTGGCCCGCGCATTAAGCTCAAAGTACGTCAGTGACAGCTCATCGGCCTGCAACGCGATGGCTTGCGGCGTGCGCTCGACCTGAGCCTCGAACAGGCTATGAACGGTCTGTTCCAGATCGAACTCGACGCGACTGTCATTGAAACCCACCAGCAATTGTTGCCGCTCGTGCGCTGGCAAAATCGGCAACTGGTTGATCAGCGTCTCGGGCGACTGTTCCAGAGCGTTCAGCAAGGCGTCGAGTGCGGTTTGCACATAGCCGCAGACCCGCTCGGCACCGATACCGGTCGGGGCGATGGCGGACAACCGGAAACCACTGCCCAGATCATCGACGCTCAAGGTCAGCGGGTAGTTGGTCGGTTCCTTGCCACTCAGGACCTGGACGCCGGGGGCCAGTTCGATCACCTCGGCGACATCACCGACAGCACTGTGACGGTAATTGAGCATGGCGCTGAACAACGGTGTCTGCGCGCTCAACGCGCTGCAACGCTGGGCCAATGCCAGCGACGCCTGTTCGTGGGCGAGCAAGGCGCTCAGCCGTCGGTGTGTGGCGAGCACGCCGTCGTAAACGCTTTGCGCGCCGACATCGACCCGCAGCGGCAAGGTGTTGATGAACATGCCCAGCGCCTGCTCGCCACCGTCGCCCGCCTCCATCCGCCCCAGCAACACGGTGCCGAACACCACCGAGGTGCGCCCGGACAACTGGCCCAATACCCGCGCCAGCGCCAGGTGCATCAGGCTCGCCACGCTCACGCCGAGTTGCCGCGCTTGCGTGCGCAGTCGCAGGTTCAAATCGTCAGAGAGTCTGAGCTGTGCGTCTTCGAAATCCTGTCCGCCGCCGTGAACATCCTGCAGGCCCCACGGCAATGTCGGTTCGTCGATGTCACCGAGCATCTCGCGGAAGAACGTTTCGTGGGCCTGTTCATCGAGGGCCATGCGCGCCCGCGCCAGGTGATTGCGAAACGGCACCGCCGGCGCCACGAGCTCAGTCTGCCCTTGCAGCCAGGCCTGGATTTCCCGGCGCACCACGTCCAGTGCAACGTGGTCGATGATCATGTGATGGAACAGCAGCAACGCGACGATCCGTCCCTGCGCCGGATCCCGTGCATAGACCAAGCGCAGCAGCGGCGCCTGTTGCAGATCGAGGCGCAAGTGACGGGCGTCGTAGCGCGCCTGCAACTGGCTGAACACATCCGTGGAGGTGTCGAGCTGCACCTCTTCGCAGACCAGCGGTGCCTGGCGCCAGACCACTTGCACCGGCTCGTCCAGACGTTCCCAGACAAACGAGGTACGCAGAATGTCGTGACGGTCGATCACCCATTGCAACGCCTGGGCAAATGCGTCGAGGCGCTGGTGATTGTCGAAGGTGAACTGCGCCTGTTGCACATACAGATCACCTTCGCCGGCCGCGAGGTGCAGATACAGCATGCCTTCCTGCAGCGGCGCCAGCGGATAGATGTCCTGCACATTCGCCACGCCACCCGGCACGGTGGCGACGATGCGGTCGATGGCCGGCTGATCCAGTTTTACCAGCGGCAGCATGTCCGGGGTGATGCGCAGCGCCGGGCTCGACCAGTCGCCACCGTGGCTCGCCACCAGTTCCAGCAATTGCGCCTTGTGCTTGGCGAGGCTGTCCCACAACGCGTCGTCCAGCGCGTCGTCGTTGCCCAGAATGACCAGGTCTTCATCGTCCTGTTGAAGGCGGATCGCATGGGTGGAAATAACAGCCATCAGCTCGCGAAATTGCATGGGGGTAACCTGCTGTAAATTCGGGAAAAAGGAGCGCGCAGCGGCGAATCCGTGCGGCCACGCGCAGCCCGGAAAAGCTAAAACATCGGGGCTTGGGTGTCTGACATGGGAAGCGGGGACAAGACCCGTGACCGACCAGTCATGGCCGCCGATCCGCGGGAACCGCGAATCGGCGCCGATGTCGCTCAGAGCCGGCGTTTGCGATTGAGCGTCGGTATGGTGGTTTGAGGGACTTCCACCTGCGTTGACTGCGCCGAAGTCTGAGCCGCCAGCGCAGCCAGGGTCGGCTGGCTGAACAGCGTCCGGGCATCGACGTGCAGCCCGGCCTGACGCATGCGCGCCACCAGACTGACCGCCAGCAACGAATGCCCGCCGAGTTCGAAGAAGTGGTCGTTGCGCCCGACCTGCTCCAGTTGCAGCACCTCGGCCCAGATCTGCGCCAGCCTGATCTCGACCTCGCCTTCGGGCGCCTCGTAACGACGACTGAGCACCGCTTCTGCCCCCGGTGCCGGCAAGGCCTTGCGATCGACCTTGTCGTTGGGGGTCAGGGGCAACGCATCGAGCTTCACGTAAGCGCCCGGCGCCATGTACTCCGGCAAGCGCTCCAGCACATGGGCGCGCAAGGTTTCGATGCTGGGCGCGTCGAATCCTTCACGCACGGTGAAATACGCCACCAGCCGCTCGTCCCGCACCAGCACCACCGCTTCACGCACAGCCGAGTGCTCGATCAGCCGCGCTTCGATTTCCCCCGGTTCCAGACGCAGGCCACGCAGCTTGACCTGGAAGTCGTTGCGCCCAAGGAATTCGAGATTGCCATCCGCTCGGTAGCGCACCAGATCGCCGGTGCGGTACAGGCGATCACCGGCCACGAACGGGCTGTCGATGAAGCGCTCGGCCTGCATGTCCGGCAACCCCAGATACCCCCGCGCGACCCCGACCCCGCCGATGTGCAGGTGACCGCTGACGCCGAATGGCACCGGTTGATCGTGGGCGTCCAGCACATAGAGCCGGGTGTTGCTCAGGGCCTTGCCGATTGGCACTACGGCCTCTGGTACCGATTGATCGGGTTCAAGCGTCCAGCCGGTGCTGTCGACCGTGGTTTCGGTCGGCCCGTAGACGTTATGCAGACGCACCCATGGCAGGCGCTCGCGGACACGCCGGGCCAGTGCGGCGGTCAGTTCGCCGCCACCGTTGAGCACGTCGGTCAGGCTGGTGCACTGGCTGACATCGTCCTGTTCGACGAACTGTTGCAGCAGCGCTGGCACGAACTTGACCACGGTGATCTGTCGTTCGCGAATCACCTGGGTCACATACGCCGAATCGCGGTTGCCGTCGGGACGCGCCAGCACCAGCCGCAGGCCGGAACACAGCGGCCAGAAAATCTCCCACACCGAACTGTCGAAGCTGAACGGCGCCTTCTGCAACAGCGCGCCGTGCTCGGTCGGCGGGCTGATCTGCGAGCCCCAGTGCACCATGTTGCAGGCGCTTCGGTGTTCGATCATCACGCCCTTCGGCGTGCCGGTGGAGCCCGAGGTGTAAATCATGTAGGCCAGGTTCGCAGCGCTCAAACCCGGTACGTGCAGGTTATCGGCCGACGCGTCCTGCCAGGTGCAACGGTCGAAATCGATGACCGGCACGCCCGAATTGCCCAGCAGACTGCGGGTGGCTTCGTGCACCAGCACCGCGACCGGCGCGCTGTCTTGCAGCATGTAGTGCAGGCGTTCCAGCGGATAGTCCGGGTCCAGCGGCACATACGCACCGCCGGCCTTGAGAATGCCGAGCAGGCCGATCACCAGGTCCAGGCTGCGCTCGACACAGATCGCCACCCGAGAATCGGGTTGCACGCCGTGCTCGCGTAGATGATGCGCCAGACGGTTAGCCTGCTCGTTCAATTGGCGATACGTCAGCTGTTGATCCCCGGCCTGCAAGGCAATGGCGTCGGGTCTGCGTTGCGCCTGCTGTTCGAACAGCACCTGAAGCGGCTGATCGAGCGGGCAATCGACTTCGCTGGCATTGAACCCGACCAGCAGTTGCTCGAGCTCTGCCGACGGCAGAATCGGCAAGCGATTCAGCGGTTGTTGTGGTGTCTGCTCCAGGGCATCCACCAGCGCCTGCAACGCAGTCTGCACATAGTCGCCGATGCGCTGGGCGCCGATGCTGATCAGGGTCCGCGTGGTGATCTGCAAGGCGCTACCCAGATCATCGACACTCAAGGTCATCGGGTAGTTGGTGCGTTCTTCGTTCTCCAGGGTCTGGATGCCTTGCCAGGCTTGGTCCGACGCCGCTTCCTGCGCCTCAAGGTCAGTGTGTCGATAGTTGAGCAACGCACTGAACAGCGGCGCCGGTGACGCGACCCCGCTGCAACGCTGGGCCAGCGCCAGTGACGCATGTTCGTGCCCGAGCAAGTCGGTCAGTCGGGCGTGGGTGAGCAGCACCGCATCGCGCGCGCCCCGGTCCATGTCCACCCGCAATGGCAAGGTGTTGATGAACACCCCCAGCGCGCGGTCCGCGCCTTCACCGCCCTGCATACGGCCCATAAACACTGTGCCGAACACCACATGTTCCTGCCCCGACGTCGCCGCCAGCACCTGCGCCCAGGCCAGGTGAATCAGGCTGGCCACGCTGACACCCGCCTGCCGCGCCTGAAGGCGCAAGCGCCGGTCCAGTTCAGGCGCAAGCGATCGCACGGCTTCGTCGATGCCGCGACCGTCGCCTTGCACGTCCTGCAAACCGAACGGCAACGTCGGCTCGTCGATGTCGGCGAGCATCTCGCGGAAAAACGCTTCGTGTTCTTGCTCGCTGACGCCCAGTCGTGTCTGCGCCACGTAATTGCGGTACGGCACCGCCGGCGGCAACGGTTCACTCAGCCCCAACAGGTTGGCGCGCATTTCATGACGCAAGACTTCCAGCGCGATGTGATCCAGCGCCAGGTGGTGGAACAACAGAATCGCCACGATCCGCCCGTGGGCCGGGTCGCGTGCATACATCAGCCGGATCAGCGGCGCCTGACTGACGTCGATGCGATAACGCCGGGCATCGAAACGCGCGTGCAGTTGCGCGAGGACATCGCCCTCGGCCGGATCGAGGGTGATTTCCTGCACCGGCAGTTCAGCTTCGCGCCAGACCACCTGCACCGGTGTGGTCAAGCCTTCCCAGACCACGGCGGTGCGCAGGATATCGTGCCGCGCCATGACCTGACGCAATGCAACCGCGTAGGCCTCGACCCGCTCGACACTGTCGAACGCCAGCTGCGATTGCAGCAGGTACGGATCGCCCTGCGCGGCGGTGATGTGGTGATAGAGGATGCCTTCCTGCAACGGCGCCAGCGGATAAATGTCCTGCACGTTGGCCGCCCCACCCGGCACCGTGGCGATGATCCGGTCGAGAGTGGTCTGATCCAGTTCTACCAACGGCAACAGGTCCGGGGTGATCTGCGTGCAGCCCGGCGGAATGCGGTTGGCCGGCACTTCGACCTCTCGGCCAGTGCCCACCGACGCGGCCAGTGCCGCCAACGTCGGCTGGCCGAACAACACGCGCACATCACTGCTCATGCCGAGCTGACGCATGCGCTCGATCAGGTTGACCGCCAGCAACGAGTGCCCGCCCAGTTCGAAGAAGTGATCGTGACGCCCGACCTTTTCGACTTGCAGCACCTCGGCCCAGATCTGCGCCAGGAGGATTTCGACGTCACCTTGCGGGGCTTCATATTCGCGGCGGATCAACGCCTCCGGCCCCGGCGCCGGCAATGCGTGGCGATCCAGCTTGCCGTTGGCCGTCAGGGGCAGCACTGCCAGGCGCACGTAGGCCGATGGCAGCATTGCGCTGGGTAGACGGGTTTGCAGATGGGCATGCAGTTGCGTGATGTCCAGCGGCTGGCGTTCGGTGAACCAGGCCAACAACTGCCCGTCGCGCACCTGCACCACCGCATCGCGCACGGATTCATGACTGCTCAACGCGGCTTCGATTTCGCCGGGTTCGATGCGCACGCCACGGATTTTCACCTGATCGTCGTTGCGGCCCAGGTATTCGATGTTGCCGTCCGGGCGCCAGCGTGCGAGGTCGCCGGTGCGGTACATCCGCGCGTCGGGCCGGGTGCTGAACGGGTCGTCGAGAAAGCGCTCGGCAGTCAACTCCGGACGGTTGAAGTAACCCCGGGCCACACCGGCACCACCGACGTAGAGCTCACCGGCCACACCAATCGGCACCGGACGCTGTCGGTCATCCAGCAGATAGGTCGTGGCATTGCCCACGGGTTTGCCGATGTGCAGCGTCCGACCCGGTTCGATTCGACCCGAGGTGGCAACCACGGTGGCCTCGGTCGGGCCGTAGTTGTTGATCACCTCGAACGTCTGCTCGCGATTGAACTGACGCAGGCGATCACCGCCGATCAGCAGCGTGCGCAAGGTCGGGTGTTCAAGGTGGCGACTGAACGCGTATTCGGCAATCGGCGTTGGCAGGAAGCTCACGTCCAGCGGTTGCGCACGCCACCAATCGAGCAGCGCGTCGATGTCTTCACCCCCGTCGCGGGACGGCGCCAGGTGCAGGGTCGCGCCGGCACACAGCGCGGGCCAGACTTCCCAGGCCATGGCGTCGAAACCGAAGCCGGCGAGGCTCGAGGTGTGGCGACCGGTGCACAGATCGAAGGCTGAGCAGTGCCAGTCGACCAGATTCGACAGGGTCTGATGTTCGACCATCACGCCTTTGGGCTGGCCGGTGGAACCGGAGGTGTAGATCACGTAGGCCAGATGCGCGGTGGCCAGGCCCGAGACCTTGGGGTTGAGATCGTTGACCGGCCAGATGCGCGGGTCAATGTCGATCACTGGCACATTCAGCACCGGCAGCCGTTCGCGCAGATCGCGCTGGGTCAAGACGACGACCGGAGCGCTGTCGCGCAATAAATAGCTCAAGCGCTCCGCAGGATGGGCCGGATCAACCGGCACGTAACCGGCGCCGGATTTGAGGATCGCCAGCAGCGCGACCAGCGTGTCCAGCCCTCGGCGGGCGACCAGCGCCACGCGGTCATCGGGCCGTACACCGAGCCCGATCAAGTGATGGGCCAGGGCGTTGGCCTTTCGGTTCAGCTCGGCATAGGTCAGCCGTTGTCCCTGAAACTCTGCGGCCACCGCCTCTGGCCGCGCCGCCGTTTGCGCTTCGATGCGCTGATGGATGGTCAACTCGTTGGGGTAATCCGCGCGCGTGTCATTCCACTGCTGCAGCAACGCCGATTCGACTGGCAGGCTCAGATTGAAATCATCCAGCGCCAGGTCAACATTCTCCAGGCCCTGCTCCAGCACCAGCAACAGGCGCCCGGACAGCGCTTCGATCTCATCGGCGCCAAAATAGGCTTCGTTGTAGACCATGTACAAACTGTCTTTGTCGTTGTTGAGGGTGCTGAGCAAATGCACCGCCAGCGGCGTGCCCTCCTCGTGGTTCGAGACCTTGATGACCCGCGCCTGAGCCTCGCCGTAGCGGTACTCGTGAACATCCTGCTCATAGGACACCGTCAGTTCGAACAGTTGGGAGCGATCCTCGCGAAGCAGGCCCAATGCACGATTCATTTCGCTCAGCGGAAAACGCTGATGGCGGAAATCGCGCTTCAATTCGTCGCGGATCGCCGTGATCAACTGACCGAACGACAACGCCCGGCCAAACCCCATCCGCACTGCGCTGACCTGAGTGAACAGCCCGAGCGTGGACTTGAACCGGGCACCGGAACGGTTGAGCAGCGGCACCCCCACCACCCATTCGTCACGCTGGGCGGTGCGACTGAAATACACGTGCAAGGCTGCCAGCAACACATGGAACGCCGACCCGCCGTATTCGCGAGCCACGTACTTCATGCGTTCGTGCAGTCGTGCGGGAAAAGCCTGAGAGAAAATCCGGGTCGGGGCCGGGGCACCGGCAAAGCGTTCCTGATATCGGGGCAGCAATAACGGCTCGGGAAGGTTGCGGTACTTGTCCAGCCAGTACGTCCGGTCGTGGGTATAGCGTGCCGACTCGTAATAACGCGCATCGTCATGGATGAAATCAACATAGGACGGTGCCGAGTCCGGCGGCTGTTGCCCAAGCGCCAGCGCGTTATAGATCTCGTCCAGCGACTTGAGTATCTCGCCGAAACCCCAGCCGTCGACGATCAGGTGATGGGCGAGGATCGACAGCCAATGATGATCGGCATCGAGACGGATCAGAAGAAACCGGAACAACGGCCCGCCGTCCAGCGTGAACGGCTGCTCGATGCGTTCCTGAATCAGCCTGCGCGCCGCGGACTGTGGATCGGGCTGCGCGCAAACGTCATGGATTGGCATCGGGGCCGGCAAGGACTGCGCAAAGCGCTGCAGGGGCAAGCCGTGCTGGCCGGCGCCCGGCAACAGAATCGTGCGCATGGCGTCGTGCCGGGCCACGAGACCTTCCAGAGCCGCTTGCATCAGCGCCGGATCCAGTGGACCGGTCAGCTCGACGTAGCCGCCGATGTTGTACAGCGGTGAATCCCCCTGACGCAGTTGATCGAGCCAGATGTCGCTCTGGGCGGCAGTCAGCGGGAAGGCCTCGGAAATCGCGGACAGACCGTCCGCCGCATCGGCAGCAAATTGGTTCATAAGATCCGTCTCATGTGATTTGGCGCGTATTCAAGCATCGGCCCCGAAACCCGCATGACACGTGAAACCCGGACAACTCCCCCCTCTTTGCCCTGCCCTGCGGGCTGACAGGCCTCGACTGGCCGGCCATCCCACCAAAAGTTCGGAAAGAAATGACTGAAAATCCTGTAGGACAATCGCCATCCACCTGCGCTGACTACGACTTCGCAATGCTGGGAAACGGCGCTCTGAACCCCGGTTTTCGGGGTTTCCACTAGACCGTACAGTCACGTCCTACAGGCTTGTCACCCTAGGACTGACAGAAACGTGGCGCCATTAATCCGGAAATAGTGGCACTTTGTGTCCCCGTTTTCCCCTACAGACGTAGGACAAATGCATAGGCTTAAATCCCGCTCCAGATCGATTTCAAGGAGAAATGATTGGGTGGCGGCTTCACAGGTGCATGCACGGCAGACGATTCGGCAATGGCTTTAAATCAAGGATGACAAGGATATGAATCTGACCGGCAGTCTTCGCAACATGGACAACCCGCACTTCTATTGGCAGCTGGGCGAGTTGATCGCCAGCACGGGGAACGAGCGTTTCGCCACGAACATGTTTCAGTTGGTCGACACCCTGGTGCCGGTCAACCGGGTGGATCTCAGCGAATGGACACTCGACGAGCGCGAGGCCAGCGTGGTCGAGATCAAGGCATTGGGCAGCGCCGGTTTGCCGGATACCTTCCCGCCCCCAGATCCCCTGCAATGCCAGGACGATCATCCGCTGTTGCAGAAGATGATCGAGATGAATGACTCGCTGCTGATTCAACTCAAAGCTTCGCTGCAGCAACGACACCCGCACCGCAGCGTCCATCAGTGCAATCTGGTGTCACGCACCTCCAACCGCCGCTGTGTCATCTCGTTCTGTCGCCCTCACACGCACCGGGTGTTTTCCCTGCCGGAACTGTCGTTTCTCAAAAGCCTGTCCGACACCCTGCTGCCGTTGATCGAGCGTCACGCGCAGATCCGTCGGCAAATCGTCGCCCGACAACCGCGCCCGCTCCAGGCCGATCAGGAGCAGACACCGTTGCAACAGGTGTTCGACGAACGCCTGGCGCTGGGCGACATCACCCTGTCAGTGCGCGAGAAGGAAGTCTGCCTGGGCTTGCTGACCGGCGGCACCGTGCCGCAGATGGCCGAGCGGTTGCGGGTCAAGAACAGCTCGGTCGAGACCTACCTCAAGCGCGCGGCCGCCAAGCTCGGGGTCAGTGGTCGTCACGGTCTGGCGAAATGGATGGCCGGGGCCTGATCCGGCGTGTCTCTCATCATGGGCGCCCGGCGCCCGCTCTCATTCGTGAACGAGGCTGTTTGATGTCCAGGTTGCCGATCTCCCTGCTGTCCATGGCGTTGCTGATGGGCGGCTGCTCGCTGATTCCCGACTACCAGCAGCCCGCGTCGCCCAGTGCGGCGCAGTATCCGAAAGGCCCCGCCTACCCTGCGCCAACCCAGGCCACCAGCGCGGTCGAGGACTGGCGCGGATTGTTCAATGACCCGGCGTTGCAACAGTTGATTGAGAGCGCGCTGATCAATAACCGCGACTTGCGGGTCGCCGCGCTGAACGTCGAGGCGTTCCAGGCGAAGTACCGCATTCAGCGCGCCGATCTGCTGCCGGCGGTCTCGGCCAATGCCAACGAACTGCGCCAGCGGGTGCCGGCGAGCGTGACCAAAACCAAAGCGGCGATCACGTCGACCTACTCCGCCAACCTTGGCATCAGCGCCTACGAACTGGATTTCTTCGGCCGGGTGCGCAGCCTCAGCGATCAGGCGTTGATGAGCTGGCTGGCCACCGAAGAAGCCCGGCGCAGTGCGCAACTGAGCCTGGTGGCCAACGTCGCCAATGCCTACCTGACCTGGCGCGCCGACCAGGAGTTGCTGGCCCTGGCCCGAGAAACCCTCGCCGCCGACGAGAAAAGCCTGCGCCTGACCACGCGCAACCGCGAGGCCGGCAAGTCCTCGGCGCTGGATCAGATCCAGGCACAGACCAGCGTCGACAGCACCCGCGCCAGCCTCGCCCGCTATCAACGCCAGGTCGCCCAGGACTTGAACAGCCTGACACTGTTGGTCGGCGCACCGGTCCCCGAGACCCTGCCGGCACGTCCGCTGGACAGTGATCTGGTGGCGCAAGTACCGGCCGGGTTGCCGTCGGATCTGCTGCAGCGCCGGCCGGACATTCTCCAGGCCGAATACAAGCTCAAGGCGGCCAATGCCAATATCGGCGCGGCCCGGGCGGCGTTCTTTCCCAGTGTCAGCCTGACCGCCAACGCCGGCACTTCCAGTCGCGACCTGTCGGGGCTGTTCAAGGGCGGTTCCGGCGCCTGGACGTTCCAGCCGCAGATCAACCTGCCGATCTTCAATGCCGGCAGCCTGCGCGCCAGTCTGGATTACGCGAAATTGCAGAAGGACATCAGCGTCGCCGAGTACGAAAAGACCATTCAGACCGCCTTCCAGGAAGTGTCCGACGGACTCGCGGCGCGCCAGACCTACCAGCAACAACTCCAGGCCCAGCGTGATCTGGTGCAGGCGACCCAGGACTATTACGACATGGCGCAGCACCGCTATCAGACCGGCGTCGACAGCAGCCTGACGTTCCTCGATGCCCAGCGTTCGCTGTTCAGCTCCCAGCAGGGCTTGATCACTGACCGATTGGCGCAACTGGTGGCGCAAGTGAACCTGTACACCGCGCTGGGCGGCAGCTGGAGCCCGGTTGAACCGTCGCCGCAATAACCGCAGGTCATGTTTTCTTACACCTTTTGTCGCCCGATCCGACATTGGTTGGTGATCAAAAACCGACCTGGCGGTTCATTTTGGTATCATGCGCCGCTTTTACGGTTAACCCCCCGCCTGTCTTGCTGACCGGCGGGCTGCAAAGGGCGGTATTAGATGACGGCTTTGTTGACTCGCCGCAAGGTGCTTGCGGGAATGGGCGTGCTTGGTCTGGGCCTGCTCGCCGGCTGCGACACCCGTGGCCAACTGTCGTACAAGTACGGCAAGGATCTGAGTGACAAGATCCTCGGACGCACCTTCAAGCTCAAGGACACCGAAGGCAACACCGTGTCGCTGTCGAGCTTTCGCGGCCTGATGCCGATGATCTTCTTCGGTTTCACCCAGTGCCCGGCCGTCTGCCCGACGACACTGGCCCGCGCGGCAAAAATCAAGAAGCTGATGGGCAAGGATGGCGACATCCTGCAAGTGGTGTTCATCACCCTCGACCCGGAACGCGACACGCCGCAAATCCTCGACGCCTACGTCAAGACCTTCGACCCGAGCTTCGTCGCCCTGTACGGCACCCTTGAGGAAACCAAGGCCACCGCCAAGGAATTCGACGTCTTCTACGAAAAAGTCCCTGCCGGCGACACCTACACCCTGTCGCACACGTCTACCAGTTATGTCTACGACACCCGCGGCAACCTGCGCGTGGGTCTGTCCCAATCGCTTTCTGCACAAGAGTGTACGGAAGACTTGCTTACCGTCATGGAGGTCTGCTGATGAACCCTTTTCTGAACAACATCAAACGTGCTGCTCTGGGCCTGTCCCTGCTGGGTCTGGCTTTCCAGGCTTCGGCGCAGACCAAGGTCGATGACGCCTGGGTGCGTGCAACCGTGCCAAGCCAGTCGGCCAGCGGCGCGTTCATGACCGTCACCGCCGACAGCGACAGCAAGCTGCTGAGCGTCGCATCGCCGGTGGCCAAGGACGTGCAGATCCACGAAATGACCATGAAGAACGACGTGATGAGCATGGGCCCGGTCAACTCGGTCGACCTGCCGGCCGGCAAGGCTGTGAAGTTCGATCCGAACGGCTACCACGTGATGCTGATGGGCCTGAACGGTCAACTGAAGGAAGGCGACAACGTGCCGCTGACCCTGACCGTCGAAAACGCCAAGGGCGAGAAACAAGCCATCGAAGTCCAGGCGCCGGTGCGCTCGCTGACCAACATGGAAGGCCACGATCACAGCAAGATGCATTGATCGCTGACTGACAGATTTACGGCTTCAAAAAACCAACGGGGCGGCATGATCGACGATCATGCCGCCCCGTTTGCATCTGGATGTCAGACCAGTTTCAACTCGACTTCGATATTGTTGCGCGTGGCCTTGGAGTACGGGCACACCTGATGCGCCGCATCCACCAGTTGCTGCGCCGCGCCGCGTTCCATGCCCGGCAGGCTCACTTTGAGCCGTGCCTGCAACAGATACCCTCCCGAGTTGGTGCCCAGGTCTACTTCGGCATCCACCGCAAGGTCCGCTGGCAGGCTGATTTTCTGCTGCCCCGCCACCGCTTTCATCGCGCCGATGAAGCACGCCGACCAGCCGGCAGCGAACAGTTGTTCCGGATTGGTCCCACCGCCGTTGGAGCCGGGGGACGACAATTTGACATCGAGAATCCCGTCGGAACTGCGCGACGCCCCGTCACGTCCGCCGGTGGTGTGGGTCTTTGCGGTGTAGAGGACTTTTTCGATCTGGCTCATGGCGATCTCCTGAATGAATAACAGCAGATTGTTCACTCGGCGCCTCCCGTCGCAGCCTTGAGGTGCGCCAACCCGTTTCACACAGCCCTCTCACTATAGACGCGAGTTTACTGCTCACCCGGGCAGCGGACGTGCGGGCAACCGCCTTCGTTATCCGGCCAATGAATGCAGAGAAGTTATCGGGCACGACCCTTATGGAAAGCATGCTTTACATCGGAAATATCTTAAGCGACTATGTAAAGCGTCTTTTACATAGGAGTTTGGACATGAACCGATTCAACCGAGAGATGGCTGCGGCAATGGTTCTGTACGCAGTGGTGCTGCTGGCATCGCAATTCGCGTTGATTTATCTGGCGGATGCCAACGCTTACCTGCGCGGCGTCATCGTGCTGATGCCGATGATTCCGGTCGGCTTGTTCTGCTGGACGGTCGTACGCGACATGCGACGTCTCGACGAAATGTATCTGCGTATCCAGTTCGAAGCCCTCGGCTTTGCATTCGCCGCATCGGCCCTGCTGACCTTCACTTACGGTTTTCTGGAAACGGTGGGCGCCCCGCATATCCCGTGGTTGTGGGTCTGGCCGGTGATGGGCGCTATGTGGATGATCGGCCTGCGCATCGCCCGGCGCCGCTACCAATGAAGAACCGCCTCAAGGAACTGCGCGCCGAGCGCAAATGGTCACAGGTGGATCTGGCCGAACGTCTGAACGTTTCGCGCCAGACCATCAATGCGATTGAAAACGAACGCTACGACCCGAGCCTGCCTTTGGCGTTCCAGATTGCCCGGGCGTTCGAGATGCCGATTGAGAGCATCTTTGATGACTCGGTGAGTTGATACGAAAAGTCCGCCCGTCAGCACAGGCTGCCGGGCGGACTGTTCACAAATGACGACTGTTCAACTCCCCGCCCCGCCATGCGCCTCTTCAAAGAAATAATCCTTCCAGCTGTCCGCCTTGTTTTTCAGCACACCCAGCTCCTGCAACTTCTCTGCATATATGTAGGTGCGTTGCGGTACCACGGTGAAATCGATTTCCGGATCGGTAACGATTTTCTCCACCAGCGCCAACGGCAACTTCGACTGTTCAACACGAATGTAAGCTTGTGCGGCCGCAGGCTTGTCGGCCTTGATGATCTGCTCGGCCTCGACCAGTGCGTCGTAGAACGCCCTGTAGGTTTTCGGGTTTTCGTCGTGAAATTTTTCCGTGGTGTACAGCACGTTGAAGGTGGCCTGGCCGCCGAGCACATCGTAGGAACTCAGCACTTTATGCACGTTGGGATTCTGCAACGCCTGGTACTGGAATGGCGGACTGGAGAAATGTGCGTTGATTTCCGAGCCGCCGGCGATCAACGCGGCCGTGGCATCCGGGTGCGGCAGGCTGACGGAGATGTCGTCGAATTTCTTGTATTGGTCATTACCGAATTCTTTGGCCGTTTCGATCTGCAGCGTGCGGGACTGGAAACCCACGCCCGCCGCCGGCACGGCGATGCGATCCTTGTCGCTGAAGTCCTGGAGGGTTTTCACGTTCGGGTTATTGGTCAGCAGGTAGTTGGGCATCGAGCCCAGCGAAGCGATGGCCTTGACGTTCTGTTTGCCCTTGGTGCGATCCCACACAGTGAGCATCGGTGGCACGCCGGCCGAGACCACATCCAGCGATCCGGTCAGCAGCGCTTCGTTCATGGCGGTAGCGCCGGAAATGCTGTTCCAGTCGACCTTGATGTCCAGCCCCTGAGCCTTGCCGTGCTTCTCGATCAGGTGCTGATCGCGCACCACATCCAGAATCAGATAACCGATACCGAATTGCTGGGCGATGCTGATCTTGCCTTCGGCTTGAGCAGTGTTGCCGAGCAGAGCGCCAGCCAACGAAGCCGCCAGCAGCGTCAGTGCAGAACGTTTGAACGGTAGGGCCATGACAACCTCGCAGTGATTTTCTGGGAAATCTGTGAGGCCGGACTCTATCGCTATAAAAAACGAAATTTAAATACCGTTATCGCATATTGATATCATCTGAAAATCAGGCTTCCAGAAAAACCTGCAAGTCCGCTCCCAAGCCATCGAACACCGCTGAAACCCGTTGCACCCGGCGCATGTCCTGATGCATTGCAATCCACACATCCACCGTAAAGTCCACCTGACCGGGCAGGACTCGCACCAGTCCATGTCGCTGGGCCAGTTGCCGAAAACTCACGCCAATCCCCAGACCCGCGCGCAACGCCGCCCATTGCGCCAGATGATCATCGGTGCGGATGGCCGTGTGCTCTGCCGAACAATCGAAGCCGCGCGCACATAGAAACTCGATCTCGCCCCCATGACGATCCGGGCCGATCAGCGGAAACCGGCGCAAGTCCTCAGCCGTTTCAGGCACGCCCTGCTCCGCCAGCAATTCGGGTGTGGCGTAGAGGCCCACGTGCAGATCGCCGACCTTGCGCGCTACCACCGAAGCTTCGGTCGGACGGCGGATGCGCACGGCTACGTCGGCCTCCTGCTGTGAGAGGGTTTGCAGACGATTCGACACGTTCAATTCCAGCGCCAATTGCGGGTGTTGCTGACGCAGGCGGCGCAACATCGGCGGCAGGATCTCGACGCCCAACAGCTTGCCGGCGGTCAGGCGCACGGTGCCGCTGGTTTGCGCCACGTCAGCGGAAGCGGCGCGGTTGAAAGCATTGGCGGCCAGGGCCATGGCTTCGACGTGACCGATCAACTCCCTGGCAGTCTCGGTCGGCAACAGCCCCGAGGGTGAGCGAATGAACAGGCTGACGCCGACACTCTGCTCCAGCGCCTCGATCCGCCGCCGTGCCGTGGCCTGGGCAATGCCCAGCAAGCGCGCGGCGCCCGACAGACTGCCGGTGCGCAGTACCGCGAGAAAGGCGCGCTGGGTTTCCCAATGAAGTTGTGGAGCGTTCATACATTTCCTGTGAGCGGTTGGGCAGTTTTGGCCGATGTTCATTCACCGGGGTCTGCGGCATGCTGCGCGAGCATACCGCACGGGCCTTGCGCCCGGCATCGAACCCGCAGTTGAAGGAGCCTTGCCCATGACACTCACCGGCCAATGTCGCTGCAGTGCCGTCCGTTATCAGTTGAACACCGAAGTGCCGCCGGCCATCTACGCCTGCCATTGCACGGATTGCCAGACCTGGAGCGGCAGTGCCTTTGCACTGCATGCCCTGCTGCCCACCGACGCCCTGACGCTGACCGGACCGTTGGCCACTTATGCCTACGATCTCAATGGGCAACACGCCGAACATCAGCTGTGCAGTGTCTGCCATACGCGTCTGTGCAACACCACCACGGCCGCACCGGGGATGAGCGTTCTGCGCGCCGGCACGCTCGATGAAAGCCGCTCACTGCAACCGATGGCACACATCTGGGTCAGTCACAAACAACCTTGGCTGACGCTGCCCGAGGGGCTGCCGAGCTGGCCGCAAAACCCGACCCCGCAGGCCTTCGGCGAAGCCCTCATGGCGTACGCTGGTTGAACCTGGTTCTGAGCCCGTCGGCGTTCGACGACAAGCGTTTCGCGGTGTCCACAAACGGCGTGACGATCAGGCTGTACAGCGTCAGATAACGCGTGCGGTCTTGCTCGCCCGTGCCGAAGCGCAAGACTTCGGGTTTTGAAGTGGTGACGTACAACGTGCCGAACATCCAGTCCCACAGCGACAGGTTGATTGCAAAATTCTTGTTGAAATGTCGCGGCGCGTCGCTGTGGTGGATCTGGTGCTGGGCCGGGCTGTTGAGCACGTGTTCGACCTTCGGCCCGAACGACAGCCAGACATGGCTGTGCCGCAGATTGGCCCCCAGGCTGTTGATGATCAGTGCCAGCCACGTCACGCCGAACAGCGTGTAGCGGCTGACCTCCCCGCCACAGGCATACCAGACCACGCCGGCAAAAGCGCCAAGGCCGGCGGTGATGACGACTCGTTCGAAGATCGATTCGACGATGTGAATGCGGCTGGCGGTGGCCGGCACCAGCACCGGTGCCGAATGATGGACCTTATGAAATTCCCACAGAAAACGGGAATGAAAGGCGCGGTGAATCCAGTAGTGCAGGAAGTCCCTGAACACAAATACGCCGAGGCCGTAAAACAATGCGATCGAGGGATGATCCGAGACCTGCTCGCGGGCGCCCCAGAGCCGGTTAAAAAACTGCACGTAATCGCCCGAGCGCAGAATATGCGGATCGACCAGCGCCACGACCGGCAACACCAGCGCGACCCGCAGAATGCCCTTGATGAAGTAGTAGCGATAATCCAGCCACGCCGAGCGATGCCCATGCACGCGACCGCCGCCAAGGAACTGCCAGAAGGTTGGGGCCTCGGTCAGGCCTCGGGATTTTCTGTAGCGGAACAGACCATAGGCCACGCAATAGGACGTGAAGATAAACGCCACGCCGATACGACCGTTCAGATCGAACAGGCCGAAGAACTGCTCGGCGACCGGCTCGATCAGCAGTCGGTGCAGATAAGCGTTGAGTTGCGTGAGGACATCCACGGAGGCAGGTCTCCATCAGAGGTCGGGCATTGTAAATCGCAACGTTTCGCAAATGCAGCTGAAAGGGATCAAAGGCGTAATAAACAGCCTGAAACAATTAATCCCCTGCTCCGGTACGCCGGAAAAAGCCTTCCGCCACCCCTGACATGAACGCAGGTCTGGGCCTCAGGCATTTCGCCGTGATCGCACAGCCGTTCGACAGCGGATCAGCTTCGCGTTTAAAAGGGCGATCAGACAGCCCACCCTTGGTATCATCGCGCACACTTTTATGAAGGTTTGATGGCTGGAAGGTCTTTTTTGTGAGCGCTCTTTTTCAACGGCTTCGGCACCCCGACGCCCGTCTTCTCTCTCTGGTTTTTCTGGTACTGATCGTACCGGTGTGCCTGCGTGCGGCACTCGGCTGGTCGAGCCTGTTCGGCTATCTTTCCGACCTGGCCATCGGCAGCCTGCTGGTGGTCCTGCTGCATCGCCGGCCGTGGTGGCTGGGGCTGCCGGTGCTGGTGTTCTGGGGCTTGCTGGCAGTGGCGACAGCTGAACTGGTCAGCGCGGTCGGGCGCCTGCCCAATCCCCAGGACCTGCATTACCTGATCGACCCGCAATTCGTGGAGAACTCCACCGGCGGCGGTTTTGCCCATCCGGCGGTGGCCGGCACATTGCTGCTGGCCCTGCTGCTGTGGCTGGCGACGCAGTGGGCAAACCGCGCGACTCCCGCCCCGGCCCTGCCCCGCGCGGCGTGGACGGCACCGGTGTTGCTGTTCGCCGCCCATTGGGGCGCACAAAACCTTTCGCCGAGCGACGCCGACCCATGGCGCCTGTACAACCTGCCGCATCAGTTGCTCGCCGCGCAGGTCGCCGACGCACAAATGCAGGCCGAGGAATGGCTGGAAGGTGGCAGCGAAGCACCAGCGCCCTCGATGGCCGGACTCACCGACCTCGACCTGAATGGTCACTCGTTACTGGCAGCCAAAGGTCAGGCGCGCAATGTCCTGATCGTCACCGTCGAGGGCATTCCCGGCGCCTACATCCGCGCCAATCGCGAGGCGATCGGCAGCCATTATCAGGAAGACCTGATGCCCAAGCTCAGCCGCTGGGCCGAGCGCGGCATGAACACGCCGGACTACGTGCTGCACACGCACCAGACCATTCGCGGCCTGTACGCCATGCTCTGCGGCGATTACGACAAGTTGAACAACGGCACGCCCAAAGGCGTGGAAATGCTGACCCAGAACGAACGCAACCAGGCCTGCCTGCCGGCCCAATTGCGCCAGAACGGCTTCAGCACTCACTACCTGCAAGGCGCCGGCCTGCGCTTCATGGCCAAAGACAAGATCATGCCGCACATCGGCTTCGATGCGACCCATGGCCTTGAGTGGTTCACCAACGCCAACTACCTGGAATTCCCGTGGGGCAAGGACGACAAGGCGTTCTTCGAAGGCGCGCTGGGTTACGTCGGCCAACTGAAGAAACAGAAAAAGCCGTGGATGCTGACCCTGCTGACCGTCGGCACCCATCAGCCCTACTCCGCTCCGGAAGATTACCTGCAACGCTACGACACGCCGAAACAAGCCGCCGTCGGCTATCTGGACGACGCCCTGGACCAGTTCCTCAGCGGTCTCGAACGTCAGGGCGTGTTGAAAGACACGCTGGTGGTGATCACGTCGGACGAATCCCATGGCATCGATGGAGTGCGCCTGGCGTCGTCCTGGGGATTCAACCTGACCCTGGCGCCGGAACAGGCCCAGTTGCCCTACCTGAACGCAGGGGTCTACGGACATGTCGATTTGAGCGCATCGATTCTCGACTACTTTGACCTGCCGGTGCCCGCCGCACTCAGCGGCCGCTCGCTGTTTCGCGACTACGACACCGGGCGCGAAATCATGTCGTTCACCAACGGCAAGCTGCGCTACCACGACGGCCACGGCATCCTGACCGAATGCGACATGCCGCGACGTTGCCGCGCTTACGCCAGCGAAGGTTTCATCGCTGAAAGCGCGACATTCAAGGGCAATGCCAGCGGCCAGAATGCCCGTCAGATTGCGGCCCGCGCCGATGCGCTGGACCTGTCGCTGCTGCGCACCCCGCTGAACCAGCGCTATCAGTTCGGCAGCGACAACATCATCCCGCTGCAAGCTCAGATCAAGGATGACTGGGCCGACAACCTGATCGGCGCGCAATACCTGGAAATGCCCAAGGGCTCGCACACCCGCGTGCGTCTGACCGTGCGCTCGATGGATCCGCAGCAGGCGGCGTACATCCAGCTCAAGGCCAAGGAGTTCGAACAGGACGTGCAACTCGGCCTGCCTTCGGAAATGGTCGCCACGGCGGACCAGCCGCTGGAAATGGATTTCAGCTTCGACAACCCGCAACCGCGCAAGGCCTTCTCGTTCCATTTGCTGGGTTATGGGCTGGGGGCGGTGGAGGTCACGGATTTCAGCGTGATCACCGAGCTGCCGGGGCAACAGGATCTGCGGGAGGAACTCCCGGAAGACGACACCGCTCAGTCGAGCTGATGTCGACGCCAGCGTCGCGCGGTTCGCGGGACGCTGGCGCAAGATCGCGGGGAACGATCAGAACGTGGTGCGCAGCCCGACCTGAATGCTTCGCCCTTCTGCCGGCGCAATGTCGCGCAGGATCGAGCTGGCGTAGCGCACAGTCTGGTTGGTCAGGTTCTCGGCATTGACGAAGGCCAGCCATTTGCTCTGGCCGACATCAAAGTGATACCCCACATTCGCACCCAGCGTGGTGTAGCCATCGGTGCTGCTTTCATTGTCCGGCACCCGATGCTGGGAGCTGGCGTGCTCCACATCGATCCGCGCCTGCCAGCGATCCAGCTCCCAGAGCAGACCGGTGTTCAACCGCAGCGGCGCAATGCGCGGCAGATCCTGACCGTTGTCGAGGTTCTTGGCGCGGGTGTAGTCGCCCGACAATTCCAGCGCGAACTTGCCGTAGGCGCTCTCGCCGAGCTGCCAGCGATCCTGGGCCTCGATACCGCTGAAGCGCGCACGGACACCGGAATAGGCGTATTCGGGAATTCCGCCCGCGTCCTCTTCCCCTTCGTCATTGAGCGTACGCCCGGTGCCGAGCAAGCCGATGTAATTGGAGAAGTGGCTGTAGAACACGCCCACGCTGCCCTTGTGCGTGCCATTGTCAAAACGCAGCGCCAGATCGCTGGAGACGGCTTTTTCCTTCGACAGGCCCGCATCCCCGACTTCATACGTACCGGTCGCGACGTGGGCACCGTTGGCATACAGCTCGTAGAACGTCGGCGCCCGTTCGGTGTAGCCCAGTGTGGCGGCGACCGACCAGATCGGCGTCAGTGTGTACACCGCGCCGGACGACAGGCTGCCGGCGGTGAAACTGCTGGAGCGGTCGGCATTGGCGAAACGCTCGTTGCCTTTGGCGTCCGGGTCGACCGTGGTGTGCTCCAGGCGACCACCAAGGGTGAACAGCAGACGATCCGTGGCTTGCAGCTCTTCCAGAACGAACAGTGCACCGGCGTTGGTGTCGGTCTGCGGCACGAAGGCTTCTTCACCCAGCGCCGAGAATTCATTGCGACTGACCTGTGCGCCGATCACCCCGTTGAACGGCCCCAACGGCTGGTGCCGGGCTTCGACCCGCGCTTCGTAGCCCTTGTTCTTGAACGTGGTGCCCACCTCACCGCCCTCGATCTCACGGTGCTGGTAATCGGTGTAGCCGGCGTCGAACTTGACCGAGCTGAACGGGCCGTCGAGGTTGCGGATTTCCGAGGCGAACGCGTAGTGCTCCTGCTGCATGCGAATCCGCACGTCGTCTTCGGCCGGTGAGCCGTAATTGGAGTCGTAATTGCTGTACGACAGCCCCGCATAACCGTCGTCCCAAGTGTAAGACCCGCCCACCGCGCCGCCGTCCTGACGACCGTCGCTATTGGCCAGACGATGCTTGCTGGAATCGCCATCGTCGCCCGCCCGTTCGCGGCTGCTTTTGGCGTAGCCGGGGATTTTCAGGTCATTGAACTCGCGGGCGCTGGCGTCCAGGTGCAAGGCGAACTGGCCGTTGCCGGCCTCGAGTTTCCCCGCGCTGCTGCGGGTGGTGTCGGCGCCGCCGTAGCGCAGCTCGCCGGCGCCGTGGATGCCGTCGATGGCTTCGGTCGGGATGCGGTTGTCGAAGGTGTTGACCACCCCGCCAATCGCGCTGCCGCCGTAGAGCAACGCGGCCGGGCCACGGACGATTTCGATGCGTTCGACGTTGACCGGATCCAGTGGCACCGCGTGGTCGTAGGACAGCGACGAGGCGTCGAGCGCGCCGACGCCGTTGCGCAGAATGCGAATGCGGTCGCCGTCCTGCCCGCGAATGATCGGGCGACTGGCGCCCGGCCCGAAGTAGGACGACGACACGCCCGGCTGTTTGTTCAGGGTTTCGCCCAGGCTGCCCTTCTGCTGCAGCGTCAGCTCATCGCCGCTCAACACAGTCGAGGGCGAAGCCAGGCTCTGGCTGCCCAGCGGATTGCCGGTGATGACTTGCGGTTGCAGTTCGAGGGGTTCGGCGGCGAATGCGGGCAATGCGATCAGCAACGCAGACGCCAACAGGCTTGGCTGGAAAGAGGGAAAACGGGAAGGCATTTCTAAATTCCGTAAGGCAGAAAAGTAAGGATCGATGCCACTGCCACACGGACAGGTCAGTGACATCGATCAGATGAAATCATTTTTATGTTATACAATAACATTTCCAATGACCATCACGATTCTTGCCTCAATGCTTACAACAACCGCTCAAGCACGGGTCTTCCAAAGGAGCACCCGGTCATTTCCCCCTTTTCGGTCTGCCGTCATCAATGTCGTAGGTGTGCCCGATCACGTACCTTCCCAAAGGCACCGCGCCACGACTCTGCTCGTAGTATTTCTGCCAGTAACAGGCCGTGCTCCAGATCGCTTCGGGGCAGGAAACCTTTGAAGCCAGGCCCGGCGTCAGGTCAAGTTGAGCGGCGGAAAACGCCACCTCCAGCATGCACGCCGAAGGGAAACCCATGTCTTCGTGCACCGGATTGGGGGTTCGCGAAACACCCCAGGCATACGCCAGCCATTTGAGAATGTGCTCCAGGGCATCGAGGCTGTTGCGATCGATCATGAACCTTTTCAGCTTCGACACCACGTCGCGCTGATCGACCGGAAATGCCAGCAACGCCAAATTCGGCCATTCGTCCTTGTTCGACAGAAACGCCAGATCTTCCTCCACCACACCGTTGCGCTCGGTCGCGAACGGTCTGGCCGGCTGGATCAAAGGCACGTGAAAGACCTTGGCGCCTGACAAGCCGTCATCCTTGATCTTGAGCAGAAAGCAGTCGGACCAATAGGACGGCAACCGGTCATTACGCAGGGCCGACTGGGCAATGCGCACCCGCGTGGCCAGTTGATCCTTGCCCCCGGCCAGCACGAGCAAGGTGGTTTTCTTCAGATCCGGCTGGCCGAGGTCCTTGAACGCACGCTCCAGCCACCCATCGTTACTCTCACTCCGGCGGCGCTCCTGCTCGACGATCTCCGGGTTGCGTCCGCTTCCACTGCGATTTTTCAACATGGTTTTTACCTCTTGAGTCGAACCTGTGCAAAACGTGGTCAATGCCGAGGGGTGAGACGAATCGTCTCCAGAGCGCGAGGCGACAGGTTGCCGCCATCCAGCGGGTACAAGGTGATGTTCATGTCGACACTGCCACCTCCCCGCAAAAAGTTGATCGTCAGGACGACGTTGCCTGAGTAATGGTCGACCCATTTCGTCTGGAAGCGTTTGGCGTCCAGATCCGTAACCGGTGGGTCGGCCTTGGTCGGCGGTCCATCGATCTGGCAAACCGGCGAGCTGACCACTTCAAACAGGCATTCCTGTCCGGTCTTGGTCCAGGTTGCTCTGGAGATGGTGCTGTAATGCACATCGCCACTGAGAAACACCACCGGGATGCCCGCCTCGCAGACCGTGCGCAGCACTCGAAGGATGATGCCGAACTGCGCGTAGCTCTGCAGATCCGAGTCCGCCCATTCGGAGTACCAGGGCGGCGCCTTGGAAAACAGCGTCTGTCCGGCGGCCAGTACGCCGATGGTCAGTTTGCCGGCGCGGTGATCGTTCAGCAGGTCGTTTTGCCACTGCACCAGATCGTCTTCGGTGGCCTTGCTCATCAAACCGTACCGGCCATCGTAAGCCCCGCCCGGATCGCGATCCGAACGGGTGTCGAGCAAAATCATGCGCAGCGGATCGACCTCGATTCGCTGCGCGCCTTGATGGGATGCGGGGTCACCGCCCAGTTGAAAGTCCTCATACAGATTGCGCCCGGCACTGGCGAGCATCTGCCGGCTCTGCGCGGTATAGGTGCAAGGCAGCCAGGGCGAGAAATGCGGCGCGTTGTTCCAGTATTCGTGATCGTCGGGAATGCAGGCCGTGGGCGCCAGTTGCAACAGCGGGTCCAGTCCGTTGATCTGCTTTTCCCTCGAGAGCCAGTGCTTAGCGTACTTGTCGCCCAGCATCCGTGAGAGCGCCGGTTCGTTTCCCGGAAGGTCTTCGTGAAGCGGCAAATCCAGGTACACCTGATCACCGGCCAGCAACACCATGTCCGGGCGCGATTTGAGGCGCGATTGCAGGCTGGCGAGCGCGCCTTTGTCGTTCTTCTGGTAATAACAGGAGGCCAGCAGCATTGTGAAACCGCCGGCAAACGGTTCGGTCACCCGGGCGGGCATCTCCCGCAAGCGAACGGACGACGTTTCTCCCGCCAGGCTGACAACCACCACATGATCCCCGGCCCCCGGCGATTGCAGCTCGAAAACGCCCTGATGATTGGCTGGACTGTTGCCGGAACCGGCCTGGCGCTGCTTGTCGCGCACCTCGAAGAACACCGCCGGGCCCACCGTCGCAGCCGGCGTACCGTCGATGGTGAATCGGGGAACCGGCGGATTGATTACGCCAAAGGCACCCACCCAGACCCGGAATATCCCCGGTGGGCCGATCAAAGGACGGGCAGAGAGCATCATGCGAACCTCCTGGTCATCACGTCGGGTGTCCCGAACCGCGCTGCGTCTTGCTGATATCAGCGTAGTAGCAAATCCGTCGAAGCAACCGGTAAAAGACTTTACCTATCAGGCACCAATAGTCGGCCTATTAGCTGACATTCCCAGTCGGGTCTAGCCTTACTAATCCGAAGTCGGCACGAGCCGGCCGCAGAAGACCTGATAAGGACCCGAACATGGCAAATGAATCGAAATGCCCGTTCAATCACGCCGCCGGCGGTGGCACGACGAACCGCGATTGGTGGCCGAATCAACTGAACCTGAAAATCCTGAGTCAGCACTCGCCCGCCTCCGATCCGCTGGGCCAGGACTTCGACTACGCCAAGGCTTTCAAAAGCCTGGATTTCCAGGCCCTGAAACGCGACCTGACGGCGCTGATGACCGACTCCCAGGACTGGTGGCCTGCCGACTTCGGCCACTACGGCCCGCTCTTCATCCGCATGGCCTGGCACAGCGCCGGCACCTATCGCACCGCTGACGGCCGTGGCGGCGCCGGCTCCGGCCAGCAACGCTTCGCCCCGCTCAACAGCTGGCCGGACAACGTCAGCCTCGACAAGGCCCGGCGCCTGCTGTGGCCGATCAAACAGAAATATGGCCGCAACATTTCCTGGGCCGACCTAATCGTCCTCACCGGCAACGTCGCGCTGGAATCCATGGGCTTCAAGACCTTCGGTTTCTCCGGCGGCCGGCCCGATGTGTGGGAGCCGGACGAAGACGTCTACTGGGGTTCGGAAAACAAATGGCTGGGCGGTGACACCCGTTACGGCAAACACCCCGAAGCCATGCAGGATCCGGGCGACGGCACCCTCGTCGCCGAACCCGCCGAGCACGGCCATGAACAGAGCCGCACCAACCAGGGCGAACGCAATCTGGAAAACCCGCTCGCCGCCGTGCAGATGGGCCTGATCTACGTGAACCCGGAAGGCCCCGAAGGCAATCCCGATCCGGTGGCCTCGGCCCGAGACATCCGCGAAACCTTCGCCCGCATGGCCATGAACGACGAAGAAACCGTCGCCCTGATTGCCGGTGGCCACGCCTTCGGCAAGACCCACGGCGCCGGCCCTGCCGATAACGTCGGGCCGGAACCGGAAGCCGCCGGCCTGGAAGAACAAGGCCTGGGCTGGAAAAGCACCTTCGGCACCGGTAAGGGTGGCGACACCATCACCAGCGGCCTGGAAGTGACCTGGACCACCACCCCGACCCAATGGAGCAACAACTACCTGGAAAACCTGTTCGGCTTCGAGTGGGAACTGACCAAGAGCCCGGCCGGCGCCCACCAGTGGAAACCGAAAAACGGCGCCGGGGCCGGCACCATTCCCCATGCTCATGACCCGAACAAGCGCATCGACCCGACCATGCTCACCTCCGACCTGGCCCTGCGCTTCGACCCGGCCTACGAGAAGATCTCACGGCGCTTCCTGGCCAATCCCGATCAACTGGCCGACGCCTTCGCCCGCGCCTGGTACAAGCTGATCCACCGCGATATGGGCCCGCTGTCACGCTATCTCGGCCCGGAAATGCCACAGGAAGAGTTGCTGTGGCAAGACCCGATCCCCGAGGCCAACCATCCACTGGTCGACGACAGCGATATCAGGGCACTGAAAGGCAAAGTGCTGGCGTCGGGGCTGTCCGTTTCGGAACTGGTCTCCACCGCCTGGGCGTCCGCGTCCACCTTCCGTGGTTCGGACAAACGCGGCGGCGCCAACGGCGGACGTCTGCGTCTGGCACCGCAACGCTTCTGGCAGGCCAACCAACCCGAACAACTGGACAAGGTGCTCAAAGCCCTCGAAGGCATTCAGAACGAGTTCAACGCCGGGGCGTCGGGCAAGAAAGTCTCGCTGGCGGACCTGATCGTGCTGGCCGGCAATGCCGGGGTCGAACAGGCGGCGAAAAACGCCGGGCATTCGGTCACAGTGCCCTTCTCGCCCGGCCGTACCGATGCGACTCAGGAGCAGACCGACGTCGAGTCGTTCGGCTTCCTTGAACCGCACACCGACGGCTTCCGCAACTACGCCGCCAACACTTACCGCGTACCGGCCGAAGCGTTGCTGATCGACAAGGCACAACTGCTGACGCTCTCGGCGCCGGAACTGACGGTACTGGTCGGTGGCCTGCGCGTGCTGGACACCAACGTCGGCAAGACGAAGCACGGGGTGTTCACCGACAAACCCGGCACCCTGACCAACGACTTCTTCCGCAACTTGCTGGACATGGGCGTGGAGTGGAAACCAACGTCCAAAGCGGCGGATGAGTTCGAAGGTCGCGATCGCAAGACCGGCGGCGTGAAATGGACGGCAACCCGGGTCGATCTGGTGTTCGGTTCCAACGCGGTACTGCGCGCACTGGCGGAGGTGTATGCCAGTTCCGATGCGAAGGAACAGTTCGTCAACGACTTCGTTGCCGCGTGGGCGAAGGTGATGGACCTGGATCGGTTTGATTTGCGCCCATAAGGGCTTTTTACCCACCCACAAAAACGCCGCTCATTGAGCGGCGTTTTTTATTGCCCTGAAAAGACTTCAGGCAAGGCTTTTGCTGACCACCTCGTACACATCGCTGGACAACTGACCCGACGCCAGAATCCGCTCCAGCTCCGCTTTCATCAACGCCTGACGAGCGCTGTCGTACTTGCGCCAGCGAGTCAACGGCGCCAATTGGCGCGAAGCGATCTGCGGGTTGAAGCCGTTCAGCTCGATCACCAGATCCGCGAGGAAGCGATAGCCCGAACCATCCGCCGCGTGGAAGTTGATCAGGTTCTGCCCGGCGAAGGCACCGACCAGTGCACGCACCTTGTTCGGGTTCTTGATGTTGAACGCCGGGTGCTGCATCAGGGCTTTGACCCGTGCCAGACCGCCCGGCAAGGTGCTGCCGGCCTGCACGCTGAACCATTGATCCATGACCAGCGGGTTGTCCTTGAAGTGCTCGGCGAAACTGGCCAGCGCCTTGGCCTTCTCGTCTTCGAACGGAGAGTTGACCAGCACCGCCAGCGCGGTGAGGCGCTCGGTCATGTTGTCACAGGCGTCGAACTGCTCCAGTGTTGCCGCCAGCACTTCTGGCTTGCCGCTGAGCATCAGGTACGACAGCGCGATGTTCTGCAGCGCGCGACGGGCGAAATGCTCGGCTTCGGCCACGTACGGGGTCTTTTTCGACAGCTCGCGGTTGGCCTGATAACGCTGCCACAGGGCTTCGAACAGGTTGTCCGCCAGTTGCTGACGAGCAAATTCGCGAGCGGTGTGGATCGCCTCGACATCGGCGGTTTCGCTGATTTCGGTCAGGTACGCCTCGCTTGGCAGCGAGAGCATTTCCGCGACCATCGCCTGATCCAGCGTCTGGTCAGCCAGCACAGTGCGCAGAGCGGAAATCAGACGTGGATCGAGCACCAGGCTTTCGCCCTTCTGCTGTTGGCCGATCAACTCTTGCAGCACCTGCACCGACAGTTGCTGACCGGCATCCCAGCGGTTGAAACCGTCGCTGTCGTGCTGCATCAGGAACATCAACTGGTCGCGGTTGTACGGGAAGCTCAGTTTCACCGGCGCCGAGAAACCACGCAGCAAGGACGGCAGCGGCTGTTCGGCGATGTCGACGAAGGTGAAAGTCTGCTCGGCTTCGGTTACCGAGATCACTCGGGTAGTGCCTTGGGCCGAGGCTTCACCAGCCAGACGCAGGGCGATTTCATTGCCCTTGCTGTCGAGCAGACCCAGTTCCACCGGGATCACGAACGGCAGTTTTTCAACCTTGTCCGGGGTTTCCGGGCAGCTCTGGCGGAAGGTCAGGCTGTAGGTTTTCGCGGCGGCATCGTACGACTCGCTCACCGCCAGACGCGGCGTACCGGCCTGGCTGTACCAGCGCTTGAACTGGGTCAGGTCGACGCCGTTGGCATCTTCCATGGCCTTGATGAAGTCGTCGCAGGTCACGGCCTGGCCGTCATGACGTTCAAAGTACAGATCGCTGCCCTTGCGGAAGCCTTCGGCGCCCAGCAGGGTGTGGATCATGCCGACCACTTCCGAGCCCTTTTCGTACACGGTCAGGGTGTAGAAGTTGGAAATCTCGATGAAGCTGTCCGGGCGTACGGCGTGGGCCATCGGGCCGGCATCTTCGGCGAACTGATGGGTACGCAGGTACGCCACGTCCTGAATGCGCTTGACCGTGGCCGAGTTCATGTCGGAAGAGAAACCGGCGTCGCGGAATACGGTGAAGCCTTCCTTCAGCGACAGCTGGAACCAGTCGCGGCAGGTCACGCGGTTGCCCGACCAGTTGTGGAAGTATTCGTGGGCGACGATCGCCTCGACCCGCTGATGCGCGGCGTCGGTGGCGGTTTCGGCGCGGGCCAGCACGGCGCTGGAGTTGAAGATGTTGAGGCCTTTGTTCTCCATGGCACCCATGTTGAAGTCGTTCACGGCGACGATCATGAAGATGTCCAGATCGTACTCGCGACCGTAGACCTCTTCGTCCCAGCGCATCGACTTCTTCAGGCTGTTCATGGCGTGCTGGCACTTGTCGATGTTTTCCGGCTCGACATAGATGCGCAGCGCCACGTTGCGCTCGGTCATGGTGGTGAAGCTGTCTTCAACGCACCACAAGTCACCCGCCACCAGCGCGAACAGGTAAGCCGGTTTCATGAACGGGTCTTCCCAGGTCGCCCAGTGCCGGCCGTCTTCGCCGGGGCCGCTGGCAATCGGGTTGCCGTTGGACAGCAGCACCGGATAGCTGTGCTGCTCGGCGACCACGGTGGTGGTGAACTTGCTCATCACGTCCGGGCGGTCGAGGTAATAGGTGATCTTGCGGAAGCCTTCGGCCTCGCACTGGGTGCAGAACATCGTGCCGGACTTGTACAGGCCTTCCAGTGCGGTGTTGGTTTCCGGGTGGATCCTGACGCTGGTGTCGACCGTGAAGGTTTCGCTGGCCGGCTGCAGGGTCAGGTGGTTCTCGGTCAGTTGGTAATCGTCAGCGCTCAGTTCCTGGTCTGCCAGGGTCACCGAGAGCAACTCCAGCTGCTGGCCATCGAGCACCAGCGGCGGCAGGCCCGGGCCACGGGCCGGGTTGCGGCGCATCACCAGTTGCGCGTGGACCAGACTGTGGTCCTCGAACAACTCGAAGGTCAGGTGTGTTTCATCGATCAGGTACTCGGGCGCCTGATAGTCCTTCAGGTAAATCATCTTCGGTTGTTCGGTGCGCATGCTGAAGTCCTTATTGATGCACGGCGAGCTGATAGGCCGTGTACTTGCGAATGTTGATCACGCCGGTGTCGAAGATCAGGTACTGACCCTTGATCCCCAACAGCGTGCCTTCGGCAATCGGGTTCTTGTCCAGGTTGAAGCTGACGATCTTGGCCGGGTACTGCTCGACCGGGTAACGGATTTCCAGTGGCTCGACGTCGGTCACCGGCTGAATCGCCTGCAGACCGAAACGTTCCTGCAAGCCTTGCAGACCTTCGGCGCAGCTGTCGAACAACTGATCGCGCACCTGTGCCAGATCCACCGCCGCCGCGTCGCCCTTGAGCAAGGCGCGCCAGTTGGTCTTGTCGGCCACCTGGCTGCGGAACAGGTCTTCGACGAAACCGGACTGCTGCCGCGTGGCGACGCGCATGATCGGCAGCGCCTGACTGGCACCCTGATCGAGCCAGCGGGTCGGCAGCTGGGTGGCGCGGGTGATGCCGACCTTGATCCCCGACGAATTGGCCAGGTAGACAACGTGGTCGGTCATGCAGAACTTCTCGCCCCACTCCGGTTCCCGGCAGGTACCGGCGTCAAAGTGGCAGCGCTCCGGACTCATGATGCACACGTCGCACTGGGCCAGTCTGGTCATGCACGGGTAGCAATAACCCTGACTGAAACTGGTCTTGGTCTTGCGCCCGCAATGGGTGCAGTGAATCGCCCCCAGATATTCCAGACGCACCGTCGTGCCGATCAACGGGTTGACCGGCACCTCGACGTCATCCAGACGAAACGCGTATTGCACGTTCGGCCCGTCCAGGCGCGCCGACATTTTGCTGATTGCACCGCGGCCAATCTCGATCAATGGATGGCGTCCGACTTGAACAGGATGTTCGGCACTTCGATCGACTTCGACGCGCACTCCTGCGGGCCCATGTAACCGGTGCGTTCTTCCTCGGGCAGGTTCTGCATTTCCCAGGCGATCATCGCCTGCAACGACAGTTCACGCTGCTCGGCGGTGAGTTTGCCGCCGTCGGACCATTTGCCGATCTCTACGGCCAGTTTCAGGCTCTGGTAGATATCCGGGGTGATGTTCTTGATCAGGTCGTTAAAAGAGGACATCAGGGTCTCCGTGCTCTTTATCCAAAAAATTCAGGCGGCCAGTTTACGGCGGTTATACAAACCGCCCAACAAACCGGTGAAGCATCCGATGAGTAACCCGCCGACGTGGGCGGCGTTGGCGATTTCGCCGAAACCGATCATCGAGATCAGCCCGGACATGCACACCAGCAACCACACCAGCATCATCACCAACACGCCGCGCGGCAGGCGATAGGCCGGGTTCGGCGCCAGCAGCTGGAAGATCCAGCAGTGACCGAGCAACCCGTAAAGGACGCCGGACAGACCGCCGAACAGGCTCGGGCCGCTCCACGCAAACTGCGCATAGTTCGACACCAGGCTGAACAGCAACGTCAGGCCGATCAGGTTGACGCTGCCCTGACGCGACTCGATGCGCCGCCCCAGTTCCCAGTACCACATGCCGTTCATGGCCAGGTGCAGGATGCCGAAGTGAATCAGCATCGGCGTGAACAGACGCCACCACTGCCCCGCCGCCAGGCTGTCGGCCAATGGCGTGAAGTGGATGTAGTCGCCGATTACGCGGAAATCGAGGAAGGTCAGCCAGCGCATCGTGTCGAGGTTGTCGCCCAGATACGTCAGCCCGCCGACCAGCAGACTCAGCAACAGAATGAACCCGGTGGCCTTGGCATGTTTCAGTTGCTCGGCGAAGCTCGGACGCTTGAACGTCGGCGCCACCGGAATATCCAGTTGCTGATCGGGGTCTCCTGCCGGGAAGCGCTCATACAGCGAACGCACGTCGTCGCTGATTTCCGAGGGCACCCACAGCACCTGCTCGCCCGACTCTTCGCTGACGCGGTGAGGCACCTGCATCCGTTGCAGCAGTTTGACGAAACCGCTCAGGTCCGCCGCCAATGGCAGACGCAATACCGCTACCGCGCTCATCGCAGCACCTCCGGCCGCTCGACATCGACCCAGACAAATTTATGCGGATCAAGGCGGGTTTCCTGATCCAGACGATAAGCCACCAGTTTGCCGTAGAGCACGGCGCTGTAATCCAGGCACGCGAGGTTCGGGCGGATCGGCGCCGGTTTGCCGCTGCGCCAGTAGTGGCCGACAAACAGCAAAGGCTCATCGACGCCGTAGCGCAACAGGGAATTCTTTTCGCTGGACGTCAACGGCTTCTGCGCCACCGGTTCCGGCAAGGCGTCGGGCTGGAACACGATGTCGCCGTAGGTCTGCGGATCGTCTTCCCAGAACTTGGTGCGGAAGAACGAACGCACCAGGCCGTCGCCGCTGGTCATGGTCAGGCCATCGGGCAGGCGCATGTCGGTGCCGCGCAGCAGGCGATCGAACACGGTGCAGGCGAAACTGCCCGGCACGGCCGACGCCTGGAGGAAGTGTTCATCGATGCAGCCATCGGGGAACAGCGCGCGCAACGGCTCGATCAGACCGGCGTCCCAGCAGGCATGCACGACCCGGAAGCGTCCGGCGTCGACGAACAGCGGCAGTTTGTAGAACCACTGCTGGAAGTCGTGCCAGTCGCCGGGATGGTCTTCGAACTGAGTCAGAGTTTCGTGCAGCAGACGAGCATGGCGCGGCGTGTGTTCACGCACGAACTGCTTGCCGCTGCCCGGAGGCGCCGGCGTGCTCCAGCCCAGCGCGTTGAACTCGTGGTTGCCCATGATGCACAGCGCCTGACCGGCCTCGACCATGTCGTGGACGATGTGCAGCGCCTCGCGAATCCGCGGGCCGCGGTCGATGATGTCGCCGACGAACACCGCCATACGCGAGGGGTGCCGCCAGACGCCTGCCTGTTTGTGATAGCCGAGCCGGTCGAGCAGGTGCTCAAGGGTCAGAGCGCAACCGTGCACGTCACCGATCAGGTCGTAACCACGCGCGGGATCGAGCATCACTCGCCTCCACCCCCCAAGCGGCTGCCCCAGCCGAGCTTGGTACGGCACACTTCGTAATAGTTGTGGTCGAGCGGATGGATCAGCCGCAGCTTCTGCGCTTTCTTGCTGACAGTGATGGTGTCGCCCGGCGCGCAGGTGAAGTGGTTCTGCCCGTCACAGGAAACTTGCGGGTAAATCTGCATATCTTTGGACACGACGATTTTCAGCTCACTGTTGCCATCGACCACAATCGGCCTGCTGGACAACATATGGGGATACATCGGCACGATCACAATGGCGTCGAGCTTGGGATGCATGATCGGGCCACCGGCCGACAGCGCATACGCCGTGGAACCGGTCGGTGTGGCGACGATCAGGCCGTCGGCTTTCTGGCTGCAGACGAACTGCCCGTCGATGTACAGCTCGAATTCGATCATTCGCGTCGACTTGCCGGGGTGCAGCACCACGTCGTTCAGCGCGTCGCCCTGGCCAATGGCTTCGCCGTGGCGGCGGACTTCGGCTTGCAGCAGGAAGCGGTTTTCCACCAGATAATGGCCGTCGAGCACCTTGGCGACTTCGACTTCCAGCTCATCGGGACGTATATCGGTCAGAAAGCCAAGGCTGCCACGGTTGATGCCCAGTACCGGAATATTGTGTTTGGCCAGCGCCCGGGCGGCGCCGAGCAGGCTACCGTCACCGCCGACGACGATGACCATGTCACAGACTTCGCCGAGCATCTTGCGCGAGGAAGTTTGCAGGCCATGACCGGGCAGGACTTCGGCGATCGTGTCTTCGAGGATCACGTGCAGGTGACGATCGAGCAGAAACCGTTTCAGTCGGCGGACGGTATCCAGCACCTGGGAACTGCCCAGGCGACCGATGATGCCGATATTACGAAATTGCTCCATGGGACTCCTGCGGGGGGGCTGCAACGGCGAAAACGACGATTATGGGCGAAAGCGCCGGATAGACAAAATCCTTTCAGCCCCGAGGGGGCGACCGTGTTTGAGGCTATGCTCGCAAGATGATCCTATTTCCCGATTTGCTCCAGTTGCCCCACCAGTTGCGTCACCCGGAGGTGCGCGATCTGGCGTGGGTGATCCTCGCCCCGCCGATGCTCGCCGCCACACCGTGGCCGCAACGCCACCCGCTGGCCGGGAGCGATTGGGTGCGCGATCCCGAACGGCTCGCGCATTGGCTGCATGAACTCGACCGCGACAGCTACGGCCTGCTCCATTGGCTGTCCCAGGCCCGCACCCGGCGTCTGGGCCTGTATTACGAACGGCTCTGGCAGTTCGCCGTCGAGCATGCGCCGGGGATCGAACTGATCGCCGCCAACCTGCCGATCCGCCGCGAGGGGCACACCCTCGGCGAACTCGACATGCTGCTGCGCGACCGCGACGGCGTGCATCACCTGGAGCTGGCGATAAAACTCTACCTCGGCCCGCAGAACGGCGACGGCCGTGATCCGGCGCAGTGGCTCGGCCCGGGTTGCCATGATCGACTGGACCGCAAACTGGCCCACCTGAGCGAACACCAGTTGCCGATCTCCGCCCGCCCGGAAAGCCGCGAAGCGCTGGCGGCGCTGGATGTCGGAACGTTCAGTGCGCAGTTGTGGCTGGGCGGTTATCTGCTGTATCCATGGCCCGGGCAATCCGAACCACCGAACGGCGCCCATCCGCAGCACCTGCGCGGCAGCTGGTTGCATCAAAAGGATTGGCCGGCATTTGTCGCCCAGCGCCCGGCCGGACGCTGGCAACCCCTGCCCCGCCATGCGTGGCTGGCGCCGGCGCATTACCCGGCGGATCAGACCTGGAGCCACGAGCATTTACAGGCCTGGCTCGATGAACTCGAACCGCTGGCCCCGGCGCAGTTAATGGTGCGCTTGACCGAAAATGCCCGGGGTGACTGGGAAGAGGCCGAGCGGTTGTTTCTGGTTTCGGATCTGTGGCCGAACGTGCCCGGGCAGAGTTAGACGCTCAACCGCAGCGCCAGCGCGGCCAACGTCACCAGCAACACCGGCACCGTCAGCACAATCCCGACCCTGAAGTAATACCCCCAGCCGATCCGGATGTCCTTGCGCTCCAGCACATGCAGCCAGAGCAAGGTCGCCAGACTGCCGATCGGGGTGATCTTCGGCCCCAGGTCGCTGCCGATCACGTTGGCGTAGATCATCGCCTCTTTCACGACACCGGTCGCCTGGCTGGCATCAATCGACAACAGCCCGATCAGCACCGTCGGCAGGTTGTTCATGATCGACGACAACAACGCCGTCAGCACACCAGTGCCCATGGCTGCGCCCCACACGCCGTACCCGGCAAAGACATCCAGCCAGCCGGCCAGATGATCCGTGAGCCCGGCATTGCGCAGTCCGTAGACCACCAAATACATGCCCAGCGAGAAAATCACGATCTGCCACGGTGCCTCTTTCATCACCTTGCGCGTGGAGATCTTGTGCCCGCGAGCGGCGATGCCCAGCAGCAACGCCGCGCACACGGCCGAGATCGCACTGATCGGAATGCCCAGCGGTTCCAGGGCAAAACAGCCCACCAGCAAAATCAGCAACACCGCCCAACCGGCGTAGAACGTGGCCTTGTCGTGAATGGCCGTCTCCGGGTGCTCAAGCTGTTCGGGATCGTAGGCTGCCGGAATGTCGCGGCGGAAAAACCACAACAACACCGCCAGCGTGGCCGCGACGCTGACGAAGTTCACCGGCACCATCACCGCCGCATAGCGATTGAAACCGATGTGAAAAAAGTCGGCCGAGACGATGTTGACCAGGTTCGACACCACCAGCGGCAGGCTCGCGGTGTCGGCGATAAAACCGGCGCCCATGACGAACGCCAGGGTCGCCGCCGGGGAAAACCGCAGCGCCAGCAGCATGGAAATCACGATGGGCGTGAGGATCAGCGCCGCGCCGTCATTGGCGAACAGTGCCGATACCAGCGCACCGAGCAACACCATGAAGGCAAACAGCTTGCGCCCGCTGCCCCGCCCCCACCGCGCCACGTGCAACGCAGCCCAGGCAAAGAACCCCGCTTCGTCGAGCAGCAGGCTGATGATGATCAGCGCCACGAAAGTGCCGGTGGCGTTCCAGATGATTTGCCATACCAGCGGAATATCGCTCAGGTGCACTACGCCGAAGATCAGCGCCAGAATCGCGCCGAACGTCGCACTCCAGCCGACCCCGAGGCCTTTGGGTTGCCAGATCACCAGGGTGATGGTCAGCAGGAAAATCAGTGAAGCCGTGAGCATGCAGAGCGACCTTCGATCAGGGGCAGAATGGGTATCGAGGAAGCGCACCCTGCCCGTCCGTCAACTCACAGTCGAATCACGTGCCCCTCCACCGGTGCGATATGACCATGAAACAGACGAGAAATCACGCTCTGTGCCGCCTCAAGGCCGTAACTCTCCACGACCTGCAACAGAGGGTCAGTCGGTGCGCTGACCTGTCGATAAAACCGCTGCAAACCTTCGCCGACGTACCGGTTCACGCGCTCCGCTCCCCATTCGACGCTGCGCTTGCGAATCTGGATCGGGGCAAAGAAAAACACCGGTCGCAGCCCTTCGACGGCGCCCAGTTCTGCTTCATCGGTGGTGTGCGATGAGCCAACAAAACAGCTGTAGACGAGGTGACCGGTGAAATGCTGATGCACCCGCTCGCGCAAACCCGGGTCGCCGGAAAAATCCACATAAAGCGTCGGACGATCATTGGCCAGCTCCGACAACTCTGCGTAAGACACCGTCCGGCCATAGCAGCACAGGCTTTCGACAAAGGCCTTGTTACCGGCCGACGTCAATGCCACACATTCGAGCGTCGGATGGCCGGCCAGACACACCGCCGTGCCGTAGGCGGTTTTGCTTGAAGCACTGGAAATCACCACACGGCTTGCGCCGAAGAACTGATTGTCCTGAAGGAAATCCGCCAACAACAATGACGTCAAGAACAGCGGCTTGAGCAGAATCTGCAGGTTTTCCGTTGCCGGGCGGTAATACGTGTCTTTGCTGCAGCGGGTGTATTGGTTGTAAACCGAGCTCAGCGTCTGCCGGTGTTCCGTGCCGTCATGGAAACCACGCCCGGTGACCCGCTCGGGGCGCACCCAGACATGACTGGCCAGCGGCAAGTAACCATAAAACCGTTCGCCGACCGCCACGCCTTCGACGCTGGAAGCGATCACATCGGCGAAACCCCAGGCTGGAATGTGGCCCCATTCAGCCAGTCCTGTCGGAAAGAACGCCCAGTAGTGCATCGAATCGCCATATGCAGCGTAGGAAATATTGTTGGTGGTCAGGGCGCAACGATCGACTTTCAGGATCACCTCGCCGTCCGCCGCCACTGAACTGCGCTGTTCCTGCTCGATTCGGCTCTGGTCGAGTGCACTTTTACGGGTCACCAGTCGCGTGACAGTGATCGGACTTTGCATCGCTCGGATTCCTGCTGCGTAGAGTGGCGGGGGCGCAAACGTCACAGGCCATGCGCCCCGATGCAAACACCATCGAGGCGTGACCGATCATGGCCTGGGGCGGAATGGAAGGCTTCAGACTTTCTTGTGCTGTTCCACAAACTGCCCATAGGCGTTGATGAAACTTTGCAGGAACGGTTTGACCGACTCGTTCAACTTGCCCGCCTCATCGAACGCGGTGCCGGCACCGCCCAGATAGGCTTCTGGCTGCTGCATGCACGGCACGTTGAGGAAAACGAAGGACTGGCGCAAATGCTGGTTGGCGCCAAAACCGCCGATGGCACCCGGAGAAACACTGATCACCGCCCCCGGCTTGCCGCCCCAGACACTCTTGCCATAAGGCCGCGAGCCGACGTCAATCGCGTTCTTCAACGGTGCTGGTACCGAACGGTTGTACTCCGGTGTGACAAACAGCACCGCGTCGGATGAACCCACTTTTTGACGGAAAGTGCTGTAGGCTGCCGGCGGTGAATCGCCGTCGATGTCTTCGTTATAGAGTGGCAGATCGCCAATTTCGACAATGTTCAGCTTGAGGTTGGCCGGCGCCAGTTCCGCCAGCGCCAGGGCGACCTTGCGATTGATCGAGGCTTTGCGCAGGCTGCCGACGACTACAGCGACGTTATAGACATTGCTCATGTGAAGACTCTCGACTGTCCGTGGGAGGAGCCTGTAGTTATAGATGATCCGGCGACGATTCCACCAGACGACGAGGGATATTTCCCGCGTCCGGATTATTTTTTTCCTGTAGGAAAACTTACCGAGCTCGATGACGGTCTACCAAGCCGCAAATCAAGCGTTTTATCTCCAGAGGTTCTAAGCAGATGGCAGCAGTACTCGTCGGTCAGTTCCATGCAAGAGATGCGGAAGGCCGCGTTTATTCCGTGCATGAGTTCCAGGAATCCAACCCGTCGGCAGACGGTTTCACCGGCATGGAGCCCGTTACAACCTACAAACTGGCGATTGGCGATCGCGTCAACAAAGTCGATGACAACGAGTTCCTGCTGGTTCAGTCGGGCATCACGTTGATTCGCGAACCCGAGCCGACTGTCGCTTCATAACCGACTGTTATGAGCAGAAGTCATCCGCGCCGAGTTGGGGTAGGATTCAGCCACTGACCCCAACGGCCGGACATGGACTTCACGCATGCGTTTACGTCATATCGAGGTGATTCAGGCGCTTTTACAGACGGGTCACGTGGGCACCGCCGCCGAATGGCTGCAATTGCCGACGGGCGATGTCGAGGAGCGGTTGCGCGAAGCCGAGAGTCAGCTGGGGTTCATGCTGTTCGCCAGCGTACGCGGACGGCTTCAGGCCACGGCCGAAGCCCGTGCGCTGCAAGTCGAAATCGCCCACATCTATGACGCGCTGGAGCCAGTGCAACGGCTGGCCAGCAGCCTCAAGCAATACCTCGCCCCGCCTCTGCGAATCATCGGCACCCCGCCGCTGGCACAGCAGCTGTTGCCGCAAAGCCTCGCCGCATTGCGCCGACGACTTCCGGACGTCCCCTGCACCCTGCTCAGCGAGCCCACCCGCCACATCGTTCGCAGCCTGTTGCTGCGCGAGAGCGATCTGGGCCTGAGCCTGCACGACCCTGAACACCCCGATATCGATTGCCAGGTGCTGGCGCAAGGCAAGCTGCAATTGCTCGCGCCCCACGGCTGGCTGCAACCGAAGCAAAAGTACATTTCGCTGCAGGACCTGGCAGGCCAGGCGATGGTCGGCCTCGAAGGCCAGGACCCGTTGAGCCCGGCGCTGGAGCACAAGCTTCAGGCCTTGCGCCCGGCGCCGAGCATCCAGACCCGGGTGCAGACCCATCAGATGATGCGCAGCATGGTCGAGGCTGGTGAAGGTCTGGCCATCGTCGACCCGTTCACCGCACTGGGTGCCCGCGCCGGCGGCCTCGATGTCTGCCCGCTGTCACCGGCGGTGCCGATCAGTCTTTATGCGCTGACCTTCAAACACGCAACGCCGCCAACATCCGTCCAGACCCTGCTCGGCATTGTCACGGAACAAGCCGCGGCGATGCTGGCGAGCTGACCAGGTTTTCCAGCGGATTATCGAATATTCGATACCAGAACAACGCCACTTCGGCGGTGTTCGGGTCGATCCCGCGATAACGCAAATGGTCGATGCCACCGACCACATAACCGCAACGCTCATATAAACGACAGGCACCGAGGTTGTTGTTCTGGGTCTCGAGCATGATCCCCGGCAGTTTTTTCTTGCGGCTCCAGAACTGCGCCACATCCAGCAATGCCTTGGCCACACCGTGACGCCGAGCCGGCGCATGCACCGCCAGTTCATCGATGTGAGCAAAACCGTTCCAGTTGGTGCTGATCACCAGATGCCCCACTGGCTGATCTTCCAGATACGCCATGAAAATCGCACTGTCGGCGGCATCGCGAAAACTGCTGAACTCCTCGGGATCGATGCCGTAGCACTTGCGGTACGGCACGATGGGCGTCACGCTCCACTGCGCGACGGGCTTGCCGATTTCGGCCGCGCCATAGGCCGCGACCTCGAAACTGAAATCGCTGCCCCAGATATAAGCGGCAAAGCCATCGTCGGCGACGCGCACCGACAGCCCTGGGTATTTTGGATTCATGACCGGTTGCATACTGGGAAACGCCCTCATTCCTTGACGCAATCGACGGTGTAGTGCCGTCCATTGCCCTCATCTTCGTGTTGCAGTCCGTGCACATCGACCACGAATCCCGGAAAACTCGCATCGAACGTGCGGGCAAATTTCAGGTAATCGATGATCGACCGAGTGGATTCGGTAAAACGTTCGCCGGGCATGATCAACGGAATTCCCGGCGGATACGGCACCAGCATCACAGCCGCGACCCGGCCGTCCAGCTCATCGATCGGCACCGCCTCGACTTCGCCGCGCACCAGTTGATCGTAGGCATGGGCCGGTTTCATGGCGATTTCCGGCAGCACGGTGTACATGCGTTTAAGGTGTTTGGCGGTGGCGTTGCTGCGGTAACAGGCGTGGAGCTGATCACACAGATCGCGCAGGCCCATGCCGCGATAGCGCGCCGGGGCTTCCTGGGCGACACACTTCAGGCAGGTGTCGAGGCTGACGTTGGCGTCGTAGCTGCGCTTGAACTCCAGCAGTTCGGTCAACAGCGTGCTCCACTTGCCCTTGGTGATGCCCATCGAGAACAGCACGAGGAACGAATACAGCCCGGTTTTCTCCACCACCAGCCCGCGCTCCCAGAGGAAACGGCTGACCACCGCCGCCGGAATCCCCTTGTCGCTCAGCGCGCCGCCAGCGGTCAGGCCTGGCATCACCAGGGTGACCTTGATCGGATCGAGCAGCACGTAGTCATCGCTGACCTCGCCGAAGCCGTGCCAGTCCGCTTCGGGTTTCAGCAGCCAGTCTTCGGTCTGCACCCGATCGATGCCCTCGACACCCGGCGGCTGCCAGATCGAGAACCACCAGTCGTTGGCGTCGATGTGCCCACGCAGATTGGCCAGCGCCCGGCGAAAGCTCAGGGCTTCATCGAAGGTTTCCTGAAGCAGCGAACGACCGGCCGGGCCTTCCATCATGGCCGAGGCCACGTCCAGCGAGGCGATGATGCTGTACTGCGGCGACGTCGAGATGTGCATCATGAACGCTTCGTTGAACCGGTCACGGTCCAGTTGCCGCGCACCGCCGTCCTGCACATGAATCATCGAAGCCTGGCTAAACGCCGCCAACAATTTGTGTGTGGAATGGGTGGTGAACACCAGCGGACTGTCGGCGCTGCGCGAGGTGGCCATGCCGTAGCGTCCGGCAAAGAATTCGTGAAACGCCGCATAGGCGTACCAGGCTTCGTCGAAGTGCAGGACTTCGACGCTGTTGCCCAGGCTCTGTTTGATCAGTTCGGCGTTGTAACAGAGGCCGTCATAGGTGGAGTTGGTGACCACCGCCAGTTTGACTTTCGGCTCGCGGCCCTTGGTCAGCGGGCTTGCGTCGATCTTGGCCTGGATCGATTCGCGGCTGAATTCACTCAGCGGAATCGGGCCGATGATCCCCAGCTCGTTGCGCTCCGGGCACAGGTACAGCGGAATCGCCCCGGTCATGATGATCGCATGCAACACCGACTTGTGGCAGTTGCGATCCACCAGCACCAGATCGTCGCGCCCGACCATGGAATGCCAGACGATCTTGTTGGCGGTCGAGGTGCCATTGATCACGAAAAAGGTGTGATCGGCGCCGAAATTGCGCGCAGCCCTTGCTTCTGCCTCGGCCAACGGCCCGGTGTGATCGAGCAGCGAACCCAGCTCCGGCACCGACACCGACAAATCCGAACGCAGGGTGTTTTCACCGAAGAACTGGTGAAACGCCTGCCCTACCGGGCTTTTGTGATACGCAACGCCGCCGCCATGGCCGGGGGTGTGCCAGGAATAGTTGGAATCGGCGGTGTGCTGCACCAACGCCTTGAAGAACGGTGGCAACAGCCCGTCCAGATATTTACGCGCCGCCCGTGCGACCTGTCGGGCCAGAAACGGCACAGTGTCTTCGAACAGGTACAGAATGCCGCGCAACTGATTGAGCTCGGCCATGGCATCGGCCGGGGCGTTCTCCAAAGTGACCTGCTCACCGAGCGCAAAGATCGGCAAGTCCGGCGCCCGCACCCGGGCCAGACCGATCAGTTCGGCCATGTTCTGCAACAAATGGGAATTGGTGCTCGCGTCTTCGGCGGCGATCAACATGCACGCCAGACCATGATGAGTCGATGCCACCAGCCGGCCCTCGGCGTAATCCGTGGCCGAAACGATGCTGAAACCTTCCTGCTCCAGTTCATGGGCGATGCCGCGAATGCGTTCGCCGGCAACCGTATCGGCCTTGATGTCGCGGTGGACGATCAACACCGGGAACTTCAGATCTTTGTACATGGGGCTCAGTGTCCTGAGGCGGCGGAGAGTGATCTGCCAATGTCCTCAGGGTAGAGGGTCGGAGCGGATGTGGCGAGGGTGGCCAGTTGTCAGTACTGCCAAAAACAAAGGATCGTCCGAACGCGGCCAGGGCGTTCGGACGATCCTTTGTGCTTTACGCCTGGGCTTCGGCTTCCAGCAGCTGAGTCCACAGCGCCGGGGCGCCGGCCGACTTGGCGATGATTTCCAGGCGCACCTGGTGTTCGGCCAGCTCGGCTTCGGTGGCGCGAATGATCCGCCCCGGCTGACGATCCGCCGGCAAACGGCGGATTTCGGTGGCGGAGTTATCCGCACCGTTACCGGTCCCGTTGCCGTCGGAGGCATTGCCGGCCAGCGACAGACTGGTCTGGCCACCGGTCATGGTCAGGTAGACGTCGGCGAGAATCTCCGAGTCGAGCAATGCGCCGTGCAGCTCACGGCCGGAGTTGTCGACGCCGTAGCGTTTGCACAGGGCATCGAGGCTGTTGCGCTGACCCGGGTGACGTTCCCGGGCCATCATCAGGGTGTCGAGGATCGAGCAGTGTTGCGTGATATCGGCACGATCCTGCTGACCCATCAGCGCGAATTCGTTGTTGATGAAGCCAACGTCGAACGCCGCGTTATGGATGATCAGTTGCGCGCCGTTGATGAACTCGAAGAACTCATCGGCCACTTCGGCAAAACGCGGCTTGCCGACCAGAAATTCGTTGGTGATGCCGTGGACGCCAATCGCGCCTTCGTCACTCTCGCGGTCCGGTTGCAGGTAAACGTGAAAGTGCCGGCCCGTCAGGCGCCGACCGATCAGCTCGACGCAACCGATTTCAATGATCCGGTGACCATCGGTCACCGGCATGCCGGTGGTTTCGGTATCGAGTACAACGGATCTGGTGGCCATCAGTGTTCAGCTCTCAACGGGTCAATCGTGCAAAAGCGGCGATGTTAACACGCCCTTGGGGCGCGTCGCCCACCGCCAGTTGATCGGCGCTCATGCAGTTTTTAACAATCATTAGCAATGTTCATAAAGTCTGGGGCAAACCGGCTTGTTAGCGTGCGCGGCTTGTTTCTCACGGACTCAAGTACCTCATGAAGACTGCACGGATTTTATTGCTCGGCGGCTGTTTGCTGATGGCTGACGCCCACGCCACCAGCTTCGTCATCAGCACCGACATCACCCTGAGCCTTACGCTCAGCTCCAGCAAAGGCACCAGCGGTTCGTTCAAGGACGACAAAATCGTGCTGGCCGCCAAGGATGATGCAGCGGCCTTTGTTGCCAGCAACGGGGACATTCGCGGCGCGCAGATGGAAGCGGCGTTCCAGCGGATTCGCAGCCTGTTGCCGGAACTGCCCGCCACCGACCTGCAACTGGCCGGCGCCATTTTGATGCTCTGATCAGTCCTGCTTGTAGCCGCGAATCTCATCCACACCACGGTTGGCCAACTGGTCAGCGCGTTCGTTGCCGTGGTGGCCGATGTGGCCGCGCACCCACTTCCAGGTGACTTTGTGGCGGTTGACCTGCTCGTCCAGCTCTTTCCACAGGTCGGCGTTTTTCACAGGCTCTTTGGCGGCGGTTTTCCAGCCGCGCTTCTTCCAGTTGGCCATCCACTCGTTGATGCCTTTCATCACGTATTGCGAGTCGGTCACCAGCAGCACTTCGCATGGACGCTTGAGGGCTTCGAGGCCACGGATCGCGCCGAGCAGTTCCATGCGGTTGTTGGTGGTGTTGGCTTCGCCGCCCCACAGTTCCTTTTCGACGCCCTTGCACACCAGCAAGGCGCCCCAGCCGCCGGGGCCGGGGTTGCCCTTGCAGGCGCCATCAGTGAACAGTTCTACGCTATCGACGCTTTCGCTCATGCCAATCTATCCAGAAAAAATGCGTTGCCCCGTCGATCACGGATCGACGATGGCCGAGGCCGGGACAGACCCGGCCACAAATAAAAGAAGGTTTACGGTTCGATACGGCGGCGATTGACCTTGGCCATCGGCAGCGGAATCAGCTTGCCCATCGGCTCGCGGCGCTCCTGGCGCACCGGACGCAGGCCGACCACGATCTTGCGCGCAACCAGCAGATAGAAGCCGCCGCCCGACAGTTGCCAGTCGCCGGCCTTGCGTTCCCAGCCGGCCAGACGGGCCTGCCACTTGGGTGACGCGAGCGGCGGACGATAGCACCCGAAGCGGCGTTTCTCCAGCGCGAAGCCCAGCAGGTTGAGCCAGTCGGCGACCCGTGACGGCGAGATGCAGCGCGCCTGATGCAAGGCGTCATGAGCGAACACATGACGCAGGCCCCAGGTGCTCCAGGGGTTGATGCCGACGATCAGCAGATGCCCGCCGGGGCGCACGCTGCTGGCCGCTTCACGCAGCAAACCGTGGGGCGACAGGCAGAAATCCAGGCCATGCTGCAACACCACCACGTCGGCGGCGTGCTCGCTCAACGGCCAGGCCTGTTCCTCGCAGACGATCTCGACACCGGGCAATGGCGCGCCAAGCCGCACGTTGCGCTGCACCTGCGGCGCCGACGGCGGCGTTTCGGCGGACGGGCCATAATGCACCAGATAGCCGCCGAAGAACCGGCCGAGCTCGTCTTCGAGCATGCGGCGCTCTTCGTCCAGCAGAAATTGCCCGAGGGGGCCGGACAGCCACTCACGGGCCGCACCGATCAGGGCGAGCCAGTCAGGATCGGCCTGAGCGAACGCTTTATCGATCATTGCATTCTCCAACACGCCAGGAACCTCTAAGATGCGCCAATGTTACCTGCTTGGCGAATCCGAAGATGATACAGATCAGTGCCCTGCCCGCCTTCACCGACAACTACATCTGGTTGTTACAGGATCATGCCACCCAGCGTTGCGCGGTGGTCGATCCGGGGGATGCCGCCCCTGTGCAGGCATGGCTCGCTGCGCATCCGGGCTGGGTGCTCGCCGATATTTTGATCACTCATCATCACCATGATCATGTCGGCGGCGTCGAAACGCTGAAGAAGGCAACCGATGCCACGGTCTACGGGCCGGCCAGCGAAAGCATTCCGGGGCGAGACGTAGCCCTCAAGGACAACGACAAGGTGCGCGTGCTCGGCTGGGATTTCGATGTCTACGCCGTTCCCGGCCATACCCTGGGGCACATCGCCTATTACCACCACGGCCTGCTGTTCTGCGGCGACACCCTGTTCGCCGCCGGTTGCGGCCGGTTGTTCGAAGGTACACCGGAGCAGATGCACCACTCGCTGGGACGTCTGGCGTCGCTGCCCGAGGACACGCTGGTCTACTGCACTCACGAATACACCCTGAGCAACCTGAAATTTGCCGCCGCCGTGGAACCGGGCAACCCGAACATTGCCGCCCGTCTGGAAAAAGTCACCCAGCAACGGCAGAACGGCGTCATGACCCTGCCCTCGACCCTGGCCCTGGAAAAGCTCACAAACCCGTTTTTGCGTACCGGTGAAACATTAGTTAAACAAAAAGTGGACGAACGGAATGGCGCTCAAAACCGGGCGCCGAGTGAGGTTTTTGCGGCTCTGCGGGCTTGGAAAGATAAGTTCTAAGCCGTTCACCACTTGGTACAAAAACTCTGAATGGTTGACCGCAGGGGGTGCGCTTTCTAGAATCCCCCGACATTTTTGCCCGGAACTTACTTCCAGCCAATGTCGTCATCCATACGTAAGTCCGTCAATTCAGACGCATTGACCCGCCTGGCGCAAGCCATCGCGGTGGCTGTGTCCGCCACGCTGGCGGGCTGTTCCAGCCATGCTCCGCAGACTGAAGCGACCCATACGCCGAACATTGCTGCGCGAGCCAAGCAGAAGCCCATCTGGTTGTCCGAGAAGCCCAGCCCGCAGGTGCCCCAGGACATCTGGGAACGCATGCGCGGTGGTTTCCAGCTCCAGGAAGGCCTGGGCGTGAACCCGCGCATCGAGCAACAGCGCCTGTGGTTCGCCAGTAACCCTTCCTTTCTCGAGAACGCCGGGGAACGCGGCAGCCTCTACATTCATTACATCGTCGAGCGCCTCGAAGAACGCAACATGCCGCTGGAACTGGCGCTGCTGCCAGTGATTGAAAGCGCCTACAACCCGATGGCCTATTCCCGGGCCGATGCTGTGGGTCTCTGGCAATTCATCCCTTCCACCGGGCGTTACTACAACCTGCGCCAGACCCGCTTCTACGACGGCCGTCGCGACATCACTGCCTCGACCACGGCAGCGATGGATTACCTGACCCGTCTGCACGACATGTTCAACGGTGACTGGCTGCTGGCCCTGGCGGCCTACAACGCCGGCGAAGGCACAGTCAGCCGCGCCATCGAACGCAACGAGCGACTGGGTCTTCCGACCGACTACTGGAACCTGCCGCTGCCGGCGGAAACCCAGGCCTACGTGCCGAAACTGCTGGCGCTGTCGCAAGTGGTACTGTCGCCGGAAGCCTACGGGGTGAACCTCAACCCGATCGCCAACGAACCGTATTTCCAGGTCGTCGAAATCAACCAGCGCATGGACCTGTCCAAGGTCGCCGCAGTGGCCAACATCGACGAAGACGAGCTGTTCCAGCTCAACCCGGCCTTCAAGCAGCGCACCACCATCGACGGCCCGCAGCACCTGCTGGTGCCGACCTCGAAGGCGCAACTGCTGACCGCCAGCCTGCAGACCATGCGTCCTGAAGAACTGATCAGCCCTCGCTCGCTGAAACCGGTCTTCGAAGGCGCCGATCCGACCGAAGTCGCGAAGCTCAAGCGTGCCTACCGGGTCAAACGCGGTGACAACCTCGCGTCCATCGCCAAGGCCAACAAGGTCGACGTCAAGGACCTGCAACGCTGGAACAAGATGACCGGCAAAAACCTCAAGGTCGGCCAGACCCTGGTCATGCAGGACACCACCAAGCGCACGCCGGCCCGCAACACCAGCGGTGGACGCATCAACACGGTGCTGGCCGCCAACAGCAAGACCAGCAGCAAGACCGACAACCAGAAACAGACCCAATACAAGGTCAAGCAAGGCGACACGCTGTACGTGGTGGCCAAGCGTTTCAACGTCGAGATGCAGCATCTCAAGCGCTGGAACCCGGGCGCCGGCAAGGCGCTCAAGCCTGGGCAAATGCTCACGGTTTACCAGCCGCACTGATAAAGAGCCCCTGAATTTCAGGGGCTTTTTTTGCCTGTCATTTTTTGCCTTCGCCGCCAGCGACTCCCACAATTAAGCGCGCATTAACCCCCTGTCTTTTTCCTGTCCATACAAGCTGTTACTGTACGGCCCACAAAGCCCAAGCCGCCTGGATCGGATCTGACTTGAAGCGTCCCCTCCTCCTGCTCCTGATCAGCCTGGCCTTGAGCTCCCCCGTCAGCGCGACGATCACCGAAAGCCACGGTTATGCGCAGTTCGGCACGCTCAAGTACCCGGCCAGATTTACCCACTTCGACTGGGTCAACCCGCAAGCGCCCAAGGGCGGCACCTTGCGGGTGATGGCGTTTGGCACCTTCGATACGCTGAATCCCTACACCTTCAAGGGCACCAGCCCGGTCACCACCCCGAATTTCCTGCAATACGGCATCAACGAGCTGAACGAGCCGCTGATGGTCGGCACCGGCCAGTATTCGCCTTCCGGCGATGAACCGGCCTCCAGCTATGGCCTGATCGCTCAATCGGTGGAATACAGCGAAGACCGCAGCTGGGTGGTGTTCAACCTGCGCCCGGAAGCACGTTTCCACGACGGCACGCCGATCACCGCCTACGACGTGGCGTTCTCCTATCGCCTGTTGCTCAAGGAAGGTCATCCGCTGTATCGCACCGCCCTTCAGGAAGTGTTGCGGGTCGACATCCTCAACCCGCAACGCATCCGTTTCGTGATGAAGCGCTCGGGCAACCCGTTGCTGATCCTGCGTCTGGGCGAGTTGCCGGTGCTGCCCCAGCATTACTGGAAAGGTCGCGACTTCAAGGCCACCACGTTCGAGCCGCCGCTGGGCAGCGGGCCGTACCGCATCACCTCGGTGACGCCGGGGCGGCAACTGGTGTTCGAACGGGTCAAGGATTATTGGGGCAAGGATTTGCCGGTCAATCGCGGCAAGTACAACTTCGATCGCATGGAAGTCGAGTTCTACCGCGACAGCGACGTGGCCTTCGAAGCCTTTAAGGCCGGTGAGTTCGACATCTACATCGAGCATCAGGCGAAGAACTGGGCCAACGGCTACAACTTCCCGGCGATCCGTCGTGGCGATGTGATCAAGGCGCAGATCCCGCACCAGATCCCGACCCAGAGCCAGGGCTTGTTCATGAACACCCGCCGCCCGACTTTCGCCGAGGTGAAGGTTCGTGAGGCGTTGGGCCTGATGTTCGACTTCGAGTGGACCAACCGCGCGCTGTTCAGCGACGCCTACAAGCGCACCACCAGTTACTACCCCAACAGCGAATTCAGCGCCAGCGGTCTGCCGGTCGGTCACGAATGGCTGATGCTCAAACCGTACAAGGATCAATTGCCGGCCCGACTGTTCACCGAGCCGTTCACGCTGCCGCAGACCGACGGGCGCGGCATTCCCCGTGAAACCATGCGCAAGGCCCTCGCATTGCTGGCCGAGGCTGGCTGGAAGCTCAATGGCCAGCGCTTGCAGAACGCTGCCGGCCAACCGCTGAGTTTCGAACTGCTGCTGGTCAATCCGAACCTTGAGCGGATCCTCCAGCCGTACATTGAAAACCTCAACAGCATCGGCATCGACGCGCGCCTGCGCACCGTGGATCGCGCCCAGTACAAACAACGTCTGGATCAATTCGATTTCGACATGATCCTCATGACCCTCAATCAGACCCTCAGCCCGGGACTGGAACAGTGGCAGTACTTCCATTCCAGCCAGGTCGGGGTCAAGGGCAGCAAGAACTACGCGGGCATCGCCAACCCGGTGGTCGATCATCTGCTTGAGCAGTTGCTCGCCGCACGCACCCGCGATGAACAGGTCGCCGCCGGCAAGGCCCTGGACCGTGTGCTGCTCTGGCAGCACTACAGCATTCCCAACTGGTACCTCAATTATCACCGCCTGGCGTACCGCAACCGGTTCGCCTTCGTCAGCACGCCGCCCTACACCCTGGGCCTGAGCGCGTGGTGGCTGAAATCTTCGGAGAAAGGTCAATGAACGCCGTTCGCACCCTGCTCGTGCAGGCTTGCGGCCTGTTGTTCGCCGGGCTGGCCTGCGCCGCCCCGCAACACGCCGTGACGCTGTACAACGAGCCGCCGAAATACCCCGCCGACTTCAAGCACTTCGATTACGTGAACGCCGACGCGCCCAAGGGCGGGATCTTCCGTCAGGCCGGTTTTGGCGGCTTCGACAGCCTCAACCCGTTCATCAGCAAAGGTGTGCCGGCGGACGATGTCGGGCAGATCTACGACACCCTGACCAAGCACAGCCTCGACGAGCCGTTCACCGAATACGGCCTGATCGCCAGCAAGATCGAAAAGGCCCCGGACAACAGTTGGGTGCGCTTCTACCTGCGCCCCGAAGCGCGCTTCCATGACGGTCACCCGGTGCGCGCCGAAGACGTGGTGTTCAGCTTCGAGACCCTGACCAAAGAAGGCTCGCCGATGTTTCGCGGTTACTACAGCGATGTCGAAGAAGCCGTCGCCGAAGACCCGCTCACGGTGCTGTTCAAGTTCAAACACAACAACAATCGCGAGCTGCCGCTGATCCTTGGCCAGTTGCCGGTGCTGCCGAAACACTGGTGGGCCAGTCGCGACTTCAACAAGGGCAATCTGGAAATCCCGCTGGGCAGCGGCCCGTACAAGGTCGCCGAAGTGAAGGCGGGACGCTCGGTGCGTTACGAGCGGGTCAAGGATTATTGGGGCAAGGACCTGCCGGTCAATCGCGGCTTCTACAACTTCGACGTGCTGACCACCGACTATTACCGCGACAACACCGTCGCGCTGGAAGCGCTGAAGGCCGGGCAGTTCGACTACTGGCTGGAAATGACCGCGAAAAACTGGGCCAACGCCTACAACATCCCGGCCGTCACCGAGGGCCGACTGGTCAAGGAACTGATCCCCAACGGCAACCCGACCGGCATGCAAGGCTTCGTCTTCAACCTGCGTCGCCCGGTGTTCCAGGACGTTCGCGTGCGTCAGGCGCTGGGTCTGTTGCTCGACTTCGAATGGACCAACAAGCAACTGTTCAACAGCGCCTACGTGCGCACCCGCAGCTACTTCGAGAACTCGGAAATGGCCGCCACCGGCCTGCCGGACGCCGATCAACTGGCGATCCTCGATCCGTTCCGCCGCCAGCTCCCGGCGCAGGTGTTCAGCGAAGCCTTCGAGAACCCGAAGACCGACGCCAGCGGCATGATTCGCCTGCAACAACGTGAGGCCTATCAATTGCTGCAAGAGGCCGGCTGGAAGATCGTCGACGACAAAATGGTCGACGCCACCGGCAAACCGGTGGTCATCGAATTCCTGTTGGCCCAGACCGAATTCGAGCGGGTGCTGCTGCCGTTCAAGCGCAACCTCGCCGACCTGGGCATCGATCTGGTGATCCGCCGCGTCGACGTCTCGCAATACGTCAACCGCGTGCGTTCGCGGGACTTCGACATGATCGTCGGCAGCTTTCCGCAGTCCAACTCACCCGGTAACGAGCAACGCGAATTCTGGATGAGCGCCGCCGCCGACAAGCCGAGCAGCCGCAACTCGATGGGCCTGAAGGACCCGGTGGTCGATCATCTGGTCGAGAACCTGATCAACGCCGATTCGCGCAAAAGCCTGGTGGCCCACGCCCGCGCGCTCGACCGTGTGCTGCAATGGGGTTACTACGTGATCCCCAACTGGCACATCAAGAGCTGGCGCGTGGCGTACTGGAACCACATCGGCCACCCGAAAGTCTCCCCCAAGTACGACATCGGCATTAACACCTGGTGGGTCAAACCCGACACGAAACCCGCGGTAGAAGTGCAAACCCAACTGCAAGCCGACCCTGTGGGCACGGAGTAATCAGATGCTGGTGTATATTTTTCGGCGACTGTTGCTGATCATCCCGACCCTGTTCGGCATTCTGCTGATCAACTTCGTGATCATCCAGGCCGCGCCCGGCGGGCCGGTGGAACAGATGATCGCCAAGCTCGAAGGCTTCGAAGGCGCCACCAGCCGCATCGCTGGCGGCGGCGCCGAAGTGTCGGTGGCCGGCTCGGCCTATCGCGGCGCGCAAGGCCTGGACCCGGCGCTGATCAAGGAAATCGAGCACATGTACGGTTTCGACAAGTCGGCGCCGGAACGTCTGTGGATCATGGTCAAGAACTACGCCCGACTGGATTTCGGCGACAGCTTCTTCCGCGACGCCAAGGTCATCGACCTGATCAAGGAGAAGATGCCGGTATCGATCTCGCTGGGGCTGTGGAGCACGCTGATCATGTACCTGGTGTCGATCCCGCTGGGGATCGCCAAGGCCACGCGACACGGCAGCCATTTCGACGTCTGGACCAGTTCGGCGATCATCGTCGGTTATGCGATTCCGGCGTTTCTGTTTGCGATCCTGTTGATCGTGGTGTTTGCCGGTGGCAGTTATCTGGACTGGTTTCCTTTACGCGGCCTGACCTCGAACAACTTCGACGAGTTGAGCCTGGGCGGCAAGGTCCTCGATTACTTCTGGCACCTGGCGCTGCCGGTGACCGCGCTGGTAATCGGCAACTTCGCGACCATGACCCTGCTGACCAAAAACAGCTTCCTCGACGAAATCAACAAGCAGTACGTGGTCACCGCCAAGGCCAAGGGCCTGACCCGTCACCGCGTGCTCTACGGTCATGTGTTCCGCAACGCGATGCTGCTGGTGATCGCCGGGTTCCCGTCGGCGTTCATTGGCATCTTCTTCACAGGCTCCCTGCTGGTGGAAGTGATCTTCTCCCTCGACGGCCTCGGCCTGATGAGTTTCGAGGCGGCGATCAACCGCGATTACCCGGTGGTGTTCGGCACCCTGTTCATCTTCACCCTGCTGGGGCTGGTGGTGAAACTGATCGGCGACCTCACCTACACCCTGGTCGATCCGCGCATCGACTTTGCCAGCCGGGAGCATTGAGATGAACCTGTCCCCTCTCAACCGCCGGCGCTTCGAACTGTTCAAGGCCAACAAGCGTGGCTGGTGGTCGCTGTGGCTGTTCCTGATCCTGTTCGGCCTGAGCCTCGGCGCCGAACTGATCGCCAACGACAAGCCGCTGGTGGTGCACTACGACAACAACTGGTACTTCCCGGCGGTCAAGCGTTACCCGGAAACCACCTTCGGCGGCGAATTCCCGCTGGAGGCCAACTACAAGAGCCCGTACATCCGCGAACTGCTCAAGGCCAAGGACGCGTGGGTGCTGTGGGCACCGATTCCGTTCAGCTACCAGAGCATCAACTACGACCTGAAAGTCCCGGCCCCTGCCCCGCCGTCAGCGGACAACCTGCTGGGCACCGACGATCAAGGCCGCGACGTGTTGGCGCGGGTGATCTACGGTTTCCGGATTTCGGTGCTGTTCGCCCTGACACTGACCGTGCTCAGTTCGATCATCGGTGTGATCGCCGGGGCCTTGCAGGGTTTCTATGGCGGCTGGGTCGATCTGGCCGGCCAGCGCTTCCTGGAGATCTGGTCGGGCTTGCCGGTGCTGTACCTGCTGATCATTCTCGCCAGTTTCGTCCAGCCGAATTTCTGGTGGCTGCTGGGGATCATGCTGCTGTTCTCGTGGATGAGTCTGGTGGACGTGGTGCGCGCCGAGTTCCTGCGCGGACGCAACCTCGAATACGTGCGTGCGGCCCGGGCGCTGGGGATGCAGAACGGCGCGATCATGTTCCGCCACATTCTGCCCAACGCCATGGTCTCGACCATGACCTTCATGCCGTTCATCCTGACCGGCGCCATCGGCACCCTCACCGCGCTGGACTTCCTCGGTTTCGGCTTGCCGGCCGGCAGCCCGTCGCTGGGTGAGCTGGTGGCCCAGGGCAAATCCAACCTGCAGGCGCCGTGGCTGGGGATGAGCGCGTTTGCGGTGCTGGCACTGATGTTGAGCCTGCTGGTGTTTATCGGCGAGTCCGCTCGCGATGCCTTCGACCCGAGGAAGTGAAATGAATCAGGACAATCTGATCGAAGTGCGCGACCTCGCCGTCGAATTCGGCACGGGCGAGCGCTCGCACCGAGTGGTCGAGGGCGTCAGCTTCGACATCAAGCGCGGCGAAACCCTGGCCCTGGTCGGCGAGTCCGGCTCGGGCAAGTCGGTGACGGCGCACTCGATCCTGCGCCTGCTGCCCTACCCGCTGGCACGGCATCCGGCGGGCAGCATCACCTATTCCGGGCAGAACCTGCTGGAGCTGAGCGAAAAGACCATCCGCCACATCCGCGGCAACCGGATCGCGATGATCTTCCAGGAGCCAATGACCTCGCTCAACCCGCTGCACTCGATCGAAAAGCAGATCAACGAAGTGCTCGGTATCCACAAGGGCCTGACCGGCAAGGTCGCGACCAAGCGCACCCTGGAATTGCTGGAGATGGTCGGCATCCCCGAGCCGCAAAAGCGCCTCAAGGCCCTGCCCCACGAATTGTCCGGCGGTCAGCGCCAGCGGGTGATGATCGCCATGGCGCTGGCCAACGAGCCGGAACTGCTGATCGCCGACGAACCGACCACCGCGCTGGACGTGACCGTTCAGCTGAAAATCCTCGACCTGCTCAAGGAATTGCAGGCTCGATTGGGCATGGCGCTGCTACTGATCAGTCACGATTTGAACCTGGTGCGAAGAATTGCGCATCGCGTATGTGTCATGCAGCGCGGTTGCATCGTCGAACAGGCATCGTGCGAAGAACTGTTCCGTTCTCCGCAGCATCCGTACACTCGGGAGCTGCTGGCGGCGGAGCCCAGCGGAGGCCCGGCGAGCAATAAAATCGGGGCGCCGCTGTTGCAGGTCGAGGACTTGAAAGTCTGGTTCCCGATCAAGAAAGGCCTGCTCAAGCGCACGGTGGATCACGTCAAGGCAGTGGACGGCATCAATTTCAGCCTGCCTCAGGGTCAGACCCTGGGGATCGTGGGAGAAAGCGGTTCCGGCAAGTCCACTCTGGGCCTGGCGATTTTGCGGCTCATCGGCAGCAAAGGCGCGATCCGTTTTGAAGGCAAGCAGCTAGACTGCCTGACGCAGAACGAGGTTCGCCCGTTGCGTCGGGAGATGCAGGTGGTGTTTCAGGACCCGTTTGGCAGCCTGAGCCCGCGGATGTGCGTGAGCGACATCGTTGGCGAAGGCCTGCGGATCCACAAGATGGGCACCGCCGCCGAGCAGGAAGCGGCGATTATTGCGGCATTGAAGGAGGTAGGTCTGGATCCGGAAACCCGGCACCGCTACCCCCATGAATTTTCCGGTGGGCAGCGGCAGCGTATCGCCATTGCCCGGGCCCTGGTGCTCAAACCGGCGCTGATCCTGCTGGACGAGCCGACTTCGGCGCTCGACCGGACGGTGCAGCGGCAAGTGGTGGAGCTGTTGCGTTCACTGCAAGCCAAGTACAACCTGACGTATTTGTTCATCAGCCATGATCTGGCTGTTGTGAAAGCGCTGAGCCACCAGTTGATGGTGGTCAAGCATGGCCAAGTGGTCGAACAGGGAGACGCGCAAGCAATCTTTGCCGCTCCTCAACATCCGTATACACAGCAGTTGCTGGAAGCCGCTTTTCTGGCACCAGCCACTGCGCAATAACCTGAAAGAGGAGCAACACATGGGTTTTCTCGCCGGTAAGCGCGTACTGATCGTCGGTGTCGCCAGCAAGCTGTCCATCGCATCCGGCATCGCTGCCGCCATGCATCGCGAGGGCGCTGAGCTTGCCTTCACTTATCAGAACGACAAACTGAAAGGTCGTGTCGAAGAATTCGCACAGGGCTGGGGCTCGAGCCCTGAGCTGTGCTTCCCGTGCGACGTGGCCAGCGATGAAGAAATCGCCAAGGTCTTCGAAGAACTGAGCAAGAAGTGGGACGGCCTGGACTGCATCGTGCACTCCGTCGGCTTCGCACCGGGTGACCAACTGGATGGCGACTTCACCGAAGCCACCACCCGCGAAGGTTTCCGCATCGCTCACGACATCAGCGCCTACAGCTTCGTGGCCCTGGCCAAGGCCGGTCGCGAAATGATGAAAGGCCGCAACGGCAGCCTGCTGACCCTGTCGTACCTGGGCGCCGAGCGCACCATGCCTAACTACAACGTGATGGGCATGGCCAAGGCTTCGCTGGAAGCCGGCGTCCGTTACCTGGCCGGCTCCCTGGGCCCGGACGGCACCCGCGTCAACTGCGTATCGGCCGGTCCGATCCGCACCCTGGCAGCTTCGGGCATCAAGAACTTCCGCAAGATGCTGGCCGCCAACGAAGCGCAAACCCCACTGCGCCGCAACGTCACCATCGAAGAAGTCGGCAACGCCGGCGCCTTCCTGTGCTCCGACCTGGCGTCGGGCATCAGCGGTGAAATCATGTACGTGGACGGCGGCTTCAACACCACCGCCATGGGCAACATCGAAGAGTAATCTTCGCGCTGCCGATAAAAAGCCCGCCGATTGGCGGGCTTTTTCATGCCTGCGATTCCAGGCAACAGGCGAACAACTGCTGAATCGGCTGACGGCGCTGGCTGTAACGCTGCAGCAGCACCATCTCGCGGTAGAACGTCAGCTCACCCAACTCGATCACCCTCACCTTCAGCGGATGCTCCAGCCACAATCCGGCTCTTGGCAGCAACGAAACGCCGAGCCCGCACTCGACCATCTTCACGATCGCTTCCAGCTCATCCAGCTCCAGCGCTACTTGGACATCTATCCGCTGCTCACGCAGAAACCGCGTCACCAGCCGTCCACCAAACGAGTTGCGGTCATAACGCACGTGAGGATGCTCGACCAGCAGTTGCAGCGGATCGTTTCCCTCGACGCCGGGCGGCACGATCAGCACGAACGGCTCGCGCCGCATCACTTGCGCCGACAGCTCCTTGGGCAATTCGAACGGCGGCTTGATCATGATCGCCAGATCGACTTCCCCGGCATCCACCTGGCTCAGCAGGTTCAACGACACACCCGGCACCAGTTTCGGCTCCACGCCCGGTGCCTGTTGGCGCAAGCGCAGCAAGGCCTGAGGCAACAGCCCGGTCTGTGCGGTCGCCACGGCGCCGATTCTCAGCTCGCCGCGAAACTCGCTGGCGTCCTCACTGATCGCCATGCGGCTGAAGGTGGCGAGCATTTCCTGCGCCAACGGCACCGCACGCTGCCCTGCCGGATTGAGAATTGCCTGACGGCCGGTGCGATCAAACAGGCACACACCCAAAGTCTGTTCCAAATTGCGGATCTGCGCGCTGACCGCCGATTGCGTCAGGCCGACATGCAGGCCCGCCGCAGCAAACGTGCCGTGCTGCGCCACCGCCAGAAAGGTCTTGAGTTCACGCAGCATGGGCACCTCGACTGATCGAAATAATTTGAGCTCGGCGCAAAAACTATCGTCTTTCAATCGAAATGCACAGCGCTAGACTGGATTCACCCAACCGTTGATCGAGACCAACTCCATGCCACTCAGCCCCTTCCATCTGGCCATTCCCGTGTATGACCTCGCCGCCGCCCGGCATTTTTACCGTGAAGTGTTTGGCCTCGAAGAGGGTCGTTCCAGCGATCACTGGGTCGATTTCAACTTCTTCGGCCATCAACTGGTGATTCACTTGGCGCCGAAAAATGCCTCGCAGGAAGCCGCTCACACCAACGCCGTGGACGGACACGACGTCCCGGTGCCGCATTTCGGTGTGGTGCTGGGGATGGAGGAATGGCACGCCTTGGCCGAGCGCCTGAAATCACTGGGCACGCGGTTCGTGATTGAGCCGGGGATTCGTTTTCAGGGATTGGTGGGCGAACAGGCCACGATGTTTTTGTTCGACCCCTGCGGGAACGCCCTGGAGTTCAAGGCGTTCAAGGACATCGGGCAGTTGTTTGCCAAATAAGCGTCAGATTCGCTTCAGGGCTTGCTTGTGGGCATACATCGCCCCATCCGCATCCGCCAGCAGTTTATCCACGGTGTCATGCCGCCGTGGGTCGTACTCGATCTGCCCGACACTGAAGCGAATCGCATAACCCCGATGCAACGTGGCATTGCGCTCTTCGAGGATTTCCTTGAGGCGCGCCATGATCGCCGTGGTTTCGATGTGGCTGGAACCGGTCAGCAACGCCACGAACTCATCGCCGCCCAACCGCCCGACCACGTCGCTTTCGCGAAAGGCAATGCGCAACACATCGGCGAAGGTCTTGAGCGCACTGTCGCCCTCGGCATGGCCATAGAGGTCGTTGATCTGCTTGAAGTCGTTGAGGTCGAAAAACAGCAGCGTCGCCGGCTTGCCCATCCGTGCACAGGCATCCAGCGCATGCTGGGCCAGCATCATGAACCCGCGTCGGTTGGACAACAGCGTCAGCTCGTCCATGCTCGCCATCTGCACGGCCATCAGCTCCTGCTCCGCCATCCCGGCGAGATCGCGCAGCAAGTCGCGCTCTTCGTCATCGAGTTCGCGGGGTCGGGTGTCGATCAGGCACAAGGTGCCCATCTTGTTGCCGTTGGGCACGGTCAGCGGATAACCGGCGTAGAAGCGGATATTCGGGTCGCCGATCACCAAAGGATTGTCGTGAAAACGCACGTCCTGACGGGCATCCGGCACCAGCAGCAATTCATCCTTGAGAATCGCATGGCCGCAGAACGAAACGTCCCGTGGGGTTTCGGTCGCGTCCAGGCCTACGCAGGACTTGAACCACTGCCGATCCTTGTCCACCAGCGTCACCAGCGCGATCGGTACGTTGAACAGGCGCCTGGCCAGACGGGTCAGGCGGTCGAAGCGTTCTTCGGGGGCGGAATCGAGGAGGTTCAATCCATACAGCGCTTGCACTCGAGCCGCTTCATTGACGGGTTTGCCTGGCACCAGCATCACACACTCCCTTGTTATCAGTGACCTTCAGCGTAGCCCTGATTGGCGATGACTCAAATGCTCATCCGCCGGCCACCGGACACGGCCCACCCGCGTCCGCCCAGAGCTTGAACTGACTGACGAAGATGTCGTGGGGCACCGGCACCGGTTGCCGCCCCGGCCCGGGATTCCAGCCCCAGAGCACCAGTTTGTCCTCGCTGACGTGCTTGATCAGCGCGGCGAAGTCCCGGTCGCCGTTGCTGCTGCGGTCCTTGATCATCGCGCACAAGCGATCCGGCGGCAGGCCGATCCAGGCCATCTTGTGCGAGGCCGGCGGCAGGCTCCAGTGCGGCGCACCCGGTGGCGCGTGGGGGCCATAACTGGCCGGCGGATTGCTTTCGGCGTGGCAGGTGGCACACGGCAAACCAGCGGCGCCCTTGCCGTCCATGCCGCGCACCACGTTCATCGCGTGGGGCGTGCCGGCGTCGAACTGCAACGGCGAATCGCCAGGAATGTGGCAGTTCTGGCAGCGCGGGCTCTGGAAGACTTTCTGCACCGTGCCGAAGGCTTTCAAGGCCTCCTGATCGTCGGCGAACAGGTCCGAGGCATAGCCGCCCAGCCCGACCAGCATCACAGCGCCCAACAACAGATGTCGTTTCATCTCACACCCCCGACAGTTGCAGCGGCAGTTCCCGCAGGCGCTGCCCGGTCAGGGCGAACACCGCGTTGGCCACCGCTGGTGCAGTCGGCGGCACACCGGCCTCGCCGATGCCGCCGGGCTTGTCCGTGCTCGGCACGATGTGCACTTCGACCACCGGCATCTCGTTCAGGCGCAGCACTTGATAGTCGTGATAGTTGGACTGCACGACGTGTCCGTCCTTGAGCGTCAGCTTGCTGTGCAACGCCATGCCCAGGCCGAAAGTGATGCACGATTCCATCTGCGCCGCGATGCTCTGCGGGTTGACCGCAATCCCGCAATCCACCGCGCACACCACGCGGTGAACGCGAATCTTCAGATTGTCCTGCGACACCTCGGCGACTTGCGCGACGTAGCTGCCGAACGACTCGTGCACCGCCACGCCCAATGCATGCCCGTCCGGCAGCGGCGCTTTCCAGTTGGCCTTTTCCACCGCCAGATTCAACACGCCGAGATGCCGGGCGTGATCCTTGAGCAAGGTTCGCCGGTACTCCACCGGGTCCTTGCCCGCCGCCGCGGCCATTTCATCGATCAGCGATTCCATGACAAACGCCGTGTGGCTATGACCCACGGAGCGCAGCCACAACACGTTGATCCCGGTGGTTGGCGAATGCAGATCGACCTGATGATTGGCGAGGCCTGTAATGTACGGACTGTCAGACACACCCTCGACCGACGTCTGATCGACGCCGTTCTTGACCATGGTTTTTTCCAGCATGGTGCCGGCCATGATCGACTGCCCGACCAGCACATGCTGCCACGCCAGCGGCATGCCATCGGCTCCCAGCCCAATCCTGGCCCGATGCAAAAACGCCGAACGGTAATAACCGCCCCGGATATCATCCTCCCGCGACCACACGGTTTTCACCGGCATCGCGGCGGCCTTGGCCACTTGCACCGCTTCGGCGACAAAATCCGAAGTCGGGTTGGCCCGCCGACCGAAACCACCGCCGAGGAATTCGGTATGGATCTCCACCTGCTCCGGTTTCAGCCCGGTGATCTTGCCGGCGACCATTTGGTCCAGCGTCTGAAACTGGGTGCCGGTCCAGATCTCGCACTTGTCGGCGCTGATCTTCACCGTACAGTTCAGCGGTTCCATCGGCGCATGAGCCAGATAAGGCACGCTGTACTCGACATCGATTTTCTTCGCTGCTTTGCCAAAGCTGCCCTTGGCATCGCCGGCCTGACTGGCGGAAATGCCCGGTGTGGCGGCCAGTTTGCGGAAACTCTCCAGCAGTTTTTCGCTGCTGAGATCCGCGTGCGGCCCCAGATCCCAGTCAACCTTCAGCGCATCGCGCCCCAGTTTCGCCGCCCAGTAATGATCGGCGATCACCGCCACGCCGGTCGGCACCTGCACTACTTTGTGCACGCCGGGAACGGCCAGCGCCTGCGCGCCTTCGTAGGATTTGACGCTGGCGCCGAACACCGGAGGCCGGGCAACCATGGCAGTCATCAATCCGTCGAACTGCACGTCCATGCCGAACTTGGCGCGGCCGGTGATTTTCTCCGGGGTGTCGAGGCGTTTGGTGGGTTTACCGATGACTTTCCAGTCCTTGGCTTCCTTGAAGGTAATCGACTTCGGATCCGGCACCGGCAGTTGCCCGGCGGCGTCCGCCAGTTCGCCGTAAGTGGCGCGGTTGTCGCCGGCAATCACCACGCCGGATTCGGTGCGGATCGTCGACGGTGCCACGTTGAAACGCTTGGCCGCCGCCTCGATCAGCATCTGCCGCGCCGTAGCGCCTGCAAGTCGGTAACGGTCGAATTCCATCCAGGTTGAAGTGGAGCCGCCGGTGATCTGCATCCCGCCAAACGCCGGCATGCCGTAATCGGCAGCCGAGGCCGGCGAGTGCTCGACGCGGATCTTCGACCAGTCGGCGTCCAACTCTTCGGCGATCAGCATGGTCAGGCCGGTCCAGATGCCCTGGCCCATTTCCGAATGGCCGAGCAGCACGGTGACGCTGTTGTCCGCCGCAATCCGCAGGAACGCGTTCGGCGCAAATGCCTTGCCTTCATTTTCCGCCGCTGTGGCAAACCGGTTGCCACCGGGCACCACGAAAGCCACGACGAGACCACCGCCAAGCACGGCACTGCCCTTGAGAAATCCGCGACGGGATACAGGACTGTTCATCACTCACCTCCCCTCGCTCAGCCAATGTCGGCGGCACGTTTGACCGCTGCGCGGATTCTTGGATACGTGCCGCAACGGCAGATGTTGCCGGAGAGCGCCTGATCGATATCGCTGTCGGTGGGTTTGGGGATTTTCGCCAGCAACGCGGCGGCGGACATGATCTGCCCGGACTGACAGTAGCCGCATTGCACCACGTCCAGTTCGGCCCAGGCCTGTTGCACCGGGTGCGAGCCGTCGGTCGAAAGACCTTCAATGGTGAGGATTTTCTGGCCGTGGGCGACGGCGGTGGCCGGCGTGATGCAGGCGCGCAGCGGTGCGCCATCGACATGCACGGTACAGGCCCCGCACTGGGCCATGCCGCAACCGAACTTGGTGCCTGTCAGGTGCGCGACGTCGCGCAGAACCCAGAGCAACGGCATGTCCGCGGGGACATCGAGCTCCTGATCCTTGCCATTGATGTTCAAGGTCAGCATCGGGGATTTCCTCAGACTCACGGTGTTCTGAAGGGGCGTTGCGACAGCATTCGATGCCGTGCACGCCTCGGCTTATCCCTTTCAGCTAAGCGCATTTTGCCCCGACGACCAGCCGCCGCGACCACCGGTCATGGATCTACAGCATCGCGGCTACTTGTTGCGCCGTGGCTTTGGCCGATTGCGGGTTCTGTCCGGTCACCAGTTTGCCGTCGGTCACCACATTCGAGGTGAATGGCAGAAACGCCTTTTCGTAGCGCGCCCCGCGATCCTTCATCTGTTGCTCCGAGTCGTACGGCACTTTTTTCGCGACACCGGCCAGCACTTCTTCCATCCACGAGTAACCGGTGACCTTGCGCCCCGCCACCAGCAGGCTGCCGTCCGACAACCGCGTATTGAGCAACCCGCAATAACCATGACAGACCGACGAAACGATCCCGCCGCGCTCGAAGATCTCCCGGGTCAGCCGTTGCAGGCCGGGGTCGTCGGGAAAGTCCCACATCACCGCGTGCCCGCCGGTGAAATAGATGGCGTCGTAATCCGCGCTGTCGATCTGCTCCGGGCTGGCGGTGTTCGCCAGCAGCGCCATGCTCGCCGGATCGTTCAGCCAGGCCTTGGCCGAGCGGTCGAGCATCGGCCACTTCAATGCCCGAGGCTCCAGTGGACTCCGCCCGCCCCTGGGGCTGACCAGTCGCTGCTCGAAGCCTTTTTCCGCGAACACCTGCCAGGCATGGGTCAACTCCCCGAGCCATAACCCGGTGGGTTCGGTCGGGTCGACATAGTGGGCGACATTGGTCACGACGTGCAGGATTCGACGTGTCATTTGGCAGCCTCTCTTGGGGTGACACCGACCTGACCGAACGCCGTCAGCGGCACGGGCAGGTTGAGCACGATCTGGGCGTCCTTGATCACGTCCAGGCGCAGGATCCGCGTAGCTCCGAGGCCATCGAGCAACTGGCTCAGGGGGCCGCCGTTGCGATCCAGCTGCACATCGCGCGGAAACAGGCGTTGGGCAAAGGATAGTGTGTTGCTCTGCACCACGCTCTGATGCCACAGGCCATCGACCTGATGAATCATGGTGGCGGTGCTCATGCGCGATTGCGGCGTAACGTTTTTCAGGGTCGGCAGCGGCGCTTTCAGGACCAGGTCCGGCAGGCCCTTGGGCCCGTCAATACGGGCGCTGACGCTGGTGCCGATGTTCACGTTGATGTCGGCGCGCCACTTGGGCAGTTGATAGCCGTGCACGCCGCGCACCCGGGCGATTTCGGTGTTCACCGGCAGCGCCAGCACATGGGCAGTGAAGCTGCGCCGACGCATGGCGTCCATCAGTTCCAGCGCGTGGGAGCCACGGGCGCCGGGGCGACGCACGACAATCGCCACGGAGACTTCGTCGTACGGATCGTTGTCGCAAACCGAGTAGGAGAAAAATGTCAGCGCCACCAGCCCATAACCGGGAAATGCCCGCAGCGGTTCAAGCGGCGCAGGCAAGGTAGCGCGCAGACGGTCCAGCGGCGCCAGGAACAGCAACTGCACGCTGCCGGAACGGTAATAGAAGTTCGGCGCCCAGGTCGGGCCGACTCTCGAAGCGACCTGCTGCTTGGGAATGCGCCGGAAGAAGTCGATATTGCCGGCAGCCTTGTCCCGGGCCACTTCGTCGAGATTGGGGTTCATACGAAAACGGTCGTAGTAGCCGCCCTCCAGCACCTCGACCCTGTGCGATCCGAATTCGACTTCTGTAAAGCGCTTGCTCATGTTCGCTGACCTTTCTCGATGAGTGGCCCGGCAGGTGGCCGGTCAGCGCCACTCTAAGGTTCAACCAAACTTTAAGGTCAAGCGCACAACGGCTATGCCCCACCATTCACGCCAGCGATGACCGTTCGGAACTTGCTTGACCTTAAAGTGCACTTCAATCCTAGAGTTCATAACGCTTGTCTTCACCCCTTCACGTTTCCGTTCCGCATTTTTCAGGAGTAGCGAACATGGGCTATGTCACAACGAAAGACGGCGTCGAGATCTTCTACAAGGACTGGGGTCCGAAAGACGCCCCGGTGATCCATTTCCATCACGGCTGGCCGCTCAGCGCGGACGACTGGGATGCGCAGATGCTGTTCTTCCTCGCCCAGGGCTTCCGGGTCGTGGCCCACGATCGACGGGGTCACGGGCGTTCGAGCCAGGTCTGGGACGGCCACGACATGGATCACTACGCCGATGATGTGGCGGCGGTGGTCAATCATCTGGGAACGCAAAAAGCCGTGCATGTCGGCCATTCCACCGGTGGCGGCGAAGTCATCCATTACATCGCCCGGCATGGCGAGGATCGGGTCTCCAAAGCCGCAATCATCAGCGCGGTGCCGCCGCTGATGGTGAAAACCGAAAGTAATCCGGGCGGCCTGCCAAAGTCGGTGTTCGACGATCTTCAGGCCCAACTGGCGGCCAATCGTGCGCAGTTCTATCACGATGTGCCGGCCGGTCCGTTCTATGGCTACAACCGGCCCGGGGCCAAGCCTTCGGAGGCCGTAGTCCTGAACTGGTGGCGCCAAGGGATGATGGGCGGCGCCAAGGCCCACTACGACGGGATCGTTGCTTTCTCGCAGACCGACTTCACCGCCGACCTGAAAAGCATCTCGATCCCGGTGCTGGTGATGCACGGCGATGACGACCAGATCGTGCCCTATGAAAACGCCGGTGTGCTGTCAGCGAAATTGCTGAAGAACAGCACGCTGAAGATTTATCCGGGCTTCCCTCACGGGATGCCGACCACAGAAGCGCCAACGATCAACGCGGATCTGCTGGCCTTTATTCGCGGCTGATTTTATTGGCCGGGGTCAGGTGCGATACCTGCCCCCGGCTACTCTTCGGTTCTCCCCGTTGCCTCGCGATTACCCACATAGTGTCTGGCCAATGGAAACGCCGGCAGCCACGACTCGCGACGCACCGTCCAGAGTTCGTAAGTCGGCTGCAATTGATCGGGCGCATCCAGCGCGCCCAGATTCACCTCGACTTCATCGCCGCTGCGGCCGAACACCGACGACCCGCAGCGCGGGCAGAAATGTCGCCCGGCATAGTCCCGGGTTTCGCCGCTGATCGCCACCGCATCCTCGGGAAAGATCGCCGATGCATGAAACAGCGCCCCATGGTGCTTACGGCAATCGAGGCAGTGACAAATCCCGACACGGTAAGGTCGCCCCGACGCCTCGATCCGCACCTCGCCGCACAGACAACCGCCAGTAAACCGGTCCATGGAACACCTCGCCTGAAAATGGAATAACCGGTGAGTGAAAATAGCAGCCCAATGGGCGAACGCTTACAATCGTGGCCCAATACCACTATCCAGGCAGACCCGTTCGTTCATGGCGCTCGATCCCCTCACGATGCTCACCATTTCCACCGCCCTGGCCGCGGCGGCCGCCCTGTATCTGGCGGTCGAATGGCGCAGCATCCGCGAACCTTCCCTGCTGTTCTGGAGCGCCGGTTTCGCCACCATCACCGTCGGTTCGAGCCTGGCCCTGCTGCGCGCCAACGGCTATCCGCTGATCGGCATCTGGTTCGCCAACGGCTTGCTGGTGGTTGCGCACTGGCTGTTTCTGTTGGGCGTTGCACGGTTTACTCAGCGACAGTTGTCGCGGGCCTGGTACTTGATGTTCCTGCTCTGGCTGTCGTTGCTTCTGTTACCGGAAGATCCGTCGTGGTCGAAGATCATGCTGATGGCCAACTCACTGCTGATTGCCTTGTTGATGCTGCGGGCCAGTTTGTTGCTGCGCCCTCACGGCAAGTCGCTGAGCATCGGTGCGGTGCAACTGCGCTATGTACTGCTGATCCACGGCGCGTTCTATTTCACCAAGGCGATCATCGCGGTGATTCCGGGCACGCTGATCGATCTGGCGTCGCTGCGCGGCGAGATCATTCAGATTTCTCTGGTCGAAGGCGCGATGGCGATCATGCTGATCGCGCTGTCGATGACCGGCACCGAGCGCTACCGCCGGGAAAAACAGATCGCCGAACTGGCCGCCCGGGATCCGCTGACCGCGCTGTACAACCGCCGCGCCCTCGAAGTCCGCGCGCCGCGCCTGCTCGATCAAGTATCCAGCACTCGCCCCGGCGCCCTGCTGCTGATCGACATCGACAACTTCAAACTGATCAACGACCTGTACGGCCATGCCGCTGGTGACCGGCTGCTCATCGCCCTCAGCGAAATGATCCGCGCGGTGCTGCCCAAGGGCGCACTGGCGGCAAGGCTGGGCGGTGACGAATTCGTGATGCTGCTGGGCGATGCGTCCCACGAACAGATCATGGTGCTGGGCAGCGCGTTGCGTGAGCAGTTTCAGCAGATGACTTCGCAGACTTACGTCACCCCGCAAGCGGTCACCCTGAGCATCGGCGCCAAGGTGTTCGATCAGCCGCCGGCCAGCCTCACGGCACTGATCGAACAGGGCGACAGCGCGCTCTACGAATCCAAGCGTGGCGGTCGCAACCGGATTCGTCTGGCCGACTACACCTGACCTATCCTTGCCTGCACCCGCATCCTCGGAGTTCGCCATGTCCACGCCTGAATCCACCCTCCTCCAGAGCTGGCACCACAACGCCCGGGCCTGGACCGAAGCCGTACGCAGCGGCGCTATCGAGAGCCGTCGGCAGGTCACCGATCAGGCCATTCTGCTGGCAATCATGGGGCGCCAACCCGAGCGCGTGCTCGATCTGGGATGCGGCGAAGGCTGGCTGTTGCGGGCGCTGGCAGAGCGCGGGATCGAAGCGGTCGGCGTGGACGGTGATGCGACGCTGATCGAGGCTGCGCAAGCGGCAGGATCTTCACCGGTACAGGTCGCCAGCTATGAAGATTTGGTAGAAACGAAAGTCGACATCGGCCGCGACTACGACCTGATCTGCGCCAACTTTTCCCTGCTGCATCAGGACATCATCCCGCTGCTCGCCGCCATGAACACCCTGCTCGTGCCCGGCGGTGCGCTGGTGATCCAGACGCTGCATCCGTGGTCGGTGGCAGCGGGTGATTATCAGGATGGCTGGCGGGAGGAAACCTTCGATGGATTCAAGGGCCAATGGCGACCGATGCCGTGGTATTTCCGCACCTTGTCCAGTTGGCTGAATGCGCTGGACATGGCCGGATTTCAGTTGAGCAGTCTGCGCGAGCCACAACATCCGCAAAGCCCTGTGCCACAGTCGTTGTTGATGATAGCCGAGCGCCGCGGATGAAACGCTACAGCCTTGGCTTGAGCAGAATCCCGGTGTAATGCCGTAAGAACAGAATAAAAGCCGCACACCAGAGCACCACAGACAAGCCGAGGCCAAGACTCGAAAACGGCACCAGCAACACCCGACAACCCGCCGCGATCAGCACCAGCGCAAAACCCAGCACCACGGCTTTCGGTGGCTGCAACAACCGGCCAGTGTGACCGAGGCTGACCCGCGCAATCATCGCCAGAATCAAGCCACCGACACCGCCAACGGCCAGCGCATGAGTCGCCAGGCTTTGCTGGCCAAGCAGCCCCAGATGCCACGCCGCCATGGCCCAGGTTGCCAATGCCATCCAGCCGTAAGCCAGGTACAACGACCAAAGCAGCGGCACGCGCCAGATCCCGCGATCATGCCAGCGGATCAGCCGCAGTATTTGCAAACTGCCGGTGAGCGCAAACAGTGCTGCCAGCCACGGCCGGGGCACATCGTTAAGACCCGCCGCAAACGTGATCGCCGTCAGCAGACTGCCAATCAACAGCAACCGCGTGGGCAACGGATGGGCGGCCGGCGCCGGCGGACGGTTCAGGCCTCGCTGGATGAAGAACGGAATCACCCGTCCGCCGATCACAGTCATCAGCGCCGCAATCAGCCACAACGCGCCCAGCACGCCTTGGCGCTGCAAACCGGCGTCATCGTTGAACAGGCCAATCAAGGTCAGTGCCTGACAACCCGCTATCAGCGCGAGCACCAGCACAATCGGGTAGTTGTCGCGTTTGCGCGCGGCGATCAGATCCCGCGCCAGCATCACCGCCAGCAGCGGCAGAAAACCCCATTGCAGCGCAAGGATCAGCCCTGTCGGCAACGGCAGCCACCAGGCCACTCGCCCGAGCAGCCAGACCGACACCAAAGCGATCAACGCCTCGCCGCGCACGCCAGGAGTCCCGGTCCAGTTGGGCACCGCCGTCAGCAGAAACCCGGCAACGATTGCGGCCGCGAAACCGAACGGCATCTCATGCCGATGCCAGGCGAGCATGCCGCCCGCCGGTTGCAGATCGAACCAGTGGCCGTAAAGCCACAGACCCCAGATCAGCACCGCCAGAGCGGCGAATCCGGCCCCGGCCAGAAACAGCGGCCGAAAGCCCAGGCTGAACACTGGCGCCGCCGCGAGTCTGCGCATGTTCAAGCCACCACGGCGGCGTGAGTCCGCCCCAGCCGATATTGAGACAGGAGCCGCATCACGTAGCCGATTTTCAGCAGCGTCGGGCCGACGATGGTCATGGCGTGCATCGCTACCAGCAACGCAATCGGCATAGGGCCCTGATACAGATAAGCGCCGTAGATTCCGGCCAGCAACATGACCAGACCGGCAACGAGCACTTTGCTCGACAGGTGCAGAACGTTCAGCGGATTCTCGAAGACAGTGAACATGTTTCGTACTCCTGAGCGGATCAGTTTGTACGATTGATGTATCAACTCTTGTGCCAGATTTTTTATCGTTAAAAATCAGCTAGATAAGCCATAGGAAGTCAATATGACTCGAACCAAAAAGAGTCATATTGACTTCAATATTTGTCATAAAGACACCAATCGCCTTCAAGGCTGCTTTGCGTAAGCCCCTCTGAAATCAGAGAACTCACCGGCACCCTCCACTTGCACCGCTCCGTCGAGCAGGCGCAAACGATAGAGCGGCTCGGCGATCTGGTCCTGACCGATCACCAGATTGCCCGCCTGCAACGGCCACTGCCGGTTCTCCTGACGGGGTGGTTTGCCCGGTTGCGTCACGGCCATCTGGATCAACGCCTGCTCACCCGCGCCCTTCTCGGTGGCCGGCACGATTTTGATCGTCAGCCACGCCGATCGCTCATCCGACGCCATCATCACGTAACGTCCTTCACGCTGTTCGCCTGTGGGCGTCTGAAACTTTTGCGGTGCAACCCGGAACGCCGTCGGTCGCGCTTCGAAGATCAGAGACTTGTCGCCGTCGTGCCATGTTCCGCCCTGAAAGCCGTGCTCATCAGGCTCACCTGCCACGTACCAGTCGCCGGTGACACGGCCCTGGGCATCCAGCTCATGCAGCAACACGGCTCCGTCATCGTAGGTCTCGCCCACCAGCCGGATCGGTTGGCCATTGCCCGTTTTCGTGTAACGAACCTCGCCAATGTAGACGCCACCCAGCATCTGCCACCACAGCTCGAATGCGATCTTGCCGTCAAGCTTGCCCCGCAGCATCACCGGCGCTTCACCTACTGGCCCTTCAAGGCGACGCTGCTCCAGCCATTTGCCGTCCTTCAATTCCCGCTGCGTGACGTCGGTGTAACCCGCCGGCATCAGCGGGCTGCCTTCGGACGGCCGCTGTGCCACCTCGATGGTTTCGGTCACCTTGACCGGCGAATTGCTCTGCACCTGCCAGGTACGGCTCTGGCGCCAGCAGCAACCGCTTTTCGCGTGAGTGATCAGGCGGCGAGCGGCGGCATCGACTTCGAACAATCCCAGATACGGTTCGCGAGTCAGCGCCGACAATGCCTTGTTCGGCACCAGCACCGGGCTCGACGGATCGAACAGATAGACGTCGTAGGACGCCGCGCCGTAGCCACCGTCGTTACCGTTGCGGATCGCCAGATCCTGGTGTCCATCGAAATTGAAGTCGCCAAACACCACCAGACGTTGCTCGTCGCATCGCAAGGCCTTGGCTGAATCGTTGAGCGGAACCAGGTCGACGGCATCGGCCGTGTCGATTCGTTGCAACACTTCGCCATTGGACTTGTCGCGCAGGATGACTTGCGCCGCCACTGGCTCGAAGTTCTGCGTCGGTGGATGCTCGATGGTCACATCGACGCTGTACCTGTTTGCCGGATCCGAGAGCTGACAGCTCAACGGTTCGGCACTGGCCGACGCGGCGGCAAACAGGCAGAAAAAAACCCATGTACGAGAGGCAACCATGATGCAGAGCGTCCTTGCGGCAAAATCGGGGCGGCAAGTCTAACGACAAACGTTTTTGGGCGCACTTGTCGATCTATGGCGCCTACGACCCGCTTCGGACTGACTACGCTATTAATCCAGCGTGTCTAACCTGCCGAGGATGACTGCCATGCAACGCTTTCAGAAGCTGACGCCCTGCCTGTGGTTCGACGATCAGGCCGAGGCGGCGGCCAAGTTCTACTGCTCGATCTTCGATCATTCGAAAATCACCGCCCTCACCCATTACAGCAAGGTCGGCCAGGAATTCCACGGCCGCCCGGAAGGCTCGGTGATGACCGTCAGTTTCGAACTCGACGGCCACAGCTTCACCGGGCTCAATGGCGGGCCGGTGTTCAAATTCAACGAAGCGGTGTCGTTTCAGGTCAATTGCCAGACCCAGGAAGAGGTCGACCACTTCTGGGGCAACCTGTCCGCCGGCGGCCCAGTGGAAGCCCAACAGTGCGGCTGGCTCAAGGACAAGTTCGGCGTGTCCTGGCAGATCGTGCCGGTGGCCTTCATGCACATGATGACCGACGCCGACCAGACCAAGGCCCAACGGGCGATGCAGGCCATGTTCGGGATGAAAAAACTCGACATCGCCGAACTCGAACGAGCCTTCGCCGGCCAGAGCTAATACACTCGGGCACTGGCCTGCCGAGAACCCCAAAAATGAAAGCCGCCGCCAAGAACCCCGAACAAGCCCCGCGCTTCTGGCGCGACGACGCCCTGCCCTTCATCGAGGCCCGGGCCATCGCCGATGGGCGTGAGGTCTGCTACTCACGGCACTCCCACGCGCACTTTTCCATCGGCGCGATCATCGCCGGGCGCAGCACTTATGTGCATGAGCAATCATCGTTCGAAGTGGCGGCCGGCACCGTGGTGCTGATGAACCCGAGGGACGTGCACGCGTGCAACCCGATCGACGATCAGCCGTGGTCGTATTTGATGTTGTATGTGGAAACGCCGTGGCTGACAGATCTGCAGCATCAGTTGGGGTTCAGTGCGGAACTGGAGTTCCGGCGGTTTTCCGATACCCACTTGAATGATGCTCGCCTGTTTCGCGACTTGAATACGTTGTACGCCGTATTGGTCGACGATCAGCAAGACGTGCTGCGCAAACAGAGCGCAGCGGTGGAGTTTTTCAGCGACCTGCAACTGCGCCTGAACCCGATTGAACCTCCGTTGCGCGAGCCGAACTTCAAACTCGAACGCGCCGCCGACTTCATCCGCCAGCACTGCACCGACCTGCTCAGCCTCGACGACATCTGCGTCGCTGCCGAACTGTCACCGTCGTACCTGATTCGCGCCTTCAAACTGCACTTCGGCATGACACCCCATGCGTTTTTGGTTAACCAGCGCATCCAGTTCGCTCGCGAGTGTTTGCGACGCGGGCAATTGATTGCGGATGTGGCGCTGGAAGCGGGATTTGCCGATCAGGCGCATTTTCAACGAGCGTTCAAGCAGCATCTGGCGGCGACGCCGGGGCAGTATCGGGGGTGAAAACAAAAACGGCCCGCATTACTGCGGGCCGTTAGGGAAATCGGCAAAGTCACTGGTCATGACTTTGCCGTAGGTAAATAAATACGTCCCCGGTTACTGCTTCAGCAAGAAGCTGGCCATACCGAAAGACGATACCCCGCGCTCCCTGTTGAACAGAAGGGAGGCTTTTGTGTTTGGGGACAGGATCATACGTCCCCTTTTTCCTTCCGACTTATTGCAGGCTATGAGAGTTTAATGACCTTTATGCTGGAAAGTTCGTAGTCGTTTCCGTATCCAGAAGCGACATCACTTACAACGGCCAACTCTACTGAGACTGCCGAGGCAGTAAAAGTCCCGGATAGGGTTTGGAGGGTAAGTTGATCAATATCTACGGGCCCTGCGATTGTTTGGCCACCTGCGGAAAGAGCAAGGCGTGGTACCGCGTGGGCGGTTTGAGTGCGAGCATGCTCAATCGAAAAAGAATACGTTTTCCCCACACTCAATCCACCACATGACTTGCTCAAAACCACACCATCGGACTGGTTGGTAGAAGTACGGTTTCTTGCCCGCCGGTCCGTGCCGATGCTTACAAACTCCCAGTCAGTTGGGGTGGTCGGCACCCAGTCATTCCAATTGTCATTATCGAACGTCGTGATATCGATGACGCCAATGTAAAACACCAACGGATTCGAATAACTGGTCTTGCCCGCCGCATCCCGAACGATGTGATAGCGGATACTCAACTGTTCACCGCGATGAGCCTCAAAATACTGCTGCACAAACGCCGCATTGAGAGGAAATTTCACGGGCTTGCCGGCGCTCAGTGCGTTGAGGGGTTTGTTGTCCGTAAACAGCAGCACACCTTGGGCATCATACAATTGCCAGACCACCACATCCTTGGGCAGGGTCGGGTTGTTGACCGGGTTGGGGCAGGTGACTTCGCTGATGCCGTTGGGCAGGCTGCTGGGTTCAAACGAACCGTCCTTTTCACCGAGCAGAATGGCCGGAACCAGCTCAAGCCTCGGCTCGCCGATATTCAATGGCGAGGCTGGCGGGGAAGGCCTGCGAACGATCTCGCCGTTCTCGCCTTCGCTGAGCACGTCGTACCACACCAGCAGGGTGCCGCCTTCGCCGTCTTTCAGGTACACGGGGTCTGAAATGACGACGATGAAACCATCGGGGTCATCGGCCTCCTGCTGGGTCGGAAAGATCCAGTCCAGCTCTGGCTCGAAAACGGTGCCGTCCGAACGGGTAATGCTCCAGTGGATTTCAATGGCGTTGTCCGGGGTGATCAGCGGATCGTAGGGGATGCGGACGATCACGCCCGACAGGTCTGGATTCAGCGTTCCTCCCTCCTCACTTTCGACTTTGGGCGCTGCCAGGCGTGTCAGTTCGCCGATGATGTTGATGAAGCGGCCTTTTGAGCGATTCTCGATGTTGCCATTGCGCTCAACTTCGTAGAAAAACACCCCCTGGTTTTTTGCCAATGCCCGGGCACCGTCGTTGTCCATCAGCACCTCGACCACCAGCGGTGGGTTTTTGTCGATGGTCTGGCGGGCAACGACCTGGACGCTTTCGCTGTCGAGGGTGGTGCCCTGCAAGTGCATGATGATGGTGTCGCCCTTTTTGAAATCGACGGGTGAGGCAGCAAAGACCTGGAGCAACAATTGCTCTTTATCCAACTGATCGACGTCGAGTTCGCTCCCGTCAGCCTGCTCAAGAATCGGCGCTTCCAGCCGCGAGTTGCCGGTGTCGACGACGATGCGCGTTTCCTTGCACCAGTCTTCGGAGTCGTTGTCAGCAAAGTCTCTGACGAAGAACGACACCGCCAGCCCTTCGCTCCCGGAATCGCCGACTGCAAGGACGACATCCTTGCTGATGTGGATGACGATAGGGTTGCTCAGCGGGTCGTCGATCTGCGCCTGAATAACCGGATCCGACGGCACAATGCTGCCGCCCCAGCTCACCCTGATCACATCGCCGACGGCGATGTCGGGGTACGGAAGGTTGGAGCCGCTGCCGGGTTTGGCCACGACCAGAACGTCCACGCCGTTTTCGGCGGTATCCTTGTCGACACCGTCCTGCACAATTTCCGGCGGCCTGAACTCCATGTGCAGGTTGGAGTGCCCCTGCCCGGGATCGGTGTCCTGGCCGGCGGGGATTTCCAGTTTGACCAAGAGTTTGAACGGTGGAGCAAAAAGCTCTGGCGCCTGGTTGACGCGCGTCACCCGATAGGACAGATCCCACGTGCCGCTCTGAAAACGGCCCGGTGCGACGAACAAGGTAGCGCGCTGGGTCTTTTCGGCATCCTGGGTGACGGTTTGCTGATCGACCACCTGGTTATTGAGCAAAAGCTCGACTTTGTCGCCCAGGTTCTTGTTTGACCAGACCGGGATCTGCACCTTGAGACCCTGAGTGGGGAAGTTGAGCAGTGCGGCGGCGCGGTTGATGGCCCATTCACCGGTCGGCAGCAGCTTGGCGCCGGGGATGTCTGGGTCGAGCAACGCGAGTGTGCCGATGGCTTTTTTGGGTTGGACGAGCATGACGGGGGCTCCTGCCGAAGGATGTGGGCGGTGGAGTTATTGAGCGATTAAAGGGGGGATTTGGCTACTGTCAGATCTGACAGGTCGAGGAAGGCTTTCGACCAACGGTTGCGCCTGAGAACTTGCTTTTCAGTTATGCAGCCATAAAGCTGGAAGTGACATGACAAAACCCGCCGTCCAGATCAATCGGGACGGCGGGTTTCTATATGCTCAGGCTACAGCGGCGTCTCAGCCTTCACTTCCAGATTATCCAGCACCCGATTCACCGCCAGTTCCCCCAGCATGATCAACTGCGCAATCCCCAACAGCACATGCCGCTGCGGCGCGTCGAGCATCCCGGCGAAATCGCTGGCCATGGTTTTGGCCGAGGTCAGGGTTTCGCAGGCGTCGGCCAGCAGTTCTTCGTTCGCGATGCCGGGGGCGATGAGGTAGCGGGAGTTGGGTTTGAGCAGCGGCTTTCTGGGGAGGAACGGATTGAGGTAGTGATCGAGCGCGCGGTCGGCGGCTTCGTGGAATTTCTTGGAATCGAGGGTTTCGTAGGGCGAGGTCGGGTCGGTTTCAGGCGGGTTTGGCGTTGGTTTGATCATGGTGAACTCCCTGATTGATGGAGCTGCCACGGTTCGCTGCGAAACGAAAGGAGGTGGCAGCTGTACGCGGGTTCGCAGACCGGGAATCAAGGAACCCGGCATACCCGAAGGTATCCCGCGCACAACCGCCATTACGCGATCAGCCAAAAAAGCTGAACGGAAACGACGCGCTGGGCGCCTTGATTGATCCGGGCTGCGAAACCCGATCGCTGATTCGTCAGCGACCGACACACGATAGAACCCGGCCCCAAGGCCCACAAGCCGGCGGATTCTGGCGGATGCGTAGGCAATGGCGCAAGGTGTTGTGGCTTGCCGGACGCATCCTTAAACACCTTTAAACCCAACGCCTGCCACGCTTACGGCAGCAACAGATACCCCGCACTCACTGCCAACAACAGCGCCATCACCCGGTTGAACAAACGCATCCCCGTCGGGTTGCCCAGATAGCCGCGCAGAAACGTCCCGGCATACACCCAGCACCCCACCGACAGATAACAGATCACCAGATACACCGCCGCAAACTGCCACACCAGCCGAGCCTCGCCATCGGCCACGAACGCACCCATCCCCGCCACGCAGGCCAGCCACGCCTTGGGATTGAGCCATTGCATCACCGCGCCGTAGAGCATCGACGGCGCCCTCCCCGATTCTCCCGTATTCAACTGACCGTTATCGGTGGCCAGTTTCCAGGCCATGAACAACAGAAACGCCACCCCGGCCAGTTGCACCACGCGGGTCAGCGACGGCCACAGCGTAAGCACTTCATGCAATCCCAGCCCCATCAACACCAGCAACAACACAAACCCCAGCGTCGCCCCCGCCACATGCCGTTGGCTGGCACGAAAACCGAACTGCGCACCCGAACTCAACGCCACAATATTCACCGGCCCCGGGGTAATGGACGCGACCAGGGCAAACGCCGCCATCGACACAATCAGACTCATCGCACACCTGCTTCAAATCGAGGAACAAGGCGCTCACAGTAGCCAGCACACCACCCGGCGGTATTGAACGAAATTACCCCCGTATCCGTAGACCCACTACGCTGTAGCTCTGCGACCACTCTCGACTGGAAGTCTGCCCTCGATGATTCTGATTCTGCTGCCCGCCGCCGATTACGACCCCACCGAAAGCAGCGTGCCCTGGCAGGCATTGCGCAACGCGGGCATCGAGGTGCGTTTTGCCACCCCGCAAGGCTTGCCCGCCCACGCCGACCCGCGGCTGGTGGACATCGGGTTCGGTCTGTTGAGTTCGATGCTGATGACGCGCAAGGCCGACCTCGACAGTTATACGCAGATGATCGAATCCGAAGCGTTTCGCCAACCGCTGGCGTATGCCGATGTCGACACGACCCGGTTCGACGGTTTATTGATTCCCGGCGGTCATGCCAAAGGGATGCGCACGCTGTTGGAGTCCACGCAGGCCCGGCAGATCGCCCTGCAATTTTTCAAGGCTGAAAAACCCGTGGCAGCGGTGTGTCATGGCGTGTTGTTGCTGGCCCGGACGCTCGACCCCGAAACCGGGCGCTCGGTGTTGTTCGGGCGCAAGGTCACCGCGTTGCTCGCGGCAACCATGGAGCTGCCGGCGTGGCTGATGACCTCGTTCTGGCTGGGGCGCTACTACCGCACCTACAAACAGACGGTCGAGGCAGAAGTGAAAACCGCACTGGCCAGCAAGGCCGATTTCATACGCGGCCCACTCATCGCCAAGCGAGACTGCGCGCAGTCACCCCACGCGGGATTTGTGGTGCGCGACGGCCAATTGCTGACGGCGCGCTGGCCCGGCGATTGCCATCGATTCGCCGCCGAATGGGTGGCCCTGTTGCAGGCCACCCGACGCGAGCCGGTACTCAGTCCAGACGTGGCACGGTGAAGCGAAATTCGCTGCCCTGTCCCGGCTCGCTCTCGGCAACAATCCGCCCGCCATGGGCCTCGACGATGCCCTGCGTGATGTACAGGCCCAGCCCGGTGCCGTTCGGATTGCCTTCCTTCACCGTCCAGTAGCGGTCGAACACGTGCGGCAAGTGATCCTTGGGGATGCCTTCGCCGCTGTCGCGTACCGTGAAGACAATATCGTCACCGACTGACTTGGCATGCACATCGACCGTGCCCAGACGCGGCGTGAACTTGATCGCGTTGCCGACCAGATTCGACAGCACCTGAAACAGTCGCTCAGGATCGGCATGGATGCTCAGATCGGGATCGGCCTCGAACGAAATGCTGATATCCTTGTCCAGCGCCAGTGGCGCGAGCAGTGATTGGGCTTCTTCGAACATCTGCGCAACGTCGAGTTTCTGCGGCGCGATGGTGTAGCGCCCGGCGTCGATTTTCGAGGTGTCGAGCAAGTCTTCCAGCAACGTGTTCATGCGCCCGGCGGCTTGTTGCATGGTGTCGATGGCGGTCGATATGCGTCGCGAAGTGTGCGGCCCGTCTGAGCTGAAAGCCTTCTGCATCATGCCGCACAGCATCGAGATCACGGTCATCGGGTTGCGCAGATCGTGGGAAACCACAGCGACAAGCTCATCACGGGCGCGCACCGCTTCCTGCTCGCGGCGCACCTGACGGGCCAGATCATTTTCCAGCGCCGAGCGACGCAGGTCGTTGGCAGCGAACAGATCGCCGTGGCTCCACTTGGTGGAAATTCCGGCCATCTCGACCTTCCAGATTTCGAACGAAGTACGCGGTCGCAGACGCAGGCCCGCGTCGGAGTTTTCCAGGTCCAGCGGCTTGCGCGGGTCACCGCTCCAGTTGATGTTCTCTTTGACTTCCGGGCGGAACCACAGCACGCCGTTGTCCACCGGTTTGGGCAGGCTCATGGCGAGCACACCGCTGGCGACCTGCTGATAGTGCGCGGCCGGCGGATAGACGCTGGCCAGGTGATGACTGGCAAACACCGGCTCGCCGCGCTCCTGCAGCCACTTGTGCAGCGCACGAATCGCTTCCGGCTCCGGGCAGTTGCCGTAACGGTGCAATTGCTTGTCTTCGATGATCGCAATACCGCCGGCATTGGCCAGCGCCATCAGGACTTGTGGCTGGTTGGCCAGGCCATCGAAGACGTTCTGCGGCGAATCGATCATCGCTTGATTGAGCAACGCCAGCGCATCGACCTTTTCTTCGCGCTGACGGCTGACTTCCAGCGCTTCCATCGCGCTGATCTGTAGCGACAGCACCTGGCCGATGGTCTGGCATGCCGTGCGCAACTCATGGGGTACGTGCAGCGGCTGACGGTTGCCGCAACTGATCAGGCCCCAGAGCCGGTCGCCCTTGAGCAGGGAAATGCTCATCGAGGACAGCACGCCCATGTTCTTCATGTACTGGCAGTGGATCGGCGACACGCTGCGCAGTGTGGCGAAGCTCAGGTCCAGCGGGGTCTGGGTGTCCGGGCGCAACTTGGGCAGCAGCGGCACCGGTTGGTAGTCGGCATTGGGAATGATCCGCAGCCAGTTGGTGCGGTACAGCTCGCGGGCCTGCTCGGGGATGTCGGACGCGGGAAAGAATAATCCGTTGAAGACTTCCATCGACGGATCGGACGCTTCGGCGATGACCTGGCCGTGGCCCTCCTCCTCGAAGCGATAGATCAGCACCCGGTCGTAACCGGTCATGGCCTGGATTTCCTTGACGCTGATGTCGTACAGCGCTTGCAGGCTCTGGGCCTTTTGCAGGCGCGCAAGCATCCGCCCCAGGTGGGTTTCGGTGCCGGCGACGTTGCGCGGCTGGAAGTTTTCGACGTGGATTTCCAGCTCCAGAATCAGCACATCCTGATGCCGGTGCAACAAGCCTTCGAACGCGGTGCCGTTGAGACGGAAATGCAGCGGCGGCGCGTCGGACAAGACCGGTTGCTGCAAGGCTTCGCGAACCTGCGCGGCATGGGCATCGCCGATCAGGCTTTGCAGTGGCTGGCCAATCAGTTCTTGTGCCGGGCTCGCCAGCAAAGTCTCGACGTTGGCGCTGATCTGAATGATCGAAAGGTCCGGCTCGCTCAGGGTCAGCAGCAACCCGTGAGGCTGGATCGCGCCGGGAAAGCGGATCGGCTCGTCGGCGCAATTGGCCAGCAACTCTTCAAAGGCTTCTTTGTCTTGCGGGGTCATACCAGAACCTCCTGGCTTTCGAGCCAGCGCTCGAAACAGCTGAATGTGGTGTGGGCGGCCGTCACAACGGCTTCACGCTCGACGGCGTCCATCGAGCGACTGCCCAGGTATTCGATGAAGTCGCGCCAGCGCCGACCGGTGGCTGCGCCGTAGATGTCCAGAAACGCTGCGCCGTTGTCCGCACCCAGGCTCAGCCGCGAAGCGATTTCCCGGCGCAGGATCTGCCCGCCGAGGGTCGCGCCTTCCAACACATACAGCACGCCCAGACACGCGGCGGCGGAGTCAATGGCGGGCAACTGGCGGCAGATCGAAAAGTCCTCGTCGTTTGCGCCCAACGCTTGCAGGTCGCGTTGCAGGGTCGGCGCCTTGAGGCGTGAAATCAGATCGAAATCGGCAGGGATTGCACCGCTGTTCTGCAATGCGCTTTCCAGTGGCTGATAGAAACCGTAATAGGCGCGCATCAGTCGCTCGAAAGCCTGCAGATCAAGGGTGTCGGAGAAGAAAGGAAGGCGTTTTTCCAGAGCAATGTGCAGTTCGGCCGTGCCGGCGCGCAGATCCTGCAACACCGGTGGTACATGAACCTCGCGGGCCTTTGCTTGCATGTAGTCGCTCGTACAGTGGGCCGCCTGGGGCCATGGGGGGATGGAAAAGCATGGCGCGAAAGCTTACACGGCCAAGGCGTTTTCTGACCGGTTGATGGGTTTTTCTGCCGATTCCATCACCCTGTGACGAATTCAGAGTTGGCGGGGCGGCAAAAAGTTCGACCGCGTTGACAAGTGTCACGCGGTCTACAAGCTGCCATCACTGACGGGCAAACGTCCGATTGCTTAACCGGCCGCTTTACCTTGCCTCATCCTGAAGATTTGCATGGGCACACTGACCGCGAGCCCGATCAGCACGAACTTGAGGTATCGGTTGATTTCCCAGTGCTCGGCCACTGCTCCGACCGCAACACCCAGACCGATTGCAAGCACAACAACAAAAAACTTTTCCACTGACTTCATCCTGAATTGATGCTCCTGAGTTCACAGGTCATGCCTGGGTACCCTTGATATCGCCGGGTCGAAGAATCGACTCGACGTAAAGATAACGTTCGCCCCCGATAGAAAAACAGTCATTTGTCTCTCGCGTGCACCAACGCCTGTACCGTGACACTACTGCGTGACTGTACCGGGCGCAGGTACGCGGCATCGTGATAAAAATAACGCTCCCGTCACCGGAGCTCGCGCCATGGATCTCGCCACCCTCGCCCTGTTTCTGCCCGCCTGCTTTGCCTTGAACATGGCACCCGGCCCGAACAACCTGCTATCGGTCAGCAACGCCACCCGTTACGGCTATCGTCGCGCCTGTGTGGCGGGTGTCGGTCGGCTGCTGGCGTTCGCCGGGATGATCGCCCTCGCGGCGGCGGGGCTGGCGGTGGTGCTGCAAACGTCTGAGTTGTTGTTCTATGGGATCAAGATTGTCGGCGCGGGGTATCTGCTGTATCTGGCGTGGCAGCTGTGGCGGGCCAATCCTGCCGCTGAAGACGCCGTTAAGGCGCCGGCGAGCGGACTTCTGGCCCTGGCACGTCAGGAGTTTTTAGTAGCCGCAGGAAATCCCAAGGCAATTCTCATCTTCACCGCATTCCTGCCGCAATTCGTCGACCCGGCCCGCGCCATCACCCCGCAATTCATGCTGCTGGGCGCGCTGTTCCTGCTGCTGGAATGGATCGCCATCAGCGCCTACGCGTATATGGGCCTGCACATGCGCCGCTGGTTCGCCGAGCCGCGCGGCAAACGGATCTTCAACCGTTGCTGCGCGGGGCTGTTGTCGGCAGCGGCTTCGGTGTTGCTGATGGCCAAACGCGCCTAAGCTTCGGACGGGCCTTTGAGCTCGACCTGATTGCCGTCCGGATCGAAGCAGTACAGCGACAGGCCATTGCCCTCGGCGCCGAAACGGGTGGCGGCCTTGTCGACGGTCAGGCCGCAGGATTGCAGGTGGCTGACCAGCGCCTCTTCATCGAACGGCTCGATGCGCAGGCAGAAATGATCGACATTGCGCCGTTCGCTGCCGGCAGCGGCGCCGCCCTTGCGGCCGATTTCGCCGTCGAGGTCGACCAGATCGATCATCGACGTGCCGGCACGCAGGTGCACCAGACCGAATTTTTCGTTGCGCTTGACCACTTCGGCACCGAAGACCCGGTCATAGAAATCAATGCTGCGTTGCAGATCCGCAACGCGCAGCACAATGTGATCGATGTGGTGAATCGTGAACGGTGGCATACCTTCATTTCCCGAGTTGTAGCGACCCGATCACTGTAGTGCAGCGGCCCGAAAATTCACTGTCGATTTTTCGGTGGAGCCATCGAATAACTGGTTTTATCCTCGGCCCATGAACATACAGACCGCTGCCCTGCCCCCTCACGCCGAAATGGTTCGCGCCATGCTCGCAAGCGACACTGCCTATGAAGGCGTGTTCTTCACGGCCGTGAAAACCACCGGGATCTTTTGCCGCCCAACCTGCATGGCGCGCAAGCCGAAACCGGAAAATGTCGAGTTCTTCGCCCACGCTGACGACTGCCTGTCCGCCGGCTACCGCGCCTGTCTGCGTTGCAAACCGCTGGACGCTGCAGCCATCGCCCCGGACTGGGTGCAACGGCTGTTGAAAGCCGTCGACGCCGATCCGGAGCTACGCTGGAGCGATGCGCAATTACTCGCCGAGGGCATCGAGCCGCTGAAGCTGCGGCGCTGGTTCAAGCAGCATTTTGGCATGACCTTTCATGCGTGGCTGCGCACCCGCCGGCTCGGAGTGGCGTTGGGCGGGATCAAGCAAGGCACGTCCATCGACCACGCGGCGTTCGACTCCGGTTATGAATCCCTCAGCGGTTTTCGCGATGCGTTTCAGAAATCGTTCCACATCACGCCGGGACGCGCAGCGGCCAGCGAACCGCTATTGTTCACCCGCCTGACCACGCCGCTGGGGCCGATGATCGCCATGGCCGAACGACGCGGGTTGGTGCTGCTGGAGTTTCTCGACCGCCCGGCGCTGACCCGCGAAGTCGAAGAATTGCAAAACCGCTACGGCTACGTGGTCGCGCCGGGACACAACGCGCATTTGCAACAGATCGAAAACGAGCTGGCGCTGTACTTCGCCGGCAAGCTGAGCGAGTTCAGCGTGCCGTTACACCTGCCGGGCAGTGAGTTTGCCCGCCAGGTCTGGAGCGAACTGCGGCAAATCCCCTATGGCCACACCAGCACTTACGGCAGCATCGCGGCACGGCTGGGCAAACCCGGCGCCAGTCGCGCGGTGGGGCTCGCCAACGGGCACAATCGGCTGTCGATCGTGGTGCCGTGCCATCGGGTGATCGGTGCGGACGGCTCGCTGACCGGCTATGGTGGTGGGCAACCGCGCAAGGCGTTTTTGCTCAGGCTGGAAAACGCTGCCGTGCAACTGACGCAACCGCTGGCTTTCTGAACAACCGACAAGAAGGGATCTCGATGAACGCGCTCGACACACAGTTTCACCAGTTGCACCACGATGGCCTGCTGATCCTGACCAACGTTGCCGACGCCACGGGCGCGCGACTGGTCGAGCAACTCGGCGGCAAGGCCGTCGCCACCAGCAGCGCCGCGGTGGCCTGGGCCCACGGTTATCCGGATGGGAACACCTTGCCGCTGGAGCGTTTGATCAGCACCGTGGAGTCGATTGCCCGTGTCATCAAGGTGCCGTTGAGTGTGGACATCGAGGCCGGTTATTCCGATGACCTCGACCGGGTCGCCGAAGTGATCGATGCGGTTGTCGCAGCGGGTGCGGTCGGGATCAATATCGAAGACGGCAACGGCACGCCGGAACTGCTGGCGCGCAAGATCGAAGTGGCACGACAAGTCGCCGACAAGCGCGATGTGAAGCTGTTTATCAATGCCCGCACCGATGTTTACCTCAAAAGTCTGGTGCCAGCCGAGGATCGCGTCGCCGAAACCCTGCACCGCGCGGCGCTGTACCAGGCAGCCGGGGCCGATGGTTTGTTTGCCGCCGGCGTGACGTCCGCCTACGAAATCGAAGCCATCTGCAAGGGCACATCACTGCCGGTCAACGTTCTTGGTTTTGCTTGCCTACCCTCCCCCGAAGAACTGAAAGCCCTCGGTGTACGCCGCCTGAGCGCGGGCTCCGGGATCGCCGAATTCCTCTACGGCGCCATGGGTTCACTGGTGAAAAGTTTCCTCGCCAGCGGCATGCTCGATACCCACGACCTCAAGGCCTTCACCTATGGCGAAGTCAACGGTCTGCTGAAGTAAGCCATGCTCGATCCCTACCAACCGGCCAGCGAGTTTCTGGCCAGCCTCGACGCCGACTGGCAGCGCCACATCGCTGCGGTCGGGCCTTGCCTGCATCAACCGCATCCGGCGCGCGATCCCTATGAATCGCTGGTGCGGGCGATTGCCTATCAGCAACTGCATGCCAAGGCTGGCGATGCGATTGTCGGGCGGTTGGTGGGGTTGTTTCCCGGGCAGACGTTTCCGCGTCCGGAGCAGATTCTGGCGACAGACTTCGATCGGTTGCGCGGTTGCGGGTTTTCGGCAGGCAAGATTGCGACGATTCAGGGGATTGCCCAGGCGACCCTGGACGGCGTGGTGCCGGATTACGCCACGGCGCTGGCAATGGAGGATGAGGCGCTGATTGAACGCTTGATCAGCCTGCGCGGGGTTGGCCGCTGGACAGTGGAGATGTTGCTGATTTATAGCCTGGAGCGGCCGGATATTTTGCCGGCGGATGACTTTGGTGTGCGCGAGGGGTATCGGCGGTTGAAGGGGCTGGAGGTGCAGCCGACGCGCAAGCAGATGATTGAGATCGGGTTGGGCTGGCGTCCGTTTCGGACGGTGGCGGCTTGGTATTTGTGGCGGGTGCCAAAAGCGCCCTCACCGTAAGTGAGGGCGGCTTTCAAAGGCCCGATTTCAACCGACTGAACGCCCGAATCAAAGCCCGGTTAAACACCTTCCCATTATCATTCTTGCTATACAACGAAGCCCTCACCGCCTCCGGCGGATACGTCCCCGGATCATTACGAATCGCAGGATCAATCAACCCGTCCGCCGCCGTAATCGCGTTGGCGTAGTGAATGGTGTCAGTGATCGGCGCGATCACCTCGGGCGTCATCAGGTAATCCATCAGAGCCAATCCGGCCTCGGGGTGCGGTGCATCCTTGGGAATGACCATGGCATCGAACCAGATCAGCGTGCCCTCCTTCGGAATCCGGTAATTCAACTTGAATGGTTTGTGCGCCGCTTCGGCCTGCCCCGCCGCAATCGCAACGTTGCCGTTCCACGACATCGCCACGCAGGTGTTGCCGTTGGCCAGGTCGCTGATGTTCAGGTCGTTGTCGAAGTAGCGAATGTACGGACGGATCTTCGCCAGTTGCTGCTCGGCGAGTTTCAGGTCATCGAGGCTCTGGCGGTTGATGTCCAGGCCCATGTACTTCATGACCGCGGCGAACACTTCGTTCGGATCGTTGAGCAGGCTCACCCCGCAATCGGCGAATTTCGACACCACCGCCGGATCGAACAGCATCGCCCAACTGTCCCGTGGCGCCTCCGGCAAGCGCTGCTTCACGGCTTCTTCCTGATAGCCGACGCCAGTAGTGCCCCAGGCGTAGATCCCGGCGTAGCGGTTGCCCGGATCGAACACCGCCATGTGCTGGCGGAATTCGTCCCCAACCCCGGCAAAGTGCGGGAGCTGCTGCTTGTTCAAAGTCTGGATCGCGCCGCTCTCGATGGCTCTCGACAGGTGCTGGCCGGCGGTCAGCACCAGGTCGTAGCCGCTGCGGCCGGTGAGCAGTTTGGTTTCGACGGTTTCCAGTGAATCGAAGTGATCGGCGACCACCTGAATGCCGGTTTTTGCCTCGAAATTCTTCAGGGTGTCCGGGGCCAGGTACTCGCCCCAGATATACAGATTGACCACCGGTTTCGCCGTCTCGGCAGCCTGCACACACAGGGGTGCAAGCACCAGCAATAACGCTTTACTCAGTTTGTGCAGGCCCATGGTCAGGCTCCTTTTTTCTGGCCGGCGTATTGCGGCATGGTGATGCACGCGACGTTGCCGCCACCGAGCAGGATTTCCCGGGAGTTTTCGATACCGACGATCTTGTGCTGCGGGAACAGTTCGGCGAGGGTCGCCAGCGCCACCTGATCGTTGCGATCACCGAACAACGGCACCACGATCGAGCTGTTGCCGGCGTAGTAGTTGATGTACGACGCACAGATCTTGGTGCCGGCCTGACGGGTGTGGGTGCTGTCCTGCTGATCGAGGCCTTCGGCTTCTTCGGTGGTCCACTCCAGCACGTCCGGTTGCGGCAGCTTGTGCACGATCAGCTCGCGGCCACGGCTGTCGCGGGTGCTGCGCAGGATGTCGTAGGCCTCCTGATAGATTTCCCATTGCGGATCGTCACGGTTGTCGGTCCATTGCAGCACCACTTCGCCGGGGCGCACGAAGCACGCGAGGTCATCGACATGGCCGTCGGTTTCGTCGAACTTGCAACCGCGCGGCAGCCAGATCACTTGCTCGGCGCCAAGGTAGTCGGTCAGCCGCCGGGTCACTTCGTCCTTGCCCAGATGCTGGTTGCGATTGCGGTTGAGCAGGCATTGCTCGGTGGTGAGGATGCTGCCCTGGCCGTCGCTCTGAATGCCGCCGAGTTCGGCAATCAATGGCGCGCGATAACGGTCGAAACGTTCGATTTCGAGGATCTTGCTGGCGATCTGATCGTCCTTGTCCCACGGGTAGTAGAGGCCGCCATCGAGGCCGCCGTAGGCGTTGAATTCAAAATCGACGCCACGCACTTCACCGCTCTGATCATTGACCACAAAGCACGGGCCGCTGTCGCGGAACCAGGTGTCGTTGCAAGTCATCTCCACCACCCGCACTTGCGGCGGCAACTGGCGGCGGGCGGTGGCGAACTGCGCCGCCGAAGCGCAGACCGTCACCGGTTCGCTGTGGGAGATCGCGGTGACGATCTGCACCCAGACTTTCTGTGCAGGCTTGGCGCCGTTGCGCCAGACGTCGGTGCGCTCCGGCCAGCCGAGCCAGCAACCGGACTTGGCTTCGAATTCGCCGGGCAGACGGAAGCCGTCCTGTTTCGGGGTGGTGTCGAGCAAACGTGCCATGGTCAAACCTCGTCATCGGGATGGGAATGACCTCAGGCTACGGTCGCGAGCGGTCGGCTCGCCAACGATGATTATTTCGGAACAGTTGAATTCAACTCATCAATCCGCCAGTTGATCGTTGAACCATTCCAGCATCTGCGCCACCGCCGGACGCTCCAGCCGCACCCGCTCGCAGACCAGCGCGTATTGGCCCAGCGCGGTCATGCTGGAGGTGAACGGTCGCACCAGACGCCCGCTCTGCAAATCCTCCTGCGCCGTGAGGTTGTCGCCCATCGCCAAGCCCTGCCCTTGCGCCGCCGCTTCCAGCGCCAGCCCGGCATGGGCGAAATACAACTGGCGCTCCGGGCGCAAATCGCCGGCATGGCTGGTCAGCCACGCGGTCCAGGTCTTGCCGTCCTGATCGTCGTGCAACAGGCAATGCCGGGCCAGGTCCTTCGGGGTTTTCAGGTTGCCCTGGTTGAACAGGCCGGGGCTGCACACCGGGAAGAACTGCAACGCCGGCAACGGACGGACGAAATACGCGCTGCTGTCCACCGGGCCGGTGCCGTAAGTGATCGCCAGGTCAATGTCTTCGCCGGGTGCGGTGGCGTCGATCGGTTGTTCGTAGAGATGCAAAGTGATGTGCGGATAACGCGCGTAGAAATCGGTGAGACGATTCATCAGCCACTTCTGCGCCAGCTCCGCCGTGACCGCCAGGCGCAGCACAGCGAGCGAGGACGGATCGCGCAACTCGTCGCAGGCATCGCCGATCAGTTCGAAGGCTTGTTGCAGGCTCTGCATCAGGCGCCCGGCGGCGATGGTCGGGCGAATCTGCCGGCCCTCGCGAATGAACAGCGACACGCCCAGTTGCTCTTCGAGCTGGCGGATCTGATGGCTGACGGCGCTGTCGGTGACGCACAGCTCCGCTGCGGCCCGGCCGAAATGCGCGTGGCGGGCGGCGCATTCGAAGGTTCGCAGGACGGCCAGGGAAGGTAGTCGGCGCATGGGTTTGGGTCCCTTTTTTGCGCCCATGCTGACCGGGCTTTTCGCGGGCGTCCAGTTGCACCGCGTTATCGTTCGGCCGGGATTGAGCCGGTAGCCGCCTTCACAGTCTTTGACAGTTTCCCGACAAAGCTGCCAAAGATTGCCGGCCAGCCCCCGCCTAGCATGGCGCATCCACATTTCCCTCGGGTGCCCCATGCCGGTTTCGTTGCGTACGTTCTCGCTGTCCCTGACCTCCCTTTGCCTGCTGCTGCCCGGCGACTCGCTGCGTGCCGAAGACTGGCACACCACGCTGCGCGCCGGGGCTGCCAGTGCGCCGCGCTACAGCGGCAGTGATGAGCGGGTGGTGGCGCCATTGGTGGGTGTCGAAATAGTCAGCCCCTACGGCGTGTTCCTCGACACTAGCCGAGGCCTGGGCTGGGGTTTCGATGAAGAGGATTTCGGCCTCAGCGTCTACATCGGCGCCAGCGACGTGCGCAAGGATCGCAAGACCGGATTCAAAGGCTCGGACGAGCTCAACGGCATGGGCTCGATCAAATCGCGCCCGGTGATCGGGCTTGACGGGACGTATCACATGGGCCCGATCATTCTCGGCGCGAGCTTCGAGCATGCGCTGGAAAAGGATGACGATGACCACGACACCGGTTCGGCCTGGAACCGCCTCAAGCTGAGCATCAGCGCGCCGTTCTACGAAGGGCGTTTCGGCAAAGTGGTCGGCGGTCTGAACAGCCAGTTTGGCGACAGCAACTACATGCGTACCTGGTACGGCGTCAGCGATGCGCAGGCCTCGCGCAGCCAGTTCCGCGCGTACAAGGCCCGCGCCGGGTTGATCAGTCGCGGCGCGGACCTGACGTGGTCATTGCCTCTGGACAAACAATGGAGCGTCTCGACAGTGCTGGCGGTGCAATACCTGAACCACGAGGCGGCCGACAGCCCGATTGTCGAACGTCGGCTGCAGACCTCCCTCGCCGGGCAAGTGGCCTACACCTTTTGATCGCGCTCAGAACAGCTCGCTGAACGGAATGAAACGCAGTGGATCACCCATTCGCAAGGTGCTGTTCTCCGGAATTTCCACCAGCCCGTCAGCCCAGGTGGCGCCGAGCAGAACCCCGGAACTCTGGTTCGGATAGAGCGCCGCCTGCCCGCCCTCCAGACGCACCCGCAGGTACTCGCGGCGACTGCCGGGTTTCGGCCAGTCGAACCCGGCATTGACGGTGAAACTCAGCGGCATCACTTCTTCCACGCCTTGAATGCGCAGCAGGTACGGGCGCGCCAACAGGCCGAACGTCACCAGCGCCGAGGTCGGGTTGCCTGGCAGACCGATCACCGGCACCGTGCCGAAATGGCCAACCGTCAACGGTTTGCCGGGTTTGATCGCGAGCTTCCACAACAGCGGCTTGCCGTTGTCGCGCAGCACCTGGCCGAGGCAATCGGCATCGCCGGCAGACACGCCGCCCGTGGTCAGAATCAGATCGGCGGCCACCTGCAACTGCTCAAGCTTGAGCCGGGTCTGCGCCGGACGATCCGGCAGGATACCCGCGTCGATCACCTCGCAACCCAGTTCGCGTAACCAGTGATCGAGCAAGGTGCGATTGCTGTTGTAGATGCTGCCGGGACGCAACGGCTGGCCCGGTTCCACCAGCTCATCACCGGTCGACAGCAGCGCCACACGCGGTCGGCGCACCAGCGGCAAATGGGTCATGCCCTGCCCCGCAGCCACCGCCAGTTCGAACGGGCCAAGGCGTTTGCCGGCGCGCAGCAAAGTATCGCCAACGCGGTTCTCCTGGCCCTGGGCACGGATGTTCTGGCCGACCTTCAGCGGTTGCAGAAACCGCACCCGGCCGTCCTCCAGCACTTCGACGTTTTCCTGCATCTCCACGCAATTGGCGCCGGGAGGCAGCGGTGCGCCGGTGAAGATCCGCGCGCAGGTACCGGGCAGCAAGGCGTCCGGCGCCAACCCGGCGTAGACCCGTTGCGAAACATTCAACGGCTGACGGTGCAGATCGGCGAGGTTCAAGGCGTAACCGTCCATGGCACTGTTCGGCCACGGCGGCAGATCGAGGGTGGCGACCAGATCGCTGGCCAATACTCGCCCGCGTGCCTCATTGAGCGGCACCGATTCGCTGTCCGGCAGGCGTTGTTCATTGGCCATCGCCAACAGTTGGTCGAGGGCGTCCTCGACCGGCATCAATGCAGCCTTGCTCATCCGCGTGGCCCGCAGGCTTGCACCGGTTTGAGGTGCGGAACGAAGTTGCATGGACGGTGACGGTTATCCAGTTGCTCGGCGAGGATGCCTTCCCACGCCGTGCGGCATGCGCCGGTGGAGCCCGGCAGGCAGCACACCAGCGTGCCGTTGGACAGGCCCGCCAGCGCGCGGCTTTGTACGGTCGAGGTGCCGATGTCGAGAATCGAGATGGCGCGGAACAGTTCGCCGAAACCGTCGATCTGCTTGTCCAGCAGGCAGGCCACCGCTTCCGGGGTGCTGTCGCGCCCGGTGAAACCGGTGCCGCCAGTGATCAGGACCACCTGGATGTTGTCGTCGGCAATCCAGTGCGCGACCTGGGCGCGGATCTTGTACAGGTCGTCCTTGAGCAGATTGCGCTCACTCAAGGTGTGGCCGGCTTCGAGCAGACGGCTGACCAACAACTGGCCGGAAGTATCGCTGGCGTAATCGCGGGTATCGCTGACCGTCAGCACGGCAATATTCAAGGGAACAAACAGGGCATCCGCTTTAACACTCATGGCACTCTCCGGCATTCGCCAATTCAATTGGGCCAGAGCCTAAGTGCCACTTATGAAGACTGTCTAATCACTCTAACCAACCGCATTATCGACCCGCTCTATCGGCTATTTTTCTACGAACTTCGACTACCGTTCGCGCCAATGAAACCGGCCGTCATCGAAACCCTCGATAGCCTCTTCAACGCTTCCGATTGGACGTAAAACGCGATCAATGGGATCGTCACCCCCTGCGCTTTCCGTGCGCCGTACGCATCTGCGTCAATACTCAATCAAAATTCTCAATCGAGCAGGTGCCATCGTGGACATCAAACAACTCAAGTTCCTGATCGCGCTGGACGAAACCCGTCACTTCGGCCAGGCCGCCGCGCGTTGCCACATCACCCAGCCGACCCTGTCGATGCGCCTGCGTAATCTGGAAGACGAGCTGGATCTGGTACTGGTCAATCGCGGCCAGCGCTTCGAAGGTTTCACCCAGGCCGGCGAACGCGTACTGGCCTGGGCCCGCACGCTGCTGGCCGCCCACGACGGGTTGTTCGCCGAAGCCGCCGCCTGCCGCGGGCAACTGGTCGGCAGTCTGCGCCTGGGGCTGGTGCCGCTGAGCAACTTCAATCCGGTCAATTACATTCAGGGTTTGTCCGCGATCTATCCGGAGCTGAAATACAGCCTGTCGTCGCTGAGTTCCAACGAAATCATCGAAGGCCTGGGCAACAATCAGCTGGACCTGGGCGTGTGTTATCTGGATCACGTCAACCCGAACTATTTCGATTTCTTCGAGATCGGCGAAACCCGCGTCGGCCTGCTCTACGACACCCGCCACTTCCATTTCGAAGGCCCGGAAATGAGCTGGGAAGACGCCGCCGAACTGCCGCTGGGGATGATCACCACCGGCATGCATTACCGCAAATCCATCGACCTGAGTTTCCGCAGTCGCGGCCTCAACCCGCAGCCGATCATGGAAAGCGACTCGACCTATCAACTGTTACAGGCGATTCACCAGGGTTTCTGCTGCTCGATCATGCCGCTGGACAGTGGTCTGCAAGAGCCGATCGAACACCTGGCCTTCATCAACCTGCCGGATGCGAGCGTACTCGCGCCGCTGGGGCTGGTGATGCGCAAGACCGAACCGCGCTCGGCGATTGCCGAAAAGTGTTTTGCCGAGGCGCGCAAGATGTTCGGGATCGAGGCGCCTGCCGTTTAACCCCCCTCAAGTAGCCTGAAACGTTGCACTTCGGTGCAACGCTTTCAACTTCGCCAGCGGTGATCGACCAATCCAATCACTGCATCGGAACAAGCGATTGGACGCACTTTTCGCTGCCCCGTAGCCTGAACTCACTTCAGCGCTTCGGGGACTTTCAAGATGCTGTGCCAAGTTGAACAAACCATCGAACCGGGCGACGCCAACGCCCCCGCGCCACAACCTTCGCCAGTGGCTTACCGCGAATACCTCGACGATGCGCCTGTGTCCCACGCGGCGCTGGCGGCGGAGATCGCATTGGCCATCAGCTACAACGGCTTGAATCAGGCGGTGATGATGGTCTCGCCGGGCAACATCGAGGACTTCATTCGCGGCTTCAGTCTGAGCAACGCCATCGTCGACAGCCTCGACGATATCCACGACATCCGTCTGACTCACTTTGACCAGGCCTGCCAGGCCGACGTGCAGATTTCCAGCCGTGCGTTCTGGGCCCTGAAAGATCATCGCCGGCAGATGGCGGGCACCAGCGGTTGTGGCCTCTGCGGCGTAGAAGCCCTGGAGCAAGCGCTGCCGCAACTGGAGATCCTGACGCCGACACCGTTGCCACCGGCCGCGCATTTCGAGGGCATCCGCCAACGCATCGAACAAGCCCAGCAACTGGCCCGCAGCAGCGGCGCCCTGCACGCGGCGCTGTACTTCGACACCGACGGCGAAGCGCTGCTGTGCCGCGAAGACATCGGCCGCCACAACGCCCTCGACAAGTTGATCGGCGCCCTGCAATTCGAAAACCTCGATGCGCGTCAGGGCTTCGTCGTGGTCACCAGCCGTTGCAGTCTTGAATTGATTCACAAAGCGGTGCGCGCCCGTCTTGGCACCCTCGTCAGCCTGTCCGCCCCCACCGCGCTGACCGTGCGCTGGGCGCTCAAGCACCGCTTGAACCTGATCCACGTCCCGCACCGCAACGCCCCCCGAATCTACAGCCCGATCCAGGAGCAAACCCCATGAGCGACACCCTCACCCACCTCGACGATCAGGGCCGCGCCAACATGGTCGACGTCAGCGACAAGGCCGCGACGCGCCGCGAAGCCACTGCCCAGGCCTGGGTGCAGATGCGTCCTGAAACCCTGCAAATGATTCAGTCCAACGGCCACCCCAAGGGCGACGTGTTCGCCGTGGCGCGGATCGCCGGGATTCAGGCGGCCAAGCGCACCCACGAGTTGATTCCGCTGTGTCATGCGCTGCTGCTCAGCTCGATCCACGTCGAACTCAAGGCCTGCGAACCGGACCGCGTACAGATCACCAGCACCTGCCGCCTCACCGGCCAGACCGGCGTCGAACTCGAAGCCCTGACCGCCGCCAGCGTCGCCGCGCTGACGATCTACGACATGTGCAAAGCGGTGGACCGGGCGATGGTCATCGGCGACATCCGTCTGCTGAGCAAACAGGGCGGCCGCTCCGGCCATTTTCAATGGGAGAACCCACAATGATTCTGATCAACTACTTCGCCAGCTACCGTGACCGGCTCAATCTGGGCGGTGAAAAGATTCCGGCCAGCAGCGCCCTCGCCAGCGTAGAGGACGTGCGGCAGATGCTGATGCAGCGTGGCGACTTATGGCGCGAAGTGCTCGGCGCCGGCAACCTGATGTGTGCGGTGAATCAGGAGCTTTGCCAGCCGGATCAGGCGATCGAGGATTTCGACGAGATCGCGTTTTTCCCACCGGTCACGGGAGGTTGAGCCATGGGCGTTCGAGTCCAGCGCAAAAACTTCGATGCCGGTCAGTTGATTGCGGATTTGCATGCACGCAATCCACGGGTGGGCGCAGTGGTGAATTTCATCGGTTACGTGCGTGATCTGAATGTCGGCCAAACGGTTAACGAACTGTTCCTCGAACACTATCCGGGCATGACCGAGAAGGCTTTGGAACAGATAGCCGAACAGGCCCGCGATCGTTGGCCGCTGCTGGCGGTGGATATCGTGCATCGGGTCGGCGCGCTGTCGGTGAGCGAGCCGATCGTGTTTGTCGGCGTCAGCAGCAAACATCGGCATGCGGCATTCGAGGCCTGCGCGTTCATCATGGACGTGCTCAAGACCCGCGCCCCGTTCTGGAAGCGTGAGACCACGCCTGAGGGCTCGCATTGGGTTGAGGCGCGGGAAAGTGATCAGAATGCGGCGTTTCGATGGAGTCTGGCGCATGCCTGACGGGGCACTGTCGGATGCAACAAAAGCCTGATTAGATAGCGGTTCCCGACGATTCGAACGTGGAGCCGCACTTGAGCACAACGCCCCCTGAGGATTTGCCCCGCCCCCAGCCTGTCAGCCTGCGCCAGGCCTGGCCCTTCTGGCTCAAGCTCGGCTGCATCGGTTTCGGCGGCCCGGCCGGGCAGATCGCGATCATGCATCAGGAACTGGTGGAGCGTCGGCGCTGGATCTCCGAGCGGCGCTTCCTGCATGCGCTCAACTACTGCATGTTGCTGCCCGGCCCCGAGGCCCAGCAACTGGCGACCTACATCGGCTGGCTGCTGCACCGCACGGGCGGCGGCGTGCTGGCCGGGGCGCTGTTTGTGCTGCCGTCGCTGCTGATCCTGATTGCCCTTTCCTGGATTTATATTGCGCTTGGCGACGTGCCGGTGGTGGCCGGGGTGTTTTACGGGATCAAACCGGCGGTGACCGCGATTGTGTTGCACGCGGCCCATCGCATCGGTTCGCGGGCCTTGAAGAATGGCTGGCTGTGGGCGATTGCCGGAGCAGCGTTCGTGGCGATTTTCGCCTTCAACGTACCGTTCCCGCTGATCGTGCTTGGTGCGGCATTGATCGGGTATTTCGGCGGACGCTGGGCGCCGCAGCGGTTCAACCACGGCGGTCATCGTGGCAGCGAAAAATCCTTCGGCCCGGCACTGATCGATGACGACACGCCAACGCCCGAACATGCACGGTTCAGCCTGCCGAGGCTGCTGCGTCTGGTGCTGGTCGGTGCGTTGCTGTGGTGCCTGCCGATGGCGCTGCTGACCGCGCTGTTCGGCTGGAACGGCACCTTCACGCAGATGGGCTGGTTCTTCACCAAAGCAGCACTGCTAACGTTCGGCGGCGCTTACGCGGTGCTGCCCTATGTGTATCAAGGCGCGGTCGGGCATTACGGCTGGCTGACGCCGACGCAGATGATCGACGGCCTGGCCCTGGGCGAGACCACGCCGGGGCCGCTGATCATGGTGGTGGCGTTTGTCGGGTTCGTCGGGGCTTACGTGCAACCGACGTTCGGCCCGGAACATGCGTTTGCCGCCGGCGCGCTGGCGGCGACGCTGGTGACCTGGTTCACCTTTCTGCCTTCGTTCCTGTTCATCTTCGCCGGCGGACCGCTGGTGGAGTCGACCCACAACGAACTGAAGTTCACCGCACCGCTGACTGCGATCACCGCCGCCGTGGTCGGGGTGATCCTCAATCTGGCGTGTTTCTTTGCTTACCACGTGTTCTGGCCCCAGGGGTTTGCCGGGCAACCTGACTTTTTTGCGCTGTTGCTCGCACTGGCGGCAACCCTCGCACTGTTTGTTTTCAAGCGCGGGGTGATCGAGGTGTTGATCGTTTGCGCCCTCGTCGGGCTGGGGTTTCACCTGTTGCGCTGAACCGGGGGCTCGCCACGCCCTCCGGAATCAGGCGTTTACTTATCCGGGAGTTCCCCCTTACTATCCAGCCACACCGGCATGGCGGGACACTCCCGCCGCCGACGTTTTCCGCCAACGGAAACACGCGTCATGAGCACGTCACTACAACAATCAGAATCGTTGAACGTCTCTGCACTGTGCGCCCTCCTTCACAGGGGCCGCGCATGAATCGCATCGTCAATCTCCCAATGGCCCTGAGCCGTTCCAAGCTGCGTCACTCCGCACGCCCGCCGGATATCTGCCTGTCCGTCTGATCGCGCCGTTAAAAACCGCGACAGTCCCCCTCTTTTTTCGATATCCCTGCCAGGACGCCCGCGCCTATTGCCGAGCTGCGTCCGGCCCGAATCTGCGCGCCTGTGCGGCGCCATCGTGAGTGATTATGAAATTCGCAGCCATTGAAGACGCCCGTCATTTTCTCGATCAAAACCCCGACATCGACATGATCGAGCTGTTCATCCTCGACGCCAACGGCGTGCCCCGCGGCAAGTTGTTGCACCGCGAAGAACTGCTCGCCGTGTACGAAAGCGGTCGCCCGCTGCCGAGCACCATCCTCGGCCTGACCGTGCACGGCGAGGACGTGGAAAATTCCGGTCTGGTGTGGGACGTCGGCGACATCGACTGTCGCGCCTACCCGCTGGAAGGCAGTCTGGTACGCCTGCCGTGGCGGCAGATTCCGACGGCTGCGGTGCAGGTCAGCATGCACCCGGAACAAGGCATGCCGGCGAGCATTGCCGACCCGCGTCACTTGCTGATCAACGTGATCGACCGCTTGAAAGCCGAGGGTTACCACCCGGTGATGGCCTGCGAACTGGAGTTCTATCTGCTCGACGCCAAACGCGATCACAACGGTCGTCCGCAACCGGCGCTGGATGCCGACGGCGGTCGACCGAGGCACACGCAGGTCTACGGTTTGCGTGAGCTGGAGCAGATCGAACCATTCCTCGCCGACCTCTACAGCGCCTGCAAACTGCACGGCATTCCGGCGCGCACGGCGATCTCGGAATACGCACCGGGTCAGGTGGAAATCACCCTCGAACACGGCGATGCGCTGGAGGCGATGGATCAAGCGGTTCGCTACAAGCGGCTGGTCAAAGCCGTGGCGCACAAGCACGGGATGCAGGCGACGTTCATGGCCAAGCCGTTCGATCACCTGGCCGGCACCGGCATGCACATGCACGTCAGCCTCGCCGATGCCGAGGGGCGCAATCTGTTTGCCTCCGAAGACCCGGCCGGCACGCCGCTGTTGCGCACGGCGATTGGCGGGATGCTCGCCTCCTTGCTCGATTCGCTGCTGCTGTTCTGCCCCAACGCCAACTCCTACCGTCGTTTCCAGGCCAACAGCTACGCGCCACTGGCGCCGACCTGGGGCGTCGACAACCGCACCGTCAGCCTGCGCGTGCCCGGCGGCCCGGCCAACACCCGGCACATCGAACACCGCATCTGCGGCGCCGATGCCAACCCGTATCTGGCAGCGGCGGCGATCCTGGCGGGCATTCATCGCGGCATAAAAGAAGACATCGATCCGGGCGAACCGGTGCAAGGCAATGGCTATGCGCAGGCGAAAGAATTGCTGCCGACCGACTGGCTGACCTCGCTCACGGCGCTGGAACAATCGGTGTGGGCGCGTGATGCACTGGGGCAGGCGTTTCTCGGGGTGTATCTGGCAGTGAAGCGTGCGGAATACCGGCAGTTCATGGCCGAAGTGGGTGAGCAGGACTGGCGCTGGTACCTGACCGAAGCCTGATCCGTTCTTCCTCTTTTTGCCTTGGATACCGACATGACTGAACGCAGCAATTCCTACTACACCGCCACCCTCAACCGCGACACCGACTACCCGTCCCTGCAAGGTCGGCACAAGGTCGATGTGGTGATCATTGGCGGCGGTTTCACCGGCGTCGCCACCGCCGTCGAACTGGCCGAAAAAGGCCTGAAAGTCGCCATCGTCGAAAGCCACAAGATCGGCTGGGGCGCCACCGGGCGCAACGGCGGCCAGGTCACCGGCAGCCTCTCCGGCGACGGCGCGATGCGCAAACAAATGCGCAATACGCTGGGCGATGAAGTCGACGACTTCATCTGGCACCTGCGCTGGCGCGGGCACGAAATCATCCAGCAACGGGTCGAGAAATACGGAATCGATTGCGACCTCAAGCACGGCCATTTGCACGCGGCGTACAAGCCGAGCCACATGGCCGGTCTGCGCAGCGACTACGAGGAGGCCGTACGCCGAGGCATGGGCGATGAGGTCAGCCTGCTCGACCGCAGCCAGGTGCGCGATCTGCTGCAAAGCGAGCTCTATCACGGCGCGATCAAGAACACCCGCAACATGCACCTGCACCCACTCAACCTGTGCATCGGCGAGGCACGGGCAGCGGAAAGCCTCGGCGCACTGATCTTCGAAAACAGCGAAGTGCTGGAGATCATTCACGGCGACAGCCCGGGTGTTCGCACGGCCCACGGCCGGATCGACGCCAATCAGGTGCTGCTGGCCGGCGACGTCTACCACAAGCTCGAACCGGGTCAGCTCAAGGGCAAGATCTTCCCGGCCATGGGCGGCATCGTCACCACCGAACCACTGGGGAATCTGGCCAAACAGATCAACCCCGAAGACCTCGCCGTGTACGACTGCCGTTTCGTCCTCGACTACTACCGCCTCACCGCCGACGGCCGCCTGCTGTTCGGCGGCGGCGCCAACTACAGCGGCAAGGACTCAAGGGACATCGCCGGCGAACTGCGGCCGTGCATCGAACAAACCTTCCCGGCGCTCAAGGGGGTGAAGATCGACTACCAGTGGAGCTGCGCGATGGGCATCGTCATCAACCGCATTCCGCAACTGGGCAAGCTTTCGGACAACGTCTGGTATTGCCAGGGCTACTCTGGCCACGGCATCGCCACGACCCACATCATGGGCGAAATCATGAGCCGGGCGATCACCGGGCAGATGCAGCAGTTCGACACGTTTGCCGCGTGCTCGCACATTCGGGTGCCGATGGGGGATCTGCTGGGGAATCCGATGCTGGCCGCCGGCATGTGGTACTACCAGATGCTGGAAAAACTGCGCTGATTGAACGGGCCCCATCGCGAGCGGTGGGGCCTTTGTTTCGCTCCAAAACGTCAGTCCTGCAACTGCTCCACCTCAATCCCCAACCGCCGGTAATCCTCGGCACTGCCCGACGCCAGGTGCCGCTCGGTGATCAACGTATGCACCCGATTGCACGGCGCAACCACGAACGGCTCCACCGCCCCCAGCTTGTCCGCCGTGGTCACGGCAATCACCTGCGCCGCACTGTCGAACAACGCCTGTTTCACCGGCACTTCATCGAAATACAGCGAGCTCAGCCCCACTTCCGGATGAATCGCGCAAACCCCGGTAAACAGCACATCCGCCTTGATGCTTTGCAGCAGTCGCACCGTTTCGTGGCCACTGACCGACATCGTCGCCAGGTTGAGCTGCCCGCCCGCCAGAATCACTTTGATGCCCTTGTATTCAGCCAGGGTGATCGCCGTCATCGGTGACGTGGTCACAGCCGTGATCGAGATATCCAAGGGCAGCGAACGGGCGATCTGCAAGGTGGTGGTGCCGGAATCGAACAATACGATCTGACCATTCTTCACCCTGCCTGCCGCCAGTTGCGCGAGACTGGTTTTCACCTCGTCGGTTTCACTGATCCGCGTGAAGTAATCCTTGCCGGTATCCTTCGGTCGCGGCAGCGCCCCACCGTGCACTCGCTGCACCAGCCCGGCGTTGTCCAGCTCGGCCAGATCGCGGCGGATGGTGTCTTCGGACACCGCAAAGTGCTGGCTCAACTCGGAAGCCATGACCTTGCCGTCACGTTCGAGAATCAGGAGGATTTTCTGCCGACGCAGGGAGGGGAGCTCGGCAACGGAATGATCGTGCATGGTTATGCCTGTTTGTGCTTGTAGTTGCAGGTTTACCGAGACTAACCAAAGCCTCAGGCAAACACAAACCGGCTGGTATCAATTGTTTCGATCATTGAAATCATGAAGCCGAATTTTTTCTTTGCAGCGGGCCTGTTCACAATGGCACCACTTCAATAAGGCTCAGGATGAACACCCCATGAATCTCAATTTTGCGTTTGCGTGCATGATCGTCGTGTCGTTTGCGATTGCGTTAGGGCACGCGTGATTTACGCGGGCACCGCCTTCACGTAGTGAAGGATTTACGGCGCACCTCCAATTGCCTTATCTCGAGTTTTCCTGTCGGCTGCCAGGCAGCCCAGGCTCACAATCACGTCACAACAGATCAATCTTCTTCGGGCGCGAAGAACTTGACGACAAACTCCCCGCCCCGCTCGTTCAACAAAATGATCCGAGCGCAATTCAAGCATTTGAGAAGCATGTCGGACTCTGCAAACAGCTTGTCGACGAGTTGATTGGCGGACATTTGATTTCCATCCGGCAGATCAAGCGCATCCTCTGAAGCCACCAGAGATACACCCGTCCCGCAAAACCAGTTTTTGTGAACCAGCTCATCACATTTGCACCGAACCCATGACCCCATGACCTACCTCAAGACACAAATAAGTGAACGACGCACAAATCACACCTCTTCCCGCGCTCTACGCACCTGCACCAACAACGCCGGCGCAAAGTGCAGCACCACCATCCGCACCAGATGGTGAGTCAGGATAAACACCACGTTCAACCCGCCACCAAATGCCACGATGGCAATGGTCTCGATCGCTCCCGGCATGTACGCCAGCCACAGCGACAACGCATCACTGCCCAGCAATCGCGCCGCCACTTCGGCGAATCCCGCTGCGACTAGAATCATCAAACCCACCGAAACCAACGCCGTGCGGCCATGACGGGCCAGTTCCGCAAAGCCGAGGCCCTGGAACCGTGAGCCGATCCGCGCCCCGAGAATCAACGCCGCCAGATTCAAACTCCAGTCCGGCATGTGAAAACCATGCAGCCATCCCGATTTCAAGAACACGGCGGTCAGGATAATCGCCGTCAACATGAACGGTGCCGGTACGCCAATCGCCAGCAGCAATCGCCCGACCACGATGCTCGAAATAATCAGCGAGAGCACAGTCAACGCCATGCCCGTGGATAGCGGATCAACCTCGGCCACGGCAACCACTGCCTGACCGGGAATCAGCAAACTCACCAGCACAGTGATCAGCAGCAGCCGAATCAGGTGCACGATGATGACTTTGCTCGACGCCTGATGCGATTCCAGCAAATCAAACACCGCCGCCAGCGCCCCCGGATACACCGCCAGCAAGGCGTCGGTGCGATTCCACCCTGCGCCGCGCGCCAGCCACCAGGCGGACAGCGCCACTTGTACTGTCAGGCACAGCAGCAACAGACCAAGGCTTGGCAACATCGTCGAGACGGTCGCACTGTCCCAGGCCTCGAACATCAAGCCTGTGGCAATGCCGAGGGTGACCTGGATGTAACCCAGGCCATAGGGGGTTCTGGGTGCGAAGCCAAATTTGGTAGCAGCCAGTGCGGTGACAAGGATCGAGCCCAACAGCAAACCGTGGGGCACGCCTTCGAACTGCAACAGCGCGCCGAATCCGGCAGCGATCAACAGACACAGAATGGATTTCATCAACTCTCCAATAGTCGAAAGGACGCAATCGTGATTCGTTTTCTCATGCAGTGCCTGACACCAGAAAGGCAAGTCACTGCCGAACGAGCAATACGCGTGCAGTCAACAGCTTTTGAGTTGCATGAAATCTACGAAGTCTTCGGTGGACCATCCCAGGCTGCCGTTGCCATCGAATCGTTCCCTGACCAAATGCAAGGTCATCGCACTTGCTGCATCTGGAGACATTGGGAAAAACGCACCTCCCGGCTCGCTGTGCATGTAGAAATCACCCAGTTTGGCAGAACAGTGTTCGCAGTGATTCATGTAATAAACCATTCCCGCCTTTTGGCTGTAATCAGGCTGATAGCGAGTGGTATAGGTACGAAGCTGTTTGATGACTGAAGGCGACAAGGTGAGCACATCGGACAATCCAGCCCGGAATCCATCGCATACCCAATAGCCAAGTCCGCTTTCCAGTGAGAAGTCGGTTTCTTCGTCCTCTTCGGCAAACTCGAACTGCTCGTGTTCTTCTGGAAGCCTGAATGAGAAAACACGAGTCAGGCAGTAGCATTTCCAACATTCTGTTGCCGACTGCAAGATGAAATAATACGGTGAGCGCACATGAAATTCCGGCTCATGCTCCAAACCAAACGCAGTCAACTGTGGCACCCAACGCGCAAAAGCCTCCGCGCTCGTACCTTCTGGCACATACCAGGTTTTCACTCGAGGATCCCAACGTGCACCAAGAAGTTTGGCTTGATCCTTTTCAGCGAAAGGGACATTCAAATCAATTCGTGCCATCTGCCGCTCTCTTCATCCATGATTATTTGATTCAAAACGCGATCAGGCGCGCAACCGTCCGATCGCCCGCCGATACTTTTCGATCCGCTCCAGATCCTCCCAGCTCGGCGAGGCAATCCGCGACAGATCGCTGTTCTCTTCCAGATCCGCCAGTTTCACCACTCGCCCGATCGGGTTTTGCGCGACGCGCTCGATGAAGTCCTCGTAGGATTCACCGGGCACTTTGGTCACCGATTCGATTGCTGACAGCACGGCTTCGCTGAAGCCTTCCTTGCGCAAATCTTCCAGGCTGATGCCGCAATCCTCGACCACATCGTGCAGCACCGCGACGATGCGCTCTTCCAGGCTGCTCATGCGCAGCATGACTTTCAGCGGATGCAAAATGTACGGCGCACCGCCCTTGTCCACCTGCCCGGCGTGGGCCGTGGCGGCAATGGCGATGGCGCGTTCCAGAGTCTGAGTCATGGGCGTTTCCTCGGGTTAGACGCCGTACCGACCGCCAACGTGAATGTTGCGTTTGAGCCAACGGCCAATCGCCTGCAAACGGCCGGTTGGCTGCGCCGGCTCGGCGTATTGCTGGAGGATCAGCGAAACCAGATCAGCCTGATCCGCCGCCGGATGAGCGTCCATCAAGTCGGCCACCCAGGCGCAGTTGGCCTTCTTCAAATGCTCCCGCCACTCGCCCGGCCACGCCTCCAGCTCATCCAGCGCCAACCACCGCGCACCACCCTGATTGGCATGCCCGCCGCCGATCGATTGCTCGAAGCAGAACGGCGTTGTCGGGCGGGACAGGTCGATGCTGAAGATATAGATGTCCTGGGTTTTGTGCTGCGGTGTGGGGGCGTTGTTGCGGCTGCCGATCTGAATCATGCGCGGTTCCGTCCGTGGGAGAGGCGTTACAACTTGTTTCGCAGTCTACGACGTGGTGCGGATGGGGGGAACCTTTGGCGATGAACCGGGTTGTGGCAAGTGAAAGGTTTGACCGGGTAGTCCGGGGATTCCGTTTCAGTCGCCCACAAAAAAGGGACACCGTTGGGTGTCCCTTTTTGCGTTTGGGGTAAGCCAATCGATCAATGTTTCATGGCTTCACACTGACGGCGCAGGTCCTGATCACCAATGCCGCTGCAATTGCCGTTTCCGGTTTTGGCCTCACAGAAACGGCGCTGGTCCTGATTATCGATACCGCTGCAATTGCCGCTTCCTGTCTCTGCTTCACACATTCTTCGAAGATCCTGACTGCCAATCCCGCTGCAATTACCACTGCCGGACTTTGCTTCGCAATATCTGCGCTGATCCTGATCGTTGATGCCGCTGCAATTGCCATGGCCAGTTTCTGCCTCGCACATCCTGCGCAAATCCTGATTGCCGATCCCGCTGCAATTGCCGCTACCGGACTTGGCTTCGCAATATCTGCGCTGATCCTGATCGTTGATGCCCGAGCAGCCAGCGAAGGCATGGCCGGCGAAGGCAAACATCAACAGCATCGCAAGTATTTTCTTCATCACACGCTTCCTTGGCTTACCAGTAAACAGACTGGCACTGGTTGACGCAATCACACCCAATCAACGCTTCATCGCTTCGCACTGATTACGCAGATCCTGGCTGCCGATACTGTTGCAACTGCCACCACGGGTTTTGGCCTCACAGAAAAGACGCTGATCCGTGTCATTGATCGAGTTGCAGCTACCGCCTCCTGTTTCTGCATCGCACATTCTGCGCAGAGTCGTATCGTTGATGCTGTTGCAACTGCCGCCACGGGTTTTGGCCTCGCAGTAACGACGTTGATCCCCGTCATTGATCGAGTTGCAACTACCACTGCCTTTTTCCGCATCGCACATCCTGCGCAGGTCCGTATTGTTGATGTCGTTACAGCTGCCACTGCCGGACTTGGCCTCGCAATATCTGCGCTGATCCGGATCGTTGATGTTCATGCAGCTAGCAAAGGCATGGCCGGCAAAGGCAAACATCAACAACATCGCCAGTATTTTCTTCATCACACGCTTCCTTGGTATTCCAGTCAGCAGACTGGCTCTGTTTAATCCGATTGAAATGAGTCTCGCGAAGCACCCTCAAATCAGCGCTTCATGGCTTCGCACTCGTTGCGTAGATCGGAATTGCTGATGTACGAGCAACTGCTGCCACTCTGCTTGGCATTGCACAGGGCGCGCTGGTCACTGTCGCTGATGTATGAACAGGAATAGCCCTTCAGCTCCGCCTCGCACGCCGCGCGCAGATCCGAGTTATGGATGTACGAGCAACTGCTGCCGTTCTTCTTGGCGTTGCAGTAGTCACGTTGGTCAGTGTCGGCGATGTACGAGCAGGATCTACCGTTCACTTCAGCATCACAGGCCGAACGCAAATCAGAGTCGTGGATGTACGAACAACTGCTGCCCTTCTCTCTGGCTTCGCAATAGGCCCGCTGATCACTGTCACTGATGCTGGCGCACCCGGCAAACGTGTATCCGCTGAACATCAACAACATCGCAAGCACTAGTCTCATCACACACTTCCTTGGTCGACCAGGAAACAGCCTGGCACTGCTTGAGCCGATGAATGAGCGTCGCGACACGCCATCAAATTGACATCGGTTTTGGGGAAAGTTCCGGGGCGGGAATGCGTGATGATTTTTTTGATCTGAAAACGGCGTAGGAAATTACCCTGCGTGGTGAGGGAGCTTGTTCTTGCGGGGAGGCGAAGCGGGTCGAAACCTGGCAAGTCATTTTCCCCTGACACGCTGTAGCCCTTGATTTACGCCAGTCGCGCCGCCGAACAGGAGTGAACTCTCTGGCCACGAGTGGTGATTTCACGTCCTACAGGCGGATTGCGACAGTGGGGATCGGTACCTAGAGTGGGTCTGTCGCTGAACGAATTTGGCGATAGGGTTTCGCAGCCCTTAAGATTGACACCCTGTTCCGTCTGGCGCGGCCGACTCCCGGCTGCGCAAATTTTATGGCGGTTGTGCGTGGGAGACCTTCGGGTCTGCCGGGTCTTGGTGTTAGTCCTCCGGTCTGCGAACCCGCGCATAGCTGCCACCCATTTTGTTTCGCAGCAGGACGGTGGCAATTCTTCTCATTAAAGGATTAGCACCATGGCGAACAAAAAACCGCTCTACTACTGCGCTCACATGTCCTATCCGGCTTCGGATCACCCTGTCCTGCTGATTAATGCCGAAGCCCCCTTAAGTGACCTAGATGCCTGCGCATCCGAACGCCTCGAGGCAGTCCTCAAATATCTAGATCTCATGGCCTGCACCAGCCTCCCCGACCATTCCGAACACGACATCAGCACCGTCACCACGATCGCGAGAATCTTGGTGCAGGACGTGAGGGATGTATTTCGGGTAATTGGGCAACGAGCAATTCAATCCTGACCCAAGCGCTCTGCCCCCTTTGAAACCATAAAAAACCGCGATATCGCGGTTTTTTAGTCCCTTGGATGGGTCGGAGTAAAAACTCAGTCACAAAATCGGCTGAGGCTCCAACGGCTAGCGACTTTGGTCTGAACGTCTTCCACTGACAAAAACTTAGTGGCACTCTGACATCCGGCAATTGATCGGTGTACTGAGGATCTTCGATCCTTATCAGCGACAATCACGGCAACAGTAGACGAGGAAAGGATATCTCCATGAAAAAATTGCTCTTCATTCTGACACTCTTCAGCTCATTTTCTTGCTCCGCCGCGACAATTCTCAATCCGATGGATTTCGACGGTTCAGAAGCACAGAAACAACAGGTCATTGACTCCATCACCGCAACGGTGAGGAAGGACTACTGCGAAAAAATCGACATGTGTCAGGAAAGCACTCTTCGCATGATGGAAAAGAAAAATCTTGACTCCTTCAAAGAAGCGACTAAAGCCACTGATCGAAAAATAATGAACACAGTGATTCATGACTACTGCGAGAAAATTGACATGTGCAATTACAGCACTATATGGATGATGTATAAGAAAAATTTTGAAGCCAAGAACAAAAGCCTTACATGGTAATTAAAGTAAGAAACTTAAAGATGACAGATCTATAAAAAATCTGTCACCTTTTCTGGTCACCTTTCTGTCAATCATCAATAAATGTTTGCTGCACCGGGGAACTAGAGTGAGGTTGACTATAGGAGTCCGACTTCACAAGCGATATAAAACCCTCTTGCGACAACAATGCATTATCAAGCAAGCCTAGTTTGAGCAAAGATACCAACAGCGCACAAGTCCTTGCCTGGCAATTTATAGAGCGCTCTGGATTAAACTCAATATCAGAAAAACCTTTGTAGTGATAAAGCCTTTTCAGAAACTCTTTATGAGGCCTAAGCGCCGTCAAATACAACCAATCATAAAAGGATGTCTTTGGCTCGAGGGGCCATCTTTGCCCAAAAAAATCGAACCCTATTAAACGCCCCGAACTCCTCAACCTATCATCTGTTTTAGCTGCCCTGCTATCTAGCGTATATAAATCCCTATAAGGCCCTCCTCCCTCAAAAACCTTACTTCCTTGAAACGCAGATTCTATGGTTATTTCACCAACAGGTGTATCCAACCTTAAACTAAAGGCACTTAATCGTTGCCCTAGCAACTCTTCAGATTTTGTGGAAACTTCCAAAATTGGAGTTAACCCTTTTTCCCTTGCTGCCTCATGAAGCGCGACAATATTTTTTTTCTTCTGAGTAACTGAAAAACCCGGATTCCACGCAAAAGCCAAGGACACTTCTTGAACAAAGCGTCCGGGCATAGAGGTCGCAATAAATATTGGACGATTAGCCATCAACAAAACCTAGGATATTTTTTGGGGATATCATCTTAGGGACTAATATCTCGCTCTTTTCAGCAGCTCGCTTCCGCTCCTGATTTCCATCTGCTCTAAAATCTAAAAAAGTAAACAAGCCTGTCAAGTCCACTTGATCTTTGGCCTGTTCATTATCCAACAATGGAACACCAGATTTATTTGAAACTGCATTTGTGAATTTGACACCTGCAAAGTTCAACACGTCCAAATCAATTTTTAGCCATATCGGCTTCGTGATCCGACCTTCTTTCTGTGCGACATGTAACATTGGGTGTTGTTGCGAAAAGGCGAGATGGACGTAGTCATCAACACCCGCCATCTCGTCTGCGTCATGACTCCACTTATTCCCACCAGGTGCAGAAGCTTCTATTTCACGACGCTTGATTTCTTTCCATGAAAGCAAACCATTTTCAGAGATAGATTTGTAATTTTTTTCATCGGTAAAATGCCACAAGAATTTAACACCGAGTTTTTTTAATGCTGCCTGCATAGTTACCACTCCAGAGTTGATAGTGACCGTTCCTCCCTCAAAGTAGTAGCACATCGCCTTCACGTCAAGTCTATCAGGGCTGCACCTTGTAAAACGAACATCTCAAAGTACATAAATACTTAGAGTGCAACTCTCCCTCGGCTCTTTAATCGGTGACACTCAAAAATTCGCCGGCGTATTCGCACTAATAATCTCAGCCTCATCCGCCCCGATATTCCGGAACTTGTGCGGCAGCGTCGTCGGAAAATAGTACCCATCCCCCGCACTCAACACGCTCACCTGCCCGTCCACCGTCAACTCCACGGTGCCACGGGTCACCAACCCACACTCCTCGCCTTCCGCGTGAACAATCGGCTCTTCCCCGGAACTCGCACCCGGTGCGTACTGCTCGCGCAGCAAGCGCATCTGGCGGCTGGGGACCGAGGCGCCGATCAGCAGCAGGCGCAGGCCGTGGCGGCCTAGGTCGGGTTGTTCGTTGGCGCGGAAGACGTATTGGTGTTCGCGGGGGGGCTGGTCGAAGGTGAAGAAGTCGGCCAGGGACATCGGGATGCCTTCGAGCAGCTTTTTCAGTGAGCTGACGGAAGGACTGACACGATTCTGTTCGATCAGGGAGATGGTGGCATTGGTCACGCCGCTACGCCGGGCCAGCTCGCGCTGGGAGAGTTTGTAGCTTTCGCGTACTAGTTTGAGTCGAGAACCCGTATCCATGACAGCCTTATGTGAGAACGACTTAAGGGTAATGGGGGTGGGTGGCGGGTGCCGCGCAGGTCGCGCGGATCACGTTGCTCCCGTGTCCCGGAACCGTGAAAGGCGGCTATTAAATCACGTTTGTCGGTGTTGCTCAGCAGGTTCGATGGACGGCACATGAAAAAGCCGGCAGCGCCCTTTTGGGGGCCGCCGCCGGCGAGGTAAATCAGATGCCGAAACGGTCGCGCAGCGAGTAGTACACGGCGCCGAGGGCAGTCAGCGGCGCGGAGAAGGTGCGGCCGCCGATCATCGGCATGTGTGGCAGCGAGGCGAAGGCGTCGAAGCGTTCGGCGTCGCCGCGGATCATTTCCGAGATCAGCTTGCCGGCCAGGTGCGAGCAGGTGACGCCGTGGCCACTGTAGCCCTGCATGTAGTAGGCGTTTTTCTCGATGCGGCCGAATTGCGGCATGCGCGACATGGTCAGCAGGAAGTTGCCGGTCCAGCGGTAGTCGATTTTCACGTCCTTGAGCTGCGGGAAGGTCTTGAGGATCTTCGGGCGGATCAGGGTTTCGATGTCGTCCGGTTCACGGGCGCCGTAGACCACGCCACCGCCGTAGAGCAGACGGTTGTCGGCGGTGAGGCGGTAGTAGTCGAGCAGGTAGTTGCAGTCTTCGACGCAGTAGTTGTTGGTGATCAGGCTGCGGGCCTGTTTCTCGGTCAACGGTTCGGTGACGCAGATCTGCGAGCCGCACGGCATGCTCTTGGCCGTCACGCGGTTGTCGAGGCCTTGCGGCAGGTAGGCGTTGCCGGCGATCAGCAGGTACTTGGCGCGGACCTGACCTTTGGCGGTGCGCACGACGTTAGGCTCGCCGTATTTGATTTCCACGGCAGCGGATTGCTCGTAGATCTTGCCGCCCAGACGCACGATGGCCGCAGCTTCACCGAGGGCCAGGTTCAGTGGATGGATGTGACCGCCCTGCATGTCCAGCAGGCCGCCGACGTAAGCGTCGGAGCCGACCTCTCGGCGGATGTCCGCGGCGTCGAGCATCTTCAGGTTTTTATTGCCGTAACGTTCCCAGCTACGTTTTTGTTCAGCGAGTCCCTTGAGTTGCTTGTTGTTCATCGCTGCAAAAATACCGCCCGGGCGGTAGTCGCACTTGATGTCGTATTCCTTGATGCGCGAACGGATGATGTCGGCGCCTTCGAAGATCATGCTGCCGAGAATTTCGGCAGTCTTGTCGCCGTAGCGCTCTTCGATCACGTCGACGTCGCGGCTGTAGGAGTTGACCAGTTGGCCACCGTTGCGACCGCTGGCGCCGTAGCCGACTTTCGCCGCTTCCAGTACCGTCACCTTGTAGCCGGCTTCGCTCAGGAACAGTGCCGAAGACAGGCCGGTGTAGCCGGCGCCGATGATGCAGACATCGCACTCCACCGATTCTTCGAGGATCGGGAAATCGATCACTTCGTTGCGGGTGGCGGCGTAGTAGCTGTTCACGTGTTGTTGTTTCATTTTTTTATTCTCCGAGGGTCGCCGGTTGCAGGCGACCACCGCTGTAAAAGAGTCAGAGCTTGATCCAGGTCGCTTTCAGCTCGGTGTACTTGTCGAACGCGTGCAGCGATTTGTCGCGACCGTTGCCCGACTGTTTGAAGCCACCGAACGGCGCAGTCATGTCGCCGCCGTCGTACTGGTTGACCCACACGCTGCCGGCGCGCAGGCCACGGGCGAAGGTGTGGGCCTTGCTCAGGTTGCTGGTCCAGACCCCGGCGGCGAGGCCGAAGATGCTGTCGTTGGCGATGTGCAGCGCTTCTTCAACGGTGTCGAAGGTGATCAGCGACAGCACCGGGCCAAAGATTTCTTCGCGGGCGATGGTCATGGCGTTGGTCACGCCGTCGAAAATCGTCGGCTCGACGTAGCTGCCGCCGGTTTCTTCGAGGGTGCGATGGCCGCCGGCGATCAGCTCGCCGCCCTGCTCCCGACCGATGCTGATGTAACGCAGCACGTTGTCCAGTTGACGCTGATCGACCACGGCGCCGACGGTGGTCGCAGGATCCAGGGCGTGGCCCGGTTTCCACGCTTGCAGCGCTTCCACCAGCAGCGGGATGAATTGCTCGCGGATCGAACGCTCCACCAGCAGGCGCGAGCCGGCGGTGCAGACTTCGCCCTGGTTGAACGCAATGGCGCCGGCCGCTGCTTGTGCTGCCGCGCGCAAGTCCGGTGCGTCGGCAAACACCACGTTCGGGCTCTTGCCCCCTGCTTCGAGCCAGACGCGTTTCATGTTGCTTTGGCCGGCATAAATCATCAGTTGCTTGGCAATCGCGGTGGAGCCTGTGAAGGCCAGCACATCGACGTCCATGTGCAGCGCCAGCGCCTTGCCGACGGTGTGGCCGAAGCCTGGCAGGACGTTGAACACGCCTTTCGGAATACCGGCGTCCAGTGCGAGCTGCGCAATGCGGATCGCGGTCAGCGGCGACTTTTCCGAAGGCTTGAGGATGAACGAGTTACCCGCCGCCAGCGCCGGGGCGAATTTCCAGCTGGCCATGATCAGCGGGAAGTTCCACGGCACGATGGCCGCGACCACGCCGGACGGCTCGCGAGTCACCAGACCCAGTTGATCGTGCGGGGTGGCGGCGACTTCGTCGTAGATCTTGTCGATCGCTTCGGCGCTCCAGCGGATCGCGTTGGCGGTCGCCGGAATGTCGATGCTCATCGAGTCGCTGATCGGTTTGCCCATGTCGAGGGTTTCGAGCAGCGCCAGTTCTTCCTGGTGTTGCAGGATCAGATCGGCGAAGCGGATCAGGATGCGCTTGCGCTCGGCCGGGGGCTTGTTGGCCCACACGCCGGAGTTGAAGGATTGGCGTGCGGCTTCGACGGCCAGGTTGGCGTCGGCTTCATCGGTGCTGGCGACGGAGGCCAGGAAACGGCCGTCGACGGGGCTCAGGCATTCGAAGGTGTCGCCGCTGATGGCCGGGCGGTATTCGCCGTTGATGAAGGCGCGGGATTCGAGGGTCAGGGACTGGAAGCGTTGTTCCCAGTCGTTGCGGGTCATGGTCATGGGGGTGACTCACACAGAGAAAGAGGTGACCGCCGTTCCCACGGAATCGGCGGTGCTTGCGGGGTGAACGCTCGAGCGTCAGACGGTATGCAGATACCAGTTGTACTCAAGGTCAGAGATCGAGTTCTCGAACTCGGCCAGCTCGCTTTCCTTGCACGCGACGAACACGTCGATGTACATCGGGTCGATGTAGCGGGCCATGACTTCGCTGTCGTCCAGCTCACGCAGGGCGTCGCGCAGGTTGTTCGGCAGGCTCTGTTCGTTCTGCTCGTAGCTGTTGCCTTCAACCGGGGCGCCCGGCTCGATCTGGTTGGTCAGGCCGTGGTGAATACCGGCCAGAACGGAAGCCATCAGCAGGTACGGGTTGGCGTCGGCACCGGCCACACGGTGCTCGATGCGCACGGCGTCTGCCGAACCGGTCGGCACGCGGACGGCCACGGTGCGGTTGTCGATGCCCCAGCTCGGCGAGTTCGGTACGTAGAACTGCGCGCCGAAGCGACGATAGGAGTTGACGTTCGGGCACAGGAACGCCATTTGCGCAGGCAGGGTCTCCAGCACACCGCCGATCGCGTGGCGCAGCGCGGCGTTCTGCTCGGGATCCTCGCTGGCGAAGATGTTGTTGCCTTCTTTGTCCAGAATCGAAATGTGCACGTGCAGACCGTTGCCCGCCTGGCCCGGATACGGCTTGGCCATGAAGGTGGTGTCCATCTCGTGGTCGTAGGCGATGTTCTTCACCAGACGCTTGAGCAGGACGGCGTAGTCGCACGCTTTAACAGGATCGGAAACATGGTGCAGGTTGACTTCGAACTGCGCCGGGGCGCTTTCCTTGACGATGGCGTCGGCAGGAATGCCCTGCTCTTTCGCGCCTTCGAGGATGTCTTGCAGGCAGTCGACGTATTCGTCGAGATCGTCGATCAGATAAACCTGAGTCGATACCGGACGCTTGCCGGAGACTGGCGAACGCGGCGATTGCGGACGGCCGTTCACGTTGTCCTGGTCAATCAGATAGAACTCGAGTTCGAACGCGGCGCAGATGGTCAGGCCCATTTCGTCGAACTTGCGCACCACGTTGGCCAACACTTCACGCGGGTCGGCGAAGAACGGCTCGCCTTCCAGTTCGTGCATGGTCATCAGCAGTTGTGCGGTCGGGCGCTTCTGCCAAGGCTCGATGCTCAGGGTGCCCGGGATCGGGTAGCAGATACGGTCGGAGTCGCCGATGTCCAGGCCCAAGCCAGTGCTTTCCACCGTGGAGCCATTGATGTCGAGGGCGAAAAGCGAGGCCGGCAAGTTGATGCCTTTCTCGTAAACCTTATGAAGACTGGTGCGCTCGATGCGCTTGCCGCGCACCACACCGTTCATGTCTGCAATCAGAAGGTCGACGTACAAAACCTCAGGATGTTTCTTAAGGAATGCGTTTGCTTCGTTGAGTTGAACGGCACGCAGAGGGACCGACATGATGCACCTATTTAGCTGTTAATTATTATGTTCACTGCTGTTTCGCCGAGCCAGTCAACCCGAACGGCAAAGTGAAGTCAATAGCGAACACATGGCCGCTCAGCGTTTATTTTTCGGGCTTTTTTTAACACTCTCGTGCCAACGCAGGTGCCAGAGCCCCGGTCTTGATGAAGATTTGATGAACGGCGTTTAGAATTTTTTACATGGGAGTTGTTAATTAAAATCAACGAGGCTAAGCTCCGGAAAAGCTCGTTCAAGTGTCAAACTTCGAGGTGAATAAAAATGGCATTCAAGCCATTGATCGGCGTTACTGCGTGCGTCAAACAGATTGGCCTGCACCCCTACCACATCAGCGGCGACAAATACGTTCGCGCTGTCAGCGTTGCGGCGCTGGGGTTGCCCGTCGTCATTCCATCCCTTGGCAAACTGACTGAAATCGAAGACCTGCTGGGTCAGCTCGACGGTCTGTTGCTGACCGGCTCGCCGTCCAACGTGGAACCTTTCCACTATCAGGGCCCGGACAGCGCTCCCGGCACGGATCACGATCCGGCGCGGGATGCCACCACCCTTCCTTTATTACGTGCAGCCATCGCGGCGGGCGTTCCGGTACTCGGCATCTGCCGGGGTTTCCAGGAAATGAACGTGGCGTTCGGCGGCAGCCTGCACCAGAAGGTGCATGAGTTGCCGGGCATGCTCGATCACCGCGAAGCCGACAGCCCGGATGTCGCCGTGCAATACGCCCCGGCCCACGCCGTGACGGTGCTGGCCGGTGGCGTGTTCGAAGCGCTGGAGCTGCCGGGTGAATTCCAGGTCAACTCGATTCACAGTCAGGGCATCGACCGCCTCGCTCCCGGCCTGCGCGCCGAAGCCGTGGCGCCGGATGGCCTGATCGAGGCGGTCTCGGTGGAGCACAGCCCGACCTTTGCCCTCGGCGTGCAATGGCACCCGGAATGGCAGGTGCTGGACAACCCGAACTACCTGCGGATTTTCCAGGCATTCGGCGAGGCTTGCCGCCAGCGTGCGGCGCGACGCAACCAGCGCTGACGCCACCCAACGATTGCAAAACCGTTTACTGCCCCCGCGGGGTCGGCGGCTGCGCACCTGCGCATCCGTCATCCGCGATCAGCAACACACCGCGAAAACAAAAAGCACCACCCGGCAGCCAGGACGGCGGCGCCGAACAACCCGCACGGTGCGGGTCTGCAATCCACTCTTAAGCCAGGCCGCGTTGGCCCGGCGACTGAAACCTGTTGGGAGTTTCACATGGCAAACGCCTCCAGCACTTACAGGAAGGCTCTTGAAGGTCATCAGCAACCGAAAAAGGTTCTGGTGAAAGTCGATCGAGTCACCAAGAAGTTCGACGAAACCACCGCTGTGGACGACGTGTCCCTGGAGATCCATCAGGGCGAAATCTTCGCCCTGCTCGGCGGCTCCGGCTCGGGCAAATCGACCCTGCTGCGCATGCTCGCCGGTTTCGAACGGCCGACTGAAGGACGCATTCTGCTCGACGGTGTAGACATCACCGACATGCCGCCGTACGAGCGGCCGATCAACATGATGTTCCAGTCCTACGCCCTGTTCCCGCACATGACTGTCGCGCAGAACATTGCCTTCGGCCTCAAGCAGGACCGTTTGCCGACCAGCGAAATCGACGCCCGCGTCGAAGAAATGCTGCGTCTTGTACACATGACCCAATACGCCAAGCGCCGCCCGCATCAGCTGTCCGGCGGCCAGCGTCAGCGCGTGGCCCTCGCCCGCTCCCTGGCCAAGCGTCCGAAGCTGTTGCTGCTCGACGAACCGATGGGCGCACTGGATAAAAAACTGCGCTCGCAAATGCAGCTTGAGCTGGTTGAGATCATCGAACGCGTCGGCGTGACTTGCGTGATGGTGACCCACGACCAGGAAGAGGCCATGACCATGGCCGAGCGCATCGCGATCATGCACCTGGGCTGGATCGCCCAGATCGGCAGCCCGGTCGACATTTATGAAGCGCCAGTCAGCCGCATGGTCTGCGAATTCATCGGCAACGTGAACGCCTTTGACGGCACCGTGGTCGAGGACCTTGAAGGTCACGCGATCATTCACAGCCCGGACTTGCAGCAAAAGATCTACGTCGGTCATGGCGTCAGCACCTCGGTGCAGGACAAGTCGATCACCTACGCGATCCGCCCGGAAAAAATGCTCGTCAGCACGATCAAGCCAGAGACCCGCTACAACTGGTCCGAAGGCAAGGTGCATGACATCGCCTACCTCGGCGGCCACTCGGTGTTCTACGTCGAGTTGCCGAGCGGCAAGATCGTCCAGTCGTTCATGGCCAACGCCGAACGCCGTGGCGCGCGTCCGACCTGGGACGACAAGGTCTACGTCTGGTGGGAAGACGACAGCGGCGTGGTACTGCGCTCATGAGAACCTTCAATCAGCAATTCCTGCGCCTGGTGCCCAGCGGGCGAAAACTGGTGATCGGCATCCCGTTCATCTGGCTGTTCCTGTTCTTCATGCTGCCGTTCTTCCTGGTGATGAAGATCAGTTTCTCGGAAGCCGCGCTGTCGATCCCGCCGTACACCGAGATCTACACCTACGCCGAGCAGAAATTCCAGCTGTTCCTGAACATCGGCAACTACACCATGCTCGGCGAAGACGAGCTGTACCTGTCGGCCTACCTCGGTTCGCTGAAGGTCGCGGCACTGAGCACGCTGATGTGCCTGGTGATCGGTTTCCCGATGGCCTACGCGATCACCAAGGCCAGCAAGGAAGCGCAAAACGTCCTGCTGCTGTTGATCATGATGCCGACCTGGACCGCGATCCTGATCCGCGTTTACGCGTGGATGGGCATCCTCAGCAACAACGGTCTGCTCAACGCGTTCCTGATGTGGACCGGGCTCACCGATCACCCGATCGAGATCCTCAACACCAACACGGCCGTGTATATCGGTGTGGTTTACGCGTACCTGCCGTTCATGGTGCTGCCGCTCTACGCCAACCTGGTGAAGCACGACGGCAGCTTGCTGGAAGCCGCGCAGGATCTGGGCTCGAGCAACTTCAACAACTTCTGGAAAATCACCGTGCCGCTGGCCAAGAACGGCATCATCGCCGGCTGCATGCTGGTGTTCATTCCGGTGGTGGGCGAGTTCGTGATCCCGGAACTGCTCGGTGGCCCGGAGACCCTGATGATCGGTCGCGTGCTGTGGCAAGAGTTCTTCAATAACCGCGACTGGCCGGTGGCGTCCGCCCTGGCGGTGGTGATGCTGTTGATCCTGATTGTGCCGATTCTGCTGTTCAACCGCAGCCAGGCCAAAGAGATGGAGGCACGGGGATGAAACGCTTCGGATTTTCAAAGTTCATGCTGATCTTCGGCCTGATGTTCATCTATCTGCCGATGCTGATTCTGGTGATCTACTCGTTCAACGCCTCGAAACTGGTGACGGTCTGGGGTGGCTGGTCGGTGAAGTGGTATGTCGGCCTGCTCGATAACACCCAACTGATGGGCTCAGTGGTGCGCTCGCTGGAAATCGCCTGCTACACCGCGATTGCCGCCGTGGCGCTGGGCACCCTCGCCGCGTTCGTGCTGACCCGCGTGACGCGCTTCAAGGGTCGCACGCTGTTCGGTGGTCTGGTCACCGCGCCGCTAGTAATGCCTGAAGTGATCACCGGTCTGTCGCTGTTGCTGCTGTTCGTGGCGATGGCGCAACTGATCGGCTGGCCGCAGGAGCGTGGCATCGTCACGATCTGGATCGCCCACACCACGTTTTGTGCCGCTTATGTGGCGGTGGTAGTCTCCGCCCGCTTGCGCGAGCTGGACCTGTCGATCGAAGAGGCGGCGATGGATCTGGGTGCGAAACCGTTCAAGGTGTTTTTCCTGATCACCATCCCGATGATCGCGCCGTCGCTGGCGGCGGGCGGCATGATGTCGTTCGCCCTGTCGCTGGATGACCTGGTGTTGGCGAGCTTCGTCTCCGGGCCTGGTTCCACCACCCTGCCAATGGAAGTGTTCTCGGCCGTGCGTCTGGGCGTTAAGCCCGAGATCAACGCCGTGGCCAGCCTGATCCTGCTGGCGGTGTCGCTGGTGACCTTCCTGGTCTGGTACTTCGGCCGCAAGGCAGAAGCCAACCGCAAGCGTGCGATTCAGGAAGCCATGGATCAGACCGCCAACGAATCGTGGCAGCAACCGCAACCTCAACGAGTGGCAGCGACGGCCTAGGGCCGTCGCGTTTTACGGCTTTGCGCTTTTGCTTAAAAGCTTTTGAATAAAAAGAATGGAGTTTCACCGATGAAAATGTTTGGCAGGACTCTGCTGACACTGTCCTTATTGGGCGCAATCGCCACAGGCGCCCAGGCCAACGACAAGGTGCTGCGCGTTTACAACTGGTCGGATTACATCGCCCCGGACACCGTCAAGAAGTTCGAGGACGAGACCGGCATCCGCGTGACCTACGACGTGTTCGACAGCAATGAAACCCTCGAGGCGCGTCTGCTCGCGGGTAAATCCGGCTACGACATCGTGGTGCCGTCCAACAGTTTCCTGGCCAAGCAGATCAAGGCCGGGGTCTATCAGACCCTGGACAAATCGAAGCTGCCAAACTGGAAAAACCTCAACCCGGTGCTGCTGAAAAACGCCTCCGCCAGTGATCCGGACAACGCCCACGCGTTCCCGTACATGTGGGGCTCGATCGGCATCGGTTTCAACCCGGCCAAGGTCAAGGAAGTGCTCGGCAAGAACGCGCCGACCAACTCCTGGGACCTGCTGTTCAAACCGGAGAACGCCGAGAAGCTGAAAGCCTGCGGCATCAGCTTCCTCGATTCACCGACCGAAATGATCCCGGCTGCCCTGCACTATCTGGGCTATCCGGTGAATGACAAGGACACCGCGCACATCAAGGAAGCCGAGGCGCTGTTCATGAAGATTCGCCCGAACGTGGCGTACTTCCACTCGTCGAAATACATCTCGGACCTGGCCAACGGCAACATCTGCGTGGCGGTCGGTTACTCCGGTGACGTGTTGCAGGCCAAGGCTCGCGCGGTGGAATCGGGCAACAACGTGGTGATCGACTACAGCATTCCCAAGGAAGGTGCCGGCAGCTTCTACGACATGGTCGCCATCCCGCGCGACGCGGCGAACGTCGAGAACGCTTACCTGTTCATGGACTTCCTGATGCGTCCGGACATCATCGCCGAGATCACCAACAGCAACGGTTACAGCAACGCCAACTCGGCGGCGACACCGCTGGTGGACGAAGCGATCCGCAACGACCCGGGCTCGTACCCGTCGCAGGAAGTGATGGCCACGCTGTATGCGGTGCCGGATCAACCGATTTCCACGCAACGGATCATGACCCGGGGCTGGACCCGGGTGAAGCTCGGCAAATAAACACACATCGTTTTCCGTTCACGCAGCGCCTTACCACCGCTGCCCCCTGCTCTGAACGGCCTCACCTGGCTTCCTCGGTTCAGGTGAATTCAGGCGCCCTCGGGCGCCTTTTTTTGTGGGCTCAGATCAGCGGCCAATCGGCCAGTGCGCGGTAACGGCCCTTGTGGGATTCGAACAATGCAAAGCGCTCGGCCCGCAGGAAGAACTCCGGCGGCGTGGCGGATTCCGGTTCCGGCGCGCGATAGTCGCGGGCCAGTGTCAGGTGCGGACGATACTCACGCGTCGTCTCTTCAAAGCCAAACGGCAACATCGCCTGCTCCAGTGCATACACCAGTCGCAGCAATCCCTGCGGTGCCTGCTCCGGCGCCAGCGACAACACCCCGGCGCGGCGCCAGACCTGCAAGCGATCCAGCGAAATCCTCAGCGCCTCGCCCGGCGTACTCACTTTGGACGCCGCCTCACAGACTTCTCCTATCTGCGCCAACGGCACCGCGCCGAGAAACAGCAGCGTCAGGTGGAAATTGTCTGCCGGCACCGGTTTACCGGTCCTAAGCCCCAGTTCGCTGCGCCATTGGGCAATCGCCTTGCGCTGCGCCGGCGGGCAGTCGAGGGCGAAGAACAGCCGCTTGAACGGTTGTTCGCCGTGCTTGTCATCCGTCATGGCCCCGCTCCCTTGTCGATGTTGATCCGTCGATTCTACACGGCCATTCCTGGCGACTCTTGGCGTGGGGTTTATAGTTCAACGATTGCCATCAACCGGAGGGCGTCATGCGCGAGATCCTCAGTAAAGAACCCTGGTGGGCTCGGCCACCGAACCCGGGGCAGGATGAAAACGAGCTGGAATGGGGTTGGCTGGTGCATTACAGCGAGGGTGAGCCGCGTTTCGAGTTTGTTCGCGAGCGGCCGACGGACGAGCAGATTCGCAACCGCAAAGGCTGCCGGATCACCCCGTCGGCGGAGTGATCCGGCAGATATGCCTCAAGACTCAAGAATGTTCTTGAAGCCACCGAAGATCATCCGCTGCCCATCGAACGGCATCGGATTGACGTCCGGTTGCATGCGCGGGTCTTCCATCATTTTTCCCATGCCGGCGTCGCGGGTGGCTTTGTCTGGCCAGACCAGCCAACCGGCCGACACGGTTTCGCCGTCCTTGAGTTTCACCGCCATCGGGAATGAGGTGACCTTGCCGTCCGGCACATCATCGCCCCAGCCTTGCACCACCTCCATGGCGCCGTACTCCTTGAACAGTTTCTCGGCGATTTCGCAGTGTTTTTTGTACTGTTCGCGATTGGCGTTCGGCACGGGTGCGACAAAAACATCGATGTAAGCCATGGTCGTTCTCCTGCGGGTTTAGGGGTCGATCTGCTGAGTAGTCGACTCAGGCGGCCGCCATTCGACAGGAGTGGCGCCCAAGCCGACCGACGGTTCATCGCCCCCGCCCAGATTGCCTTCGACCTGCGCCGCCATGTGCAGCGTACCGGCCATCACGCCGGTGGTCGGGTTCTGCACCAGCTTCAGCCAGGCCTTGTCGAAGGTGTTGCCCAGACTGCTGCGGATCAGCGCTTCGCTGTCGGGACGATCACTGGCCTGGAGGATTGCGCGGATGCCTGCCACACCAGCCGAAATCAGCCCGCCGACGAGTTTGCCGGCCGCCGCCGCCACCGCGCTGGCGGCGCCACGCGGGGCCATTTCCGCTTCCATGCGCTGGCTGGCGCGCTTGGCCACCGGGGCCATGCCCGCGTCGGTCGAGGCGATGCCCTTGGCCCCCCCTTCGATGTGGATCTTGTCAATCAACGCCGCGTAGGCCGGCAAGGTGTTCAGCGGTTCAGTGCTGACGATCTGATACAGCGAGGCATCCCGGGCCGGCGGCGGGCCGAGGGCAATGGCGGGGATTTTCTGCAAGTGCCCGTTGAGCTGGGCAATGGGCACGCCGTAGCGCTGGGCGATGACCGGCATCTGCTGCGCCATCAATTGCGCGTAGAACGCGGTGGACTGGCCGAGGATCGCGTCCGGGTCGATTTCCGCCGCGACGGGCGCCAGGACTCGCTCCTGATACTGCTCCAGCAAATAGGCGGCCAGGCGTTTGGACGAAGCATCCTGCTCACCGCCGGCGCTGATGGTGTACCAACTGACCTTCATCGACAGCCATTCCTGGGTCCAGTAGCTGCTGAACCACGGGATGAATTTTTCTTCAGTTTGCTCATAGACGCGAATGCGCCAATGTTCCATTGAACCGCGAGCGAAAACCTTGACCTGCTCGGTGGACTGTCGGGAAGCCGTAACGATGTCCCGGTCGATCTGCTGCCAGGTGGCCGGTGAAACCACCACCGGCGGCGCGCTCGCCGGGCCCCGCGCCGTCGTCGCGCAGCCGGCCAGCAACATCAGTGCGGCGACGATCAGCGCACGCAGGTTCACGGTGGCGGTGTCCTTTTGTGGATCAGATCTGGAGGTAATGGTTTGAGTATAGGTGCGGGTTTTAGCCGTTTGTCCGGTTGTAGGGGGCTGCAATTCTGGCGGGCGATTTCAACATTCTTCCCAACCATCACTGACGTCGATGTTCACCATTACGACGATTGCCTTCCGCATCAAACGCGTCTGGCGCAGGATTTACCCATCCGAGACAAACACCACGAGGAGTTCACATCATGAGTCATACCGTCACCCTCGCCGTGAGTTTCCCGGTCTTCGGCAACAACTATTACGACCAGCACGTGGTGTCGCTGAAGACACAGCCGCTGGTGTTCAACGAAGATTTCGAAGATCTGCTGATGCCCGCCGCGAGTAATCATTTCAGCAATGAAGTGGTGGGCCTCAACGATCAGTTCCGCTTTCTGAGCGACATACTCGCCACCCATTTGCTGGACATCGAGGCCTCCGTGCCTGCGCGATCCAGCGTCCGGGCGAACGCTCATTTTTAATCGCTGTACCTGCTGTTCCCTTGAGGAACGGCCATGAAAAAGCCCACTGGCCGATTAGGCTCAGTGGGCTTTTTTTGTCAGCGCAGACGGACTATCAACGCTTCCAGCAATCGGCGTAGCGCGAGCAGACGTCGTACTGCTGCTCCATTTTCGCCATACGGTCGAGGTGGCGATTGATGGTTTCGACCGTCACCGCTCTGTCGGTCTGGAAATAGAACATGACCATGGTTTTTTCCAGCTCCGCCGGCGCCGAGTTCATGGGGTTGGCGGCTTCGCCGGTTCCTGTCCACGCCTTCAATTGCTTGTCGTCCGCGCTACTCAGGCGTTTGCGGTATTCGTCGGTCGAGCGTTGCATCACCTGCGTCTTCTTGGCGGCGAAATCCTGATCGAACGCCTCAAGATTCTGGCGATACAACGTCCAGTATTCGTCCGGCAGATTGAAGCCCAGCTTGGCCTTGCGCTCGCTGATCAGTGAGTCGATTTTTTCCGGCGAGTTGCCTGCGACCTTGTCCCTGGTCGTGTCGGAGGTCATCCGGACGAACGTACTGCCGGCAATGATGCGATCCATCATCGCCGTGCGTTCCGGCGTATCGGGCAGCAGCGCGGGTGGTTTCGGAAAGATCGGGCTGCGGCCCTCACAAGCGGCAAATCCATCGCGCCTGATGGTGACGGGCGTACGTACATCCTTGCCATCAACCCGTTGCAGGCGCTGCATCAAGGTCAAGCATTGGTTGCCCTTGAGTTCGAAGGTGAGTTCATACTCCATTGCGCGCTCGGGTCTGAAACCGAATACCGCGCCACACACGCCATAGCCCACCTGGGTATTGACCTGCAGGAACACTTCCTTTTCGGGCGGCAACTTCACTTCAAGATAACCACGGGCCTTTTCCGGAGGCGCCACGGTCATGCCCACCCGCCGCGGACTGTCTCTGACAAATAAATTGTTCAGGATGCCAGTGGTCAGGCCGTCGCAATGCTCGGCGTCGAAGTAATTGACGGTGGCATTGTCAGTGTTGGCCACGAAACGCATCTTGGCAGCGTCTGGCCCGGTGGCGTCCTGATAGGTCCCCGTCAGTGCGCAACCACCAAGCCCCGAGAGGGACACCATCAAGCCGAAAAGCGCCGAAGAACGGCGAAGGAGCGAAGTGACTGGCATGTTCATCCTTGAGGGAAAGGCCGGGAAAAGCCGCGATGCTACTGAATAGCCACTACTGCGTCCATCCCGTCAAAACCTGCCTGTCCAGCGTTGATCAATCATCATCCCGGTCACGGTGGTAGCGACGCCCGTCGCGGCGATCGTAATCGCGGTCGTCCCAACGCCGATCATGATCGTAGTAACGGCCATGATCACGATCGTAATGGCGGCCATGTCGGTAGTCATCATCAAAGTCCGCCACACAGCCGCCCAGCAATACGGCAGCGGAAACAGTCAGCAGCAGCGTTGTTGCACGCATCATTCAGAATTTCCCTAAAACCAAGGTCTTGACGACGGAAACGGTCAACGCAGCCCACACCGAAATGGCGAGGTGCGCGCAGCCGCAGATACGACCGGGGAAACGAACGATGATTCACAGGGCGACAGCGACCGTTCATCGCCCCACCTGCAAGACTGACGCGAGCGCTGCTAACCCACCAGCGCAATCAACTGCTGGCGCTGCGCATCGGTCAACATCGGCCCGAACCCGGCGCCGGCGTTGTCGGCCATGTAGCGCGGATTGCCGGTGCCGGGAATCACACAGGTGACCGCCGTGTTCGACAGCAAAAACTTCAGCGCCAGTTGCGGCCAGCTGTTGACCTGCACATCCGACACCCAGCCCGGCAGCGGTTTGCCCTTTAGCCGTGCCAGCAGCTCGCCGCCGCCAAACGGGCGATTGCAGATCACCGCCACTCCACGCTCGCGGCACAACGGCAGGATGCGTTTCTCCACGCCCCGGTCATCAAGGGCGTAGTTGATCTGCAGGAAGTCGAGCTGTTCGGCCTTCAGTACCGCTTCCACTTCCTCGTACGCCGAGGGCGTGTAATGGGTGATGCCGATGTAACGGATGCGGCCCTGCTCTTTCCATTCACGCAGGGTCGGCAGATGCGTCTGCCAGTCCAGCAGGTTGTGGATCTGCATCAGGTCGATGCGCTCGGTGCGCAGCAGACGGAAGGAATTTTCCATCTGCGCGATGCCCTCCTCGCGCCCGCGCGTCCACACCTTGGTCGCCAGAAAGGCCGGTGAACGGGGTACGTGGATCGACAACAGCTCGCCGGTGGTTTCTTCGGCGCGGCCATACATCGGTGAGCTGTCGATCAGCGTGCCACCCTTTCTGAACAACTCGTCGAGCACTGCCGCCAAGGGCCGGTAGGCCGGATCGCCGGGCGCGACATCGAAACCGCGATACGTACCCAGCCCGACCAGGGGCAGCCGCTCGGAGCTGGAAGGAATGGCGCGGGTCTGCATGGTCTGGCCTCCTGAGGCGCTCGGCGACGTGGCAGCGGCCAACGCCCGGTCAAACGTGAAAACCGCCGAAACCCCGGCAGCCAGCGTGAGCAGGCGGCGGCGGGAACAACCCTCAGTGTGGCTCATGCTCGCGTCTCTGCTTGATGGATCTGTTGCGCCTTGTGTTCGGCGGCGGTCACTCGGGAAGGCTCAACTACACTGCGACTGAGCACCTTCACGCCCCGTTAAAGTTAGCCGAATGTCCAGAACCCTGATGTCGCTCGTCGCCTTGATCGTTGCCGTGTACCTGATCCTGTGCGCGGCGCTGTTCGTTTTTCAGCGCTCGCTGATCTATTTCCCGCAGCCCGGCTCCATGGATACGGCGGAATCGCGAATGACGCTGGCGATGCCCGACGCCGATATTCGCGTCAGTGTTCGTGAGCATTCCGGGGCGAAAGCGCTGATCTATTTCGGCGGCAATGCCGAGGACGTGTCGCGCAATCTGCCGGCGTTTGCCGAGGCGTTTCCCGACTACGCGGTGTATCTGCTGCACTATCGGGGGTTTGGCGGCAGCGGCGGCTCCCCGTCCGAAGCGGCGATCGCCGAAGATGCGCTGGCGCTGTTCGATCAGGTGTATGCCCGGCATCCACAGATTGCACTGGTTGGACGCAGCCTCGGCTCCGGTGTCGCGGTGCGGCTGGCCAGCCAGCGGCCGGTGGCCCAGCTGATTCTGGTCACGCCTTACAACAGCCTCGTTGAACTCGCCGTCCAGCATTACCCGTGGGTGCCGGTGAAGTGGTTGCTCAAGGATCGTTACGAGTCCGGCAAATATGCGGCGCACATCAGCGTGCCGACGCTGCTGCTGGCGGCCAGCGATGACGAGGTGGTTTCACGGGCCAGCACCGAACGCCTGCTGCACAGTTTCCCCGACGGGGTGGCGATGCTCAAAGTGGTGAAGGACTCGGCGCACAACTCGATATCTGAACGGCCGCAATACCTGCAATGGATGAAGGATGTGTTGAACCGGTGAGTGACACCTGCGCACTTCGTCGGCGACCAGCGAAAGCCTGAGGCGCCTCCTGAACCAAGTGCAAAAAGGCCAGTCCTACTCGCGCCGCTTTCGCGGCTAACTCCCTATCAGCGCTATCTTTTTTCAGAGCCTTGCGTCCCATGCGCCACGCCGTCCGTTCGTCTCGCTTCGTTTCGCTGTGCCTGCTGATCCTTTCTCCCCTGCTCGCCCCCTCTGTCCACGCTGGCGCAGAGCGGCAACTGGCAGCCGCCATCAATGACCTCCGTGCCCATCCGCAACGCTGCGACCGACGTCCGGCACAACGCCTGGCGCCACTGGCGCTGAAGCAGAACATTGCGTTGCCCATCGGCTATGGCTACGGCGGCGGGATGCGCGAGCAACTGAAGGCCTCCGGTTATGCAGCGGTCGCGGTGCGCAGCATCCGGATCGTCGGGGCCGAGGATGCCGAAGAGGCGTTTGATCAATTGCAGAATGAACATTGCGGCGCATTGCTGGATGCGCAGTACGCCGACATCGGCATCAGCCGCGCCCGCAGTGAATGGCAAGTGGTACTGGCGCGTCCGGTGATCGACAGCCGCATGGGCGATAACCGCAGCGTCGGCAAAGCCTTGCTGGCCGAGGTCAACGCCGCCCGTGCCCGACCACGAATGTGCGGTCGCCAGCGCTTTGCCGCCGCCCGCCCCTTGAGCTGGAACCCGGCCCTCGGCGCCGCCGCCCAGGGTCACAGCAAGGCCATGGCCTACGGCAACTACTTCGCTCACCAGGACCCGGACGGCGACATGCCAGCCGACCGCGCCCGGTCTGCCGGCTACCGTGGCCGGCAGATCGGCGAAAACATCGCTGCCGGGCAGAGTTCTCCGAGCAAGGCCATGGCCGGCTGGCTGGCCAGCCCCGGACATTGCGCCAACCTGATGAACCCGATGTTCACCCAGGTCGGCGCCGGTTTTGCCAGTGAGGCCCGCAGCGATAACGGTGTGTACTGGACGATGCTGTTCGGGGCGCCTTGAGCGCCTCACTTCGGCCGACGCACGGCCCGCACCTTGCTGCTGTTGCCGCCACCACAGTAGAAGCGATCCCCGCCATCGGCCTCCAGTCCGGAGACGCCGATCCCGGCGGGCAACGTCAGGCTTTCCAGAACCTCGCCGCTGCCTGGATCGATCCGCCGGATCTCGCTCTCATCACCTTCCCAGGTGCCATGCCACAGCGCACCGTCGACCCAGGTCACGCCGGTGACAAAGCGGTTTGATTCGAGGGTGCGGAGGATTTTCCCGGTTTCCGGATCGATCTGATGAATCTTGCGATCGCGATACTGCCCCACCCACAACGTGCCCTCGGCCCAGGCCATGCCCGAATCGCCGCCGTCGCCGGGGGCCGGAATGGTGTGGAGCACACGCCCGGTGGCCGGGTCGATCTTGTGGATTCGGCGGTCGGCAATCTGAAACAGGTGCTTGCCGTCGAACGCGGTCCCGCCATCGGCACCGACCTTGATCGTGCGCACGGTTTCGCCGCTGGCCGGGTCCAGCGCATTGAGCTGGCCGTCACTGGCGAACCAGACTTGCCGACCGTCGAAGGTCACGCCGTGGACACCGTCGATGCCGTCGAACGGGCCGTATTCACGAAGGATTTCTGCGTTTGCGTGTTTCATGCTGGCTTCCTCGTTGAGTGGGTGAGTCCAGCCTAGCCATTGCCCAACGACACCGGGAGTAACAAGATCGTCGCGAAACCTGGCACGGGCGGGGTCAGCCATCGCCGCGCACGGCCGACACCGAACGCCTGGACCTTGTCTTGCGCCGCCAACGTTTCCAGTGCCCGTTGTATCTGACGCTGGCTGCTGCCCAACGCAAGCGCCAGCGCCGAACTCGACCACGCCTCGCCGTCGGCGAGCAGGGCCAGCAGTGCGGCGTGTTTGTCTTCGAGCGGTAACGTCAGCAGCGCCACGTCTTGCGCAACCAGCGCATAGCCACGGGAAGTCGCCGTGATTCCGGCCAGCGGTTGCAGTGCTGCACGCAACCGGCCGATCTCGACCCGCAAACGGGCGCGGTGGGATTCATCATCGAGTTTCAATCGAAAGGCTTTGGCGACCAGTGTCTCTCGGGGCACATCCCCGGGCCAGGCTTCAGCGAGCAGCCGAACGAGGTGAAACAGCACCGGCCGCGTGGCCAGCGCCACCGTCATTCCTGCACCGCGAACGTTATAGCGACAGGCATCGACCACCAGCGTCGGCGAGGCAAACAACGCTTCAATCTGCGCCAATGTCACCGCTTGCACCTGACCCGCAACGATCAATCGGGCAGCGGGCGCTTCGAGGATTTGCCGAGCGTGCTCGATCTCCGCCGACAATGCCGGAATGGCAGCCGACTGAGCCGCCCGTTGCGCACGTTCCAACGCCATTTGCGCCTTGTGCGCCTGCACCCGGCGCAACGCGATCCCGGCAGTCATCAGTTCATGAACGGCGCGCAGGGCTGGCGGCAACGGTGCTGGATCGAGTTCAGCGAGCAGCACATCTGCGTCGTCCAACTGCCCGATCAGCAGCAACCGACGAATCTGCAGATAGCGCGCGTGCGCCGCATTGAGCCAGTCGCCGTGATCGTGCAAGGCCCGCCGTGCCGCCTCCAGCGCCTTCACCGGCCAGCCCAGATCCCGCGCCGCCAGTGCCACTTCGGCCTCGGCCACCACGCAGCGTGCCCGAGACAACGGCTCATTGGCGCCGAATGCTTTCACCGCCCGCTGCAGCAATGCCTTGGCCCGCGCCAAATCGCCGAGCTGGGCCATGGCGATCCCGCGCAGGGCCAGGGCCGGAGGGTCTTCGCGCAGCGCCACAAAATTCAGCGCGGCCAACGGATCACCCGCCGCCAGTGCGCGACCGGCAGCGTTGATCAGCGAGTCCATGGGGAGTCCGGCATGTCACGGTTTCCGGTATCAGATCGTGGGTGGAGTCTAATACCGAATGCGGTTTTGTCTGGGTGATCGTGTGACTGCGTGCTCAATCGAGGATGGCGGCGTTCTTGAGCAACGCCTGCAAACCGACGGGCACCAGCGGTGATTGCTCAGTGAAACTTGAGTTGTCCTGCCAACTGGCGGTAAACGGGGCGCCGTCGCTTTCGTGACCGACGATCTGCAATTGCTCGTAGACCTGCGCGTCTTCGAAACGGGCGTCATACACCTGAACCATCTCATGCCCCGGTTTGCCGTTGTAGACGAAGAGGCTTTCAAGTGTGCCGAGCAGGCGCAGGTCTTTCATTGAAAGGCCCAACTCTTCCTGCACTTCGCGCACGATGGCCTCGCGACTGGTTTCGCCAAATTCGATGCCACCGCCGATGGGACGGTAGAAGGTTTGGTCTGCGACCGGGTCGTGGAAGCGGTTAACCAGAATTTTGCCATTGTGCTGAAAGACACACAGTGCAAGTGCGCGGATACGCGGTTCGGCCATGGGGTGAAGTCCGTTTGCTGGATGAAAAGCCCGGCATTAGATCACACGCAACAGAGGCGCTGCTTCAGGTAATCTGCGGTGGTTTGAAAGGGAATACAGCCAATCACGGAGTCGATTATTTGAAACGTCTAGCCTGCTATCTGCTTCTACCCCTGCTCTCGGCCTGTAGCTCGGGCCCTTACCTGAATCCGCAATCGACTGTCGGTCAGAACGCGTTGCTGATCAGAACGTGCCCCGGCCCTCACCAGGCAATGAGCTACACGACCAAGTCAGAAGAGCTCGATTGGGTGCATCTGTTGGTCTATGCAGCGCTGCCGGGGACGCCGACCAGGCCTGATTATCATCACAGCACCGATACCGAAGTGCGCCTGTACGCGTATCTTTATACGCCCCCGTACATGCGTAACCTGAATACACCGGAACAGTGGAAAACCGCCTACAGCACGCCCGAACCGACCCTGTGGATCAGCGCGGCTTCGCCGATGGCCACCGTGCAACTGGCCAATGGCAAGTCGTACCAGGTCAGCATCGAACGCTTGAAAACCGGTTTCGACGCGCGTGAAAAAGAGCTGGATCTATATTCCCCCGGAACACCCCTGGGCAGCGGCGAAATGGACGATTTCATCCTGACGCTGCCGGAGCTCTTCCTGAACGGAGAGAAAATCCCGACAGCGCCGATCCATTTCAAAAAGCATGAAGAACGTTACATGCCGGTACTCAACTGCTGATCGTCAGACCGGAGAAATCGTGGCCAGAACGCCGATCATGATGGTCAACACGAGAAAGCCGCCGAGGAAAAACGCCATCTTAGCCATGAAGGCCTCCTGAATACTGAATGTCCGGCGCACCGGGCGCTTCGGAATGAAGCTCGTCGCGTGTGGCCGAACGGCAAGGGTATTTTGGGCCTATGGCTGAGATGGTTACAGATGCAGATTCAACAGGAAAAAGCGGATCAGATGGATTTGGCCCACTCATGTGTCGTCATTCAGCTCGGTACAGAAGGTTTCCATTACGCCGCTTTGATCTAGAGTCATGGGCGCCGCGCAAAGAACAACAAAAATACAGGAGTGAAACCATGTCCGAGCTGAACCTGCACCCCAACGCCGCCGAATCCCTGAACCGCTGGCACGAGATGATCCGTACCGGCAACTTGAAAGCCCTGCCCGACCTGCTCGACCCCAAAGCCGTATTCCGTTCGCCGATGGCCCACACACCCTACCCCGGCGCGCCGGTGGTCGCGATGATCCTCAACACCGTGTTCGAGGTGTTTGAAGACTTCAAATATCACCGTGAACTGGCGACGGCTGATGGTTTGAATGTGGTGCTGGAGTTCAGTGCCAAGGTTGGGTCGAAAGAGCTCAAGGGTATCGACATGATCCGCTTCGATGAACAGGGGAAGATTGTCGAGTTCGAGGTGATGGTGCGGCCGTTGAGTGGGTTGCAGGCGTTGGGTGAGGAAATGGGGCGGCGGTTGGGGGCCTATCTGGCCGCTGCCAAGGCCTGAAACCCGGACACAAAAAAGCCCACTGACCGTCGCCGGTTCAGTGGGCTTTGTGTGTCAGGTGTCTGAATTACAGAGCCATGTCACGTGCAGCGTTTTCTTTCGGAGCTTTAGCCTTGTCAGCCGCTTCTGCCGCCGGAGCTGCGGCCTGGCCAATCACCGGTGGGGTTGGCAGTTGCAGGATCTTGGCGGTGTAAGCCCACTCTTCAGCCACTTTGGCTGGATCGTTGTTCAGCTGGGTGCCGTAGCTTGGAACGATCTGGTGCAGCTTGGCTTGCCACTCAGGGGTAGCGACTTTGTCTTTGAAGACTTTCTGCAGCACGCTCAGCATGATCGGTGCAGCGGTCGATGCGCCTGGCGATGCGCCCAGCAGACCGGCGATGGAGCCGTCTTTCGAAGCAACGATTTCGGTGCCCAGTTTCAGCACGCCGCCAGCGGCTTCATCACGCTTGATGATTTGCACGCGCTGGCCGGCTTGCCACAGGCGCCAGTCTTCGGCTTTGGCGTTCGGGAAGTATTCCTTCAGCGCGTTCAGACGGTCTTCATCCGACAGCATCAGTTGACCGGCCAGGTACTCGACCAGCGGGTATTCCTTGATGCCGACCTTGGTCATAGGCCAGATGTTGTGGGTGGTGGTGCTGGTCAGCAGGTCCAGGTACGAACCTTCCTTCAGGAACTTGGTGCTGAAGGTTGCGAACGGGCCAAACAGAATGACGCGCTTGCCGTCCAGGACACGGGTGTCCAGGTGCGGAACGGACATCGGAGGCGCGCCAACCGAAGCCTTACCGTAGGCCTTGGCCAGGTGCTGCTCGGCGATGGCCGGGTTATCGGTCACCAGGAACGAGCCGCCTACCGGGAAGCCAGCGTATTCCTTGGCTTCTTCGATACCGGACTTCTGCAGCAGGTGCAGAGCACCGCCGCCGGCGCCGATGAACACGAACTTGGCGTCGGTTTCAGTCTTGGTGCCGTCTTTCAGGTTCTTGTAGCTGACGCGCCAGGTGCCATCGGCGTTCTTGGTGATGTCCTGTACTTCGCTCGACAGCTTCATGCTGAAGTTAGGCTTGGTCTGCAGGTAACCGGCGAACTGGCGGGTGATTTCGCCGAAGTTCATGTCGGTACCCAGCGGGCTCCAGGTGGCCGCGATTTTCTGGTTCGGGTCACGCCCTTCCATCATCAGCGGAACCCACTTCTTGATCACAGCCGGGTCTTCGGAGTACTGCATGCCGGCGAACAGCGGGCTCGCTTGCAGGGCTTCGTAGCGCTTTTTCAGGAACTTGATGTTGTCATCGCCCCACACGAAGCTCATGTGCGGAGTGGTGTTGATGAACGAGCGAGGGTCCTTCAGGACGCCCTGCTGAACCTGCCAGGCCCAGAACTGACGCGAGACCTGGAACGCTTCGTTGATCTCGACGGCTTTCGGGATCGACACTTTGCCGTTCTCGTCTTCCGGGGTGTAGTTCAGTTCGGCCAGTGCGGAGTGACCAGTACCGGCGTTGTTCCAGCCGTTGGAGCTCTCCAGGGCAACGCCGTCGAGGCGCTCGACCATTTCCATCGACCAGGTCGGTTCCAGCTCATTGATCCACACACCCAGGGTGGTGCTCATGATGCCGCCGCCGATCAGCAGAACGTCGACTTTCTTTGCTTCTTCGGCATTGGCAGACGACATCCCCATCGCCAAAGCCAGCCCCAGCAAGGCTGTGTTCACTTTTTTAAACATCTGTTGCACCTATGATAAAACGCCTTCCGCCCGCCGCTGTTGTACGTATGAGTTCCCCTTGTTCGCGACACTCAGGCCAGCGTCGCGGGTTCCGGCACACTTCAATTTTGACGGGTGGGCACACAAGGCCGACAGGCTGCGTCGACCTCAGTTATATGTCCCTTCTGAACTGACTTCTTATCATTATTGGCTTCAGCTACTTGAGCGACAGGGGTTCGGTCGGCCCGCCGAAAAGCGCGCCAGACTGAATTAGGTCAAACCAAGTGGGGCGAAGAATATCACGTCAGGACAAACCCGCGCGTCTGTTCCCGACTCGATAGTCTTTATCTGTTCAAGGACTTATCGGCCGCCAGCGGCCGAACATGACCCCCATCAGCAGCTCTGGCTTGAGCCTTTCAGCCGTTTGACCGCCCCTTCCAATCCAGAATCCTGACGCTCCCTTGTTACAAATAGGGTTCCCGGCACCGCTCGACTGAGTTCTCCAAAACCTTCACAACCGAAACCGATCCACCGACTGCGCCAGCCTACCCGCCAGGCTCGACAACTCATCTGTCGTATTCGCCGTCTCGCCGATCACTTTGCTATTGCCTTCCGACATGCCCGCGATCATCTCAACCTGATGGGCAATTTCGTTGCTGGCCTGGCTCTGTTCGCCGATGGTGCGGGTGATGTCGTTGACCAGTTGCGTGGTGTTCAGGGTAGCTTCGAGGATTTCGCGGATAGCGCGTTCGACGTCGGCGGTGACCGCCATGCCCTTGTCGACCTGAGCCACACCTGCTTCCATGCTGCTGACCGCCTCGCGGGTGCTGTTCTGGATCCGCGCGACCATTGCGGCGATTTCCTGGGTTGAAGCGCTGGTGCGGGCGGCCAGGCTGCGCACTTCATCGGCGACCACTGCAAACCCCCTGCCCTGTTCGCCCGCCCGGGCTGCTTCGATGGCCGCGTTGAGCGCCAGCAGGTTGGTCTGGTCGGCGATGCTCTTGATCACCTGAATGATGTTGAAGATGCCTTCGGACTCCTGATCCAGCGTGCGGATCACCTGCGCCGATTGCTGGGCGGAACGGGCGATGTCGTCCATGTCGCTGACCACTTGATGGATTACCTGCCCGCCGTTTTTCGCCAGTGACTCGGCCTGGCTGGCCATGTTCAGCGCCCGTTCTGCGTGGCGGGTGATTTCCTCGATGCTGGCGGTCATCTGGCTCGCAGCAGCGGCCATGGTGCCGGCGGCGGTACTTTGCTGCTGGCTGCTGTCGGCCACCTGATGGCAGCCGTGGCTCAGTTGCTCGCTCATGCCGCTGACGCCGTGGGCATTGCGGCGTACCACGTCGATCATGTCGCGCAGATCCCGCTGCATGGTCGCCAGCGTGCGGATCAGCACGCTGGCCTCGTCCTTGCCCGCAGGCTCGGCGATCGGCTCGCTGAGGTTGCCATGGGCAATGCTTTCAGCAATGCGGCTGGCGGCTTTCAATGGCCCGGTGATGCTCAGGATCACCCAGCGCCCCTGCACCAACAGCAGCAACAGGCTGGCAATCAACACGACACCAAGGGCGATATTGGCGTTGCGGATCGCCGCTTCGGTGCCCTGGCTGGTCTGCCGGGTATTGGTTTCGATCAGCTCGCTCAAGGACGCCATCTGCTCTTCGAGCTGGCTGAACGCGGCGCTGAACGTGCCGAGTTCGTGTTGCGCCGTGTCCGGATTGTCCAGCGCCAGCCCGACAATCCGCTCGCCGGCGTTGATGTAAGTGTCGAGACTTGGCCGGATCTGCTCCAGCGCGGCCCGGATCGTGGCGTCGAGCGGCAGTTTCAGGTTCTCGCCCAGTACCTCACGAAAATGCGCGGCGTGTTCTTCGACGGAACTGCGCACCTCGTCCGCCGTGCTGGTGCTTTTGCCCAGCCCTACGAGCATCGCCGAATAGACGTCGGCGCGCAGGGCGTCGTGCATCATGTCGGCTTCCATGTGGTTGCGCAGCGCGCTCATGCTGACCGCGTTGTCACTGACCGCCGAAGCCATCCGCTGGTTGCCGACGTAACTGACCAGGCTCACGATCAGCGCCGTCAGCAGACTGGTCGCAATCAGCAACACCAAACGCAGTTTGATCGACACGGTAATTTTCTCCCTGGTCGCGCCGCACAGCGCTTTCAAAGCTTCAGTTAAGCCTATTTCCGCGAACCCGCCGGGTTAGAGCGTCTCAACGTGTGTCGTCACATCCGGTAAAAAAGAACACTGTGCGGCAGTTCTCGGTTTGCAGCCCCGACAACTTGTTCCGGCCCATGGAACTCCCGAGCCACGCGGCACCTCTCACATTATGTGGAACTTCCTTTTCGCTTTACGCTGCTGGAGGAACACCGTCATGCGTCGTTTATTACTCGTTTCGTCTCTTGTGCTGTGCCTGCCCTTTGGATCGGCCTTCGCCCGTGTGGATGCGGGAGATGTCGCCACATCGGCGGGTGTTTCAGCGTCGCTGTACTCCACCTTCAAGGATCACAAAATGGTGATTCCGGCCCGTGACGACCTGTCCGCCTTCGTCGCCAGCGGCGGTGCCATTCGTGGCGTGTATCTGGAGTCGGTGCTGCAACAGGTTCGCCAGGACAACCCCGGCCTGAATGCCAGCGATGAAGAGCTGGCCAACGCCATCCTGGTTCATTACGAAGGCCTGTCACAGTAAGCCGTACGCTCGACGTCGCCAGCTCTGCACTCTGCCGATGGACGGCAGCCGGGCGACCATGGGCAAAACCGTCGAACGGCCTCTATGATGGAGGCCATGACGATTTCCGCCCCGATCCGCTCCCCCTGCCCTCCCGGTGTCTGCGACTGCGGGCGCGATCCGCTGCTGGAAAATCCTGGCGCAGATATACGCATCCTGTTGCTGACCCGGCAGGAGGAAAAACGCCTGCTCGATCGGCTGGAAAACCTGCAAAGCCTGGCCGATCTCGAACGCCTGCAAGGCAGGATGTTCGAGCAGTTGGGTATTCGCGTGGAAATCGCCCCCGGTGACAACGTGGTCAAGACCATGCTCGGGATCGATATCAGGATCGACGAGCTGCCGGGCCTCTGCCGCAAGACAAAACAATCGATTCCGGCTGCCATCCGCCGTGGTCTGAAAAAACATCCGGAAGTCGCCTACCAATTGCTCAACGCCCACGACTTGCTGCGCGACACCTGATCATTTTTTCATGCCGACCCGCCTGCGCATCTCGGCCGTGATGCTTTGCCGGGTTTTCTTCATGTCCGCCCAAGGCTCATCGCCGACATCCGCCAGTCGTTCGTGGACGTTATGAATATTCCACTGATTGCCGCCCTTGATCGTCTTCACTTCATCGATAAACAGCGGCACCGACACCGGCAACCCTTCGCGGGTGCGCACCGCGTAGGCGCAAATGGTGGTGGCACCGAGACCGTTGCGCAGGTAATCGATAAAGATCCGCCCCACCCGGTTCTTCGGCCCGGACACCGCTGAAAACCGTTCCGGCAACAGCTTGGCCATGTGGCTGACGATGGCATGGCTGAAATCCTTGACCTCGTCCCAGCCGTGCTTGCGGATCAGCGGCACCACCAGATGAATGCCTTTGCCACCGCTGGTCTTGAGGAATGCCCGCAAACCCAGTTCATCCAGCACGGTCAGGGTCAGGGCGGTGGCTTCGACCATGCTTTTCCAGGGCAGCGCGGGGTCCGGGTCGAGGTCGAGAACAAAGCGGTCGGGCTTCTCCAGGTCCACCGTGGTGGCGTTCCAGGTGTGCAGTTCGACGGTGCTCATCTGCACCGCGCCGACCAGCGCTTCGGCATTGTTGATCAACATGACCGGTTGCCCGGTGACGTCCTTGTCCAGCGTGCGGATGCCCGGGATCGCAAGGTGTTCGGCGTTTTTCTGGAAGAACAGTTCACCGGCAATGCCATCCGGCGCCCGCACCAGTGCCACGGGGCGATCCTTGAGTTGCGGCAGGATCCACTCGGCGACGCTGGCGTAATACTCGGCGAGTTGCATCTTGGTGGTGCCGCTGCTGGCGTCGATCACCCGGTCGGGGTGAGTGATGCGCACCTTGCCGCTGGCCAGGCCGGGTCCTGATTCAGACTGTTTCACCGTTTTGGCCCTCTCTTGAGTGATGTCCCGGGCCGATTTGTCCTCACGCACGCCATGAAACACCGCATGGCGCACCGAACCGTCCTGAGTCATCTCGGCAAACGCGACTTCCGCCAACAGGCTCGGTTTCAGCCAGTGCACACCTTGGGCCTCGAAGCCACTCGGCGGGTTGACCACGGCCGGTTTCTTCGCCCGCAATGCCTTCAACTGCGCAAGCAGGCTTTTCAACGTGGCCTCATTGAAACCGGTGCCGACCTTGCCGGCATAACGCAATTCACCGCTGTCACGATCATGCAGACCCAGCAACAACGCACCAAACGCACTGCGCGAACCCTTCGGATCGGTGTAGCCGACAATCACGAATTCCTGACGATGCTTGCACTTGAGCTTGATCCAGTCGCTGCTGCGCCGTGACACGTAGGGTGAGCCGAGACGCTTGCCGATCAGGCCTTCCATCTGCATCTGGCAGGCGCTGTTGAGCAACGCTTCCGGGGTTTCGTCGAAGGCTTCGGAGAAGCGCAATAGTGGATCCTTGTGCGCCTTCAACACCGTAGCCAGCGCCGCGCGCCGCTCTTCGACCGGTACTTCGCGAAGATCGACGCCGTTGAGGTAAGGCAGGTCGAACAGGTAATAAATGATGTTCGCGCTGCGGTTGGATTCGAACGCATTCTGCAGCGCCTGAAAATCCGGAACACCCGCCTCGTCGGCGACGACCATTTCACCGTCAAGCCAGGCCGATTCCAGCCCCAGCGCGGCGAGTGCCCGGGCCTGCTCCGGCAGTTTGTGCGTCCAGTCATGACCGTTACGGGTGAACAACTGCACGTCGTCATGATCGATGCGCGCCATGATCCGGTAGCCGTCGAACTTGATTTCGTAGCTCCAGTCTCCCGCCGGCGCACTGTCCACCAACGTGGCCAGTTGCGGTTTCAACTGCGCGGGAATCCGGGCCTTGTGTGCGCCAACAAGTTTTCCCGAGGCCGGCTTGCGCGCTGGCTTTTTGAGCGGTTTGACTTGTCTGGCGTCGAGCCTGGGTTTGTCGACCAAGGTACGCTCGCTGAGCACGCTGTCCGGCTCGGCGACCAGCACGTCGTAATCGCTTTGCGGCCGGGCGGCGCTGTCCTGATGTTTGATCAGAAACCATTGCTCCTGCTTGCCCGGCATGTGGGTGCGCACCAGATTCCACACCCCGCCAAGCTTCTCGCCTTGCAGCTCGAATTTGAGCTTGCCCTCGGCATAGGCCTTCTGCGGGTCTTCCAGCGGGATCCACACGCCGCGATCCCAAACGATTACGTCCCCGGCGCCGTAATGGCCCTCGGGAATATTGCCTTCGAAGGTCGCGTAATCCAGCGGATGGTCTTCGACATGCACCGCCAGCCGCTTGACCGTGGGGTCCAGCGACGGGCCTTTGGGCACCGCCCAGCTTTTGAGCGCACCGTCGAGTTCCAGGCGAAAGTCATAATGCAGGTGCGACGCGTCGTGCTTCTGGATGCAGAACTGCAACGCATGATCAGCATCAGCCTTCTTGCCCCGCCGCTTGACCGCCGCCGGTTCAGAGGTTGCCGAGAAGTCGCGCATGCGGTTGTAGTCGTCGAGGTTCCTGTTCATGGCGGCTCCGGCTGCAATCGGGTCCTGTTATGCAGAAGAGCGACGCTGGCGGAGAAAAATTCAATCGGCATAAAAAAGCCCCGGACGGATGGAAACGCCCGGGGCTTGGGTGATGACGTGTTTCAGGCTGTGCCTTTAGCCTGCTGCTCCAGATGCACCTGCAATTCGGGATCGATCTGCAATGCCGCCGCCAGCTCATCCAGGTAATTGCGCTCGGCGTCCTGCTGGTCGTCCACCAGCATCACGCTGGCGATATACATTTCGGCGGCCACCGCCGGATCGTTGTTGGCGGCTTGCGCGACTTCGCTGGCATCCAGCGGTTTGGCGACTTCAGCGTCGAGCCATTGCTGCAGGTTCGGATCGTCGGTGTGGCGGCCGATTTCGCTGCTGATCAGGTGTTTTTCCGAATCGTCGATCCGGCCGTCTGCCTTGGCCGCCGCGATCAGTGCGCGCAGCACGGCGTGACTGTGTTCCTCGACTTGCGGGCCGGCCAACAGGTCTGCGGTTTGTGGCGTTTGTTGCGGCGCCGCCGATGCCTGACTGCGCTGCCAGGCCTGATACGCCTGGAACGCCATCATGCCCAGCGAAGCCAGTGCCGCGTAGTTGGTGCCGCCGGAACGACTCTGCGTACCGCCGCCAAGCGCCCCGCCACCCAAGGCTCCGCCACCGAGCAATCCGCCGAGCAGCCCACCCAGGCCGCCCAATCCGCCGGCAGGCGAACCACCGCCGCTGTTACCGCCGCCGCCCAGCAGGCCACCCAGCAAACCGCCGAGCCCGCCCAGGCCATCGCCGGCCGAAGCGCCACTTTGTTGTCCCGCCGAGGCCTGGCCTCGCAGCAGTTGTTCGAGCAGATCACTGGTGTTCATGACATCGTCCTCAGGCAAAGGCGTAACAGCGTCAGGCAACGATAGACCTCCGCACGCGTTGCGCCAGCACCGTTTGGCTGACGCTGCTGAGGGGAAGCGATTTCGGCGTCGAAAAAATTTCCCGGCCAGCTAAGATTCATGAAGGGTGAACCTTATCCCGGCCCGACCGGTCGATAGCTGCAAACCCGACCCGGTTGGCCGCCACCCTTGTCAATCAAGCGTGATACCCGGCTCGCTTCACTTTCTGGAGAACGCCCCTGTGATATCGACCGTCCACATCGCCAGGCTCAAGGCCTGGGGCGCCCATGGTTTCACCGCGACTGGCGTGGTCACTGCCTTTCTGGCCACCCTCGCCCTGCTGGAAAACCAGCCGACCCACTGCCTGATGTGGCTGGGTGTGGCGCTGATCGTCGACGGCCTCGACGGCGCGCTGGCGCGCAAGGTCAACGTGCAGTCGGTGCTGCCGAGTTTCGACGGATCGATCCTCGATCTGGTGATCGATTACCTGACTTATGTGTTCATTCCGGCGCTGTTCATCTATCGCTACATTCCGCTGCCCGACTACACGCTGCTGCTGACGGTGTCGCTGATTCTGGTGTCGTCGCTGTTCTGCTTCTGCAACGTCAACATGAAGAGCAAGGACAACTACTTCGTCGGCTTCCCCGCCGCGTGGAACGTGGTTGCGCTGTGCCTGTACATCATCGGCCCGGGGCCGTGGATCACCTTCCTGACCGTGATCGGCCTGGCCTTGCTGACCATCACCCGGATGAAATTCCTGCACCCGTTCCGCGTACGCCGCTTCATGCCGATCAATATCGCGGTGACGGCGATCTGGTTGCTGTGCAGTCTGTCGCTGGTGATCAACCACCCGGTGATCAATCCACTGGTGATGGGCCTGTGGTTGCTGGCGTCGGCGTACTTTCTCGGCATCTGCATCTGGCGCACGGCGCTGGAGTGGTTTGATGCTTCGCACCTGAAATAGAAATCCCGTGGGAGCGAGCAGGCTCGCTCCCACACGGGTTTGCGCTCAGCGTTTGGTAATCACCACCTCCAGATACTCACTGGGCACCACCATCGATTCCGGTCCTGCCCGGTTCAGCCCGTCGATCAATTGCGTCAGATCGCCTTCCAGCGCCTGCCCGCTCTCCGGCGGCAACGCCGCGAACGCCTTGTGTACCGGCCCGTACCAGTGGCGGAAGATGTCGATGAAGTGCGCCGCCGAGCGATAGCGGAAGTTGAAGTGACGACGAGTCACCTGCACCTGGAACTGGCGATCATCGAACTGCGAATGCAACCAGGCTTCCGCGCCCCAGTTCGACGGGGGCTGGGCACCGGGTGGCGGTGGCAGATGACGGCCGAGGGTCTTGAACATCTGGCCGACGAAGCCTTCCGGCGTCCAGTTGGCCAGACCGATCCGCCCGCCACGGCGACAGACGCGCGCCAACTCCTTCGCAGCCTTGGTCTGATCCGGTGCGAACATCACACCGAAAGTCGACAGCACCGCATCGAAACTGGAATCGGCGAACGGCAGCGCTTCGGCGTCGGCCACCTGAAAGGTCACGTCCAGGTGTTCGGCTCGCGCCCGGTCCTGGCCGCGTTCCAGCAGCGCCGCGACATAGTCGGTGGACGTCACCAGACAACCACGGCGTGCCGCCGCCAGCGTGGCATTGCCATTGCCGGCGGCGACGTCCAGCACTTCTTCGTCGCAACGCAGGTCGCAGGCTTCGGCAAGGGTTTCGCCGACGATCTGCAGGGTGGTGCCGATCACGGCGTAGTCGCCGCTGGCCCAGGCGACTTTCTGGCGTTCCTTCAGGGCAGTGAGATCAACGGGGGTACTCATGAACAGGTGCTCCACGACAGGTTGGATCAGGCGTCACTCGGCGGTCGTCGGGTCGATGATGGTCGTCACCCGGGACACGCTGTTGGCCGGGAATCCCCCTTGCCGGGCGTGTTCGCGCACCAGCTCTTCGTTGGGTGCGATGTACACGCAGTAAATCTTGTCGGCAGTGACGTAACTCTGCAGCCACTGCACCTCCGGCCCGAGTTCACGCAGCACGTTGCAGGACGTTTTCGACACTGCTTTGAGTTCTTGCTCCGACAGCTTTCCGGCCCCTGGAATCTCGCGTTCAATCACGAATTTCGGCATGGCAACCTCGCTTTTCTTATGTGTGACAGGGTTCACATCACCCTGCTCCACCACTATCGCGCCGAGGCCGCCCGGCGTCCCCTCCAATCGTCTAAAGAGCCCGTAAACCGGGCTTTCGCCGATGAATGGCGGGATTTTGTAAAGGTCCCGAAACACTGCCGGGGGTTGCCAATGCGCGAGCGGATCGGCTCTCATGCGCTCCCGACCCGAGAACGGAATCCGACCATGTCCTTGCGCCTCGAATGGCTCGCCGACCACATGCAGCACAGCGACACTTACGCCGAGTGGATCCACCGCCAGTTTCACTACGAATATGCCCATCAACCATTGGCCGAATGGCAGCGGGAATTTGCCGAAGGGCAAACCAATGGTGATTGGCGCTGCCTGATCGCACTGGACGGCGAGCGCTTGCTCGGTGGCGCGGCACTGGCTCGTGCAGATCTTGCGCAACGACCGGATCTGGAGCCTTGGCTGGCCTGTGTGCTGGTCAGTCCCGAATCTCGTGGTCAGGGGCTGGCAGAAAAGTTGATCGAAGGAATTGCCGAGGAAGCCAAGAAGCGAGGCCTACCGCGTTTCTACCTGCATACGCAAAACAAACAGGACTACTACGCAAAACGCGGCTGGACAGTGCTGGAGCGCTTTCAGGCCTGGGACAACGAACAATGGCTCATGGTGCGCGACCTGTGAGCCATTGATGTTCGCGGTTCAGGCCGCAGGTGCCTTGGCCTCTTTCAGCAGCTGTTGAATCATCTGCTCCTGCGCTTCATAACGCCCCTCGCCAAAGTGGGTGTAACGCACCTGGCCCTTGGCGTCGATCAGGTAGTGCGCCGGCCAGTACTGATTGTCGAAGTTGCGCCAGATCGCGTAGTTGTTGTCGATGGCCACCGGGTAGGTGATGCCGAGTTTCTTCACCTGATCCTTGACGTTGTCGATGATCCGCTCGTAACCGTATTCCGGGGTGTGCACGCCAATCACCACAAGGCCGTCCTTGCCATACTTTTTCTCCCAGTCCTTCACGTATGGCAGCGTGTGCTGGCAGTTGATGCAGTCGTAGGTCCAGAAGTCCACCAGCACCACTTTGCCACGCAGGGATTCGGCGCTCAGTTCCGGAGAGTTCAGCCATTGCACTGCGCCGGTCAGAGACGGCATCGCGCCTTTGCCCTGCTCCTCCGCCGTCGAGTCCGCCCGCACTTTGCTGATGAAGTAGTCGACCACTTTCGGCGCGTTTTCCAAGACGTTTTTCTCGACGCTGGCGACGCCTTCGGACGAGGTGCCGGCCAGCAGGGTTTTATCCGCGCCGGTGGAAATCACGGCAGCGGCCGCCAACACCGCAACACCCGCCCCGCGCCGGAACCAGCCGGTGAACGGGATCGACGGTTTCAACCGGTTGACCAGGCCGCGACCGGCGAAGATCAGCGTCCCCAGCGACAACGCACTGCCCGCACCGTAGGCCAGCAGCAACAGGCTGGTCTGCGCATTGGCACCTTGCAGCATGGCGCCGGTGAGGATCACGCCGAGGATCGGGCCGGCACACGGCGCCCACAGCAGGCCCGTGGCGACGCCGATCATGATCGAGCCCAAGGGGCCAGCCTTCTGGCGGGTATCCGGATCGAGACGATTACCCAGCAGTACAAATGGCCGTGCCAACCAGTCACCAATGCGCGCGGAAATCAGCGACAGCGCGAACAGCACCATCACCACCAACGCGATGTGACGACCGGTGTTGTTGGCCTGAATCACCCACTCGCTGCTGACCACCGCCAGGCTGGAAATCGCCGCGAAGGTCAGGGCCATGCCGCCGAGGGTCAGCAGGATCGAGGAACGGCTGCGGTCAACGCCCGCAAACAGGAACGGCACCACCGGCAGGATGCAGGGGCTGAGGACAGTCAACAGACCGCCCAGGAAAGCGATAAGGAACATGAGGTTCACCTCTTGAAGGATGGGCGGTCTGCCGATAAAACAGGTGTCTACCAATGACCGACAGACACGCTCGGGGGCTTAAGCGGTCTGGCTGTCCAGCCATTGGCTCTGCGGGGTTCGGCTGGCGCCGTTTTCGGCCACCGTCTGGCCTTGCGGGGTATGACTGGAGCCGTCCGCTGCAACCATCTGTCCTTGCGGCGTGTGGCTGGCGCCGTCGGCGGCGATCAAGGCATCGCTGCCCTGCTTGGCCAACGGGCTCAGTTGAAAGCAGGTGCTGCCGGCGCAGCTATTCTGTTCGACGGCACTGTTGGCGTGCGCCGCAACACCAGCAAACGAGAAGGCAATGGCGGTCAAGAAACGCGATACGTTGTTCATGGCGGTCTTCCTTTAACTGGGGGCGGATCAGTTCTGGTTGTCGCAGCCGTCGGCAAATTTGCTGTAGTCGAGAACGCGGGTCTGACCGGCCGAATCGAGGTAAGTCATGCGGGCGTCGACGATGCCGCAGGTCATCGATTTGTCCTCTTTCATCGAGATCACTTTCTGGATGTCCAGATGCGTGCCGTAGGTGTAGGTTTGCGGAGCGGCAACCGCTTCGGCGCGGGCCGACAGGGTGCAGATGTTCAGGGCCGCAAACAGGCAGGCGGCGATAACGGATTTGTTGTTCATGGCGATTTCCTCAAGGCTTCAATGGGTAGGTCGTTGATTGAGCCGAGGCGCTGTGGTGTGCCTCGATGGAGCTCATTTAAGGCTCGCGAGGTATCCCGTCTGTGTCGGGAAATGGCGGGTATAAATCGCTACGTATCTCTGCCGCCGAGGGATACACAGCGATACAAAACCCTGAAAAGATCGTGATTTTGCGTCCCCGTGTATCCGTCGTTGCGCCGGATACACTGCAATACAAAGGCAGGCAGGCGAGCCCGCGCGGGCTCTATAGACTGCGAGGCATTCCCCCACTTGATAGAGGTTTGGCTCCATGGATCATGTCGATCACATTCTCATCGTCGACGACGACCGCGAGATTCGCGAACTGGTTGGCAATTACCTGAAGAAGAATGGCCTGCGCACCACCGTGGTCGCCGATGGCCGGCAGATGCGCAGTTTCCTGGAAGCCAACACCGTCGACCTGATCGTGCTCGACATCATGATGCCGGGCGATGACGGCCTGCTGCTGTGCCGCGAATTGCGCGCCGGCAAACACAAGGCCACGCCGGTCCTGATGCTCACCGCCCGCAATGACGAAACCGACCGCATCATCGGCCTGGAAATGGGCGCCGACGATTACCTGACCAAGCCTTTCGCCGCCCGTGAACTGCTGGCGCGGATCAACGCGGTACTGCGCCGTACACGGATGCTGCCGCCCAACCTGGTGGTTACCGAAAGCGGCCGCTTGCTGGCGTTCGGTCGCTGGCAGCTCGACACCTCGGCCCGGCATCTGCTGGACACCGACGGCACCATGGTCGCCCTGAGCGGTGCGGAATATCGCTTGCTGCGGGTGTTCCTCGATCATCCGCAACGGGTGTTGAGCCGCGATCAGTTGCTCAACCTGACCCAGGGCCGCGACGCCGATCTGTTCGACCGCTCCATCGATCTGCTGGTCAGCCGTTTGCGCCAGCGCCTGCTGGACGATGCCCGCGAACCGGCCTACATCAAGACCGTGCGCAGTGAAGGTTATGTGTTCTCGCTACCGGTCGAAATCCTCGGAGCCCCCGCATGACGTTTGCCCTGCACTGGCCGCGTACCCTGGCCTCACGGTTGTCGCTGATTTTCCTGATCGGTTTGCTGTTGGCGCAGGCGCTGTCGTTCGGTGCGCAGTATTACGAGCGCTATGAAAGCGCGAAGAACACCATGCTCGGCAACCTGGAAACCGACGTCTCGACCTCGATCGCGATCCTCGACCGCCTGCCCGCCGACGAACGCCCGATGTGGCTCGAACGCCTGGCCCGGAACAACTACGGTTACCTGCTGAGCGAAGGCGAACCGGGCACGCCGATCGGCCCGGGCGACGTGCCGATTGCCGTCACCTCGATCACCGATGCCATCGGCGAAGCCTACCCGCTGACCTTCACCGACATTCCCGGGCCGAAAAAGCACTTTCAGGGCCACCTGCGCTTGAGCGACGGCAGCCCGGTGACCATCGATGTGCGACCTTCGATGGTGCCGCTGTCGCCGTGGTTACCCGTGGTGCTGCTCGGACAACTGGCGCTGATGATCGCCTGCACCTGGCTGGCAGTTCGCATCGCCATTCGCCCGCTCACCCGCCTGGCCAACGCGGTGGAAACCCTCGACCCCAACGCCCACCCGATCAATCTCGACGAAAAAGGCCCGAACGAAGTGGCCTACGCCGCCCGTGCGTTCAACACCATGCAGGCGCGCATCGCCGCGTACCTGAAGGAACGCATGCAATTGCTGGCGGCGATTTCCCACGACCTGCAAACCCCGATCACCCGGATGAAACTGCGCGCGGAGTTCATGGACGATTCGGCGGAAAAGGACAAACTGTGGAACGACCTTGGCGAGATGGAGCATCTGGTGCGTGAAGGCGTGGCCTATGCGCGCAGCATCCACGGCTCGACCGAAGAAAGTCGGCGCACCAATCTGGATTCATTCCTCGACAGCCTGGTGTTCGACTATCAGGACATGGGCAAAGAAGTGCAATTGAGCGGCAAGAGCGATGCCGTCATCGACACCCGCCCCCACGCCCTGCGCCGCGTGCTGGTCAACCTGACCGACAACGCACTGAAATTCGCCGGCGCTGCCGAACTGCACGTCGAGCGCAAACACACCGAACTGTCGATCAAAGTCATGGATCGCGGGCCGGGCATCGCCGAAGACGAACTGGCCCAGGTGATGGAGCCGTTCTACCGCGTGGAAAATTCGCGCAACCGCAGCACTGGCGGCACGGGGCTGGGCCTGGCCATCGCACAACAATTGGCGATGGCACTCGGTGGGTCGCTGAATTTGAGCAACCGTGACGGTGGCGGGTTGTGTGCGGAGCTGAAGTTACCGCTTCAGGCCTGAAACAAACAAAAAGACCCGGGGAGCACGATGGCTCCCCGGGTCTTTTTTTGTTTGTGGGATCAGTGGATTCCGATCACACCGTCTGCATGCATCTGCCGCAGCAACGCCAATCCGCTGTCCATGAATGACGCAGTTCCCGGCAACCCGGCCTCCATCGCCAACCCTTCCAGCTGCGCCCGCCCGCTCAGCGCAGGAAATTCGCCAATCCGCTGCAACAACCGCCACGCCAACGGACTCAGCTCGGAAAACTTCACACTGAAATCCACCGCACGCCGTACCAGCAACAAGGTTGGCTGGGCCGGTGGTGTAGACGGCTGATGTTCAGGGCTGAGTATTTGCACCGGCCACGCATACGCCAATGGCCACGCCAGCGCCGAAACCCGCAATGGCCGCTCGACCAGCAACGCGGGATCACTTGCCGACAATGGCTCGGCGTCGGACTGCTGCAACACCATTTCCACCCACTCGTAATGCGCCAGCTCCACCAGAAACGCCGGCCACTCGCCCGCGCTCAATACGGCGGGTTCCGAGGCGAGATAACCGACAAACTCCTCGGCGATCTCACCGAATTTCGGCGTCTGCGCGCGGTAGTCCCGCAGAAAGCCGCGAATCAGGGTGCGCCAGCGCTGATCGCCGATGATCCGGATCAGCACGGGAAAGGTCCCACCCAACAATTGCGAGACATTGTTGAACACCAGGTCGCGATAAACGTTGACCCGCGCCGCGTTCATGGCGGCCGGGGGCGTCTCGTTCTCGGGATCGCGCAGGTAGCGAGTCAGGGCCCGTTGTTGCTGCTCAAGGTTATCCACGTTGGCCTCCCTGATTCTGCAAGCGGCGAATGGTCTGCAACTCCGCCACCAACTCGGAGAAGGCCGGGAAGTTGAAATCGCGTTCGAGCAAGGTCGGCTGGGCACCAAAGCGTGCGTAGGCGTCTGCCAGCAGCGACCAGACCACAGGTTTCACCGACGCGCCGTGGGTGTCGATCTTCAGCGTATCGGACTCGTCGAAATGCCCGGCCACGTGCATCCCGACCACTCGCCCCGACTCGATCCCGGTCAGAAACGCCTGCGGATCGAAACCGTGGTTGATCGAGTTGACGTAGACGTTATTGACGTCCAGCAGCAGGTCGCAATCGGCCTCGCGCAGCACAGCGTTGGTGAAGGTCACCTCGTCCATGTCCTGCCGGGGCGCGGCGTAATAGGAAACGTTTTCCACTGCCAGACGCCGGCCCAGAATGTCCTGGGCCTGACGAATCCGCGCAGCCACGTAGCGCACGGCTTCTTCGGTAAACGGCAATGGCAGCAGATCATAGAGATGGCCGTCGTCGCTGCAATAGCTCAAGTGTTCGCTGTACAGCGGCACGTTGTAATGATCGAGAAACACCCGGACTTCCCGAAGGAAGTCGACGTCCAGCGGCGCCGAACCGCCGAGCGACAACGACAAACCGTGGCAGGACAACGGATAACGCTCGGCCAGTTCACGCAGCGCGGCACCGTGGGCACCACCGACGCCGATCCAGTTTTCCGGGGCGACTTCGAGAAAGTCGAAATCGCCGGTGCGGGCGGCTTGAAGATCCTTCATCAAGCCGCGACGCAGGCCGAGCCCGACGCTGGCCTGCAAGGTGGGTTGGGGAATCTGCATGGGCAAGATCTCTGCAAAAGAGCCGCCGGACGTGGCGACTGACAGACTCAGTTAAACCGGTGGGTGTATCGCCGCTGTGTGAGCAATGCGCGGGAAATGGCGAGTTTTGTATCGGCGGCGAGCCTGTACACAATGTGATACAGAACCCGCTGACTTCTTCGTGAACGGCGAGTTACTAATTCATTGACGTATCCGCCAGTTTTCGTTAGCTTTGCCCCCATCGAAGCGACTGACCAGATGAGATTGAGCGCTTCCCAGCAGCGAGAGCTGTAACCGCGCAAGGCGGTTCGTAAGTGGTGTCTGGATCTGCTTTACCGAATCGAAAAAGGCGCCTTTGGCGCCTTTTTTCGTTTCTGGTGTCAGCGTTTGGTGGAGGTCGGTTGACGAAGGTAGACCTTACCGCACAGCAGCATAAATCCCATTTTCCCGAACAGCCTGGGCGGCTTTTCAGTCTGGTGGTAAGCGCTTTCCACGACCAGATTGAGATCTTGCTGCTTCTCTTCGGCAGCGCGACGCAACTCAAAAAAGACATGGTAGGGCCCGCTCGGATCCTCAATCATGATGGAGTACGCCCAGTTTCGCATCGCCGCCGTTTCACTAACTTTCGCCTGGGGATGATTCAATCCCTTGATCACTGGCGTCAGTGACAGTGAAAGGCGGTAACGGGTCATGCAAAAGCTACGCTGCCGCTGGGCATGGTCGAACAGGATTGGCTCCCCAGCCGGATGTAAGTCTTGATCGTATCCCTTGCTGAAACAATGATTCGAAAAAGTGACATGCACGCGTAAATCACGCTTCGCCAATTGACTCTGAATCGTGAACGTAAAGGGTTCGAGATGAGAAAAGTTGTACGTTGATCCGTCTATGCACAGCGGTGGAAAGTAGGCGGTCAATTCGCTCTCCGTTGCATCCAATGCATCATTTCATTTCTGCGCTTCGGCTCGCGTGCACCATCGGTGAGTAACCCGGCAGACGACAGAGTTCATGGCTTTTAGCGGGGATGATTTCTCGGCGGATTCGATCAGCCTGTGCGAGGAAGTGACTTCGGACTTCACAGATAAACAAAGACTTCAGCACTCAAAAGTCCTTGCCTCGACCGAGTCGATTAAGAATATGGGATAGAGTCACGTCGAAGTTGTAGGCAAAATCTGCGTGTTGCGTGAGGAAGTGCGCCTATCGTGCTTTTCAGCAGGCGTCGTCTTGCTGGCCTCTCTTTCAGCGCTGGCGTCCCTGTCAAAAAAGCGCTGGAACAGGCTTCCGATCTGCTGGGCCTTGTTAAACCGTATCCACGCACCGTCGCGACATACAACGATACAAGCCTCGAAATCCACGCAGCCCGCTCCCACCGGCGCCAACAGCGGCTAGACTCAATCATTACCCAGTCGAGGGGGACGCAGGCCGCTATCGGCGCCCTGCCCGTTTCCACGACCACCGCCCGGTGGTGAATGCCTCGACCCCCAACACCACCGGACTGTGATCCTTAACAGGAGCACATGACATGGACGAGGCCAGACTCAACGAGTTCATGGGCAAACTGGTCAACGACATGGGCGGCGCGGCGATGCTGGCCAATGTCATCGTCGGCGAAGAACTTGGCTTGTACAAAGCCATGGCCGACAGCCAACCGATCTCCCCGGAAACCCTCGCCGAAAAAACCGCCTGCAACTCCCGGCTGGTCCGCGAATGGCTGAGCGCCCACGCGGCGTCCGGCTACATGGAACACCTGGACGGCAAATTCCGCCTGCCGGAAGAACAGGCGATGGCCCTGGCCAAGGAAGATTCGCCGGTCTACGTGGCCGGCGGCCTCGGCGTGGTGGCATCGTTTTTCCACGACAAGGACAAACTGGTCAAAGCCATGCGCGGCAATGGCGCCCTGCCCTGGGGTGATCACCATCCGTGCATGTTCACCGGCACTGAACGGTTCTTCCGCCCCGGCTACAAAGGACATTTGATTGCCGAATGGCTGCCGGCGCTGGAGGGCGTTGTGGCCAAACTCGAAGAAGGCGCCAAGGTCGCCGATGTCGGCTGTGGTCATGGCGCTTCCACGGTGATCATGGCCCAGGCCTATCCCAACTCGCGTTTCGTCGGATTCGACTACCACGCACCTTCGGTCACCGTTGCCACCCAGCGTGCTGAAGAAGGCGGCGTCAGCAGCCGCGCGAAGTTTTTCCAGGGCACGGCGAAAAGCTTTCCCGGCGACGACTACGACCTGATCTGCTATTTCGACTGCCTGCACGACATGGGCGACCCGGTCGGCGCGGCGCGACATGCCTACGATTGCCTGAAGGACGACGGCACGGTGTTACTGGTTGAGCCCTTTGCCAACGACACGCTGGACGACAATATCAACCCGGTCGGGCGGCTGTTCTATGCAGCATCGACGTTCATTTGCACGCCGAACTCGCTGTCCCAGGAAGTGGGCCTGGGGCTCGGTGCGCAGGCTGGCGAGATGCGCCTGCGCAAAGTGTTCAGTGAAGCCGGGTTCAAGCAGTTCCGGCGGGCGACGCAGACGCCGTTCAACCTGATTCTGGAGGCTCGCAAGTAAACGTCGGCACCGGGCGCCTCTTTAAGAGGCGCCTGACAGTGCTAACCTGCAAGGCACTCACAGCCTGCGGAGCGCTGACCATGCTCGACCGCCCCCTCCACGAACATCTCGATTACCTGCAACAGGCCATGGCCGACGGCGATTTCGTGGTGCTGACCGGCGCCGGGATCAGCACGCCGTCGGGCATCCCGGACTACCGCGATACCAACGGCGTGCGCCGGGGCCGACAGCCGATGATGTATCAGGAGTTTCTGTCGGCGCCCGAGTCGCGCCGCCGCTACTGGGCCCGAGCGATGCTCGGCTGGCCCCGTGTGCGTCAGGCGCAACCGAACGCGGCTCATGAAGCGCTGGCCAGCCTGCAAAGCCACGGCCGGATCGGCGGCCTGATCACCCAGAATGTCGACACCTTGCACGATCAGGCCGGCAGCCACGACGTCATTGAACTGCACGGCAGCCTGCATCGGGTGTTGTGCCTGGATTGTGGTCAGCGCAGCGAGCGGGATTCGATTCAGCAATTGATGGAAACGCAGAACCCGTATCTGGCGGGTGTCGACGCCGTGCAGGCGCCGGACGGCGATACCCTGCTCGACCCGGCCTTCGAGGCACGTTTCCAGGTGCCGCATTGTCCGCATTGCGAAGGCGAACGGATGAAACCGGACGTGGTGTTTTTTGGTGAGAACGTGGCGCAGCCGACGGCGGCTCGGGCCATGGCGGCAGCGGAAAATGCGGCCGGGATGCTGGTGGTCGGCTCGTCGTTGATGGCGTATTCGGCGTTTCGTCTGTGCCGGGTGATTGCGGATCGGGGCAAGCCGCTGATTGCGATCAATCTGGGCAAGACGCGGGCGGATGAGTTGCTGGATTTGAAGATTGAAGCGTCCTGCGAACAGCTATTGCCACTTCTGACACAACGCCTGACTTCGTGACCTCCGAGGGTCAGTGTTCAGCCTTGAGAATGTCAAAAAGCGCCTGCGCCGCCGCCGACAATTCATTCCCGGAATCCGTCAACACGCCAATCGCCCGCTCCACCACCGGCTCATGCAACGTGAGACACCGCGCGCCCAGCTCACGCATCTGCTCGGCGCACAACGCTGGCACCGCGCTGACGCCCAGCCCGCTGGCGACCATTCGCCCGACCGTCGCCAGTTGATGGCTTTCAAACTCCACCGGCAGTTTCATGCCCCGGGCCTGCAAGTGTTCCTCAAGCATCACCCGCACCGTGGACGGTCGTTGCAGGGTAATGAACGGTTCCTGCAGCAAGGTCTGCCAGTCGATGTCGGTGCGCTGGGCCAGCGGCGAATCCTGTGGCACCACCGCGACGAAGCGATCCCTGTAAAGCGGCGTGAAGGTCAGCGACGTGTTCTGCATCGGCTCGAACGCCACGCCGAGTTCGACCTGACGATCTCGGACCATTTCCAGCACTTGCTCGTTGATCACGTCGTTGACCGTCACGTTGACGTTCGGATAGCGCGCACGGAAGGTCTTGAGGATCGGCGGCAGCAGGTTGCCGGCAAACGATGGCATCGCCGCCAGCGTCACTCGCCCCCGTTGCAGGCTGAAGCGCTGGCGCATTTCGTCTTCGGCGTTGTCCCAGTCGGCGATCAGGCGCCGGGCCAGCGGCAGCAGCGATTCCCCTTCAGGGGTCAGCGCCACGTTGCGCGTATTGCGGCTGAACAGACGCCCGCCCAGCCCCTCCTCCAGCGCCTTGATGGTCAGGCTCAGCGCCGATTGCGACAGGTGCAGACGCTCACAGGCCACGGCAAAGCTCAGGCTCTGGGCCACGGCGAGAAAGGCGCGCATCTGCTTGATGGTCATGGTCGTGTCGCTCCAACGGCTAAGCTGTACATCCGCCCGCCGACGACGGCGAGCATTTCTTGATCGCTCCAACGCTCCTGCGTGGGAACAGAGAACCAAGTCCATTGTTGAGCTTTATCAATCAATCAACCTTAAAAATCAACTTAACAAATATATCCCCCGGCGAGACACTCCAACCATTCGGCTAGCCAGCCGCCCGACAAACAATAAAAGAGGTGCATATGGCAGGTTTCGACAAGCGCGTGTATTCCTACGAGGAAGCCATGGCAGGCCTTGAAGACGGCATGACCGTGATCGCCGGCGGCTTCGGCCTGTGCGGCATTCCAGAAAACCTGATCGCCGAGATCAAGCGCAAAGGCACCCGCGACCTCACCGTCGTCTCCAACAACTGCGGCGTTGATGGCTTCGGCCTCGGCGTGCTGCTGACCGATCGCCAGATCAGAAAAGTGGTCGCCTCCTACGTGGGCGAAAACAAACTGTTCGAAGAGCAACTGCTCAAAGGCGACATCGAAGTCGTCCTGACCCCGCAAGGCACCCTCGCCGAAAAAATGCGCGCAGGCGGTGCCGGCATCCCTGCGTTTTTCACCGCCACCGGCGTCGGCACCCCGGTCGCCGAAGGCAAGGAAGTGCGTGAATTCCACGGTCGCAAGTACCTGATGGAAGAGTCCATCACCGGTGACTTCGCCATCGTCAAAGGCTGGAAAGCCGACCACTTCGGCAACGTCATCTACCGCCACACCGCCCAGAACTTCAACCCGCTGGCCGCCACCGCCGGCAAGATCACCGTGGTCGAAGTCGAAGAAATCGTCGAACCCGGCGAACTGGATCCGGCACACATCCACACGCCCGGTATCTACGTCGACCGGGTCATTTGCGGCACGTTCGAAAAACGTATCGAACAACGCACCATCCGCAAATAATCCAGGCTGACGGAGAACAAGAACATGGCACTTTCCCGCGAACAAATGGCTCAACGCGTCGCCCGCGAAATGCAGGACGGCTACTACGTGAACCTCGGCATCGGCATCCCGACCCTGGTCGCCAACTACATCCCCGAAGGCATGGAAGTCATGCTGCAATCGGAAAACGGCCTGCTCGGCATGGGCCCGTTTCCGACTGAAGACACCATCGACGCCGACATGATCAACGCCGGCAAACAAACCGTGACTGCGCGTATCGGCGCATCGATCTTTTCCTCGGCCGAGTCCTTCGCGATGATCCGCGGCGGTCACGTCGACCTGACCGTGCTCGGCGCCTTCGAGGTGGACGTGCAAGGCAACATCGCCTCGTGGATGATCCCCGGCAAACTGGTCAAGGGCATGGGCGGTGCGATGGACCTGGTGGCCGGTGCCGACAACATCATCGTCATCATGACCCACGCGTCCAAGGACGGTGAGTCCAAGTTGCTGAGCCAGTGCAGCCTGCCGCTGACCGGCGCCGGTTGCATCAAGCGCGTGCTGACTGACCTGGCGTACCTGGAAATCGAAAATGGCGCTTTTGTCCTCAAGGAACGCGCACCTGGCGTCAGCGTCGAGGAAATCGTCGCCAAAACCGCTGGTAAACTGATCGTCCCGGATCACGTACCGGAAATGCAGTTCGCTGCCGAGTGAGGAATTCGAAAATGCAAGACGTCGTCATTGTTGCCGCCACGCGTACCGCGATCGGCAGTTTCCAGGGATCGCTGGCCACCGTCTCCGCCGTGGATCTGGGCGCAGCGGTCATCCGCCAGTTGCTTGAGCAGACCGGTCTGGACGGTGCTCAGGTCGATGAAGTGATCATGGGCCAGGTGCTGACCGCCGGCGCCGGCCAGAACCCGGCGCGCCAGTCGGCGATCAAGGCCGGCCTGCCCCACGCCGTACCCGCCATGACCCTGAACAAGGTCTGCGGCTCGGGCCTCAAGGCCCTGCACCTCGGCGCCCAGGCGATCCGTTGCGGCGACGCTGACGTGATCATCGCCGGCGGCCAGGAAAACATGAGCCTGGCCAACTACGTCATGCCCGGCGCGCGCACCGGCCTGCGCATGGGTCACGCGCAAATCGTCGACACCATGATCAGCGACGGCCTGTGGGATGCGTTCAACGATTACCACATGGGCATCACCGCCGAAAACCTGGTCGAGAAATACGAGATCAGCCGCGAGCAGCAGGACGCCTTCGCCGCCGCCTCGCAGCAGAAAGCAGCCGCCGCCATCGAGGCCGGCCGTTTTGTCGATGAAATCACCCCGATCCTGATCCCGCAGCGCAAAGGCGATCCGGTGGCGTTCAAGGTCGACGAGCAGCCACGCGGCGACACCACCGCCGAATCCCTGGCCAAACTGCGTCCGGCCTTCAAGAAGGACGGCAGCGTCACCGCCGGCAACGCTTCGTCGCTGAACGACGGCGCGGCTGCGGTCATTCTGATGAGCGCCGAAAAAGCCAAGGCCCTGGGCCTGCCGGTACTGGCGAAAATCGCCGCTTACGCCAATGCCGGCGTCGACCCGGCGATCATGGGCATCGGCCCGGTGTCGGCCACCCGCCGCTGCCTGGACAAGGCGGGCTGGAGCATCGGCCAGCTCGATCTGATCGAAGCCAACGAAGCCTTCGCCGCGCAATCGCTGGCAGTGGCCAAAGATCTGCAATGGGATCTGGACAAGGTCAACGTCAATGGCGGCGCCATTGCCCTCGGTCACCCGATCGGTGCATCAGGCTGCCGTGTGCTGGTGACCCTGCTGCACGAAATGATCAAGCGTGATGCGAAAAAGGGTCTGGCGACCCTGTGCATCGGCGGCGGTCAAGGCGTGGCCCTGGCGCTGGAACGCGCGTAAGCGCAAGAGAGGTTCAACAGCGGGCGGCGGATCCACGACATCCACTGCCTGTTGGCAACAAACCCGGTACGACTCACGTCGCACCGGGTATTTTTTTGCCCGGCCGTCAGGCGAACTTCACCAGATTCAGCACCGGCAACGGCCCGCCCGGGAACTGCACCAGTCGCGCGCCCACGCTCAACTCGCCCAGGTCGATCCCGAAGAAACCAAGCTGATCGATCAGCGCGCCCACTTCAGCCTTGGCCTGCGCATCATCCCCGGACAGAAACAACACGCGCTTGCCACCCTCCGACGCCGGATCCGCTTCCAGCAAACGCGCCAGCAGATGGTTGAACGCCTTGACCACCCGCGCCCCAGGCACCCACTCAGCGAAGACTTCGCTGGACGGCCGCCCCTGCAAATCCACCGGTTTGAACGACGGCGCTTCAATCGAGTTGTTGGCGTCGATCACGATCCGCCCGCCGAAATCCGGCAGCCCGGCCAGCGCCGTCGGCAGTTTCGACCAGTTCACTGCGACCAGCACGATGTCCTGGGTAGCGGCTTCTTCACGGGTAACGGCGCGGGCGGTCGGGCCGAGTTCCGCGACCAGTCCGGACAAGGTCTCCGGCCCGCGACTGTTGGCGATGACCAACGGGATGCCCTGACGCGACAAGGCTTTGGCAAACGCTGAACCGATGGCGCCAGCGCCGATGATTCCGATAGTGCTCATGGTGTTCTCCAGAAAGATTGGTAAGACTCGAAACCAATCTTGCGCTTGCCATTCCCACTTGATTAGCCGGTAATGCCTTGAATGATCTTCAAGCATCGCTATCAGGTCGAAACCATGGAAACCCTCGCCAATCTTGAATCCTTCGTCCGCAGCGCCGAGACCGGCAGCTTCTCCGCCGCCGCACGGTTGCTGGCGCTGACCCCGGCAGCGGTCAGCCGCAACGTGGCGATTCTTGAACGCAACCTCGGCGTTCGGCTGTTTCAGCGCTCGACCCGCAAGCTGTCGCTGACCGAGGCCGGTGAAGGTTTTCTGGCGAGCATCGGCGGCAACCTCGACGCCTTGCAGGCAGCGATTGCGACGGTGGCGACCGAGCGCGGCGAGCCGGCGGGTGTGCTCAAGATCAGCCTGCCGCCGACGTTCGGCATCGATCACATGCTGCCGCTGCTGCCGGAGTTTCTGGCGCGATATCCCTTGATTCGCCCGGAATGGCATTTCGAGAATCGTCAGGTGGACTTGATCGCCGAGGGTTATGACGTGGCGATTGGTGGCGGGTTCGAGCTGACGCCCGGCGTGGTTTCCCGGCGACTGGCGTCCGCTGAAATACTGGCAGTGGCCTCTCCGGCCTATCTGGCCGGACGCGCCCTGCCCCAGCATCCGACAGACCTCGCCGACCACCAGGGCATTGTCATGCGCGGCCTGCGCACCGGGCGCATTCGCCAATGGCAGATGCACAACGGCGCCGGCGAACAGGCCAGCGCCCTGCTCAACCCGAACATCGTGCTCAACGACCCGATGGCCATGCGCAAGGCTGCGCTGCTGGGACTCGGGATAACAATGGTGGTGCTGCCCGATGTCAGCGTGCAGATAGAACGCGGTGAACTGGTGCGGCTGTTGCCCGACTGGCAGTGCGACGCCGGGGCGATATCGCTGTACTACCCGAGCCGCACCTTGATGCCGGCCAAGACCCGGGTGTTCATTGATTTTGTGGTGGATGCCTTCGGCCGCTAGCCGGCCAGCTGCAGGATCAGCCAGGCATTGGCGCCGCTGATCACCACAAACAGTCCCCACGCCAGAACCCGCGTCGGCAAGCGATTCACAAACGGCCCCATCAGCTGTTTGTCGTTAGTCATGCGAATCAGCGGATACAGGGCAAACGGCAGTTGCAGGCTCAACACCACCTGGCTCAGCACCAGCAACTTGCCCACCGCGCCATCGCCCATCAGCCACACGCCGATGAACGCCGGAATCAGCGCCAGCCCACGGGTAATGAGGCGCCGCTGCCAGCAGGGAATCCGCAGGTTCAGGTAGCCTTCCATGATCACTTGCCCGGCGATGGTGCCGGTGAAGGTCGAACTCTGCCCCGACGCCAGCAGCGCCACGCCGAACAACACACTGGCCAGCGCGCCGCCCACCAGCGGATCGAGCAAGTGATAGGCGTCCTGAATGTCCACCACGTCGGAATGCCCGGTTTGATGAAAGGCTGCCGCCGCGAGAATCAGGATCGCCGCGTTGACCAGCAACGCCAGCGCCAATGAACCGATGGTGTCGATGCGCGCCAGGTTCACTGCATCCTGCTTGCTCGCTAGGTCCTGGCCGATCAGCCGCGTTTGTACGATCGAGGTGTGCAGGTACAAGTTGTGCGGCATCACCGTGGCGCCAAGGATGCCGATGGCCAGGTACAGCGGCGCCGCATCGCTGATGGCCGACAACGACGGTTTGAAGCCTTGGGCGACGTCCGGCCAGTACGGTTTGATCAGTAACAGTTCGACAAAAAAGCACACGCCGATGGTGCCCACCAGCACCAGCATGATCGCTTCCAGCCGCCGGAAACCGCGATTTTGCAAGGCCAGCACGAGCAACGTATCGAATGCGGTCAGGGCGATGCCGAACGTCAGTGAACAACCCAGCAGCAGGTGGAACGCCAGCGCGCAGCCAAGCACTTCCGCAAGGTCGGTGGCAATGATCGATATTTCCGCCAGCACCCATTGCAGCCGCGCCGTCGGGGTGCTGTAGCGCTCGCGGGAGAGTTGCGCCAAGTCGCGCCCGGTGGCGATGCCCAGCCGCGAACACAGGCATTGCACGACCATGCCCGCCAGACTCGCCAGCAACACCACGAACAACAGGCTGTAACCGAAGCGCGAACCGGCCTCGATGGCGGTGGCCCAGTTGCCCGGATCCATGTAGCCGATCGACACCAGCAAACCCGGGCCGGCAAAACGCAGTACGCGTTTGAAGAACGAGGCATTCGGATCCACCGGGACGCTGCCGGCCACTTCCGGCGGGCAGAACGGCGCGGTGGCGATTTTGGGCAAGCTGAATTTCACGCACACATCCAGAAACAAGTCGAAAGGCGCAGCTTAGACGTTTCAGTCGGCGTGCCCAAGAGCAGACGTGCTGCGCTCAGGGTTTGGCAGTGCCGAGCAATTGCTGACGCAACTCGGGACTGCGTGTGCGGGGATCAAGCCAGATGTCGAAAAACGCCCGGGCGAACAGCGGATCGTCGATCTCGTGCTGCAACTGCTGCCCCACGAAGAACCGTGCACCCTGCCCCGGCAAGTACACCCCGGTTATCCGCGTACCGGCCTGAACGTCGACGAACGATTGCTGCATCTGGGCCTGCCACAACGCCAGTTGCGCAGGACTGATGGAGGATCCGGCCAGGCGCTTGATCTCATCGACGCTGGCCTTCACCAGATCTTCGCGAGACACATTGCGCCGGTAGATCAATTCCAGGGCGAAGGGCTGTCCATCGGCCAGCGGGCGCGCGGCACTCCACAACCGGGCGTTATAAATGTCGAAACCGAACACACTGAAATCGCCGGTGCCAATGATCTGTGCGCCGGGCACCGCGTCCTGCCAACTGGCCCAGGTCGGCGTCAGCAACAGCGCCCACAAACCGATTCCGCAGCACCCACGCAACACCTTCGGTGTTCTGCTCATCGCGGCATCGACTCCGGTAAACCCTGATAGTCAGAGCATAGTTGGCTATCCCGCCCAGCATTTTGTATACATGTTTTGCATACACATGCAGCAATCCGCTAACGACAATGCTAACGTGGCCCTCATTGACCCGATGGAGACACCTGCGTGCTGATCCTCAAACTGCTGCTGATTCCCGGTTTCCTGCTGCTGATTTCCCTGGCCGGCAAGCGTTGGGGGCCCAGTGTGGCCGGGTGGCTGTCGGGGTTGCCGGTGGTGGTCGGGCCGATTCTATTCTTCCTCGCCATCGAGCAAGGGCCGGCGTTTGCCGCGCAATCGGCGGTCGCGGCGTTGTCGGCCATGTTTGCGATGATCGCGTTTTGCGTCACGTATGCGCAGGTGGCGCAGCGGGCGAACTGGCCGTTGGCGCTGGTTGTGTCTTTGTCGGTCTGGGCCGTGCTGGCATTGATCCTGTCGCTGATTCCGGCGTCGCTAGCGTTCTCGGTGGCTGCGGCTGCAACCGCCCTTCTTGCTGCGCCGTACCTGTTTCCCAAGGTTCAACCGGTGGTCAGTGGGCCGGCACCGAAGTCGGACAAACTGATCTGGCGGATGATTGCCGGCGCGGCGTTGACGCTGGTGGTGACGATGCTGGCCAGCACGGTCGGCGAGCGTTGGAGCGGATTGCTCGCTGTGTTTCCGGTGTTGGGCAGTGTGATGGCGGTGTTTTCCCAGCAGACCCGTGGCCCGGCGTTTACCGCTGCGTTGTTGCGAGCGACGGCGACGGGGATGTATTCGTTTTCGGCGTTTTGTCTGGTGTTGGCGCTGACAGTCCCACGTCTGGGCTTCGGCGGCTTCGTGGTGGCGGTGGCCGTTTCAGTGGCGATGCTCGGGGTCACCCGGCAGTTGCTGGCCAAACCTGCGCCTGCGCCGTCGACGAACTGAACCCGCCCGGACAAACCGCTCTGGAGTGCCGGGCATGCTCCGTGGGATGATCGCCGCCCAAGCGCGACCATCCCTCGGAGATTCGAATGTCATTGCTTAGCAAGAAAGCCGTCGTCCTGTTGCTGGCGGCGGTGGCCGGTTTCGGCGCCCTCAATGCTCAGGCAGCCAAGGCCAAAGAGAAGGCTGTCACCGAGAAAGTCTCGATGCTCGAAGGCAAGCTCCGTTTTGTCCTGCCCAAAGGCTTTGTCGGTGACCCGCTGCCGGCCGGCCCGACCGGTGCCAAGGGCACGATGTTCACCAACGACGCGACCAAGACGGTGGTCATTACCGCCGAAAACCAGATTCCCGAAGGCAACAACGTCAAGGATAACGACAGCGCGTTCCTCGACGGCACCGTGTCCGATTTCATCGAAGCCCAGCGCAAGGCGCTGCCGGACTTCAACAAACTCAGCGAAAAGAGCCTGACCCAGAAAGGCAACGGCCTGGGCCTGCGTCAGGTCGACAGCACCGCGACCCAGGGTGGCGGCCAGACCCTCAATACCACGCTGATCGCAGGTTCCGGCACGCACATGGCGCTGGTTCAGGTGATTTCCCGGGCCAGCGACAAGAGCGGTCACGATGCGCTGGTAAAAACCATCCTCAGCGAAAAATGATCCTCAAGGGTTGAGTTGCTGCAACCAGTCGTTCAAGTCCCGAAGCTCGGCCGCGCTGATGCTGTGGCCGACGCCGGGATAGGCATGGAACGCCGGTTTGTAATCCAGCTTCTCCAGCAGCTCTTTGGCTGCGGTGGCGCCACTGTAAGGCACCTGGTCATCCGCCGTGCCGTGGCCGATGAAGATTTCCAGCGGCGGATGTTGTTGCTCTGACGTCAGCTCACTCTTGAGCACCGGCAACACTCGCCCGCTCAACGCGGCGATGCCACCGACCACCGCTGGCTGCCGCAGCCCCACCTCATACGTCATCATCGCGCCCTGGCTGAAACCGATCAGGTACACCTTGTCCGGTCGGGCGTGATATTTCTGCGCGGCTGCGGCGATAAAGGCTCGCAGCTTCTGGCTGGCGATCTTCAGATCATCGGTCTCGCCGTTGTAGGCACCGTCGCCTTTCTTGCGAAACCACTGGAAACGCCCTTCCCCCAACGCCATCGGCGCCTGCACCGACAGGTAGTTGTACTGCTTGGGCAGCTGAAATTTCATACCGATCAGATCGGCCTCGTTACTGCCGTAGCCGTGCAGGAAAAGCACCAGCGGACGCTGTTCGGCATCCGGGTGAGCCTGGGCCAGGTAGTTGAGCGGCAAATCGGTTTGCAGCGAGGTTTGAGCATGGACAGCGCTGGACGCCAGCAGGGTCAACAGAGCAAACACCTTCAACATAAGCCTTCCTTCACACAGTGCAGGGTTCGGGGCAGAGCCTAACACTGTGATCCGGAAGATGGGGGTCGTCAGTCGTTGATCAGCTTGCCCGCCCGAATCGGCTCTCGCCCCGCCACTTTCGCCTGCCAGGTACCCGGCTGGGTGTAGCGTCCACGGTCGATGGCAAACAACACGCCGCTGGTGCCGGCACGCACGGTGGTCACGCGATCTTTCAACGGATCGACCACTTCGAACAACGCATCACCGCGCTCGACCCATTCACCGGCATTACGCAGGAAACTCACCACGCCATGGTGCGGGGCGAACAGGTATTCGGTGCCTTCGAACGGCATGCCTTCACAGCATTCATCGGGTGCCTTCGGCCATTCGCCGCTGATGAAGCCCTGTTCGGCGAGGAAACCCAGAATCGCTTCGCAATTGGCCTGGGCCTGATCGACGCGGGTGTCGCCCATGCTGCCCAGTTCCAGGGTGGTGGCGAGGTTGGCCGGCGGGATCGCCGCCGCCGGGAACATCCGCGCCAGGCGCAACCACGGCGTGGAGCACGATTCATCGAACGAACTGCCGCCGGAGTCTTCACACAACAGCGCCACGCCAGCCTTCAGACGTGCAGCGAGGGATTGCCATTGCGGCCAGTGTTGCGGCAGCGCGTAAATGTGGATCGCGGCGTCGAAATCGCAATGCAGGTCCAGCGTGACATCGGCATCGCACGCGTGGCGCAGCAGCAGACGGTGCAACGCTTCCAGTTGCGAGGCCGGGGCCGGCAGCTCGTCGAGTACCTGGCCCATGCTCTGGCGAATCAAGCCGATGTTGGCCAGGGCATCGCTGCCCAACTGATCGCCGATGCGCTCGGCCACCGGGGCGCTGAGTTCGACGAAGGAGCGGTTGAAATTCTTGCCGCTCGCCAGTTCGAAACGGCCCATGTGACTGCCTTGCAGGTGCTGATCGAGGCCGATGGGGTTGGCCACCGGCACCAGTTCGATCACGCCCTGTAGACGGCCTTGCTGTTCCAGCTCGTTCAGGCGCTGCTTGAGTTCCCACGCGGTGCGCATGCCCGGCAGCTCATCGGCGTGCAGGCTGGCCTGGATGTAGACCTTGCGCGGGCCGGCGCCGTAACGAAAGACGCTGAGGGAGCGTTCGCTGCCCAAGTGGCTCCAGGGCAGTACATGATCGATGCGTTGCATGGGGAACTCCGGAAATTCTGTAGTCGCTGCTGCACAGTGACTGCATTGAAAATGTGCTGACAGGATAAATCACAGGCGAAAAAAAAGTGGCCACCGCGTCAACGGGGCCACTTTTTTCTACGGCGTATTAATGGCCGTACACGTCAAAGTCGAAGTACTTGTCCTGCACTTGCTTGTACTTGCCGTTGGCGCGGATTTCGTTGATGGCAGTGTTGAATTTTTCCGCCAGCTCGGTATCGCCTTTACGCACGGCAATACCGGCGCCGCCGCCGAAGTATTTGGCGTCTTCGTAGGTCGGGCCGACGAATTCGAAGCCTTTGCCGGCGTCGGTTTTCAGGAAGCCGTCGCTCAGGTTGACCGAGTCGGCCAGCATCGCGTCGATACGACCGGAGACCATGTCGAGGTTAGCTTCCTGCTGCGAGCCGTAACGCACCAGTTCGATCCCGGCCGGCACCAGCACTTCGGTGGCGTAGCGGTCGTGGGTACTGGCGCGCAGCACGCCGACTTTCTTGCCTTTGAGTTCGGTCAGCGGATCTTTCACGCCGGAGCCTGCCTTCATCACGAAGCGCGCCGGGGTGTGGTAGTACTTGATGGTGAAATCGACGTTTTTCTTGCGATCGTCAGTGATGGTCATCGAGGACAGGATCGCGTCGATCTTCTTCACTTTCAGCGCCGGGATCAGGCCGTCGAACTCTTGCTCGACCCAGGTGCATTTGACTTTCATCTGCTCACACAGCGCATCGCCGATGTCCACGTCGAAACCGGCCAGTTTGCCGTCAGGGGTTTTCATCGAGAATGGCGGGTAACCGGCTTCGATACCGATACGGATCGGTTTGGCGTCTTCGGCCACGGCGGTCAGGGACAACATCGACAGTGCCAGGGCACCGAACATAACCAGCTTTTTCATTTATTACTCCCGTGTGCGGAGGCTTTTATTGGCAGCTTTCGATTGTCAGGTTCGGCCTTGGGCTATGGAGCGCAAAGAAACCGAAGTGGCCGGCAGTCTATGGCGGTGCGCACGGGGCAAATTGTGTTTAAGCGACAAATACTTATAGAAAATCGGCGAGTGCCATCACATGGGAAAAGTGTGCGCCAGAGCGGTGCAAGGGTTGTAGGACAAAGCCGATAAAAGTTGCCGCCGAGGGCGGCAACTCACTGAATATCAGCAATCACAGGCAATCGGATGGGTTGCCGCTCGCGGTGCCGCGACACTCAATTCGAAGCCTTCATCGAGCCAGCCGGTGACCCCGCCGATCATCTCCTTGACCGGATAACCCAGCGCCGCCAGTTTCACCGCTGCCTTGTTGGCGCCGTTGCAGTGGGGACCGGCGCAATACACCACGAACAGCGTGGATGTCGGGTAATCCGCCAGCCGTTCAGCCGTCAGCAAACGCCCCGGAATATTGATCGCCCCCGGTACGTGGCCGCGCTCGAAGGCCAGCGGCCCGCGCACGTCCACCAGCACGAAATCGATCTCACCGGCTTCCTGGCTGCTGAAGACGTCGGAACAATCGGTTTCGAAGGTCAGACGGTTGCTGAAGTGCATCAGGGCAATCGCCGACGGGGCGGCAGGAATTTCGCGAACCAGGCTGGGCATGTTGTGTTGCTCCTACGTCTGTGAAGGGATGAACAGACTTTATCGAGCCGCCGCTTGCCGCTACAGTGGCGCACAAGACACTCACCGGGAAGTTTCCGCCAAATGCCTGAATCACCTGGATTGGTCGCGATCCTGGCCTACGACGGCCTCTGTACGTTCGAGTTCGGCATCGCCGTGGAGATCTTCGGCCTGGCCCGGCCGGAGTTCGATTTCCCGTGGTACGCGCACTGCATTGCAGCGGTGGATCAAGGCCCGATGCGTGCCATGGGCGGGATCCAGGTGCTGGCCGATGGTGGTCTGGAATTGTTGGCGGATGCGCGCACCATCATCATTCCCGGCTGGCGCGACCGCAGTGCGCCGGTGCCGGAAGCCTTGCTCGAAGCATTGCGCAATGCCCATTCGCGCGGCGCACGGTTGCTGTCGATCTGCTCGGGTGTCTTTGTGCTGGCAGCCAGCGGATTGCTCGACGGGCATGGCGCGACCACCCACTGGCGCTACACCTCGGAGCTGGCCGAGCGCTTCCCGGCCATTGATGTCGACCCGGACGTGCTTTACGTCGATTCAGGCCAATTGATTACTTCGGCTGGCAGCGCGGCCGGGATCGACGCCTGCCTGCATCTGGTGGCGCGGGACTTCGGCACTCAGGTGGCCAATTCGGTAGCGCGACGGCTGGTGATGTCGCCGCAACGCACCGGCGGTCAGGCGCAATTCATTCCCACCCCGGTCAGCCCGACCCCGCGCAGCGATCTGTCGCGCGTGATGCAGTGGGCCCGCGAACGCCTGCACGAACCGCTGGAAGTGCGTGATCTGGCCAGCGAAGCGGCGATGAGCGAACGCACCTTCCTGCGCAAATTCACGGAAGCCAGCGGCCAGTCCCCCAAGGCCTGGCTGCAACACGAGCGCCTGGCCCGAGCCCGAGAGCTGCTGGAAAGCACACCGCAAAACACTGATCAGATCGCCCAGCGCTGCGGTTATCGTTCGGTAGAAAGCTTTCGTGTGGCGTTTCGCAGCGTGGTCGGGGTGCCGCCGTCGGTGTATCGCGAGCGCTTTGGTCGTGAGGTCAAGGCTTGCGCAACAGATAAGTGTCCATGATCCAGCCATGCTCGGCCCGCGCAGCCTTGCGCACCCGCTCGATTTCATCCGCGACATCCTTGAGCCGGCCGCTGATGAGGATTTCGTCCGGCGTGCCGAGGTAGGCGCCCCAGTAGATCTCCGTCTGCTGATCCGCCACTTGATGGTAGGAGTCTTCGGCGTCGAGCATCACCACCAGGCTGTCGGTATCACTCACCTGCCCCGCCGCCAGGCGTCGGCCGGTGGTGATTTCAATCGAGTGGCCGATGGTGTTCAGCGGTACCTTGTGCTGCGCCGCCAGGGCCTGAACGCTGGTGATGCCCGGGATCACGTCGAATTCAAATGTGCATCGCCCCGAAGCCAGAATCGCCTGGAGAATGCGAAGGGTGCTGTCGTACAACGCCGGATCGCCCCATACCAGAAAACCGCCGCACTGCCCGTCAGCCAATTCGTCATTGATCAGGCGCTCGAAGGTTTGCCGCTTGGCGCGGTTCAGATCATCGACGCTGGCGCTGTAGTCCACATCGCCGCGCTCGCGCTCCGGGCTGTGGGCTTCGGCGAAACGGTAGGTACGATCGGTGATGTAGCGTTCGCAGATTTCGCGACGCAGGTCGATCAGCTTGTCCTTGCTCTGGCCCTTGTCCATGAGGAAAAACACGTCCACCTGATTCAGCGCCTTCACCGCCTGCATCGTGATGTAGTCGGGGTTGCCGGCGCCAATGCCGATGACCAGCAAGCGTTTCATGAACGGTCTCCTTCAAGGTCGATGCCGGACAAGCGTAGCCGCCAGCGCCCGAAGAAACTCAACTCGACCACCGCCAGCGGCTCGACATCGATGCTATGGAAAGCCTGGCCTTGCATGACCTGCATCAGCGCCGCACGCATGATGAACGGATGCGTGACGGCCACCACATGACCCGGCGTGGTTTGCAGGGTCGCCAGCCATGCGACCACTCGTTCGCCGAGTTGCACCACCGACTCCCCGCCATGGGGCGCGGCGCCGGGATCTTCGAGCCAGGCTTGCAGAGCTTCCGGTTCATCTCGCTGCAAGTCTTTGATCGACTGCCCCTGCCAACGGCCCCAGTCGCAATCGCGCAATGCTTCATCCACCTGGGCATCGTGACCGAACCATGCGGCAGTCTGACGCGTGCGCAATTCCGGGCCGCAGATCAAACGACGCGGCGTAGCGAATCGAGTGGCCAGCGAGTCAGACGCAACAGCGCTTTCTTCAACAGCTTCGTTCGTAGGAAAACGCGCCAATTTTTGTGCGACGGTTCTGGCGTGACAGATCAAGGTCAAACGGGTGGCTTGCACAATGAGTCACTCGGTCAGAAGGTAAAAAACACCCGGCAACGTGCCGACAGGACGGCAATTGTGCCGTAAACCGGGCGGTTCCGGGGAAGCCCTTCAATCGCCCTGTCAAAACAAAGCGGCAATGTCTGACACAACAATGGGCAATGGACTACAAGATCGATCGATAGACGTGTAGCCCTTGTTACACGGGCATCTCGCCCCATTTTGGGGCTGAAATAATTGCCTGGAAAATTCACTAGACATGTAGCGTGAGTTACATAAATACTGTTTTAACGGATTGTGAAGCGAATCCAACACCCCATCCAGCAGGAGCCCGGATGCCCCCTCTCAGAGACCTGATTACTGATCCCGGCCTGGACCTTACGCCTTCAGAGCGCAAAGTCGTCCGGGCCCTGCTCGATCAGTACCCGCGCAACGGGCTCGGCCCGATGGCGCGTCTGGCCGAACACGCCGGCGTCAGCGATCCGACCATCGTGCGTCTGGTAAAAAAACTCGGTTTTGGCGGTTACGCCGAATTCCAGGACGCCCTGCTCAGCGACATGGACCATCGCCTGCGCTCGCCGCGCACGCTGTTGCAACCGCGTTCGAACCTGAATCAGGACGATGCCTGGAGCCACTATCTGGCCCACAGCCACAACCTGCTGGCTGAAACCCAGGCCCTGACCCAACCCGAAGACGTGCGGATTCTCGCGCAGTGGCTGCTCGACACGCGCCATCAGGTCTACTGCTTCGGCGGGCGTTTCAGCAGCCTGATGGCCACTTACCTGCTCAATCATTTGCGTCTGCTGCGCCCCGGTTGCTTTGCGCTGGAGGACAACGCGCAACTGCCGGATCGTCTGTTCGACCTGCAGCGCCAGGACGTGGTGCTGGTGTTCGACTATCGCCGCTACCAGACCCAGGCCCTGCGCGTAGCCAATGCAGCCAAGAACAACAACGCTCGCGTCGTGCTGTTCACCGACATCTATGCCTCGCCGCTGCGCGAGCTGGCCGACATGATCATCAGCGCCCCGGTGGAGTCGGCATCGCCGTTCGACACCATGGTCCCGGCGCTGGCCCAGGTTGAAGCGTTGATCGCTTGCCTGACCCTGCGCAGCCCGGACCTGGCCGATCGCCTGGAAGGCATCGATGCCCTGCGCAACGACTTCGACACCCACCTGCTGGAGGATAAATAAGGATGTTCAGCCTTCCCCACCGCTCGCCGCGGGACCTGCCGTTTGTCACCGACCACACTGCGCTGTTGCTGGTGGACATGCAGCGTGCCTGGCTTGAGCCGCAGTTCGACCCGCACCTCGAAGGCCCGGACGCCGCCTACTTCCTCAATCGTACGCGCTCGCAAGTGGTGCCGAATCAGGTGCGCTTGCTCAACGCCTTCCGCGACGCACGGCAGAACGTGCTGCACACCCTGATCGAAAGCCTCACCGCCGACGGTCGCGACCGCTCGCTGGACCACAAACTGTCGGACATGCACCTGCCCAAGGGCAGCCCGCAGGCACAGGTCATCGCCGAACTGACCCCGGCGGAAAACGAAATCGTGCTGCCAAAGACTTCTTCCGGTGTCTTCAACTCGACCAACATCGACTACGTGCTGCGCAATCTGGAAACCCGGCACCTGATCATCGCCGGCATCGTCACCGACCAGTGCGTGGACATGGCCGTGCGCGACGCCGCCGACCGGGGTTATCTGGTGACACTGGTGGCGGACGCCTGCGCGACCTACACCGAAGCACGCCACGACGCGTGCCTGAACGCGATCAAGGGCTACTGCTGGATCACCGACACTGACACCGTACTCGGTCGGTTGCAGGAGATGCAGCCATGAGCGAACGCTTGTCGCCGTTGCCGATGACCACCATCGTCACCACCGACCTGATCGGTATCACCCGTGGCCGCTCGTTTCCCAGCGATGAGCTGGAGCACTATCAAGCGGCCGGTTGCGGCTGGGTGCCGGCCAACAGCGCGTTGACGCCGCAGGACATCATCGCGTCGAGCAATCCGTGGGGCGCCTATGGCGATCTGCGGTTGATTCCCGACCTGGCCAGCCGCGTCACGGTCGGCAATGGTCCGGACGCCGCCGCCCCGGCGCTGGATTTCATCCACGGTGACATCCGCGAAACCGACGGCCGCCCGTGGGGCGCCTGCCCGCGCACGCTGCTGCGCGATGAAATCGAGCGGTATCGCGACCAGCTCGGGTTGCAGGTCAACGCCGCGTTCGAACACGAATTCAATCTGCACGCAGGGTTTGCCGAACACCTGGCCTTCTCTCTCGAAGCACAACGCCAGGGCGCCGAGTTCGGCGGCTGGCTGCTCAGCGCGTTGCGAGCCGGCGGCGTCGAGCCGGAAATGTTCCTGCCCGAATACGGCAAGCATCAATACGAAATCACCTGCCGCCCGACCTTCGGCGTGGCGGCGGCGGATCGCGCGGTGAACGTACGCGAGATCACCCGTGAAATCGCCCGGCAGATGGGCCTGGACCTGAGCTTCGCACCGAAGACCGCTGCTGAAGCGGTGTGCAACGGCGTGCACCTGCATGTCAGCCTGCTCGACCTGGCCGGTCAGCCGATGCTGTACGACGCCGGCACCAGCAATGGCTTGTCGACCCTGGGCCAGCACTGGGCGGCGGGCGTGCTGCATTACTTGCCGGCGCTGTGTGCGTTCACCGCACCGACGCCGGTCTCATATGAACGTTTGCAGCCGCACCACTGGAGCGCGTCCTACGCCTGCCTCGGGCAACAGAACCGCGAAGCGGCGCTGCGCATCTGCCCGACCGTGAGCCTGGGCAACAAACCCGTGGCAAAGCAGTACAACCTGGAATTCCGCGCCATGGACGCCACCGCTTCGCCGCACCTGGCGATGGCTGCGCTGCTGATCGCCGGACGCCTGGGCATCGAACAGCGTCTGGCGCTGAACGCGATCACCGATGAAATCCCCGATTCACTCAACGACGAACAACGCGAGGCGCGGGGCATCGTTGCCCTGCCTGCCTCTTTGGCTCAGGCACTGGAATGCCTGCGTCGCAGCGAAGCGCTGATGGCAGCGCTGCCCGCACCGTTGCTCGACACGTATTTCGCCCTTAAAACCGAGGAACTGGCGCTGACGGAACAGCTCTCGCCCGCTGACCTGTGTGAGCACTATGCACGCCTGTACTGAATCCGCCGAGCTTGGGTTGTACACCCGACCGGTCTACAACCTGATCCGCGAAAACTCGTCGCATCCACTGATCCTGGTGTGCGAGCACGCCAGCCGTTACATCCCCGACGCCCTGAACAACCTGGGCCTGGATGACACGGCTGCGCGTGAACACATTGCCTGGGACATCGGTGCGCTGGAGCTGGCCGAGCAACTGTCGGAAAAGATCGGCGCCACGCTGCTGAGCGCCAATTATTCGCGACTGTTGATCGACCTCAACCGGCCCCGACATGCCCCGGACAGCATTCCGGCGCAGAGCGAGATCTATCAGGTGCCGGGCAACCGCGAGCTCGATGAAGCCACCCGCGAATACCGTCGCCAGTGCCTGTTCAAGCCGTTTCACACCCGGTTGCAACAACTGATCGACGAGCGCCTGGCCGATGGCCGGCCAGTGCGGGTGGTGGGGATTCACAGTTTCACCCCGGTGTACTACGGCCAGCCACGGGAACTGGAAGTCGGCGTGCTGTTCGGTCAGTCCAAGGCATACGCCCAGCGCCTGCTCGACGGTCTCGACCGGCATCCGCTGAAAGTCGCCGGCAACCAGCCGTACAAGATCGACCCGCTGGGCGACATGACCGTGCCGGTGCACGGCGATGCCCGTGGTCTGGAGTCGGTCTTGATCGAAGTGCGCAACGACCTGCTGCGCAACCCGGAAGCGGTTTCCCGCTGGGCAAATTATCTGGCACCCCTGCTGTAAAGATTGTTGTAACCACTGCTGACGCTGTAAACGACGGACCGATATAACAACTAAAACGACCGATTGGCTGACAAGGAGTTGCGCTTCATGGAAATAGAAGAGTTCGGCTACAAACAGGAGTTGAAACGTAGCCTGACACTGACCGACCTGGTGGTGTACGGGATGATCTTCATGATCCCCATCGCCCCGTTTGGCGTGTATGGCTACGTCAACGCGGAGGCACCGGGGATGGTGCCCTTGGCGTACATCATCGGCATGGTGGCGATGGTCTTCACCGCACTGAGCTACGGCAGCATGGCCCGGGCCTTTCCGATTGCCGGCTCGGTGTATTCCTACGCACAACGAGGCCTGAATCAACACGTCGGCTTCATCGCCGGCTGGCTGATGCTGCTCGACTATCTGCTGATTCCGCCACTGCTCTACGTCTACGCGGCGATGGCGCTCAACCATTTGTACCCGGACATTCCGAAGGTCGGCTTCATCCTGGCGTTCCTGGTCAGCGCCACGTTCGTCAACCTGCGCGGCATCACTTTCACCGCCCGCATGAACATCGTGTTCCTGCTGGCACAACTCGTTGTGCTGGGGATTTTCCTGTTCTACGCCTGGAACGCCCTGCACAACGGTGGCGGCAACGGCCAGTTGACCCTGGCGCCGCTGTATCACCCGGAAACCTTCAACTTCGCTCTGCTGATGCAAGCAGTGTCGATTGCGGTGCTGTCATTCCTCGGTTTCGATGCGATCTCCACGCTCGCCGAAGAGATCAAGGGCGATCCGGGCCGCAGCGTCGGCAAAGCGGCGTTGATCACCCTGGTAGTGATGGGCGCGATTTTCGTCGTACAGACCTGGATCGCCACCGACCTGGCCGCCGGCATGGGCTTCAAGTCCGCCGACACCGCGTTCTATGAAATCGCCGAAATTGCCGCCGGCAGCTGGCTCGCGACCCTGACCGGCGTTGCCACGGCCCTGGCCTGGGGCGTGGCGGTGGCAATCACTTCGCAAGCGGCGGTCTCGCGCCTGCTGTTCGGCATGGCCCGCGACGGCAAGCTGCCGAAAGTGCTGGCCAAGGTCCACCCGAAACACAACACGCCGTACCTGAGCATCTATCTGGTGGCCGTGCTGTCGCTGGTGATCTGCTACCTGTTCATCAACTCGGTGGACACCCTGACCTCGCTGGTCAACTTCGGCGCCTTGAGCGGCTTCATGCTGTTGCACCTGACCGTGATCAATTACTACTGGCGCCGGCAGAAGTCCGGCCAGGTGATCCGTCACCTGATCTGCCCGGTGATCGGCTTCATCATCGTCGCGGCCATCATGTACAACATGGGCGTCGATGCACAGAAACTCGGCCTGATCTGGATCGCCCTGGGTCTGGTGTACCTGTTCTTCCTGAACAAGCTCGGCGCCAGTACCGCGCTGCCTGACCCGAGCAATGGCTGACAAGAAAAAGAGCGGCGTCTGACAACAAATCAGGCGTCCGCCGCTTTAACGCGTGGAAACCGACAGTGATAGTCAGGTTCGGCGAATGGGCCGAATCTTTTGATACAGGAGTGCATCCATGCTGGTCTTACGCCCAGTCGAGCCAAACGACCTGCCTCAATTGCAACAATTGGCTCGCGACAGCCTGGTGGGCGTCACGTCCCTGCCGGACGACAGCCAGCGCCTGAGCGAAAAAATCGCCGCGTCCTGCGCCTCGTTCGACAGCGAGGCAGCGGCTCAGGGCCCGGAGAATTACTTTTTCGTGCTGGAAGATCTCGACAGCAGACGCCTGGTCGGCTGCTCGGAGATTCTCGCCACTGCCGGCCATAACGAGCCGTTCTACAGTCTGCGCAATCGCCATTTCACCAGCGCTTCGCGGGAACTGAACATCGAACATGGCGTTCCGGCACTGTCGCTGTGCCACGACCTCAGCGGCCACACGCTGCTGCGCGGTTTTCACATCAACACGGCGCTGGTACGCACACCCTTCTCGGAATTGCTGTCGCGGGCACGACTGCTGTTCATCGCCGCCCACGGGACACGTTTTGCCGAAGCGGTGATCACCGAAATCGTCGGCTACAGCGACGAGCAAGGCAACTCGCCGTTCTGGGATGCGCTGGGTAAGCACTTCTTCGATCTGCCCTACGTCGAGGCCGAACGCCTGTGCGGCTTGCAGAGCCGTACGTTTCTTGCCGAACTGATGCCGCAATACCCGATCTACGTGCCGATGCTGCCGCTGGCGGCACAGGAGTGCATCGGTCGCATCCACCCGGACGGTCAGGAAGCCTTCGACATCCTTGAGCGCGAGGGTTTTGAAACCAACAGCTACATCGACCTGTTCGATGCCGGCCCGACCTTGTATGCACGCACCGCCAACATCCGTTCGATCGCCCAGAGCCAGACCGCCACGGTTCAAACGGAACCACTGATCGATGCCCGCGGTCGTTATCTGGTGAGTAACGATGCACTGCATGGCTTTCGGGCGGTGGTCGCCGAGTTGGATTACCAGCCCGGTCAGCCCTTGGCGCTTACGCCGGCGATTTGTGCAGCACTGAATGTCAGCGCTGGCAGCACGATCCGGGTGATTGCCCTGTGAACCGCGCCCTCACCCAACGACAGTGCCCGAGCAGGCGCGCAAAAGGAGTTGCAGCATGATTGTCCGTCCGGTCCAAGTCAGCGACCTGCCAGCGTTGATGACGCTGGTGCAACAGGCCGGGCCGGGGTTCACCACCCTGCCTGCCAACGAAGATCGCCTGGCCCACCGGGTACGCTGGGCGCAACGCGCCTTCGCCGAGCAGGTCGAGCGGGCCGATGCCGACTATCTGTTTGTGCTCGAGGACGACGAGCAGCGGGTGGTCGGGGTCAGCGCCCTGGCCGGGGCTGTCGGCCTGCGTGAGCCCTGGTACAACTATCGGGTCGGGCTGACTGTCAGCTCGGCGCCGGACCTGGGCATTCAGCGGCAGATCCCGACGCTGTTCCTCAACAATGAACTGACCGGCCAATCGGAACTGTGCTCGCTGTTCTTGCGCCACGATCAGCGCCACGGCAGCAATGGACGCCTGCTGTCATTGGGGCGCTTGCTGTTTGTCGCTGAATTCCCGCACCTGTTCGGCGAGAAGATGATCGCCGAACTGCGCGGCAGTGCCGACGAGCAAGGCTGTTCGCCATTCTGGGACAGCCTCGGCCGGCACTTCTTTCAGATGGACTTCAGCCACGCCGACCACCTGTCCGGGCTGGGCAACAAGGCCTTCATCGCCGAACTGATGCCGCGCCAGCCGCTGTACACCTGCCTGCTCACCGAACAGGCTCAGGCCGTGATCGGTCAGGCCCACCCCAACACCGAGCCGGCACTGAAAATTCTCCAGTCCGAGGGTTTCGCCCACAAAGGCTACATCGACATCTTCGACGGCGGCCCGGTCATCGAGGCGCCGATCCGCAGTATCCGCACGGTACGCGACAGCCTGGAACTGACCCTGAGCATTGGCGCGCCGGACGATCAGGCGCCGCTGTGGCTGATTCACAACCGCCGTCTGGAAAACTGCCGCATCACAGTCGCTCCGGGACGCCGGGTCGGCAGCACTCTGGTAATCGACCGCCTCACCGCCAAACGCCTGCAATTGCAGCCGGGCAACTCGGTGCGGGCAGTGCCGCTGCCCAATCAACAGCAGCAGGCGGTGGCGGCCTGAGCGCCTCTGCCTGCAGCAAGAAAGCCTGAACAGGTTTTCCTGGTTAACTTCCTCGTTAATTCGTCATGATCCTTGACCCATTGGCGTGATAGCCTTTTCACCTTCGGCGTTGACACCTTTGCTCAAGCCTTTCCATTCCTTTGTATTGGTGGAACTCGTATGACCAGGCTTTCTCATCAAGATTTGCGCCGTAACTTCCGTCAGCTGCTGGCTTCCGACACCTGCTATCACACCGCATCGGTGTTCGATCCGATGTCCGCCCGCATCGCCGCTGACCTGGGTTTTGAAGTAGGGATTCTTGGCGGTTCGGTCGCCTCGTTGCAGGTCCTGGGTGCTCCGGACTTTGCCCTGATCACCCTCAGCGAATTCGCTGAACAGGCCACCCGAATCGGCCGCGTCGCCCAATTGCCGGTGATCGCCGACGCCGACCACGGCTACGGCAACGCCCTGAACGTGATGCGCACCATCGTCGAACTGGAACGCGCCGGCGTCGCCGCGCTGACCATCGAAGACACCCTGCTGCCGGCACAATTCGGCCGTAAATCCACCGATCTGATCTCGGTCGCCGAAGGCGTCGGCAAGATCCGCGCGGCACTGGAAGCCCGAGTCGACTCGGAAATGGCGATCATCGCCCGGACCAACGCCGGCATCCTGCCGAATCAGGAAATCATCAGCCGCACCCGCCAATACCAGGCCGCTGGCGCCGACGGTATCTGCATGGTCGGCATCCAGGACTTCGATCAGCTCGAGCAAATCGCCGAACACCTGACCGTCCCGTTGATGCTGGTCACCTACGGCAACCCGGCGCTGCGCGACGACAAACGCCTGGCCGAACTGGGTGTACGCGTGACCATCGACGGCCACGGCGCTTACTTCGCGGCGATCAAGGCCACTTACGACAGCCTGCGCGAACAGCGCCAGATCTTCACCCAGGCTTCGGACCTGAGCGCCACCGAACTGACCCACACCTACACCCAGCCTGAGGAATACATCCTCTGGGCCAAGGAATACATGAGCGTCAAAGAGTAACCTCACACCCCGCTACAAAGAGGCAGAGCGGCCCGACGCCATTACGAGTCCACTCGCATGGCGCCCGCCGCGAAACCGCTAGCTGCCGTTACTGCTTCGCCAGCTCCATAATCATCCGCGACAACAGATAAATCCGCGGCGCCACACTCTCCACTTCCGCATACTCCTCCGGCGTATGAATGTTGCCGCCAACAATCCCGAACCCATCCAGCGTCGGCGTGCCCACCCCGGCTGACAGACTCGCATCCGCCGCCCCGCCACTGCCTTCTTCGGTCAACTTGCGGCCGATTTCGCCGTAAATCCCCTGGGCCATTGCCATCAAACGATCCGACTCCGGCGTCTGCGGCATCGGTGGCAAGCCGCGTTGCAGCGAAGTCTTCACTTCGGTATCGGGAATCAACTTGTCCTGCGACACCCGCGCCAGATCCTTCTCGATCCGGTCGAATTCCTCCGGCACCGCCGCCCGTACGTCAGCCTTGGCCATGGCCTGATCCGGGATCACGTTGGTGCGATCACCGGCCTTGAGCACAGTGAAGTTGATGGTGGTTTTCTTGGCTTCGTCGCCGAGCTTGCCCAGTTGCAGGATCTGGTGTGCCGCCTCCATCGCCGCGTTGCGCCCCAGTTCCGGCGCGACGCCGGCGTGGGCGGCCTTGCCCTTGACCTCGACCAGTGCGGTGGCACTGCCCTTGCGCCACACCACCAGACCATCGGCCGGACGGCCCGGCTCAAGATTGAGGGTCACGTCGTGAAGTTTGGCGGTTTTCTTGATCAGGTCAGTGGCGACGTCCGAGCCGGTTTCTTCGCTGGCATCGAGCAGGAAAGTGATTTGCGCGTAGTCCTTGAAGTCGAGGTTCTTGAGAATTTTCAGCGCATAAATGCCGGCGACAATCCCGCCCTTGTCGTCCATCACCCCCGGCCCGTAGGCACGGCCGTCCTTGATGTGGAACGGACGCTCGGCAGCAGAACCTTCCTTGAACACCGTGTCCATGTGCGCCATCAGCAGGATTTTCGCCTTGCCGGTGCCTTTGAGCGTGGCGAGTACGTGGTTGGTTTTTTCCGGAGTGTTGGGCACCAGTTCAATGGTTGCGCCAAGCTTTTTCAGCTCATCGATGGCGATGTCGCTGACTTGCTTGAGCCCTGGCTCATAGCCCGAGCCCGAGTCGATATTGACCAGGCGTTCGAGCAATTTCAGGGCTTCGGGTTTGTATTGCTCGGCGTCGGCCAGCACCTGTTTGTGCGGTTCGGCGAACGCGCCAGCGGCTGCGAAAGAGAGGGTCAGGCCGAGACCGGCGGCCAGCAGAGAACGAGGGAATTTGAACGTCATGAATCAATCCTTGTTTCGTGTCGGGTACTGAACCGTACCTGACATCGCCCCAAGGCTCTATCCCGGATGCGACACCCAATCCGTTCAAACCGAATCGAATACCTCGCGCCGCGGCTTGTCATCGTTGCAGCAGATCACCCGGTTGCGCCCGCTGGCCTTGGCTTCGTAGAGCGCTTCATCGGCATCGTTCAGCCAGCGCGTTGCATCGCCGTGAGCCGGATCGAGTGCCGCCAGGCCAATGCTCAGGCTGACTTTCAGCGCCGGGTTCTGTTCGTAGACCAGAAAGGAAAAACGCTCGCGCAAGGCTTCCATGGCCTGCGCTGCATTGAACAGCGGCAGGTCCGGAAGGATCACGCAAAACTCGTCGCCGCCATAACGCCCCGCCACATCGGCCATGCGCAGATTCTGCTTGAGCATCTTGCTTAACTGACGCAGGACGATATCGCCGGCCACATGGCCGTAGGTGTCGTTGATTGCCTTGAAGTGGTCGATGTCGATCAGCGCAATCGCCGCGCCAGTCTGCTGGCGTTTGCTGCGTTCGAATTCGATGTCCAGTTGATCCTTCCAGGCGCCGTGATTGAGCAAACCGGTCAGGCTGTCGGTACGGCTCAACGCCAGCAATTCACGCTTGTGCAGGCCAAGGGTGTAGGCCTGGCGGAAGCAGATCCAGCCCAGCGCCAGCGGATACAGCATCAACAACGGCAGGCACGCATAGAGCTGCGCCGGAGAGGTCGCGGGGATGAAGGCCGGGGCAAACACTACCAGCCCGACACCGACGCCAAGCAACTGCGCAGCAGCCCCGGCCAGCAGAAAACGCAGGCCACCGATGGCGACATTGTTCATCGCCATCATTGAAATAGTCGTGGCACTGGGCAAGGGATTGAAGTGCATGGCGGCGACCCAGAAGCCGCCGAGAAAGGCGTCGAGCAGCAGGTTGCGGTGTTCGGCGTGGTACGGAACCTTGGCCCGTCGGGCCCATTGATACGCGAGGTGCGGCCAGACCAGGCCGTTGAACAGCATCAGCGCCCAGACCCAGGTCGGCGGATCGAGCGGGTACATCGCAACGCTCACGCATAGAAGCCCCAGGACCAACCCGAGGGTTCGCGATGTGTAAAGCCTCCTGGCCAGTGAAAGTCCCTTTCCTCCCGTTCTTCCCATAAGGGCCTCGAGTACACCGCAAAAGGATGTGCTCGGAGTCTAACAGGGAGACGTTAAATAGCCATCACCGGCCAGCGGCCGAATACCCCGCCATTTCCATCACACGGCAGGCAAATGATTGGCTATACATGAAAGGAAGAAAATGGAAAAAAGACTCTAAGAAGGAGGACCATGCAGACCTATCAAGTGTTGATCATCGGCAGCGGGTTTGGCGGCCAGTGCGCGGCCATCAATTTGCTCAAGGCCGGCATCGACGATTTTCGCTTGCTGGAGCGGCGGGACTTTTTCGGCGGTACCTGGTGCCAGAACACTTACCCCGGCGCGGCGGTCGATGTGCCGTCGCCCCTGTATTCATTGTCGTTCGCGCCCTACCCCTGGACGCAGATGTTCGCCGAACAGGCCGAGCTGCATCACTACACCGAACATGTGATCGAGCGTTTCGGCCTGCGCGACCGGGTGGAACTGCAAGCCAACGTCGAACGCATCGAATGGGACGAAACCGAGAAACGTTGGGCCGTACACACCGGCACCAAAGGCACGTTCTACGCACAGTTCCTGATCAACGCCACCGGGCCATTGAGCCAACCGGTCGTCCCACACTTCCCGGGACAGGATCGCTTTCAGGGCAAGACCTTTCATACAAACAATTGGGATCACAGCTACGACTATCGCGGTAAACGCGTGGCCATCGTCGGCAGCGGCGCCAGTGCGGCGCAGGTGATTCCGACCATTGCGCCGCAGGTCGAGCAACTGCACGTCTTTCAACGTACGCCGCATTGGGTGCTGCCCCGACCCGACCGCAAATTCGGGCCTTTCCAGCGCTGGCTGCTGGGTCTGAAACCGGCCTACAAGCTGTTGCGCTGGATGATCTACTGGCAGTTCGAAACCCGGGTCATCGCCTTCAAATATTCGAAACCAGCGATTCACATGGTGCAGCACCAGGCCCTGAAATTCCTCAAACACCAGATAACGGATCCCGAACTCCAGCGAAAACTGACGCCGGACTTCACCATCGGTTGCAAACGGGTACTGGTCTCCAGCACTTATTACCCGGCGCTGACCCGGCCCAACGTCACGCTGCACAGCCGCGAGCAAGGCATCGCCAGCCTCGACGAAACCGGCATCGTCACCACGGACGGCCAGCACATCGACGTTGATCTGATCGTGTGGTCGACCGGTTACGACGCCACCGACGGAGTGATTTCCTACCCGGTCAGCGGAAAAAACGCCGTGCAACTGCGCGACGTCTGGGCGCAATACCCGCGCGCCTACCTCGGCACCAGCCTGCCGGACTTTCCCAACCTGTTTATCGTCACCGGGCCGAACACCGGCATAGGCCACACCTCGGCGCTGTTCATCATCGAATCGCAGATGAACTACATCCTCGACTGCATCCGCACCGTGCAGGCCAAAGGTCTGCGCAGCATCGAAGTTCGCCCCGAAGCAGAACGTACCTACACTCAGATGATTCACCGGGAGATGGAGCGCACGGTCTGGAAAACCGGCGGCTGCCACAGTTGGTATCAAAGCAAGAGCGGTCATGTGATCGCAATGTTCCCGGGCTTCAGTTTCAGCTATCACCGGTTGACCCGGGCGCTGAAACCGGCCGACCACATTCTGTCTTGAACAAGGAAGACGTCCGATGCTCTTGCTGTTTGTCGCCCTCGCAGTTTTCGTGGCCTGGAGCTGGTTGAGCTACCCGGCGGTCGGCCACTGGCTCTACGACCTGAGCGCGGCCCTGGAGGCCAAGCTGTACCGGTTGCACAAAATTGAAGTGCCGATTGCCGAAATGACCGTGTCGACCTGGCAAGGCGGGCCCTATGAAGCGTCGAGCAGCATTCTGATGCTGCATGGCTACAGCGCGGAAAAGAACCTGTGGCTGCGCTTCGCCCGGCATTTCGTCAGTCAGTATCGAGTGATCATTCCGGACCTGGCCGGCCACGGCGAAACCGGCTTCAAGGCGGGCGGTGGCTACGACATCGCGGTGCAGGCCAAGCGCATGATCCAGTTGCTCGACGTCTGCGGGGTCGAGAAAGTCCATGTGATCGGCAACTCCATGGGCGGTTACATCGCCGCGTGGCTGGCGGCGACCTACCCGGACCGCATCGCTTCGGTGGCCTTGATCGACCCGGCCGGCGTCACCGCGCCGGAGCCCAGCGACATGGAGCGCCATCTGGCACGTGGGCACAATCCGTTTTTGATCAATTCCCGGGAAGAATTCCGACGCTTCTATGCGATGACCATGGCCTCGCCGCCCTGGGTACCGGGGCTGGTGCTGGATGCCATCGCCCAGCGCTATGAACAACGCCGGGATGAACTGGAAGAGATCTTCCGGGATTTCCGCGCCAGTCCGCCAATGGAGCCGAAACTCCCGGACATCAAATGCCCGGGGCTGTTGCTCTGGGGCCGCAAGGACCGGTTGATCGATGTCAGCAGCGTGCCGGTCTGGAGCAAGGGCATCGCCAATCTGCGGGTCGATGTGTGGGACGGCGTCGGTCACATGCCGATGGTCGAGCAGCCATCGAACACGGCGCGTTTGTATCGGGAGTTTCTGGGGGAGAACTCGCGTCAGGACAGGTAAACGATCAGTCGTTGGCAGAATGAAGTTCGTAGGATTCTTCGTTTGCCCGCGTCGGCGAAGGCTGCGATCTTTTCCCCCATCCTTTACGTGACCGTGCCAGGAATTTTTTTCATGACCGTGCAGCCTTTCGTCAGCCCCGACCTGATCCGCCAACGCTTCTCCAAAGCGATGTCCGACATGTACCGCGAAGAAGTGCCGCTGTATGGCGCCTTGATGGAACTGGTGGAACAGACCAACCTCGACGTGCTGTCGCGCGAGCCGCAGATCGCCCGTCAACTGCACAGCACCGGCGAAATCGAACGGCTGGACATGGAGCGCCATGGCGCAATCCGCGTTGGCACCGCGACCGAACTGGCCACCCTCGCCCGCCTGTTTGCGGTGATGGGCATGCAACCCGTGGGTTATTACGACCTGACCCCTGCCGGAGTGCCTGTGCACTCCACGGCGTTCCGCGCGGTGCATGAAGATGCGCTACAGGTCAGCCCGTTCCGGGTGTTCACTTCGTTGCTGCGACTTGAGTTGATTGAAGACCCCGAGCTGCGGGCCTTCGCGCAATCGGTGCTGGATCAGCGTTCGATCTTCACCCCAACCGCGTTGCGTCTGATAGAGCAGGCCGAAGCCGCTGGCGGGTTGAATGAATCCGAAGCCGGGGAATTTGTCCTGCAGGCGCTGGAGACTTTTCGCTGGCACCACAGCGCCACCGTCACCGCCGCGCAATACCAGACCCTCAGCGCCCAGCATCGTTTGATCGCCGATGTCGTCGCGTTCAAGGGCCCGCACATCAACCACCTGACACCGCGTACGTTGGACATCGACATCGTTCAGGCACAGATGCCACTGCACGGCATCACACCCAAAGCGGTGATCGAAGGGCCACCGCGCCGGCAGCATCCGATCCTGCTGCGTCAGACCAGTTTCAAGGCGCTGGACGAGCCGATCGCCTTCACCGACCAGACGCAAACTCGCGGCAGCCACAGCGCCCGGTTCGGCGAAATCGAACAACGGGGTGCGGCGCTGACCCCCAAGGGCCGGGCGCTGTACGACCGCCTGCTGAATGCGGCACGCGATGAATTGGGCGATTTCCCCAACGAAGCCAACGCCTCACGCTACAACGCGCTGATGACTCAGCACTTCGGCGAATTCCCTGACAGCCTCGAGGGCATGCGCGAGCAGGAGTTGGCGTACTTCCGTTATTTCGTGACAGACAAAGGGCTTGAGGCGAGTCGTCCCGCTGATGTTTCGCTGCGAGCGTTGTTACGCGATGGGTACGTGAAAGCCGAGCCGCTGGTGTACGAAGATTTCCTGCCGGTCAGTGCGGCGGGGATTTTTCAGTCAAACCTGGGGGATGCGGCGCAGACGCACTATGGCGAGCACTCCAATCGTCAGGCGTTCGAACAGGCCTTGGGGCGTTCGACCATCGATGAATTGAGGTTGTATGCCGAGACGCAGCAGCGTTCGATAGAAGAATGCCTCACCGTGCTGACTCGGTAAGGCGACGAAGCGGCGTTTGGCCATACTGCGCAAGAAGTTGCGCAGTTGTACGTAATAAAACACCCCTTAAAACCGCTGCAAGCCACGCAGCTCTTGGCCTCCAGCCAAGTGCGCAAGAAGTTGCGCAGTACTGCGCAACTTCTTGCGCACTTTTCGCCTGAAACGCTGCCGTTTTTCACGAAAATCAATGACTGCCAGCGCCATCCTCCCGGTTTTACGAGGCTTCGAAAATGTTGGCACGCTCCTTGATAACAGTCAGGCACCCACCGGGCGATTTCGCCTCCCGGGCACCCTAACTTTATCCGCAAGGAGAGCATCCCATGGCAACACCAGCGTACATGTCGGTTACCGGCGAAAAACAAGGCCTGATCACTGCCGGCGCCTTCACCGCCG
>NZ_JBXANC010000007.1:0-413271 GCF_058801265.1 Pseudomonas sp. GW822-FHT03F08 | reverse complement strand
GGAGTCGTGACCGATTGCGGAAAGCCTGCGGCTACACCGTTAGTGACAACGGCGATGCCGCCAACAGTCAGCGTGGTGACACCGTCCAGTGCAGTGATGGTGAACGTGCCACTTTGGGTCAATGCGGTGGCGTCCGGCGCACTGCCGGTGCTGAGGTTTTTCTCGAAGACGGTGAGTTCGCCACCGTTCACGTCGAGGCCGCTGATGGTCACTGGATCGTCGTTGTTGTGAATCTGCAAAACCAGATTCGCGGTGCTGGTGTCGCCGTCGGAATCAGTGATGGTGTAGGTGAAGGTTTCTGTGCCATTGCCGCCACCGTGCAGCGCTTTGAAGTCCGCGTCGCTAGGGTTGACGGTGTAGGTGTAAGTGCCATTGGCATTGAGCACCAAAGTGCCGTAAGTCCCGGTGAAAGTACCCGCAGTGATCGGGCCGGCATTGGGGCCGGTCGGTACGCGGTCGGCGCCTTGAACGTCGTTGGTCAGGACGTTACCGGTCAGCGTCAGATTGGTTTCCGAGGCAGTACCGGTATTGCTGTCATCCACGCCTTTTGGCAGGTCGTCGACGATGTTGACGTCCAACGAAGCATTCGCAGTGGTGCCGTTATCGTCCACCACGGTGACAGCGAACTGCTCGCTCAGCGTGTTCGCGCCACTGGCAGTCGGATGAGCATCGTTGTGATCCAGGGTGTAGCTGTAGCTCACGACACCCGTCGTAGCGTTGAAACCTGTAATCGTCAGCGTGCTGCCCAACGGAGTCGTGACCGATTGCGGAAAACCCGCAGCCACGCCATTGGTGACCACGGCGATTCCGCCAATGGTCAGCGTAGTGACGCCATCGAGAGCTGTGATGGTAAACGTGCCGCTCTGAGTCAACGCCGCCGAATCCGGGGCGCTACCGAGGGAAAGGTTTTTCTCGAAAACCGTCAGCTCGCCACCCTCGACGTTCAAGCCCTTGATGAGCACCGGATCGTCGTTGTTGTGGATCTGCAACACCAGATTCGCGGTGCTGGTGTCGCCGTCCGAATCGGTGATGGTGTAGGTGAAGTTCTCGGTGCCGTTGCCACCGCCGTGCAGGTTTTTGAAGTCCGCATCGTTAGTGTTCAGCGTGTAGGTGTAAGTGCCATTGGCATTCAGCACCAGGGTGCCGTAAGTCCCGGTGAAAGTGCCCGCAGTAATCGGGCCGGCATTGGGGCCGGTCGGTACGCGGTCGGCGCCTTGTACGTCGTTGGTCAGGACGTTGCCGGTCAGCGTCAGATTGGTTTCCGAGGCAGTACCGGTATTGCTGTCATCCACGCCTTTTGGCAGGTCATCGACGATGTTCACATCCAGCGATGCATTCGCGGTGGTGCCGTTATCGTCCACCACGGTGACAGCGAACTGCTCGCTCAGCGTGTTGGCGCCACTGGCAGTCGGATGAGCATCGTTGTGATCCAGGGTGTAGCTGTAGCTCACGACACCCGTCGTAGCGTTGAAACCTGTAATCGTCAGCGTGCTGCCCAACGGAGTCGTGACCGATTGCGGAAAACCCGCAGCCACGCCATTGGTGACCACGGCGATTCCGCCAATGGTCAGCGTAGTGACGCCATCGAGAGCTGTGATGGTAAACGTGCCGCTCTGAGTCAACGCCGCCGAATCCGGGGCGCTACCAAGGGAAAGGTTTTTCTCGAAAACCGTCAGTTCGCCACCCTCGACGTTCAAGCCGTTGATGAGCACCGGATCGTCGTTGTTGTGGATCTGCAACACCAGATTCGCGGTGCTGGTGTCGCCGTCCGAGTCAGTGATGGTGTAGGTGAAGGTTTCGGTCCCGTTGCCACCACCGTGCAGGTTTTTGAAGTCCGCATCGTTAGTGTTCAGCGTGTAGGTGTAAGTGCCATTGGCATTCAGCACCAGGGTGCCGTAAGTCCCGGTGAAAGTGCCCGCAGTAATCGGGCCGGCATTGGGGCCGGTCGGTACGCGGTCGGCGCCTTGTACGTCGTTGGTCAGGACGTTGCCAGTCAGCGTCAGATTGGTTTCCGAAGCCGCGCTTGCGTTGCTGTCATCCACCGCCTTGGGCACGTCGTCAGTGATGTTCACATCCAGCGAGCCGGTGGCGGTGTCGCCATTGCTGTCGCCAGCAATCACCGTGAAATGTTCGCTGAGGCTGTTGGCGCCGTCACCTGCCGGATGGGCGTCGTTGCCGTTGAGGGTGTAGCTGTAAGTGACCGTGCCGTTCGCCGGGTTGTAACCGGTGATGGTCAAGGTGTTGCCCAATTGCGTGGTGATCGATTGCGGGAAACCGACGGGCACGCCGCCGACGATCACGCTGATGCCGCCGATGCTCAGGCTGGTCAGACCGTCAGGCGCCGAAATGCTGAAGCTGCCAGCCTGGGTCAGCGCGCCGGGATTGGCGGCAGAGCCATCCGGCAGATTGGCTTCGTTGAGCGTCAGTTCACCCCCGGGCACATCGAGGCCTGTAAGGGTGACCAGGTTGTTGACCGGTGGCGGGATGATCGGCGCAGGCGTGTTGTCACCGTTGTCGATGACCGCGTTGTGGCGTTCTTCCGGAAACTCGGGAATGCCACCAAAACCGGCCGTGGGGAAACCGATGACCGGATCGACCCGGCCACCCACTTCGGTCAGCAATACGAAACTGTGGCCGCCACCCTTGCCGCCGCTGGTGTCACCGGGGGCATCGGGGCCTGCGGCAGTGGCTTCAGCAGATTTGGTCGGGTCTTCACCGGCGGCGATGGCCTTTTGGATCTGGGCGACATCGGTGAGTTGAGCATCGCTCGGGGTCAGCGCTTCCGGGGCATCCACATGCGGCGCATGGTTGGCCAGCAATTGTCCGGTCATGGTCAGGCTGCTGTCCCGGCCCAAGGTCAGTTCCTGGCCGTTTTGCAGATGGACGGCAACCGCCCCCTCCGCACCCGTGATCAATTGATCTCCGGCAAACAGTCGATCGCCTTCAACCAATGCGCGCCGACTTCCGTCAGCCGATTGAGCGAAAACCTGACCGATGACTTTAGTGACGATCCCGATGAGCGTTGCCATGTGCATTTCCTCCGCTGCCGACCACCGTCGGCACTGGTTCGCGAAGCAGCCCATGGCTCAAGCGGGTTGTCGGGGCGACGCTCGCACCTCGACAGTTCGTTTCGCAGGGTATGCAAATTCAGAAACCCCAGCGCCATCAAGCACTTGGAATCCCTGATCGATGCAGCACGCCCACTAGCGCTACGTAACGGTGGTGAATCACCCGAGTGACAAAAAACTGTCGCTCATTGGCCGCTACGCGTCCCTCCCCTTTAGCAGTACTTCGCCCGTATGTCGCAAAGTGAGTGGAACTTTCCTCAAGCCTTTCTGCACTCCCTAAAGCACATAAAACAAAGGCTTTCGAGAGGAACAATGTGCTGGATTTGGCGAAGCGCATAAGTTTTTTTTGGCATAAGCCATATGAAAATTTTTTCTTAGCTACGCTTCAGGATGTTCTTAGCTCTGTTGTAACAGCGATGAAACGCCAAACCTAAAAAATATCGTCAATAAATTGGCGACAGCAATACACCATCAGGACTCAGGGAGATGCACCCATGCGCGTTTTAACCCCCCTTTGCAGTGCGGTTTTGCTGGCCATGGCTTGCACTTCTCAAGCCCAGGCCATGAACCTCACCGAAGCGATACAAAGCACCATCGCGACCCACCCGGAACTGGCTTCGCGCGTAGACGCCAAACTGTCGGCCGATGAACAGGTGAAAGTTGCCAAGGGCGGCTTCTATCCATCGGTGGATCTGAACGCCGCTTATGGGCGCGGTTACAGCGACAACACCAACACCCGGGCCCTCGGTAACCACCACACCGAAATTCTCAACTACACCCAGTCCGAGCTGCGTCTGCGGCAGATGCTGTTCGACGGTTTCAATACCGCCAACGAAGTCGAGCGCACCAAGGGCGTTTCCAACTCGCGCGCGTACTACGCGCAAGGCACCGCCCAGGACCTGGCCCTGCGCACCATCGAGGTCTATCTCGAAGTGCTCAAGCGCCGCGAACTGGTGACCCTGGCCAAGAACAACCTGCAGGCGCATTTGCGCGTCAATGACCAGATCGGCCTGCGCACCCAGCGCGGCATCGGCAGCACCGCCGACTCCGATCAGTCGGTCGCCCGTAAGGCGCTGGCGCAGAACAACCTCGACACCGCCGAAGTCGATCTGGCGGATGCCGAATCGAACTTCTACGCCGTGGTCGGGCGCATGCCCGATGAACTGGAAGCGCCGGCTTCGACCCGTGGTGAATTGCCCACCAGCCTGCCCGAAGCCCAGCAGAGCATGGTCGAGAACAACCCGTACCTGAAATCCGCCCAGGCCGATGTGCAATCGGCCGAGAGTCAGTACGAAGTCGCCAAGTCGCCGTTCTACCCGCGCTTCGATGCCGAAGCGGCGGTCGGTGCCAACAACAACGTGCAGGGCGACGAGGGCCACGACAATGAATGGCGCGTCGGCGTGGTGATGAACTACAACCTGTTCCGTGGCGGCAGCGACAAGGCGCGACTGGCCTCCGATGCGCACCAGATCAACCAGGCCATGGACATCCGCAACAACGCCCTGCGCCAGCTCAACGAGAACATTCACCTGGCCTGGAACGCCATGGTCAACGCCAAGAAACAGACCCCGACCGCCCGCGAATACGCCGAGACCACCAAGCGTGTACGCGCCGCGTATCAGGATCAGTTCGGCCTCGGCCAACGTACCCTGCTCGACCTGCTCGACAGTGAAAACGAGCTGTACAACGCCAATCGCCGCTACACCGAAATCCGCTACACCGAGGAGTTTTCGATGTACCGCGTGCTGGCGAACATGGGTCAGTTGCTGAGCAAGCAACGGGTGGTGCTGCCGGCCGACGCGATTGCCGCTGCCGAAGTGAAGAACGAGGCGCGCTTGCCCGAACTGAAGTAGTCCCGATGATGTAGCCAGGGAGCGATCAATATGACCAGCATGGAACCCGGTGTTTCCGGGGTCGATCCGCGGCTGAGCTTCGATGATCCGTTACTCGACGGTCTGTTGATCCTCTGCAAACTGCACGGCGCGACAGTCAGTCGCGCCAGCCTGAGTGCCGGGCTGCCCCTGGACAAACAACGCCTGAGCCTGGACCTGCTGCCCCGTGCGGCGGCCCGGGCCGGTTTGCAGGCGCGGCTGCTGCGCCGCGACCTCAAGGACATTTCCCCGCTCAACCTGCCGGTGCTGTTGCTGTTGGGCAATGGCCGCACGGCTGTGCTGCGGCGTTTTGCCGATGACGGCAAAGCCCTGATTCTGCCCAGTGAAGCCGATGGCGGCGAACAGTGGGTCAGCCACGAAGAACTCACCGAACACTACACCGGCCAGGCCCTGTTCGCCCGGCCACGGCATGAACTGGAAGACCTGCGTTCACCGTTGGTGCCAAGGGTGCAAGCGTGGTTTCGCGACACCCTGAAGCTGTCGAAATGGCTGTACAGCGACGCGATCCTCGCCAGTTTCCTGATCAACTTGCTGGGCCTGATGGTGCCGCTGTTCGTCATGCAGACCTACGACCGCGTGGTGCCGAACCAGGCCACGTCGACCCTGTGGGTGCTGGCCATCGGATTGCTGATCGGCACCGGTTTCGAACTGGTCTTGCGCGTGGTGCGCGCGCACCTGCTGGACACCGCTGGCAAGAAGACCGACGTGATCCTTTCCGCGACTTTATTCGAGCGCATCACCGGCATGGCGATGAAGGCCCGGCCGGCGACCATCGGCGGTTTCGCCCAGAGCATTCACGACTTTCAAGGCCTGCGGGAGTTTCTCACCGCCGTGACCCTGACCAGCCTGATCGACCTGCCCTTCGTGGTGCTGATGCTGGTAGTGATCGGCCTGCTGGGCGGCTGGCTGGTGGTGATTCCGCTGCTGGCGTTTCCGATCACGATTGTGTTCGCGATGATCATTCAGGTTCGCCTGCGCGACACCGTGCAGAAAAGCCTGAGCCTCGGAGCCGAGCGTCAGGCATTGCTGATCGAAACCCTCGGCGGACTGGAAACCCTCAAGGCGTGCAGCGCCGAAAGCGAGCGCCAGCACAAGTGGGAAAGCACCCACGGCGCCCTCACCCGCCTCGACAGCCACGCACGCAACCTCTCGGCGCTGGCCACCAACGGCACGCTGTTCATCCAGCAATTCTCGGGGATGGCGACCATCGTCGCCGGGGTCTACAGCATCATCGCCGGCAACCTCAGCGTCGGTGCGCTGGTGGCCAGTTACATGCTCGGCAGCCGCGTGCTCGCGCCACTAGGCCAGATTGCCGGGCTGATCACCCGCTACCAGCAAGCGCAACTGACCATGAAAAGTACCGACGCCCTGATGTCTTTGCCCCAGGAGCGCGACGGCAAACAACGGCCGCTGGAACGCACGCAACTGCAAGGCGCGCTGGACGCCAATGCGGTGACCTTCCATTACAACGGCCAGAACGCGCCGGCCCTGAGCAATATCAGTTTCAGCGTCAAGCCCGGCGAGCGGATCGGCATCATCGGTCGCAGCGGTTCCGGCAAGAGCACCCTCGCACGGCTGGTCATGGGTTTCTACGAACCGGAAGAAGGCCAGTTGCTGCTCGACGGCCTCGACCTGCGGCAACTGGATGTCGCCGACCTGCGCCAGCAGATCGGTTATGTCGCCCATGATCTGCCACTGCTGGCCGGCAGCCTGCGTGACAACCTGACCCTCGGCGCCCGTTATGTCAGCGATTCGCGGATGCTCGAAGTCGCCGAACTGACCGGCGTCACCGAGCTTGCCCGCCAGCACCCGCAAGGCTTCGACCGACCGGTGGGTGAACGTGGGCAATTGCTTTCCGGCGGTCAACGCCAGGCAGTCCTGCTGGCCCGGGCGCTGTTGCTCGACCCGCCGATCATGCTGCTCGACGAACCCACCAGCGCCATGGACAACAGCAGCGAAGACGTCCTGCGCCAGAAGCTTCACGGCTGGGTGCAGGGCAAAACCTTGCTGCTGGTCACGCACCGCACCTCGATGCTGAGCCTGGTGGACCGGTTGCTGGTGCTGGACAACGGCCGGATCGTCGCCGACGGTCCGAAAGAAGCGGTCATCGATGCACTGCGCAAGGGCCGGGTCGGCTCGGCGGCGGTCTAGGAGTTGCCCATGTCTGCTTCCTCATCGTCAAAACAGCGCGGTTACTTCGACAGTTTCGGCAAAAGCGCCGAAGCCGAATTCATGCCGGAAACTGCCGGCGCTTCGTTGCAGGATTCGCCGCGCTGGTCGCGCATCACCGTGTGGCTGGCGGCGGCACTGCTGATCAGCGCGCTGGTCTGGGCCAAATTCGCGGTGCTCGAAGAAGTGACCATGGGCGAAGGCAAGGCGATTCCGTCGAGCAAGGTCCAGGTGATCCAGAACCTCGAGGGCGGGATCGTCACCGAGATCTTCGTGCGTGAAGGGCAAATGGTGAACAAGGGCGACACCCTGCTGCGCCTGGATGACACGCGGTTTCTGTCGAACAAGGGTGAGAGCGAGGCGGATCGTTATGCCCTGACCGCGCAGGTCGAACGCTTGTCCGCCGAAGCCGAAGGCCGGCCGTTCAAGCTCTCGGACGAGGTGATTGCCAAGGCTCCGCAAGTCGCCGAGGACGAGCGCTCGCTGTATGAACAACGGCAACGGCGGCTGGCCAGCGAACAGCGCACCCTCAGCGAACAACTGCGGCAGAAGACTCAGGAGCTGGCGGAGTTTCGTTCGAAACAGGGGCAATACAGCTCGAGCCTGGCGCTGTTGCAACAGGAAATGAACATGTCGGAACCACTGGTGAAAACCGGTGCGGTGTCGCCCGTGGAGATCCTCCGTCTACGTCGTAGCGCAGTGGAAATTCGTGGCTCGTTGAACGCCACGACCCTGGCCATTCCCCGGGCCGAATCGGCGATCAACGAGATCAAGAGCAAGATCGACGAATCGGAACAGACCTTCCGCTCCGACGCGGCCAAGGACCTCAACCAGAAGCGCACCGACCTGTCGAAAATCACGGCGTCGAGCATCGCCATCGACGACCGCGTCAGCCGCACCACCGTGACCTCGCCGGTACACGGGGTGATCAAGCAGTTGAAGGTCAACACCATCGGCGGCGTGGTCCAGCCGGGCAGCGACATGGTGGAAATCGTGCCGCTGGAAGACAACCTGCTGATCGAAGCCAAGGTCCGTCCGCAGGACGTGGCGTTCCTGCATCCGGGCCAGAAAGCCATGGTCAAGTTCAGTGCCTACGACTACACGATCTACGGCGGACTCAGCGCCAAACTTGAGCTGATCGGTGCCGACACGATTACCGATGACAAGGGCAACAGTTTCTACCTGATCCAGGTGCGCACCGACAAAAACCATTTGGGCGGGGACGTGAAACCGCTGCTGATCATTCCGGGGATGGTGGCGACGGTGGACATCATTACCGGGGAGAAAAGCGTGCTGGATTACTTGCTCAAACCGGTGCTGAAGGCGCGCACCGAGGCGATGCGCGAACGCTAGCCTCATCTGATCGTTCCCACGCTCCGCGTGGGAACGATCAGTATCCGTGATTCTTTTGGAAGGTCTCCTCCCCCATCGCCGCAATCTGCCCCTCGATCAACGCCTCGAACGGCTTGAGCAACGGATCGAAAGAAGCCGGCGCTTCCAGGGTCTGCAACGCCTGAACGATCGCCTCGATAGTCGACAACGCACCCGGCCCCGGTGCCTTGCGCAACCGATACCGTGAGACCCCGCCCTCCGCCAAAGTCACGCGAGGCAATGCCGCCAGCAGCGGATTCAGATGCAACATCTTGCGCGCCTTGCGCCACGTGCCGTCCGGCACCACCAGCAACAACGGTTCATCGGACGTAGCATAAGCCTGCATCGGCTGCGCATCGTCCGCCGGAAACAGCAACCGCGCCCGATACCCCGGCCGATTCAGCAGCGCGGGCAGATCCTCGAACACTTCGCCGACGATCAGTTCGGCATTGTTCAAGCCGAGCGCTGCCAGCCGTGCAGTGTTGAGCGCGTGATTGACCTCGCTCGGGTGCTGCAACAGCAACACCCGAGTGCGGCTGTCGAGGCTGGGGATCAGCGGGCACAGGCAGTGGGTTTGTGGGCGCAGGCAGCGCGGGCATTGAGGTCTGGACATGTTCTTATGCCTGATTGAGCTGTGCTTTGAGCAGATCGCGGAAGGTCTGGATCAGCGGCTCGCGGCTGCGGCCACGGCGCATGATCATGGAAAACGGCGCCTGATAACCGAAGGTCGCCGGCAGCAGCACCCGCAAATCACCCTTGTCGGCCCAGGCCTGAGCGTAGTGCTCCGGCAGATAACCGATGTAGGCACCGGACAGCACCAGAATCAACTGCGCTTCCATACTTTCCACAGTCGCGGCGCTGTGTTTGAAACCGTGACGGGCCAGCTCCGCCTGGCTCCAGTAACCGCGCCCGACCATGCGTTGCTGGGTGATGACCTGCTCGGGAATCCGCCGCTCGTTGAACAACGGGTGACGATTACTGCAATACAGCCAGTGCTGTTCGCGGTACAGCGGCATGTACACCAGACCGCTCATGCGCGTGGAGAACGCGCCGATGGCCAGATCGAGTCGGTTGTCCTGCACGCCGAGTTGCAATTCGTAGGGGCTCATCACCGACAGGTGCAAATGCACCGCCGGGTGTTCCTGGCTGTAGGCGCCGATGGCTTCGGCGAACGGCAGGGCCTTGTCGCTGACGGTGGAGTCGATCACCCCGAGGTTGAGCGTACCGCGCAATTCGCCCTTGAGCGCCGCGGCGTATTGTTCGAAACCTTCGAGTTCGGCCAGCAGGCGCAGGGTTTCCTGATGGAACAGCTCGCCTTTGCTGGTCAGGCTGAAACCACCGCGCCCGCGATGGCAAAGCACCAGACCGAGCGCGGCTTCGAGCTGGCTCATGTAGGTGCTGATCGCCGAGGTCGACAGGTTGAGTTCCTGCTGCGCGTTGGCAAACCCCTGATGACGCACGACGCTGACGAAGATGCGCAAAAGTTTCAGGTCGGGTAAAGCGTTGGCCATGGGGACTCCACTGATCGGGCAACGAGCATGGGCGAGAAGTCTATCTCCAGCCATTCCATTAGTTTAGAAAAATCTGAACTAAGTATTTGCCCGTAGCGATTCTTTCGCCTCACTACATTTCGCAGAATCGGCCCCACAGCGGTGCCCGTGACCTTGCGAATGCGGCGCGCCGACATAAATAAAACAAAGACGATGAGGCCCTACCCGTGGACAAGATTCTTCACCAACCACTGGGCGGCAACGAAATGCCGCGCTTCGGCGGCATCGCCACCATGCTCCGACTCCCCCATGTACCGACCGCTGCCGGTCTGGACGCTGCCTTCGTTGGCGTGCCACTGGACATCGGTACTTCGCTGCGCCCCGGCACCCGCTTCGGGCCACGCGACATCCGCACCGAATCGGTGATGATCCGCCCGTACAACATGGCCACCGGCGCTGCGCCGTTCGACTCGCTGTCGGTTGCCGACATCGGTGACGTGGCGATCAACACCTTCAACCTGCTCGACGCCGTGCGCATCATCGAAGAAGCCTACGACAACATCCTCGAGCACAACGTCATCCCGATGACCCTGGGTGGCGACCACACCATCACCCTGCCGATCCTGCGTGCGATCCACAAAAAGCACGGCAAGGTCGGTCTGGTGCACATCGACGCTCACGCTGATGTGAACGATCACATGTTCGGCGAGAAGATCGCCCACGGCACGACCTTCCGTCGCGCCGTCGAAGAAGGCCTTCTGGACTGCGACCGTGTGGTGCAGATTGGTCTGCGGGCGCAGGGTTACACCGCTGACGACTTCAACTGGAGCCGCGATCAGGGCTTCCGCGTGGTGCAGGCCGAAGAGTGCTGGCACAAGTCGCTGGCACCGCTGATGGCCGAAGTGCGCGAGAAAGTTGGTGGCGGCCCGGTGTACCTGAGCTTCGACATCGACGGCATCGACCCGGCCTGGGCGCCTGGCACCGGCACCCCGGAAATCGGTGGTCTGACGACCATTCAGGCGATTGAAATCGTTCGCGGCTGCCAGGGCCTCGACCTGATCGGCTGCGATCTGGTAGAAGTCTCGCCCGCTTATGACACCACCGGCAACACCTCGCTGCTGGCCGCCAACCTGCTGTACGAAATGCTCTGCGTACTGCCGGGCGTCGTCCACCGCTGAGGGTCGGGTCATGAACGAACGTGATCAGGTTCTGAAAGCGGCCGCCGATCTGGTGTCCGCCTTCGCCCGCAACGATCGCGAAGCCTACTTCGGCGCGTTCAGCGCCGATGCAAGCTTCGTGTTCTACACCCTCGAACAGCCCCTGCTGTCGCGCGATGCCTATCAGGCGTTGTGGGACAGCTGGCGCGCCGAGGATGGCTTCGAGGTGCTGTCCTGCATCTCGAGCAACGCCTTCGTCAGCCTGCAGGGTGACGTGGCGATTTTCATCCATGACGTGGCCACCGAGCTGCGCATGCAAGGGGAGCAACACTTCAGCCAGGAGCGCGAGACGATTGTTTTCAGGAAACAAGCGTCGAGCCTAGAACAACAAGGCCATTGGCTGGCCTGCCACGAACATTTGTCCGCAATGCCGGAAGGGCTGCCATCCCCTTAGCCAAGACAGGTGACGCTCACGCACGATGAGCGCGCCTTTATGATCGGAGCAGATCATGAATAACAACAACAAAGACCAAAGCCTTACGCAGATTGAAACCCACGGGGTCGAACAGATCCCGGACAACGAACGCACCGCCGGTCCCGTGGATTTGTTCCGCATGATCTTTGGCGGCGCGAATACCTTTGCCACCGCCGTGCTCGGCAGTTTCCCGGTGCTGTTCGGCCTGTCCTTTCAGGCGGGCGTCTGGGCGATTGTCTCGGGCGTACTGCTCGGCTCGCTGATCCTCGCACCGATGGGCCTGTTCGGCCCGATCAATGGCACCAACAATGCGGTGTCGTCCGGTGCGCACTTCGGCGTGCACGGGCGGATCGTCGGTTCGTTCCTCTCGCTGTTGACCGCCATCGCCTTCTTCTCGCTCTCGGTGTGGAGTTCGGGGGATGCGTTGATTGGTGGTGCGAAACGCCTGATCGGCCTGCCGGAAACCGACCTGACTCTGGGTCTGGCCTACGGTCTGTTCGCGATTCTGGTGCTGACCGTGTGCATCTACGGCTTCCGCTTCCTGCTGTGGGTGAACAAGGTGGCGGTGTGGAGCGCGAGCCTGCTGTTCCTGCTGGGCATCTTCGCTTTCGCCGGCCCGTTCGATTCGCACTACGCCGGCACCGTCAGCCTCGGCCAGCCAGGCTTCTGGGCAGCCTTTATCGGCGCCGCGCTGGTGGCCATGAGCAACCCGATTTCCTTCGGCGCGTTCCTCGGCGACTGGGCCCGCTATATCCCGCGTGAAACCTCGCGTCAGCGGATCATGGCAGCGGTGATTTTCTCGCAGATCGCCACGTTCATTCCGTTCCTGTTCGGCCTGACCACTGCGACCATCGTGGCGATCCAGGCACCGGACTACATCGCGGCCAACAACTACGTCGGCGGCCTGCTGGCGGTGTCGCCGAGCTGGTTCTTCCTGCCGGTGTGCCTGATTGCGGTGATCGGCGGCATGTCCACCGGCACCACGTCGCTGTATGGCACCGGGCTGGACATGTCCAGCGTGTTCCCTCGCCTGCTGTCGCGAGTAAAGGCGACGTTGCTGATCGGTGTGCTGTCGATTGCCTTCATCTTCATCGGGCGCTTCGCGGCAAACCTGGTGCAGAGCGTGTCGACCTTCGCCGTGCTGATCATCACCTGCACCACCCCATGGATGGTGATCATGATCATCGGCCTGGTGGTGCGTCGCGGCTTCTACTGCCCGGACGACCTGCAAGTGTTCACGCGCGGCGAGCAAGGCGGACGCTACTGGTTCAGCCACGGCTGGAACTGGCGCGGCCTGGGCGCGTGGATCCCGAGCGCGGCGGTCGGCCTGTGCTTCGTCAACCTGCCGGGGCAGTTCGTCGGCCCGCTGGGTGAACTGGCCGGCGGCATCGACATCAGCCTGCTGGTGACCCTCGGTCTGGCCTCGGTGATGTACCTGATGCTGCTGAGCCTGTTCCCGGAACCGGCGCTGGTCTACGGCCCGAAGGATCCCCGGAGCAAAGGCGCGCATGCGCCGGCTGAAGCGGCGCTGCGTCAGGCTGCCTGAATAAACGAATCGCCTGTGGGGGTCAGCCTTCTCCCACAGAGTTCCACCCCATAAAAAAGACAATCGGAGACACGCCATCATGGCTTTGGATTTATTCGTCGTCCTCATCTACGCCGCCGGCATGCTCTTGCTCGGCTACTTCGGCATGCGCAAGGCCAAGACCAACGAGGACTTCCTGGTTGCCGGGCGTAACCTCGGCCCGAGCCTGTACATGGGCACCATGGCTGCGACCGTTCTCGGTGGCGCGTCCACCGTCGGCACCGTCCGCCTGGGCTATGTGCACGGCATCTCCGGTTTCTGGCTGTGCGCGGCACTGGGTTGCGGCATCGTCGCGCTGAACCTGTTCCTGGCCAAGCCGCTGCTGAAACTGAAGATCTACACCGTTACCCAGGTGCTGGAAAAACGCTACAACCCGATGGCCCGCTCGGCGAGCGCGGCGATCATGCTGGCCTACGCGCTGATGATCGGCGTGACCTCGATCCTCGCCATCGGCACCGTGCTGCAAGTGCTGTTCGGCCTGCCGTTCTGGATCTCGGTACTGCTCGGCGGTGGCGTGGTAGTGGTGTACTCGGCCATCGGCGGGATGTGGTCGCTGACCCTGACCGACATCGTCCAGTTCATCATCAAGACTGTCGGCCTGATGTTCATCCTCCTGCCCATCTGCCTGTACCGCGTCGGCGGCTGGGACGAGCTGGTGCTGAAACTGCCGGCCACCGCCTTCAGCTTCACCACCATCGGCTGGGACACGATCATCACCTACTTCATGATCTACTTCTTCGGCATCCTGATCGGTCAGGACATCTGGCAACGGGTGTTCACCGTCAAGACCGCTAAAGTCGCTCAATACGCCGGCAGCATCGCGGGCATCTACTGCATTCTCTACGGCCTGGCCTGTGCCCTGATCGGCATGGCGGCGCACGTGCTGATCCCGGATCTGGACAACGTCAACAACGCCTTCGCCGCGATCGTCAAACTGTCGCTGCCGGACGGTATCCGTGGTCTGGTGATCGCCGCTGCCCTGGCCGCGATGATGTCCACCGCCAGCGCCGGCCTGCTCGCCGCTGCCACCACCCTGACCGAAGACCTGCTGCCGAAACTGCGTGGCGGCAAACAGTCGAGCCTGGGCATCAACCGCCTCTTCACCCTGCTGACCGGTGTCGTGGTGCTGGGTATCGCTCTGGTTGTGAACGACGTGATCAGCGCCCTGACCCTGGCCTACAACCTGCTGGTGGGCGGCATGCTGATCCCGCTGATCGGTGCAATCTTCTGGAAGCGCGCCACCACCGCCGGCGCCATCGCCAGCATGGGCACTGGTTTTGCCACCGCCTTGCTGTTCATGGTCAAGGACGGTCTGGACGCCAACACCCCGATCTACTACAGCCTGGCTGTGGGTCTGGTGAGTTTCGTGGTGGTCAGCCTGATGTCCCGCCGCCCAAACGTGGTGGCCAGCGCGATCTAAGCTGAAACATAACGACTTGATGCTTTCTTCGACGGGTGTGGCGTCGGTTGCCACACCCGTTTTTTTTCGTCTGGAGAAAATGCTTTATGAAGATTGTTTCTCGCGATCAGTGGTTCGAAGTGCAGCACCTGAGCGACGGCATTCGCCTGATTCACGAGCCGTACATCCGTCCCTTCTACCGCTGCAACCTCTGGCATGTTCAGGGGCGTGACAAGGATCTGCTGCTCGACAGCGGTTCCGGCCTGGTCAGCCTGCGCGAACAACTGCCGTGGCTGACCGAGCGGCCGCTGGTGGCGGTGGCCAGTCATTGCCACTTCGACCACATTGCCGGGCATCACGAATTTGCCGAACGGCTGGTACACCCTGCCGAGGCGGACATTCTGGCGGCGCCGGATGGCGAGAATGACTTGAGCCGTGCCTTCGTCGGCGACGACATGTTCGAAGCCCACCCGGATTGCCCGCTGTGCTACGCCGAATACCGGGTCAAGGCTGCGCCGGCCACCGGATTTGTCGAGGACGGCGATGTGCTGGACCTGGGCAATCGCACGCTGCAAGTGCTGCACACACCGGGGCATTCGCCGGGCGGGATCAGCCTCTATGAAGCGGCCAGCGAAACCCTGTTCAGTGGCGACATCATCTACGACGGGCCGTTGATTGAAGATGCCTACCACTCGAATCTCGAAGATTACGCCGCCAGCCTGCAGCGTTTGCAGGCTCTGAAGATCCGCACCGTGCATGGCGGGCATTTCGGCAGCTTTTCAGGGGAGCATCTGCGCTCGATGATTGACGAATGGTTGCGCCGGCACGCCTGAGGCCTGCTGTACTCCAGTCAGACCCACCACTTTTGAAAACCTGCCATGAGAAGAGCTGCCGTGCGTGCCGCCGTGCACAGGTTCATCAAGCGTCTGCTGGAAAACCGCGAATTCAATGACCGCACCAGCCTGGCGGAGCTGGGTCTGGAGAAGGCGGATATCGAGGACCTGATCTTCCATCTGGAAGATGAATTCGGACTGACGGCATTCACCGCCGAAGAAGATCACATGCTCAAGACCGCGAAAACCGCGAACGACTTGAGCCGGTTTCTGATCGAGATCGGGCGACACTGAAAAGCAAAAGATCGCAGTCTTCGTCAGCACCTGCACGGTTTCATGCAGGCGCTGACGAAGACTGCGATCTCTCTATCTTCAAATCCTTGTTATTCAGATCGGGGCATTAGCGCCGACGCTGCTGACGCCGACGCTGTTCGTCATCAGTGCGAATCGGGACCGGTTGCAGAGGCGGTTCGATCAAGCCGAGGGCAACACCCAAATCGTGCAGCCAGTTTTGAATTTTCTCTTTCATCGTCATGCCCCCTTCAGGGTGGTGCTGAGCGTCCGGAATTCTGAGGCCGCTTCGCACTGATAATAGTCCGAAGTCCTACGCAATGCTCGGTGAAATCCGCAATGATCTGTTACCAGATTGATCAGAATCCCTGACCGATCGCTCAAGCGATTTCCCGGGTGTCTTCGCCAGCCACGGGATAGAGCGCCTGCTGCTGTTCAATCCACGCATTGAGATTGGCGCCGACCATGCCCCGGCGCCACATGAGCCAGGTTGTCGCACTGGCAAACGGCTCGGCCAGCGGATGCACCGCGACACTTTCGCGGCCCGGCAGGCTGGCGAGCATCGACTCCGACATCAGCGCCACGCCGCTGCCGGCAATCACGCAAGCCAGCATCCCTTGATAAGACTCGATCTCCATCGCCCGGCCCATCGCCGCCTGATAGTGCGCGAACCACGACTCCAGCCGCGCACGGTAAGCGCAGCCATGGCGAAAGGTGAACACCGCCCGCCCCTCGACATCCTTGGCACTGCGTACCGGTGGGTGATCCGGCTCGCTGATCAGCACCAGCCGCTCATTGCACAGCGGCACCCCGTCGATCCCGGCCAGTTGCGGCGGGCCATCCACCAGCGCCGCATCGAGGCGCCCGGTGAGCAGGCCTTCCAGCAATTCGCCACTGGGCCCGGACTGCACCTGCAGATTCACCGCCGGATATCGCTTGTGATACCGCGCCAGCAACGCCGGCAAATGAATCGCGGCGGTGCTGTACAGAGTGCCGAGCACGAAATCTCCCGCCGGTTGCCCGCCCATCACCGCCGCACTGGCCTGATCGCGCAGGGCGAACAGTTTGCCGGTGTAGTCCAGCAGGACTTTTCCCGCGGGCGACAACTGCAAACGCTGACGCTCGCGGACGAACAGTTCGACGCCCAATTGCTCTTCGAGCTGTTTGAGCCGGGTCGACAGGTTCGACGGCACGCGGTGCAGGCGTTCGGCGGCGCGAGTGATAGAGCCCTCCTCCGCCACGGCCTGGAAGATCCGCAATTGGCTGAACTCCACAACCATTCTCCTGAACTGAACAAGTTACTCACTATTATTCAATTTTAAAGAAAGTCAATCAGTCCTAGCCTGACGGTCATTGAACCTCCAACGGAATCCAGACCATGTCGCCGCTGATTCGCTTATCCGCCAGTTTCATTGCCCTGATGATGGCCATGGGCATCGGGCGTTTCGCCCTTACACCGCAACTTCCCCACCTGATCAGCGAAGGGCAGATCGACCTGACCGCCGCCGGTCTGATTGCGGCAGCCAACTACCTCGGCTATCTGCTCGGCGCGATAGACGCGATGTTTTCTCGCCGGCCCGATCAGGTGCAACGGCGTCTGCACGGTGGCTTGTGGTTGTGCGTGCTGCTGACGCTGGCGTCGTTCTGGGCCAATGGTTTCTGGTCGCATCTGCTGCTGCGCTTCGGCACTGGCGTGGCGAGCGCGTGGGTGCTGGTGATGATCACCGCACTGAGCCAGCCGTTGGCTGCGGCGGCCGGTCGTCCGAGATTGGGAGCGCTGGTATTTGCCGGACCGGGTCTTGGGATTTTTCTGACGGGGTTGCTGGCGCTGTTCTCACATCTGGCGCAGCAGACTTCCGCCACCCTGTGGCTGATCTATGCCGCCGTGGCACTGGTGATGTTGCTGGGAATCGTGCGGATCCTGCCGCAACCGGGCGTCGGCGCAACCGTCACACCTTCCGCCGTCAATCATTCGAATCGCGGCATTGCGCGGTTGGCGGTGGTGTATGCCTTGTACGGCGTGGGCTACATCATCCCGGCCACGTTCCTGTCGCAGATGGCCAACGCGCAGTTTCACGGGCAATGGCAGGCCGATCTGTTCTGGCCGTGCTTCGGCCTCAGCGCCGCAATCGGTGTGTTGCTGGTGAGTTTGCGTCGGCATGATCCGGACACCACCCGTCACTGGTTGATGGCGACGTTGTGGCTGCAGGCCGCCGGGGTGTTTGCCTGCCTGTTGGGCAGCGGCCTCGGTCTGGCTTTGGGCGTGATCCTGTGCGGCACGCCGTTCCTGGCCTGCATGCAACTGGTGATGCAACGCTCCCGGGAAATGGCGCCCCACGCCACCCAGCGCAACGCCGGTCTGCTGACCGCGTGCTTCGCCGTCGGTCAGCTCAGCGGGCCGCTGCTGGCGGCGGTCAGCAGCCACTTCAGCGGCGGCCTGCAACCGGCGCTGGTGATCGCCGGCAGCGGGCTGCTGATTGCCGGTGGCCTGGCGTGGAAACCGCTTACGACTGGCAGAGCGCTTTGCGCAAACGCCGACGCACCCACTGTTCCGCGCTGACGAAGGTGATGCCGAGCAACACCAGCACGGCACCGATGATGAAGTTCATGCTCAGCTTTTCACCGAGCAACACCACGCCGAACGTGACGCCGAACAACGGCGTCATGAAGGAAAACACTGCCAGATTGGCTGCCAGATAACGGCGCAGCAGCCAGAACCAGGTCAGGTAACTGAAGAACGACACCACCAGGCCCTGGAACAGCACGCTGCCCACCGCCACGACGGTCAGGCTGACGTGGGTGATCTGGCCGCTGAGCAGTGCGATCAACAGCAGGCCGACGAAGCCGACAATCAGTTGATAAAAAAGCGTCAACGTCACCGGCGCTTCCGACAGGCGCGAGGCGCGCACCACCACGGTGGTCGCGCCCCAACTGGCCCCGGCCAGCACGCCGAGGGCATCGCCCAACAGCATGCGGTGATCGAGGTTGTCCCACGACACGCCGCCGGCAAACGCCACAGCGATCCCGACGAACGCCATGAAAATCCCCAGCCATTGCACCGGTCGCAGACGCTCGCTGGGCAACAGGAAATGCACACCCAGCGCGGTGAAGATCGGTGCGGTGTAAAGGAACACCGACATGTGCGCGGCCGTGGTCAACTGCAAGCCTTCGGAGATAAACAGGAACTCCAGACCGAACAAGGCACCGGCCAGCAAGCCGCCGCGCCATGTAGCTCCGACCTGATCCCAGCCGCCCTTCCAGCAGATGAGCAGTCCTACCAGCAACGCGGAAATCCCCGACCGCCCCGCCGCCTGCATCACCGGCGCGATATCGGTCGCCGCCCACTTGATCATCACCTGCTGCACGCCCCAGATCAGGCACAGGCCAACCATCACTTGCAGGGCAAACCCGTCGGCACTGCGCCGACTGACGCTCACCGCAACACCTCGAACACACACAACATGGCAGTTTTTCCAAAGGTCAAAACAAAGCCCCGGCTCTTCGTCCGGGGCGAAAAATGATGCGTGGATTATTAACCAGCCAGCCAGAAAAAGCCGTCTGGAAGAGACATTTCATGCTCCTCAAACGTCAGCGGTGAAGGGCTGATCTGCCAAAGCGGCCGGCCACGACAAATCCGACCGTACAGGCCAGCGCCGTGGCAAACGTCCCCCATGCCCAATCCATCAATGTCACCTGCACCGACCAGCCGCGCAACGTCGCCCAATTGGTCAGGTCATAAGTGCCATAAGCGACCAGCCCGAGCAGCGCGCCCATGCGGGCGGCTCGCTGCCAGCTCACTGCCGGCAACACCACAAACGCCACACAGCCGAAAACGTACAGGCAATAAAAAACCGCTGCTGGCACCAGCAACGGTTTTTCGAGCATCAGCGAACCGAGCAGTTCGCGATAGGTCGGCGCCATCAACACGCCGAGCCAGACGCCGTCGAGCAGAAGAAACGTCAGCAGCGTGGCGACGTAGGCAATCAGTGCTTTTTTCATCTGCCCGACCTCAAGTGAGCCCATGCAACATGGGCCACGTCAGGCTCAGGTTAGTTCAATGCGATCGGCATGAATGACGATCTTGCCTTCCTTGTACAACGAACCGATGGCCTTCTTGAAGTTGCCCTTGCTGACACCGAACAGGCTGCTGATCAGCGCCGGGTCGCTCTTGTCGCTGACGGCCAGGGTGCCATCGTTTTCGCGCAACTTGGCGAGGATCTTCGAACTCAGGCTGCTGGCCGCTTCCTGACCCACCGGTTGCAGGCTCAGGCTGATCTTGCCGTCGGCACGCACTTCCTTGATGAAACCTTTCTCGCGCATGCCGGAACGCATGAACTTGAAGATTTCGTTCTTGTGAATCAAACCCCAGTGCTTGTTGTTGATGACGGCCTTGAAACCCATGTCAGTGGATTCGGCCACCAGCAGATCAACTTCCTGGCCCACGCTGTAGTTGGCCGGGGTCTTGTCAAGGTAGCGATCAAGACGCGCGGTGGCGGTGATGCGGCGGGTGTGTTTGTCGAGGTAGACATGCACCACGCAGTACTCGCCGGCGGTCATCTGGCGTTTTTCTTCGGAGTAAGGCAGCAGCAGATCCTTCGGCAGGCCCCAATCGAGGAACACACCGATGCTGTTGACTTCAACAACTTTCAAACTGGCAAATTCACCGACCTGAACTTTTGGTTTTTCAGTGGTGGCAATAAGTTTGTCATCGCTGTCCAGATAAATGAAAACATTGAGCCAGTCTTCATCTTCGCTGGGAATATCTTTAGGGATATAACGGTTGGGCAAAAGAATTTCGCCGTCGGCACCGCCGTCCAGATATAAACCGAAGTTAGTGTGTTTAACCACTTGCAAACTGTTGTAGCGCCCGACTAAAGCCATTTCCAATACCCTCATTGCGTGGGCGGCATTCTACCCGGTTTTGCCGGGTTCGTTGGCCGGCAGATCCTCCCGCCGACGGAAATTTGCGCGAAGCCTTGATTTTCCTTGGTTTGCCGCCGAGCGGGCGCCACTCGTCAGACTACCTGGAGGACTCCCCGGCGCGCCGCCCCCTCGAAAAAGCCACCGACCCCGATAAATGTTGTTATTTAAAACAGCAGGTTAGCGGGATATTTCGAATAATTAATCGAGAATAATCCACCCGCACGCTGGGTTATTCCGGGGGATATTTACCAAGCAATTGTCAAGTTATTCCTGTACGATGCCTGGCCGAGTTACTTTTCTACAGGTTAATGGCCGCCATGCGTGTAAAAGCATCCACCAGCAAAGCAAAGCCAGCTCCAGCCGTTGAAACCAGCGAATCGATCAACGATCAGATCGCGGCATTCCTCAAGTCCGGCGGCGAAATCCAGCAAATTGCCAAGGGCGTCAGCGGCCAGACGTTCGGCCCGTCCAAGCAGATCAGCCTGGGCAAGAAGTAACACCCCGCAACACACCAGTCCCAAGGCGCTTTGAGCTTCGAAGCGTCTGGACCGGAACCCTCGCAAGACCTCTCTCGCGTTTAATCAAACTCAACAAAACAACAGAAATCGACGAACGGCCCTCGATGCCGATCATTCGCCGGTATCCTTGCACGCGTCTGGATCAAGCGTTTCAGCAGTCTTTATCGCACTGCGCTCGCTGTTCAAGGAGTGACGCATGCTCAAACCCCTCTGTTTATTTCTTGCAGGCCTGCTGGCGAGCCCGATGACGCACGCGCAGATTTTCCAGCGTGAACTCGGCGACTTCGACCTCAAGCTCGGCACCACGCCCAGCCGCAGCATGGCCCAGGGACTGGTCAAACCTTCTGCCGCCGGTTCGTTCCACGGCGGCCTCGATCTGAGCCATGACAGCGGCCTCTACGTCGGCCAGTACGCGCCGAGCATGGGACTGACGCCGGGCAAGAATCTGGAGATCGATTCCTACGTCGGCTTTAAACAACCCTTCGATCAAACCCTCGGCTACGAAGTCGGGATGATCCATTACAGCTATCCCAAGGTCGACACCCTCGACAGCCAGGAATTGTTCGGCGGCCTGACCCTGCTCGGCAGCCGTTTCGGCATCGCACTGAGCAATGATCCGGACAAACAGAACAACACCTTGTTTGCCGATCTGCGCGGCAACCAGCCGTTCGGCATCGGGATCAGCATGAAATACACCACCCATCAGCTCAATACACCGGTCTCGGTGGACGGCGGGTATGTCAGCAGTTTTACCGACTGGTCGGTGAAATTTTCCCGCCCGGTGATGGGCGTCGACCTCGACCTGATCTACAGCAACTCCAGCCTCAGCGGCAGCGATTGCTCCGCCTATTCCGGGCACAACAGCCAGTGCGACGGGCTGGTCACGCTAAAGGCCGAACGCGCGTTCTATTGATTGGCTGAACTGCCGGGCTCATCCTGCGTTCACATAAGCATCAGACTTCGAAGCCAGGCTCACGCAAGGATTCGCCCATGTCTCGCTGGTTCAAACAGATTGCCGCCCTGCTGGCTTTCACCCTCGCCCTCGGCGCCTGCAGCCGTGTAGGCCTCGCCTATCGCAATCTCGACGTGATCATTCCGTGGACGCTCAGCGACTACCTGGACATGAACGGCGAGCAGAAAGGCTGGTTCAACGAACGCCTCAAGGAACACCTGAGCTGGCACTGCAGCACGCAGTTGCCGGGTTATCTGGATTGGCTCGATCGCCTGCAAACCATGGTCGAGACCAATCAGGTCACCGACGCCGCGCTCCAGGCCCGCACCTTGGAGGCCAAGCAGGCGATTGCCGAGACCGCACGTGAGATCACCCCGTCGGCCATTGAGTTGCTGCAAGGACTGGATGACAAACAGGTCGCGGAAATGAACGACGCGTTTGCCAAGGATCTGCGCAAACGCCAACAGGAATATGTGAAGCCACCCTTGGCCCAGCAGATTGCCGAACGCGGCGCACGCATGGACAAGCGCCTCAACGACTGGCTCGGGCCGCTGAGTCCCACGCAAGAACAACGCGTGATGGCGTGGTCGACAGCTTTGGGCGACCAGAACACTCAATGGATCGCCAACCGTGCGCACTGGCAACAACAGTTCAGTGCAGCCGTCGCCCAGCGTAAAAGTCCGGAATTCCCACAGCGGATCGAGACGCTTCTGGTCTATCGCGAGCGTTTATGGACAGCGGATTACCGCAAGGCCTACGCCGACACCGAAGCCCTGGCGCGCTCGCTGGCGGTGGATCTGATGGCTGAAAGCACACCGCAACAACGCCAGCGCTTGTTGAAGAAAATCGAAGGGGTGCGCAAGGACTTCAATGATTTGAAGTGCCTGAAGGCCGCGAAGGCAGGCTGAGTTCACAGAACCTGCGGGAACCGAACAGCTCGGCTCCCGCAGGTTCGCATAAGGCGTTCAGGCAATCTGCGCCTTGGACGCCACACGATCGAACGTCGCCTCATCCAGCGCATCCTGCTGCTCATCCAGCACCTGGCGCGGATGATCATTACCGGGAATGCTGCTGTCGATCAGGCTCAACAGACTTGAACCGCGCGGGGTCAGGCTGAAGTTGTTGCCGGTGCTGCCCTCATCCTCCCCGCGGGGCCCGATGTAACCGCGCAGCAGCAACAGTTGCTCATATTGGCAGGCGATGGTTTTCAGATGATCCAGATTCTCGATCGGCTCGCCCGCCGCCGCTTTTTCCGCCGCATAGTCTTCTGCGTAAGAGCGCGGTGCGAAGCTGTGGCCTGCGCCGTTCTGTACTTCATGCAGCAGGCGTTCAATCAAATCCCAGTTATAAGTCGTCATCCTGATTCAACCTCCGGTGCGCGTGATTAATGGCGCCTTCAAAGGTTGTGACCCGAGCGGACAAGAGCCGTTCAGCTTCATTTACCGCCCCGGCCGACCGGCGGTCTGTCGATTTCCGACAGCGGCGAGCGACTAGTCTGAGACAGACGGTTTCAACCCCCGCAGGAGAAATCATCATGAACGTTGAGAATCATCCGGTGGTGTCGCGCGAAGAATGGCTCGCCGCCCGTAAGCAGCATCTGGCCGATGAAAAGGCCTTCACCAAAGAACGCGACCGCCTCAGCGCCAAACGCCGTGCACTGCCTTGGGTAAAGGTCGACAAGGATTACCGCTTCATGGGGCCGAACGGCGAATTGAAACTGGCTGACCTGTTCGGTAAACACAGCCAACTCGTCGTTTATCACTTCATGTTTGCCAAAGGCTGGGAGGAAGGCTGCCCGGGCTGCTCGTTCCTCAGCGATCACATCGACGGCGCCAATCAACACCTGGCCCATCACGACATTGCGCTGGTGGCGGTGTCCCACGCACCGTTCGCCGAATTCCAGGCCTTCAGGCGGCGGATGGGCTGGAAATTCGACTGGGTATCGTCGGACGGCTCCGATTTCAACTACGACTTCGGCGTTTGCGCCCACGCTGATGATGCCGAAGCCGGAAAGGCTACGTACAACTACGAAAAGACTGACAGTGGCGAAGAGGAAATGCCGGGGCTGAGCGTGTTCTATCGCGCCAACAACGGCGAGATTTTCCACACCTACTCGACCTACGCTCGAGGCCTGGACATGCTGGTCGGTGCCTACAACTACCTCGATCTCACGCCAAAAGGCCGGAATGAGGACGAGATCATGGAGTGGGTGCGGCATCACGATCGGTATGACGCGGAGCAAAAAACGGGTTGCTGCCATGGCGAGTCATGACACTGCCAATGGACGGACCAATGAACGTGGGGGATTTATGATCCCCCGCTCACAGCGTGCAGAGCATAACGATGAAACGTCACCAGAACTCGTGGGTATGAGCTCTATAATTTTTCTCGATTCGCTCTAGCAACAATGGCGCACTGATGATTCCCCTTGTGGGAAACGCCTGTTCTTGCAGGCTGAACTCCCTGTCCAGTCGATGTTCTTTAACTCCATCCCAAAGCCAGAGAGAACCGCCCGGCCCCCCTGCCCTTGCGCGAAAAACAGGAAAGGCTTGTAGCGGCTCAGGAACCGGGGCATGGCCCGCCACCGATAAAAGGCCTTGGTTCACTGCAGTTTGCACAGGAAAAAACGCTGAAAACTGCAGTTCACCCTCAACCACCGCTGAAAAATCCTTCGGCCGTTGTTCACGGAACCCGAAAAAGACACGGATCAAAAAGCCGTAGTCCGGGTGCCTGTGAGTGACCTGCGCGTAGGCAACGCCTTTTGAGGTCAATATTTGCAAGATATCGCCTGTTTTTACCCTTTTGGCCATTTGAAATCCTTCCACTATCCACTGCAGACGCAACGCATGATATCCATTGATTATTCGGCGTAAAGGTCAATTCTTTGTCCAGAAGGTTGTCAGGGAAACGTACCTCACAGCCAAGACCTGTGAACTTTCAAACGCCACAGCCCTCAACCGGTTAACCCGCCTTAACCGGATCTGAGGCCTGCCCCCATGAAAACCCTGCTCACCCTCACACTCGCCGCCACGCTCGCCTGCGCCCTGCCCGTCTGGGCCTGCACCCCGGAAGAAGCCACCGCCAAACGCGAACAATTGGCCAGGGAAGTCGCCAAGCTCACCGAGCAAAACCCGGCCAAGGCCAAGGAAATCAACGCCGAGTTGCAGAAGATGGATCTTGGCACGGCAGCCGCCGACCTGCCGGACAAGTGCCAACTGATCGATCAGCGGCTGAAGGAACTGGATTCGGCCGAGAAGAAAACCGAGGGCTGACATCTCGGTCAACGCCGCAGGCTTCGGCATCAACCGGTCAGAATCGATGCCAAAGCCCGCGTCCTTTCGTCTGGATATTTGCATTAATGCATTTTTATATTTGCATCAATGCATATTCAGACCTAGGGTTACCTCGAGCCTGATCGGAACCGGCCATCGGAGATGGCAACCCATTCACCACCGATCGCTCGCAACATCCACACGTTGGACGTTTGTTTTCATTCATGGAGGATTGAAAAATGTTAACCACTGAAACAACGCAATTCACCGGCAACACGTTGCCCGGGTGCCTGACCGGCCATCTGCTCGATGCGCAACTGGTCGAAGTCGAAGCGGCCCCACAGGCCAAGGCCCTGGCCGCCTCGAGTCTCAACTTCACGATGCAGCAACAGACCCAGACCAACTGGTGCTGGGCCGCGGTTTCCGCTTCGGTCGGCAACTATTACGGCACCGGGTCCTGGACCCAGTGCGGCGTTGCCAGCACCCAACTGAACCGCAACTGCTGCAGCCAGCCGGGGCCGTGCAACGTCTACGGCTATCTGGATTCGGCCCTGCAAACCACCCGCAGCTACAACGGGATGAATCAGGGTTCGTTGCAGATGTCGGCCATCCAGAACCAGATCAACATGGGCCGGCCTGTCGGTCTGCGTTGCGCCTGGTACGGCGGCGGTGCGCACTTCCTGACGATCTACGGCACCAACGGCAACTACGTGCTGGTCGCGGATTCGATCTACGGCTATTCGACCCGCGCGCTGAACTCGTTCCCCGGTTCCTACAACGGTGGCGGCAACTGGACTCACACTTACTTCACGGCGAAAAACTAGGAGGGCGACATCATGCAACTGACTTATCCAAAGGCGCCTTCCAACGGCGTACAGACCTTGCGTCCGGTGTTGCAAGCCGCGCTGCAAACCCAGGGCTTTGGCATCAATCGCCAGTTCGCCAGTGCTGCACCGGCGAAAATCAGCTTGAGCGAGGCCTATCGCGGCTACTCGCTCAGCCTGGATGACCTGAGCCAGGGCAAAGGCCTGAAGGACGCCCGGCTCGGCGACTGGCATTACCTGGTGTTTGCCGACGGTGTGTCGATTGCCGATGCGCAATTGGCCGAAGTCCGTGGTCACGTCGAGTTCGCCTCGTTGAACCACGGCAACCTGGCGGCGGCCACGGTCGATGCACTGAAACTGGCCGAGCAATCGCCACAGTTGCAGGGCAAAACCGTTGAGCTGCGAGTGTTGTTCGTTTCGGCGCTGCATGTCGTAGCGATCTGGCTGCACGCGGCGGGTGAAGATGTGCTGATCCCGATCGAACCGACACCCAAGGAACTGGCTCTGACCGGTTTGTACAGCGAGGCAGCCCTGCTCGCACAGCTCAAACCAAAAGCGGATCAGGCCAAGCAGCGCTTTGATGCCGACACCCGTGGGCAGCTGGGCAGCTGACAAACTCAGGGAATAAAAAAACCCGGACAGTGTCCGGGTTTTTTATTCCCTGCCTGAAACGCCTTACTCGGCCGCAGGTGCAACCGGCTTGCGGCGCTTGAGCGGAGCCATGCCGTCGCTGCTTACCAGAGAATCCGGCTTCGGACGGTTGGCGCTCTTGCGCTTGGTCGGGGTCTTGGCGGCGGTTTTCTTCTTGTCGCCCTTGGCGTCGGTCTTTTTCTTCTTCACGCCGACGGCCTTGCCCGAGGCCTTGACCTTTTTCGGTCCGCCGTAGGTGCCTTTGACTTCCTTGATGGTGCGGCGCTCGAAGCTCTGCTTCAGATAACGCTCGATGCTCGACATCAGGTTCCAGTCGCCGTGGCAGATCAGCGAGATCGCCAGACCGTCGTTGCCGGCACGGCCGGTACGGCCGATGCGGTGCACGTATTCGTCGCCGCTGCGTGGCATGTCGAAGTTGATCACCAGATCCAGACCATCAACGTCCAGACCACGGGCCGCGACGTCGGTAGCCACCAGGATCTTAACGCCGCCCTGCTTCAGACGATCGATCGCCAGTTTGCGATCCTTCTGGTCTTTCTCGCCGTGCAGCACGAACGCCTTGTATTCCTGGGCGACGAGGCGACCGTAGATGCGGTCGGCCATGGCCCGGGTGTTGGTGAAGACGATGGCCTTCTGGTAGGTCTCGTTGGCCAGCAGCCAGTTCACGATCTGTTCTTTGTGCTGGTTGTGGTCGGCGGTGATGATCTGCTGACGAGTGGTCGAGTTCAGCTGGCTGACCGCGTTGAGCTGCAAGTGCTCAGGGTTGTTCAGCACCTTGGCGATCATCTCGCGCAGGCCGGAACCGCCGGTGGTGGCGGAGAACAGCATGGTCTGCTGACGGTTCGGGCATTCATCGACCAGACGCTGCACGTCTTCGGCAAACCCCATGTCGAGCATGCGGTCGGCTTCGTCGAGCACCAGCACTTCGACTTCTTTCAGGTCGAGGTTGCCGGCGTTCAGTTGCTCGATCATCCGGCCCGGGGTGCCGATCAGGATGTCCGGCACCTTGCGCAGCATCGCTGCCTGGACCTTGAAGTCTTCACCGCCGGTGATCAGGCCGGACTTGATGAAAGTGAACTGCGAAAAGCGCTCGACTTCCTTCAGGGTCTGCTGGGCCAGCTCGCGGGTCGGCAGCAGGATCAGGGTCTTGATGCTGACGCGGATCTTGGCCGGACCGATCAGGCGGTTGAGGATCGGCAGGACAAACGCGGCGGTCTTGCCGCTACCGGTTTGCGCCGTCACCCGCAGGTCACGCCCCTGAAGCGCCAGCGGAATGGCCGCGGCTTGCACAGGCGTTGGCTCGACAAATTTCAGCTCGGCCACGGCTTTGAGCAGGCGTTCGTGCAGGGCGAATTGGGAAAACACGGGTGCTACCTCGAAGATATGCAAAAAATCAGCTGCATAGGTTACCGGTTTCGAGCGCTCAGGCCGAGTTTCTTTGTGAAATCAGCCGTAATCAGTGGCTTTTTTGTTGCTCGATTTGTCTCCAACGGTAATACACAGCGTCTTAAATGCTCTAATCGCCCGTCGCGTCTTACAGAAGAATCGTCTCTCTCATGGATTTCAAACAGCTCTGGCTCAACGCCCAAGACCTCTGGGGTGCCCTCGATCAGCACCCGCTCCTGCACGCCGGCCTGGCGTTGATCCTGCTGCTGGTGATCGCGCTGGTCCTCGGACGAGTGGCGCGTTACCTGATCCTGCATGCCAGCCGCATGCTCGGTCGACAGCCCGCGCTGCACTGGCTCAACGACTTTCGGCATAACAAGGTGTTTCAGCGCCTGGCGCAGATGACGCCGTCGCTGGTGATCCAGTTCGGCCTGCACCTGGTGCCGGAACTGAGCAAGACCGCCACGGTGTTTCTCGGCAATGTCGCGCTGGCGTTCACCATTCTGTTCCTGCTGCTGTCGGTCAGCGCCCTGCTCAATGCCCTGCTGGACATCTACGCCCGCACCGAACACGCCCGCACCCGCTCGATCAAGGGCTACGTGCAACTGGCAAAAATGGTCTTGTACGTGTTCGGCGCGATCATCATCGTCGCCACCCTGATCGACCGTTCGCCGCTGTTGCTACTGTCCGGTCTGGGTGCGATGTCGGCGGTGATCCTGTTGGTCTACAAGGACACCCTGCTGTCGTTCGTCGCCAGCGTACAACTGACCAGTAACGACATGCTGCGGGTCGGCGACTGGATCGAAATGCCGCAAGTCGGCGCCGATGGCGATGTGGTCGACATCACCCTGCACACGGTCAAGGTGCAGAACTTCGACAAGACCATCGTCTCGATCCCGACCTGGCGCCTGATGTCCGAGTCGTTCAGAAACTGGCGCGGCATGCAGCAGTCCGGCGGGCGGCGGATCAAGCGCAGTCTGTTCATCGACGCCAGCGGTGTGCGTTTCATCCGCGACGATGAAGAAGAAAAACTCTCCCAGGTACACCTGCTGACCGCCTACATGGGCCGCAAGAAAGCCGAGCTCAAGGCCTGGAACGAAGCGCAGGGCAACGTCGCGGCGATGTCGGCCAACCGCCGGCGCATGACCAACATCGGTACGTTCCGCGCCTATGCGCTGGCCTATCTGAAGAGCCACCCGGAGATCCAGCCGAACATGACCTGCATGGTTCGCCAGATGCAGACCACGGCTCAGGGCATTCCGCTGGAAATCTACTGCTTTACCACCACCACGGTGTGGGCCGATTACGAGCGGATTCAGGGGGATATTTTCGATTACCTGCTGGCGGTGCTGCCGGAGTTTGGCTTGAGCTTGTATCAGCAGCCGAGCGGTGGGGATTTGCGCTCCGGATTGTTGCCGGCAGTCCTTGGCGCTAGCCACATTCCCGAGGCCGAAAAACACCGGATGTAGACCTTTCTCGCGGACAACAAAAAAGACGCAACCCCGGTTGCGTCTTTTTTTGTCCTGCCGACTTACTTGGCCTGCCGCTGCGGTGCCTTGTGCACCATGGTGTAGGCGTAGTCGACGCCCATGCCGTATGCGCCGCTGTGTTCCAGCACCAGGTCCATCACCGCCTGATAAGTGTCTTTGTGCGCCCAGTCACGCTGGTACTCGAGCAGCACTTGCTGCCAGGTCACCGGCACTGCGCCCGCCTGAATCATTCGCTGTACCGACATGTCGTGGGCTTCTTTGGTAGTGCCGCCGGACGCGTCGGTGACGATGTACACCTCGTAGCCTTCGGCCAGGGCTTCCAGGGCCGGGAAGGTCAGGCAGACCTCGGTCCACAGCGCGGCGATGATCAGCTTCTTGCGGCCGGTGGCCTTCACCGCGTCAACCAGCGCCTTGTCTTCCCAGGAGTTCATCGAGGTGCGCTCGATCGGCTTCTGCTCCGGGTGCACCGCCAGCAGTTCCGGCCAGATGTAGCCGCTGAAGCTTTCGGTTTCGACCGAAGTGTAGATGGTCGGCACGTTGAAGATCTTCGCAGCCTTGGCCAGGCCGACGGTGTTGTTCTTCAGGGTCTGACGGTCGATCGACTGTACGCCGAAAGCCATTTGCGGCTGGTGGTCGATCAGGATCAGGGCGGAGTTGGTTGGGTTCAGCAGTTCACGGATAGACATGGCGCGTTCCTTTTGATGTCGATTCAGAGTTTCGATTGAGTAATGAGTGAGTCGAGTCGCTTGCCGTCTTCGGCGTTGTTGTCTCGGCTTGGATGTCACTTTAGGGGCTAGCCGATAAAGGGACAATTCCCTAAAATCGAGAATCATTGATTCTAAAACAGGGACAATCATGGATCGCATCGAATGCATGCGCGCCTTCGTGGTGACGGTCGGCGAGAACGGCTTTGCGGCCGCCGCCCGGGCCATGGACGTGCCCCGGTCGAAAGTCAGCAAACAGATTCAGGCGCTGGAAGAAGCCATCGGCGTACAACTGCTGCAACGCACCACCCGCAGCCTGCACCTGACCGAGGCTGGCGCCGAATATTTCGAAGCGGCGCGGGAAGTGATTGCGGCACTGGACGAGGCCGAGCAGCGAGCCCGGGACGGGGTTGGCGAATTGCGCGGTGTGTTGCGGGTGAATGCGCCGATGTCGTTCGGCCTGCGGCGCTTGGGCAAGCTGATCCCGCTGTTCCACGAGCAGCACCCGAACATCGAGCTGCAACTGGTGCTCAGCGACCAACAGGTCGATCCGGTACGCGGCGGGTTCGACGTGACCATCCGCATTGCCAGCCTGCCCGACTCGACCATGATCGCCCGACAACTGGCGCCAGCGCCGCGAATCATGGTCGCCTCCCCCGCTTACCTCGACCGCGCGGGCACGCCGCAGTCGCCCCAGGATCTGCGTTCACATCAATGCTTGAACTACGGCTATCTGCAGAGCGGCGTCAGCCTGCAACTGTGCAATGGCAAGGAAACCCAACGGGTCAACGTGACCGGGCCGCTGCACGCCAACAACGGCGACTTGCTGGCGCAAGCGGCGGAGGCCGGCATGGGCATTGCGCTGCTGCCGGACTTCATCGTCGAAGAAGCGCTGGCCGCCGGGCGACTGGTGCCGGTGCTGTGCGAATGGCAAGCCCCGGCGATCACTATCAACGCGGTGTACTCGTCGGCGCGGCGGGTGCCGCAGAAGACCCGGGCGTTTATCGAGTTTCTGGTGGGGCAATTGGCGCCGGCTTGCGAATCCCCAACCGACTGATCCACACCGCCGCCAGAATCACGCCGCCACCGAGGAACAACCGCCCCAGTTCCTCATGCTGATTCCAGATCAGCAGGTTCAGCAGCAATCCCACCGGCACGTGCAGGTTGTTCATCACCGCCAGGGTGCCGCCGTTGACCAGGCATGCGCCCTTGTTCCACCAGTACAGACCGAGTGCGGTCGAGACCAGGCCCAGGAACACCAACACGCCCCATTGCAGTGGCGCTTCTGGCAGGAAGTTGGATTTGCCGAACAGCAGGAACGCCGGCAACGCCACCGCGAGTGCGCCGAGGTAGAAGAAACCGAAGCGCCGGTAGTGCGGCAGATCGCTCGGATGCTTCGCCACCAGATGTTTGTACAACACCTGCCCGGCGGCGTAGGTGAAGTTGGCCAGTTGCAGCAGCAGGAAGCCCATGAAGAAGTCCGGGTTGATCCGGTCATAGCGAATCACCGCCGCACCGCACACGGCCACCAGCGCCGCGATCAGCGCCCATGGATTGAAGCGGCGATTGAGCGCGTCTTCGATCAGGGTCACGTGCAGCGGCGTGAGGATGGTGAACAGCAGCACTTCCGGCACCGTCAGTACCCGGAAGCTCAGGTACAAACAAACGTAGGTCACGCCGAACTGCAACGCGCCGATCAGCAGCATGCCGCGCATGAACGCCGGCTCCACCGAACGCCAGCGGGTCAGCGGGATGAACACCAGCCCGGCCAGCACCACGCGCACCAGCACCGCGAAGTAGCTGTCGACATGCCCGGCCAGGTATTCGCCGATCAGACTGAAGGAAAACGCCTGGATCAGCGTGACAATAAGTAGATAGCCCATGGTCGCCTCGATTTCGAATGGCGGCGACGATAGCGGTTTTTCCCGGCCATCGCTAAATCCCGGGCAAAAAAAAGCCCGATCTCGCTAAAGCGTTCAATCGGGCTACAGCACTCAGGAGCAACAAGTGCAAAGGGAGGTTCGATGCGCGTAGAGCCTTGAAGGGGTTGCGCCAGGTCACTAGAACAATCGGCGATTATCTGGCGATTAACATATCAAGCGACCTGGGACAGTTTGGCGTTGGCCTGGTTGAGGCCCTTCTCCTGGAAGTCACCGCCCAGGTTCATGCCTTCGGCGTGGATGAAGGTCACGTCGTGGATACCGATGAAACCCATCACCTGACGCAGGTACGGTTCCTGGTGATCCGCCGGGCCGCCGGCGTAGATGCCGCCGCGAGCGGTCAGGACGTAGGCACGTTTACCGCTGAGCAGGCCTTGCGGGCCGGTTTCGGTGTACTTGAAGGTGACGCCGGCACGCAGTACGTGGTCGAGCCAGGCTTTCAGGGTGCTCGGGATGGCGAAGTTGTACATCGGCGCGGCCATCACCAGCACGTCGGCGGCCAGCAGTTCATCGGTCAATGCGTTGGAACGATCCAGCGAGGATTGCTCGTTGGCGTTGCGCTGTTCGGCGGATTTCATCCAGCCGCCCAGCAGGTTGATGTCCAGGTGTGGCACCGGGTTCACGGCGAGGTCACGTACGGTGATCTGATCGGCCGGGTGTGCAGCTTTCCACTGACTGATGAAGGTCTGGGTCAGTTGACGGGATACCGAGTCTTGCTGGCGGGCGCTGCTTTCGATGATCAGAACGCGGGACATGGTGTGTAGCCTCCATCCGAGAATGTTGTAAGTCGATGGAGTGAAGGTTAAACAGAGTCGTATCGATGAAAAAGCGCAAATAACTGCTATAAAGCATCGATAAATTCGTTTATAAGCTGACGCATACCTTGTGGGAGCACACGGGCTCCCACAAAGAGGCGGGTGTTATTTCGGGTTGCAGCTCAGTTCGACGCGCAGCTTGATGATCTCGCGGGAGAACTTGGCGGTGGCGTTGGTATGTTTGCCAGCCGGCACTTCGATATTGCGAGTGCGCGGCGCCTCCGGGCCGTTGCTGAATACGACTTTGCAGACCGCGTCGACCTCGCCGTAGTTGGCGACCCGGATGGAGCCGATGTCTTTATCGGTATCGAAGGACTCGTAGTCGATCTTCAGGCCATTGAGATTCTTCTGCACATCGATCGGATACGCAAACGCGGTCAGCGGCAGCAGCGCCAGCACCACACAACAGAATTTTTTCATTCGGCAGTCTCCATGAGGGACAGCCAGCTTAGGACAAGAGGAGCTATTGATGAAAGCGCCCCGCGTGACCCTTGATCAATGGCGAACGTTGCAGGCGGTGGTCGACCACGGCGGATTCGCCCAGGCCGCCGAGGCCCTGCACCGTTCGCAATCGTCGGTGAGCTACACCGTCGCCCGCATGCAGGACCAGCTCGGTGTGCCATTGCTGCGCATCGACGGCCGCAAGGCAGTGCTGACCGAAGCCGGCGGCGTGTTGCTGCGGCGTTCGCGACAACTGGTGAAGCAGGCCAGCCAACTGGAGGACCTCGCCCATCATATGGAGCAAGGCTGGGAGGCCGAAGTGCGGCTGGTGGTCGATGCCGCCTACCCGAGCGCCCGCCTCGTTCGTGCGCTGACCGCGTTCATGCCGCAGAGCCGTGGCTGCCGCGTGCGTCTGCGTGAAGAAGTGCTGTCGGGTGTCGAGGAAGTGTTGCTCGAAGGCGTGGCCGATCTGGCCATCACCGGCCTGAGCATTCCCGGTTACCTCGGCGCGGAGTTGAGCGACGTGGAATTCGTCGCCGTCGCCCACCCTGAACACGCGCTGCATCGACTGAACCGTGAGCTGAACTTCCAGGACCTGGAAACCCAGATGCAAGTGGTGATCCGCGACTCCGGCCGCCAGCAGCCCCGGGACGTCGGCTGGCTCGGCGCCGAACAGCGCTGGACCGTCGGCAGCCTCGCCACCGCCGCCAATTTCGTTTCCAGTGGCCTGGGCTTTGCCTGGCTGCCACGGCACATGATCGAACGTGAATTGAAGGAAGGCCTGCTCAAGCTGCTACCGTTGGATCAGGGCGGCAGCCGCAATCCGAGTTTCTATCTGTACTCGAACAAGGACAAACCGCTGGGCCCGGCCTCGCAGATCCTCGTCGAACTGTTGCGCACCTTCGACACCTTGCCGCTGGACGCACCGTTCGCCGCCCCCGAACAAGCCTGACACGGAGTTCACCGATGGCGTATTTCGAGCATGAAGGTTGCAACCTGCACTACGAGGAATATGGCCACGGCGATCCGTTGCTGCTGGTTCACGGGCTCGGTTCCAGCACGCTGGACTGGGAAATGCAGATCCCGGCACTGGCCGCGCAATACCGGGTGATCGTCCCGGACGTGCGCGGCCATGGCCGTTCCGACAAGCCCCGCGAACGCTACAGCATCGCCGGGTTCAGCGCCGACATCGTCGCCCTGATCGAACACCTGAAGCTCGGCCCGGTGCACTACGCCGGGCTGTCCATGGGCGGCATGATCGGCTTCCAGTTCGCCGTCGATCAGCCGCAGATGCTCAAGAGCCTGACCATCGTCAACAGCGCGCCCGAGGTCAAGGTGCGCAGCCGCGACGATTACTGGCAGTGGTTCAAGCGCTGGAGCCTGATGCGCCTGCTGAGCCTGGCCACCATCGGCAAAGCCCTTGGCGCCAAGCTGTTCCCCAAGCCGGAGCAGGCAGATTTGCGACAGAAGATGGCCGAGCGCTGGGCAAAAAACGACAAACGTGCTTATCTCGCCAGCTTCGATGCGATTGTTGGCTGGGGGGTTCAGGAACGACTTTCGAGGATCTCCTGTCCAACGCTCGTCGTCAGCGCCGACCGGGACTACACCCCCGTTTCGCTGAAAGAAACCTATGTCAGACTGCTGCCCGATGCGCGGCTGGTGGTGATCGCCGATTCACGCCACGCCACCCCGCTCGATCAACCCGAACGTTTCAATCAAACGCTGCTGGAGTTTCTCGCCACAGCCGATATTCACCCTCAGGATCACTGAACCATGCTGAAAAAAATCGCCCTCGCCGCCGGCACCGTGCTGTTCGCCGCCAACCTGATGGCTGCCACGCCGGCCAAGGCGCCACACGTCGAACTGGTGACCACCAACGGCACCATCGAAATCGAGCTGGACCCGGTCAAGGCGCCGATCAGTACCAAGAACTTCCTTGAGTACGTCGACAGCGGCTTCTACACCAACACCATTTTCCACCGCGTGATCCCGGGCTTCATGGCTCAGGGCGGCGGTTTCACCCAGCAGATGGCACAAAAAGACACCAAGGCACCGATCAAGAACGAAGCCAGCAACGGTCTGCACAACGTTCGCGGCACCCTGTCGATGGCCCGTACTTCCGATCCAAACTCGGCCACCAGCCAGTTCTTCATCAACGTTGCCGACAACGCGTTCCTCGATCCGGGCCGCGACGCCGGTTACGCCGTGTTCGCCAAAGTGGTCAAGGGCATGGACGTGGTCGACATCATCGTCAACTCCCAGACCACCACCAAACAGGGCATGCAAAACGTGCCTGTCGACCCTGTGATCATCAAGTCGGCCAAGCGCATCGACTAAGCTTTACAGGGCGTATCGAGCGGCGTCGATTATCCATCGCGCCGCTCACACTGATAAAAGGAGAGCCCGTACTCCGGGCGGTTATCTGATGCTCTATCGCCGTTTCGAACAACTGATCGACATATTCCGTGACGCCCCGACGGCGGCTCCGCCGAACCGTGTTCTGCCCTTCTATACCTATTACCTGAAGCAGGTCTGGCCAAGTTTCGCCGCCCTGCTGGTGGTCGGCCTGTTCGCCGCACTGATCGAAGTGGCGCTGTTCAGTTACCTGAGCCGCATCATCGACCTGGCCCAGGGCACGCCGAACCCGAATTTCTTCCACGACCACGCTTTCGAACTGACCTGGATGGTGGTGGTTGCACTGGTGCTGCGCCCGATCTTCTTCGGCCTGCACGACTTGCTGGTGCACCAGACGCTGAGCCCGGGCATGACCAGCATGATTCGCTGGCAGAACCACAGCTACGTGCTCAAGCAGAGCCTGAACTTCTTCCAGAACGACTTCGCCGGGCGCATCGCCCAGCGCATCATGCAGACCGGCAACTCGCTGCGCGACTCCGCCGTGCAGGCGGTGGATGCCCTGTGGCACGTGCTGATCTACGCGGTCAGTTCGCTGGTGCTGTTCGCCGAGGCCGACTGGCGCCTGATGATCCCGCTGCTCACGTGGATCGCCGCTTACATCGGCGCACTCTATTACTTCGTGCCACGGGTCAAGGATCGCTCGGTCGCGGCTTCGGATGCGCGTTCGAAGCTGATGGGCCGGATCGTCGACGGCTACACCAACATCGCCACCCTGAAGCTGTTCGCCCACACCAATTTCGAACAGCACTACGCCCGCGAAGCCATGCAGGAGCAGACCGAAAAGGCTCAGATGGCCGGGCGCGTGGTCACCAGCATGGACGTGGCGATCACCACCATGAACGGCCTGCTGATCGTTGGCACCACCGCGCTGGCGCTGTGGCTGTGGTCGCAGTCGCTGATCACCGTCGGCGCCATCGCCCTGGCGACCGGTCTGGTGATTCGCATCGTCAACATGTCCGGCTGGATCATGTGGGTGGTCACCGGGATCTTCGAAAACATCGGCATGGTCCAGGACGGTCTGCAGACCATCTCGCAACCGGTCAGCGTCACCGATCACGAACAGGCCAAACCGCTGGCCGTGGCCCGTGGCGAAGTGCGTTTCGAGCACGTGGATTTTCACTACGGCAAGAAGAAAGGCATCATCGGCGACCTCAACCTGACCATCAAACCGGGGGAAAAGATCGGTCTGATCGGCCCGTCCGGTGCCGGCAAATCGACCCTGGTCAACCTGCTGCTGCGCCTGTACGACGTGGAGGGTGGGCGGATCCTGATCGACGGCCAGAACATCGCCGAAGTCGGCCAGGAAAGCCTGCGCGCACGGATCGGCATGATCACCCAGGACACTTCGCTGCTGCACCGTTCGATCCGCGACAACTTGCTGTACGGAAAGCCTGACGCCACCGACGCCGAACTCTGGGAGGCGGTGCGCAAGGCCCGTGCCGATGAGTTCATCCCGCTGCTGTCGGATGCCGAAGGTCGCACTGGTTTCGATGCCCATGTCGGCGAGCGCGGGGTGAAACTGTCCGGCGGCCAGCGCCAGCGGATCGCGATTGCGCGAGTGCTGCTCAAGGACGCGCCGATCCTGATCATGGACGAAGCGACCTCGGCGCTGGACTCGGAAGTCGAAGCGGCGATCCAGGAAAGCCTGGAAACCCTGATGCAGGGCAAGACCGTGATCGCCATTGCCCACCGCCTCTCGACCATTGCCCGCATGGATCGGCTGGTGGTGCTGGAAAACGGCAAGATCGCCGAAAGCGGCAACCATGCCGAACTGCTGGCCCATGGCGGGTTGTATGCGCGGTTGTGGGCACACCAGACCGGAGGGTTTGTCGGCATCGACTGACCCTGCGCGAAACACAAAAACCGCCACAGCCCCTCTGCCACGGGCTCTGGCGGTTTTTTATCGCCTGCTGGAAATCCCTTGAATCCCTGCTGTAATCAGCGAAGGTTCTGGAGATGAACCTGTCGTAATTCTGCAAGGAAGCACAACTCGATGCAGTCTCGATAGCACGTCTATCAAGGACACTCTCATGTCTCTGTTCAAACGTTCAGTCACTGAGTTGTTGGGTACGTTCTGGTTGGTATTGGGCGGGTGTGGCAGTGCGGTGATCGCCGCGTCTTCACCTATGGGAATCGGCGTGCTGGGGGTCGCCCTGGCGTTTGGTCTGACGGTGCTGACCATGGCGTTTGCCATCGGCCACATCAGCGGGTGTCACCTCAACCCGGCCGTGTCGGTCGGTCTGGTCGTCGGCGGTCGGTTCCCGGCCAAAGAACTGCCTGCCTACATCATCGCCCAGGTGATCGGCGGGATTCTGGCAGCGGCATTGCTCTACCACATCGCCAGCGGCAAGGAGGGTTTCGACATCGCCGCCGGCCTTGCCTCCAACGGCTATGGCGAGCACTCGCCGGGCAAATACTCGATGGCCGCCGGGTTCGTCACCGAACTGGTGATGACTGCCATGTTCGTGGTGATCATCCTTGGCGCCACCGACAAGCGCGCGCCGGCCGGACTGGCACCGATTGCCATCGGCCTGGGCCTGACGCTGATCCACCTGATCTCGATTCCGGTGACCAACACCTCGGTCAACCCGGCCCGCAGCACGGGCCCGGCGCTGATGGTCGGTGGCTGGGCGATCGCACAGTTGTGGATGTTCTGGGTCGCGCCGTTGCTGGGCGCGGTGGTTGGCGGCGTGGTCTATCGCTGGCTGGGCAAGGAAGACAGTTGAGGGCAGCGGCGAGGATCAGGCTTGCCGATACGGCAAGGCGCTCCTCGCCTCTTCCGCGTAAGCCAGAACACCGGCGCGTTCCTGCTGAAGGAAATCCTTCACGGCGGCTTTCAGGCCGGGATGACGCAGGTAGTGCCAGGAATGGGTGATCACCGGTTCAAAGCCGCGAATCAGTTTGTGTTCGCCCTGGGCGCCGGCGTCGAAGCGCTGGAAACCCTGGGCAATCGCGTAGTCCATGCCCTGATAGAAACAGGTTTCGAAATGCAGCCGGTCGAACTCGGCCAGGCAACCCCAGTAACGACCGTAAAAGCTGTCGCCCCCCACCAGACTGAACGCCATCGCCACCGGCCTTGAGCCCTGTTTGGCCAGCACGACACGAATCGATTCCGGCATGCGCTCGGCCAGCAGGCTGAAAAACTCCCGTGTCAGATACGGCGCCTGACGACGCACCGCATAGGTGTTGGCATAGCAGGCATAAACAAAATCCCACTGCGCCTCGTCCAGTTCTCGTCCTTCCAGCCATTCGAACTCGAAACCCTGCCCCGCCACTTGCTCGCGCTCCTTTCGCATCTGTTTGCGCTTGCGCGAACTGAGCACGTCGAGAAAGTCCTGGAAGTCGCGATAGCCGCGATTCTGCCAGTGATATTGACAGCCGATGCGTTGCAGCCAGCCCGGTTGTTCGGCCATGGCAGCGTCGGTGAAGGGGTCAGTGAAGTTGATGTGGGCGCTGGAGAGTTCTTCGATTTGCAGATAGCCCGGCAGGCTCTTGAGCAGTTCGAATCCGTCCTCGACGTTCGCCGCCAGCAACCGCGGACCACTGACCGGGCTGAAGGGCACGGCGCTCAGAAACTTGGGGTAGTAATCAATGCCGGCGCGGGCGCAGGCGTCGGCCCAGCCGTGATCGAACACGTATTCGCCGTAGGAATGCCACTTGCGGTAACCGGGCAGCGCCGCGATCAGACGACCGTCTTCGACATGCAGCAAATGCTCCGGCTGCCAGCCGGTGTGCGGGCCGACACTGCCGCTGTCTTCCAGCGCGCCGAGGAAAGCATGGCGCAGAAACGGCTGGTTGTCCGGCACCAGTGCATCCCAGAGCGCCGGTTCGATTTCCGACAGTTTTTGCAGGCGCTGCAACGGCATTTTCCTCTCCACATCCGGGCCTGAAAGCCTCGCGAGTATCGCCCATCGCCTTGATCTTGCACACGACCAATTGCGCGACAGCGCTCTAAATCAATAGTTCACGGAAGTTTTGTATCGTCATCAACCTGCCATCACCGTGCCACTGCTCTGTCATAAACCATCGCGATACTGGCGCCTGTTTTTAGAGCGCCGGGTTCTACCCGGACACAGTTTTCCGACGTTCAAATCGTCGGTTGTGCCCAGGATGGTTCAGCCATCCCTCTCATCTTCGGAGATTGCTATGCGTCTTGCTTCCACGAAAACTGCGGCAGCCCTGTGCGGTGGCCTGTTGCTGGCCATGAGTGTTCCGGCCAGTGCCGCAGTCGACGCCAAACTGCTCGAAATGCTCAAGGCCAACGGTTCCATTACCCAGGCGCAGTACGTAGAACTGCAAACTGAACTGGCCCAGGATCAGAAGGCCCAGCAAATCGCGCAGCAGGCGCAGCAAGAGACCAACGAGCAGATCGCGGCGACCGCGAAGAAAACCAACGAACTGAGCACCTTCGACCAGAAACTGGCCTGGGCTGCCAAGACCCAGTTCAAGGGTGACGTGCGTTTCCGTCAGGAAACCGTCAAGAACGATGGCGTACCGAACGCCAAGGACCAGGACCGTCAGCGCATTCGTGCCCGTCTGGGTGCCTACACCGAAATCAACCCGCAGGTGGACACCGGTATCCGTATCGCCACCGGCAGCAGCGACGACGCCCGCTCCACCAACCAGGACCTGAACAACTACTTCGACAAGAAGCAGATCTGGCTCGACCAGGGTTACGTCGACTACCACCCTGACGCCATCAAGAACCTGCACCTGATCGCCGGTAAAATGAACCAGCCTTGGGTGAGCATGGGCGACATCATCTGGGACAGCGACATCAACCCGGAAGGCCTGGCCGTCACCTACAAGTACCCGCTGAACGGCAGCGCCGAGCTGTTCGGTAGCGCCGGTCACTACACCCTCAAGGACAACGTCGATGGCGAAGGCGTGCAGTTCAAGCACGACCTGCGTCTGTACGCCGGCCAGTTGGGCGGTCGTTTCGCACTGACCGACAGCCTGAAACTGACCCTGGGCGGCAGTATCTATTCCTACGACAACGACAAGGACAGTGCCTGCCCGACCACCGGCACCGTGACCGCGCCATGCGCCCTGGCCGTCAACGGCAACAGCCCGAACGAAACCTTCAAACTGTATGAAGGCTTTGGTCAGCTGGACGTCGCCAACCTGCCAGTACCGCTGTCGATCTACGGTCAGTACGTCAACAACAACGACGCCAGCAACGACCAGGACACTGGCTGGCTGGCCGGCGTCAAGACCAAGGTTTACGGCTTCGGGATCGACTACAACTACCGCGACGTACAGCGTAACGCTGTGGTGGGTGCCTTCACCGACTCCGACTTCGCCAACGGCTACACCGGTTCGCGCGGCAGCAAGCTGAAAGTGAGCTACGAGCTGGACAAGAACTTCACCCTGGGCGCCACGTATTTCATGGCTAACTCGGACTACACCAACGCCAGCCTCAAGAAGACTGACTCCGACATCAACACCCTGCAACTGGATGCCGAAGCCAAGTTCTAAAACAGCAATGCCAGGCTTCAAGCCGCGAGTGAATGCCTCACTTGTCGCTTGAAGCTGCTTTTCTCCTACAGCCCGGCGCAGCAGCAGCGATCCCCATCATCCGTTCGCCGCTGTTGTGCCGGGCTGTTTTTTGCCTCAGGAATTGTCTTTTCGTCGCTGCTCGGCCAAGCGCTCGGCCAATGCGTCCAGATCCCCTTCCGGTTTCTCCGGCATCTTGCGCAACGTCGCCTGCATCAGCCGCATCTGGCGAATGAAACGCCGGCAATTGGGGCAGAACATCAGGTGATGACGCACCATCAGCTTCTCGCGAAAGCTCAACTGGCCATCGAGATAATCGCTGGATCGTGCCACTTGCTCCTTGCAGGTCAACATTCGCCGGTCTCCTCAAAATGTTCCACGGTCGCGAAGACCTTCAAGCGTGCCCGATGCAGCAGCACACGGACATTGGAGAGCGAGATCTCCAGAAGATTACAGATCTCTTCCAGCTCCAGGCCCTGACGCTCGCGCAGCAACAGCACACTGCTTTGCAGTTCTGACAGGCTGAGCAGCGTGTGCTCCAGGCATTCGCGCAGTTCATTTTCGGTGAGCAGCGCTTCGGGCGTGTCCTGATGCCAGGCGAACGGTGCGACCAGCCAGTGACCGTCGCCGGGAGAAAAACGGTCGTCGTCGATGGTGCCGTGGGGCGACGGCAGATCATCCATCAGCACTTCCCGGCGATTCTGCTTGTAGCGACCCTTGGCCGAGTTGGCGGTGATGGTCAGCAGCCAGGTCTTGAGACTGGAGCGGCCCTCGAAGCTGCCGATATGGCGCACCACCGACAGCCAGGCGTCCTGCACCACTTCTTCGACGTGGCGCTGGCCGACAATCGCATAGGCCACCGCGCGCATGGCGCTCTGGTAGGTGGTGACCAGTTCCTTGAAAGCCTTTTGCTCGCCAGCCAGCAGGCGTTCGAGCAATTGAGTGTCATCCGTTGCAGCCATCGATACCTCACGGGCAAAAAAAATCGCAGCCTGCGACGGCTCCCGAAGAAGCGCGCAGGCTGCGATCTTTTAACACGGACTCAGCGTTTGCGCAGAATCACGCTACCAATCGAATAACCGGCACCGAACGAGCTCAGTACCGCCAGCGAACCGGCCGCCAGATCGTCCTGGTACTTGTGGAAAGCGATCACGGAACCGGCGGAGCTGGTGTTGGCGTAGGTGTCGAGAATCACCGGGGCTTCTTCTTCGGTGGCTTCGCGGCCCAGCAACTTGCGCACGATCAGGTGGTTCATGCTCAGGTTGGCCTGGTGCAGCCAGAAACGCTTCACGTCGCCAACGTTGAGCTTGTTCTCTTCCAGATGCTCGCCGATCAGCTCGGCCACCATCGGGCAGACGTCCTTGAACACCTTGCGACCTTCCTGCACGAACAGTTTGTCGCGGGCACCGATGCCCTCTTCCGCTGCGCGGTTGAGGAAGCCGAAGTTGTTACGGATGTTGTTCGAGAACTTGGTCAGCAGTTTGGTGCTGACCACGTCGAACTGGTGTTTCGACGTCGCCGTATCGGCACGCTCGATGACGACGGCGGTGGCGGCGTCACCGAAAATGAAGTGGCTGTCGCGGTCGCGGAAGTTCAGGTGACCGGTGCAGACTTCCGGGTTGACCATCAGGATCGCCCGGGCCTGGCCCAGTTGCACGGTGTTGGCGGCTTGCTGGATGCCGAAAGTCGCCGACGAGCAGGCGACGTTCATGTCGAAACCGAAACCCTGGATGCCCAGCGCTTCCTGGACTTCGATGGCGATGGCCGGGTAGGCGCGTTGCAGGTTGGAGCAGGCGACGATCACACCGTCGATGTCGGCGGCGGTCTTACCGGCACGCTGCAGGGCTTGTTCGGCGGCACCGATGGCCATCTGGCAAAGCACCGACCACTCGTCGTTGGAACGCTCCGGCAGGCGTGGCGCCATGCGCGCAGGGTCGAGAATGCCGTCCTTGTCCATGACAAAGCGGCTCTTGATGCCCGAGGCTTTTTCGATAAACGCGGCACTGGATTCGGTCAGGGCCTGGATTTCACCGCTGGCGATGGCGTCAGCGTTGTCGGCGTTGAACTGCGCGACGTAGGTATTGAAAGACTGCACCAGCTCTTCGTTGGAGATGCTGTTGGCCGGGGTGTACAGGCCGGTGCCGCTGATGACGACGTTATGCATGGTCGTTTCTCTAATCTGTTCAGGCAGAAAGTGCTGGCACCGACGTGCCAACACGCAAAGGGTCTATTCCCATAGAGGGGACGCAAAAACCTGGCATCGCTTTATTCCGACCTCACCCGCGGCTGACAAGGCTCAAAACCGCGGGGCCGGCGTTTATAGGCGCGAAGTTTGCCATAAACCTTGGCATTTGGCGCCTTTTGCAGGATCGGAGGTCAGGCCTCGACCTGCGTCCACTGTTTGTTCAGGCGCTTATCGGAGATCGGCACTTTCGTCCCCAACTGCTGGGCGAACAACGAAACCCGATACTCTTCCAGCCACCAGCGATACAGCTCGAGCTGCGGATCGCGTTTGCCTTCCTGAGCATGTTTGGCCGCGCGCGTCTGGTATTGCGTCCAGAGCCCGGCGAGTTCGCCGCTCCAGACCCGATCCTTCTGCACCTGCGCGCCCAGTTTTTCGAAACGTTGCTCGACGGCCTTCAGATAACGCGGCAACTCCTTGAGCCACAGCATCGGCGTTTCGCGGACGAAGCCCGGATACACCAGATGGCTGAGCTGCAGCTTGATGTCGTTAAGCGCCACCGCCTGAGCCAGGTCGATCTTGCCCTTGAAGCGTTTTTGCAGACCGTGCCAGAGCTTGAGGATTTCCAGGGTCAGACGCGCCACCCGTTCGGCGTGCTCGGTCCAACTGCCACGCTTGCGCTCGGCCAGTGCCGCCAGACCTGCGCCGTCACGAGGCAACGGGTCTTCGCCATCAAGAATGCAGCTATCGAGGCTGGCCAGCAGAATGTCTTCCACCAGCGCATCGACCCGGCCCAGTTCGCGGTACAACAAGCCCAGTTCGGTCAGGCCCGGCAACTTGCCGCGCAGGAACTTGGCCGGTTCAGCCAGTTGCTGCATCAACAGTCGCTGCAAGGCGCGGCGATGCTGGAACTCGGCTTCGGCCGGGGTCGAGAAGCGACCTTCCTTGACCGTACCGCCCTCCTCCACCAGCGCCGGATAGACCGTCATCGACAGCCCGGCAATCTTCTGCTGAGTCTTTTCCGCCACCGCTGCGAAGACCTTGGCTTCCACCGGTTGCTGGCTTTTCGCGCTCTGCGGCACAGCCAATGCAGCCTGGCTGGCTTCGGCGAAACGTGCCGTCAGCTCCGCCAGATCACGCCCTTCGCCAAGGAACTTGCCCTGGCCGTCGACGATTTCCAGGTTCATCCGCAGATGGCTTTCGACCTGTTGCTCAGCTTCCGCCCAGGCTTCGTCGCTGACCCGCGCACCGGTCATGCGCAGCAGCTCCCGGCCCAGCGCTTGCGGCAACGAACCTTCGGCAAAGGTCATGCGTTGCAGCGCAGCCTTGATGAAGTCCGGCACCGGCACGAAGTTCTTGCGCAAGGCCTTGGGCAGGTTACGCACCAGCGCAATGCACTTGGCCTCGATCAGCCCCGGCACCAGCCATTCCAGGCGCTCCGGCGGCAGCATCGGCAACAGCGGTGCCGGTACGCGCAGGGTCACACCGTCACGCGGGTGATTCGGTTCGAAGTGATAACTCAGCGCCAGTTCCAGGTCGCCGATGTGCAGCGTGTCCGGGTAATGCTGGGCGGTGACTTCGCTGGCTTCGCGAGCCAGCACGTCTTCCTCGCGCATGATCAGCAGTTGCGGATCTTTCTGGCTGTTGACCCGATACCAACTGTCGAACGTCGCGGTCTGGTGGATCTCCGCCGGCAATCGCGCATCGTAGAACGCGAACAGGGTTTCCTCGTCGGCCAGAATGTCCCGGCGGCGAGCCTTGGCTTCCAGTTCGTCGAGTTGTTCCAGCAGTTGCTTGTTGGCCGTCAGGCATTTGGCCCGGGACTGAATCTCGCCACGCACCAGGCCTTCGCGGATGAACAGCTCCCGCGAGACCACCGGATCCACCGGCCCGTAATGCACCGGTCGACGGCCGACCACGATCAGGCCGAACAGCGTGATCTGTTCGAACGCCACAACCTGGCCGCGCTTCTTCTCCCAGTGCGGTTCGAAGTGGTTCTTCTTGATCAGGTGCCCGGCCAGCGGTTCGATCCAGTCGGCGTCGATCTTGGCCACCATCCGCGCATAGAGCTTGGTGGTTTCCACCAGTTCGGCGGTCATCACCCACTGCGGGCGCTTCTTGCCGATGCCCGACGACGGGTGAATCCAGAACCGCCGCTGACGGGCGCCAAGATAGTCGCCGTCCTCGGTTTTCTGACCGATCTGGCTGAGCAGACCGACCAGTACCGCTTTGTGCAGCTTCGGATAGTCCGCCGGCTCTTTATTGAGGCTCAGCTGCAAGTCGCGGCAGATCAGGCTCAACTGACGATGGGAATCGCGCCACTCGCGCAAGCGCAGGTAGTTGAGGAAATTCTTGCGGCACCAGTTGCGCAGCGGGCTGGCAGTCAGCGCCTGGCGCTGCTCTTCAAAACCGCGCCACAGATTGACCAGCCCGGCGAAGTCCGAATCGATGTCCTTCCACTGGGCGTGGGCCTGATCGGCCGCTTGCTGACGCTCCGGCGGACGCTCGCGCGGGTCCTGAATCGACATGGCACTGGCGACGATCAGCACTTCCTGCAGACTGCCGAGTTTTGCCGCTTCGAGCAGCATGCGGCCCATGCGCGGGTCCACGGGCAGGCGCGCCAACTGGCGGCCGAGCGGCGTCAGCTGACTGTTGCGATCCACTGCCGACAGCTCTTGCAGAAGGTTGAAACCGTCGCTGATCGCCTTGCCGTCCGGCGGCTCGATGAACGGGAAATCCGTGATCTCGCCGAGGCGCAGATGCAGCATCTGCAGGATCACTGCAGCAAGGTTGGTGCGCAGGATTTCCGGATCGGTAAATTCCGGCCGACCGAGGAAATCCTCCTCGCTGTACAAGCGCACGCAGATACCCGGCTCGACCCGGCCGCAACGACCTTTACGCTGGTTGGCGCTGGCCTGGGAAATTGCTTCGATCGGCAGCCGCTGGACCTTGGCGCGGTAGCTGTAGCGGCTGATGCGCGCGGTGCCGCTGTCGATCACGTAACGGATACCCGGCACGGTCAACGACGTTTCGGCGACGTTGGTCGCCAGCACCACGCGACGGCCTGGGTGGGACTGGAAGATCCGCTGCTGTTCGGCCGGCGACAGGCGCGCGTACAACGGCAGGATTTCGGTGTGTTTGAGCTGGGCCTTGCGCAACATATCGGCGGCGTCGCGAATCTCGCGCTCGCCCGGCAGGAACACCAGCACGTCGCCGGGACTGCGACGTTCGCTGCGCTCGTAAGCGGCGATTTCGTCGAGGGTGGCGAGGATCGCCTGATCCACGGTCAGGTCGTCCTCGACGCGGTTGCCCTCTTCGTCCTGCTCCAGGGTCAGCGGGCGATACCAGGTTTCAACCGGGAAGGTGCGGCCGGACACTTCGACAATCGGCGCATCGTCAAAGTGCTTGGAAAAGCGCTCCAGATCGATGGTCGCCGAGGTGATGATGACTTTCAGGTCCGGACGACGCGGCAGCAGGGTTTTCAGGTAACCGAGCAGGAAGTCGATGTTGAGACTGCGTTCGTGGGCTTCGTCGACGATGATCGTGTCGTAGCGTTCGAGGTAGCGGTCGTTCTGGGTTTCCGCCAGCAGGATGCCGTCGGTCATCAGTTTGATCAGGGTGTTGGAGTCGCTCTGGTCTTCGAAGCGCACCTGATAGCCGACCAGCGCCCCCAGCGGCGTACCGAGTTCTTCGGCGACCCGGCTGGCCACGCTGCGCGCCGCAATTCGACGCGGCTGGGTGTGGCCGATCAGGCCATGTTGGCCGCGACCGATTTCCAGACAGATTTTCGGTAACTGGGTGGTTTTACCCGAGCCGGTTTCGCCGGCGATGATCAGCACCTGGTGCTTTTCCAGGGCCTTCTTGATTTCGTCACGCTTGGCCGCAATTGGCAGGCTGTCGTCGTAACGGATCACCGGCAGGCTAGCCTTGCGCGCCAGCACTTGATCGCAGGACGCCTGCATGCGCGCCACCCACTGGGCCAGCTTGGCCTCGTCGGGTTTCTTGCGCAGCTCAAGCAACTGCCGCCGCAGCCGGTGACGGTCGGCGAGCATGGCGTGATCGAGGTTTTTCAGCAGTTTGTCGATGGAGGGCGATTCGTCGGTCATCGGGTACGCAATTCGGTCGTCTAGTGGCGCAAGGACGCGATTGTCGCAGATTTGGCTTCTACTGTGGCGAGGGAGCTTGCCCCCGCTCAATTGCGCAGCAATCGCGGCCCGGACTGGCAGGTGGTTCCAGGGCTGCTTTGCAGCCCTGCGGGAGCAAGCTCCCTCGCCACAGAGTGTTCGCTCGCAGAGTTATTCGTTATCGAGGCCCTTGCGCCGATACGGAAAGACGTCGATAACCTTTCCGGCCCGGATCGCCTCCTGCAAGCCCTTCCAGTAATCGGCGTTGTACAACTCGCCATGCAACTGATCGAACAGTTTGCGCTGCGCCGCATCGGCAAACAGGAACGGCGGAAACTCTTCAGGGAACACATCCAGCGGACCGATCGAGTACCACGGTTCGGAGGCCATTTCATCCTCCGGCGTGCGCGGTGCCGGGATATGACGGAAGTTGGCTTCGGTGAGAAAGCAGATTTCGTCGTAGTCGTAGAACACCACCCGGCCATGGCGGGTGACGCCGAAGTTTTTCAGCAGCATGTCGCCGGGGAAGATGTTGGCCGCCGCCAGTTGCTTGATCGCCAGACCGTAATCCTCCAGCGCTTCGCGTACCTGGGCTTCGTTGGCGTTGTCCAGATAGAGGTTCAGCGGGGTCATCCGGCGTTCGGTCCAGCAGTGGCGGATCAGCACGGTTTCGCCTTCGAGCGACACCGTGGACGGCGCGACTTCCAGCAATTCCGCCAGGCAGGCTGGATCGAATTTGCTCAGCGGAAAACGGAAGTCGGCGAACTCCTGGGTATCAGCCATGCGCCCGACGCGGTCGACGCTTTTTACCAGTCGGTACTTCTCGATCACCGTGGCGCGGTCGACGTTTTTCGACGGCGAGAAACGGTCCTTGATGATCTTGAACACGGTGTTGAAGCCCGGCAACGTGAACACGCTCATGACCATACCGCGCACGCCCGGCGCCATGATGAATTGGTCATCGGTATTGGCCAGGTGGTTGATCAGCGCGCGGTAGAACTCCGATTTACCGTGCTTGTAGAAACCGATCGAGGTGTACAGCTCGGCGATGTGCTTGCCCGGCAGGATGCGCTTGAGGAAGCCGATGAACTCCGCCGGCACCGGTACATCCACCATGAAATACGAACGGGTGAACGAGAAGATGATCGACACATCGGCTTCGTCGGTGATCAGCGCGTCGATCTGTATCCCCCGCCCCTCGCGGTGCAGCAGCGGAATCACCAGCGGCCACTGATCGTCGTTGGTGTAGATGCGTCCGACCAGATAGGCACCCTTGTTGCGGTACAGCACCGAGGAAAACAACTCGACGCTCAGTTCCGGGTCCTTGCACACCCAGTCCGGCAGGTTCTCGCGCAGTTGCGCTTCCAGACGCTGCAAGTCGCGGGGCAAGTCGGCATATGCCTCGCCGAAACGGTAATCGGCAAAGATGCTCGCGAGCATGCCCGACAACTGCCCTTGCGGCTTGTAGGTGCGGGTCTGCGCAGCCCGTGCGCGACGCAGGCTCGGCCGGGTGGTGTGGATGAACATGCAGCCGTCGCTGATCAGGTCGTGGCTGAACAGGCCGCAGAAAATCGAGTTGTACCAGGTCTCGGAGAGTTCATCGTCGAAGCGCAGGTCGATGATGCTGATGTAGGCGCTTTTCACCAACGGCCAGCAACTGACCTCCATCAGCGTGTCCGGCTCGAAATACTCGCGCAGGCGCGCTATGGTTTCGTTGACCTTGTCTTCGTAGAGGTTGATCCGCGCCGCCGACGCGGTTTGCGTCTCCTGCCAGCGCGCCTGCTCGAAGCGTTCCCGGGCGCCGTCGGTGATCCGCCGGAAATGCTCGCGGTAATCGTCAAAGCCATCGAGGATCATGCGGGCGATGTCGGTGGCTGGCCATTGCTGCGGCATAGATGAGACCTCTGCGGGAATTGAAGAATCTGCGCTCGAAGGCCTGAGCTTAGCCACGGAAGCGGGGGCAGGAGAAGTGCAATTTCTGCCAAATCCTCGACCGGGTTGTACAACGACACAGTTTTTATCAAAGTTTTTTGAATCGACCGTTCGGTCAATAAACATCCTGAACGGCACTTCCCCCCGCACGGCGCCAGCCCGCGTCTTCTCTGGGTTTCGGATCCAATTTATCAACGACATCTCTAGTCCGCGCCTTTGCACGAGGTGTTCACGCCTGTCCATTCCTCGCGGCGTCGGTCAAAACGGCCCTTACCAAGATACTGGCACTTTGATATACAGCCCGCCATCACCCGCCTCACAACAAGATCCTCGGCCCACGAGGACGACCTCTCCCCCAATGCCCAAGGAGCACATTGATGTCTATCCGGAATCTGCGCATAGGTTTGCGCGCCAGTTTGAGTTTTGCCGTTCTGGCCAGCCTGCTGGTGGTGGTTGGCCTGTTCGGCCTGGGTCAGATGAAAACCCTGCGTGAGAGCGCGGCGGTGATCGAAGAATCGTGGATGCCCAGCATCGAAAGCATCCATGACGCGGCAGCGAACATCGCCAGCATCCGCCTCGAATCCCTGCGCCTGATCACCAGCACCCAGGCGGCCATTCGCGAACGAAGCAAAGGCATTCTCACCGCGCAACGCCAGGAATTGCTCAAGCGCCTCGACGACCATAAAGCTTTGATCGCCAACGATCAGGAACGGGCGATGCTGGAAGGTCTGGGCGCCGACACGGCCAAGTACCTGAGCATCCTCGACCAGATCCTCAAGCAGATCGACGTCGGGCAAAACGATCAGGCTTACGCGCGCCTGACCAATGAACTGGCGCCGCAGGGCACGGTACTCGATAAGACGCTGGAGCAAATGATCAGCCTCAATCAGCAAGGTGCGGATGCCGCTGCCAGGTCTGCGGCGGCGATGTACCAGCAGGCGCTGTGGATCGTCGCCACGATCATCGTCATCGCCCTGATCGCCACGCTGCTGCTGGCCTGGCTGCTGACCCGCAGCATCACCGCGCCGATCAATCAGGCGTTGAACGTGGCACGACGCATTGCCTCGGGAGACCTCAGTGGTCGCATCGACAGCGAGGGCCGGGACGAAGCCGCGCAGTTGCTCAGCGCTCTGGCTGAAATGCAGGGCAATCTGCGCTCGACCATCCGCGGCATCAGCGAGTCAGCCCAGCAACTGGCCTCCGCCGCCGAGGAAATGAGTTCGGTGATGGAACAAAGCACCCGCGGCCTGCAACAGCAGAACGACCAGATCGAACAGGCCGCCACCGCGGTTACCGAGATGAGCACGGCGGTGGATGAAGTCGCGGCCAATGCGGTGTCCAGTGCCGAAGCGTCCGAAGCCTCGAACGAGGACAGCAAGCACGGGCACGTGCAGGTCAGCGAGACCATCAACTCGATTCAGGAACTGGTCAGCGCGGTGCTCGGCGCCTCCGAACAGGCCGAGGGCCTCGCGACCCAGGCTCAGGACATCAGCAAGGTGCTGGAAGTGATTCGCGGCATCGCCGGGCAGACCAACCTGCTGGCACTCAACGCCGCCATTGAAGCGGCGCGGGCCGGCGAGGCCGGACGCGGGTTTGCGGTGGTCGCCGACGAGGTTCGCTCGCTGGCGCAACGCACGCAAAATTCCACCGAAGAAATCGAGCTGATGATCAGCAGCATCCAGCAAGGCACCGGCGCCACGGTCGGCGCGTTGCAAAGCAGCGCCGAACAGGCCAGCCAGACCCTGCGCCGAGCCAACAGCGCGGGCCATGCACTGGAGAAAATCACCGCGTCGATTTCGCAGATCAACCAGCGCAACCTGGTGATCGCCAGCGCCGCCGAACAACAGGCGCTGGTGGCCCGGGAAGTCGACGAAAACCTGGTGACCATCCGCGACCTGTCGACCCAGACCGCCGCCGGCGCGACCCAGACGTCTGCCGCCAGTCAGGAACTGTCGCGCCTGGCCGTCGACCTGAACGGCCTGGTGACGCGCTTCGTGCTCTGACGGGAAAATTAAATGCCCGTTTAGCGGTTGCCATCGTCAGGGCGCTCGGCAACACTCTCGTCCCCATCAAGGAAGGAGTTGCCCGTGAGCCCTGTCGATATTTTCCGCATGTTGTCGCTGGCCGCGATCTGGGGTGCGAGTTTCCTGTTCATGCGCATCATCGCCCCCACGATCGGCACCGTTCCTACCGGATTTTTCCGGGTCTCGATCGCGGCGGTCGGATTGCTCGTGATCCTAGGCCTGATGCGCATCAGCTGGGATTTCAAAGGCAAACTCAAGACCGTGATGCTGCTGGGCGTGATCAACTCCGGCGTTCCGGCCACCTTGTATTCCGTCGCCGCCCAAGTGCTGCCGGCCGGGTACTCCGCAATCTTCAATGCCACCACGCCGCTGATGGGCGTGTTGATCGGCGGGCTGTTCTTCAGTGAAAGACTCACGGTGGCCAAACTGGCCGGGGTTTTCCTTGGCCTGCTCGGCGTGGGCGTGCTGACCCGCGCCGGCCCGGTCGCGTTCGACCTGCCGCTGTTGATGGGCGCTGTTGCCTGCCTGCTCGCAACGACTTGCTACGGCTTCGCCGGGTTCCTCGCCCGGCGCTGGCTGGATCAGGCCGGCGGGCTCGACAGCCGTCTTTCGGCGCTGGGCAGCATGCTCGGTGCGACGTTGTTTCTGCTGCCATTGTTCGGCTACAGCGTCATCACTCAGCCGCCGGTGAGCTGGGGTGGCTGGAATGTCTGGCTGTCACTGCTGGGCCTGGGTCTGGGCTGCACCGCATTTGCCTACATCATCTACTTCCGCCTGCTGAGCTCCATCGGGCCGGTGAAATCGATGACGGTGACCTTCATGATCCCGCCGTTTGGCGTGCTGTGGGGCGCGTTGTTTCTCGATGAACCGCTGTCGATGGCCCACGTGTATGGCGGGGTATTGATCGCGATTGCGCTGTGGCTGGTGTTGAAGCCGGCGGCGGTGAAACCGGTAGAAGTCGCGACTCGCTGATCGGCAGATGTAAAAAGGCCCGGGAGTTTCCTCCCGGGCCTTTTTCATGCGCGTTTCTTATGCCGATTTACGGAACACAAAGACCAGACCGACGATGATCAACAGCATCCCCAGCACGCTCAACGCCGCCAGGCGATTGCCGAAGATCAGGTAATCCATCACCGCCGTCACCGCCGGCACCAGATAGAACAGACTGGTGACATTCACCAGATTGCCCCGGGCGATCAGTCGGTACAGCAGCAAGGTCGCCAGCACCGACACCACCAGTCCCATCCAAAGCACCGGCACGATGAAGCCGGCGCTGTGCTCGAAGTGAAAAGGCTGGAACGGCACGAAGATCCCGCACAACAACAGCCCCGCCAGATACTGCACCGGCAGCGTGCCGAGAGGATTGTCGGTGATGCGCTTCTGCATGATCGAGCCGAACGTCATGCTAGCCAGTGCCAGCAGACCGAACAGCATTCCCGCCAAAGACATCCCGGCCAGACCAATGCCCTGGTAGACCACCATGATCAGACCGGCCAGTCCCAGCGCCAGACCGAAAATGCGGCTCGCCGAGCGCTGACGCTCCATGATCACCACCGTGAGAATCGGTTGCACACCCATGATGGTGGCCATCACGCCGGGGGTGACCTTCAGGTCCAGTGCCAGCAGATAGAAGATCTGGTAAGCCCCCAACAACACCACCCCGGTGGCCATCGCATACAGCATCGGCCTGCCACCCTTGGGCAGTTTCAGCTTGAGCAACGGCACCAGCAGCACCAGCCCGCACAGGGCAATCACAAAACGGATCAGCAGAAAGGCAAAGGGCGAAGCGTGGGCCAGCCCCCACTTTGAGAAGATCGCCCCGCTGCTCCACAGCAGAACGAACAGGCTCGTGGACGCCACCGCGAGCGCGGACTTTTTCGAAAGGACAAACATGAATACCACCTGTAGTCAGGCAAATAGCCAACTCAGCCGAAGCTGAAATTCAGTAGGTTTTTTCAGGCGGGCACAGGGGTCAGCAGAAAACGCTGATCAGCCCGAAACGCCAACGCCCGGCGGTGATACGACTGCGCACACCGGCGTGCTACTGACAGGTGGGGGGTAATGACTGATCTGCACAGACTGCTGATTCCCGCACGGCACGACGCCAGCGTTGACCGCTGAATCGACTACCGCGTTGATGAGGGATGCAGGCATTGGGCTGATCTTTTTTGAAGGGTTGAAAGGTGAGCCGTAGAACTCACGAGCGCCGACTATAACCAGCCTGCGACATGGATTGCAATGAGTTGGACAAAGGGCCAGTAGCGACAGGCTGAGGGCAGGCGCATAGGCTCGTTTGCAATTGCAACGACCATTGATGGGGATATGGAATGCGCGAGATCACATGCCAAGGGAACGGAATCATCTGCGGTATCAGTTGTACAAGTCGCAGGCAAGAAAACTTGCCCGCGCTGCCACTACTCAACTCCAGATTGATCTGGAGATGGCTGGCCCCACAACTCTTGACCTATCGAAAGTACGTTTCGAACCTATCGACTCGTTGGCGCTGAGCGCTTTTGAATGTTGGGAGAGCCCGCACTTTTCATGGGTAGACGTCATTGGATGGAAAGCACGCGAACCTCTCGCTCTCGACATCGCAATCTGGTTTGAATCTGAACTGTGCGGACTTTGCTTTGCCAACCCGAATAAAAGTCGACGACGCATTCGAATCGTACGACTGGAGGGGCGGCCAAGAGAAACTCATCCATTGAAAAACCGCGTTGCACCGTTATCCGTTCTGGCTATTGAGCAATACGCCCGCATCATTGGCAGCAGTTTGATCGAGGCTCAAGAGCCATTCCAGGGAGCAGTGCCAATTTACGAACAGCTCGGCTTCGGTCTGGATAACGATGGTCGTCTTGTCAAAACAGTAGGGAGCCTAGTATTGTGAAAAACGCTCAAATATTGATCAACCACGGTGGGAACATGCGCAAAGAAATAAAAAAGTCCCCCAGAAAGAAAAAACCGCACGCAATGAAGGGTGAAGCTGATCCGACTGTACTGACAGCCAGTCAACGGCGGCTCCTACAGATCATTGCAACGGGTACCGCTATCGATGAACCAAGCTTACTCGCTGGCCGTCCCTGATTCAGAAAACAAAAAACCGCTCAAGTGAGCGGTTTTTCATTTCTGCATTCAGCCTCAACCAAACAGCCAATACCCCAGCAACGTCAACACCACCACCGCCAGCACCGGCCGCATTACGCGGTAGGCCTTTGGATTGCGGCGTTTCCACTGTTTGACCACACCGCTGAACCGGTCGCTGAAGTTCTTGGTCCAGGCATAGGCCTGGTTAATCCCGCCGACGCGTTCGTCGTCGAGGTTCTGCGGTGCGGTGGCGCGACCCAGCCAGGCGCTGATGAAGCGGTTGATGCGGGTCATCAGGCGATTGCTCAGCGGACGCTCGATGTCGCAGAACAGGATGACGCGGGTCTTTTCGGTTTCGTTCTTGACCCAGTGCACGTAGGTCTCGTCGAACATCACATCTTCACCGTCGCGCCAGGCGTAGACCTGACCGTCGACGAAGATCCGGCAATCGTCGGAGTTGGGCGTCGACAGACCGAGGTGATAGCGCAGGGAACCGGCGAACGGATCGCGGTGCGGATTCAAATGGCTGCCGCCCGGCAACAGCGCGAACATCGCACCCTTGACGTTGGGGATGGCACTGACCAGTGCCACGGTTTTCGGGCACAGGGTTTCGGCCGATGGCAGCGGTTTGTCGTACCACTTGAGGTAGAAACGCTTCCAGCCCTTCTTGAAGAACGAGCCGAAACCGGCGTCGTTGTTCTTCTCGGCGGCGCGGATGTAGCCCTCGTCGAACAGGTGCATCGCTTCGTCGCGGATGGTTTCCCAGTTGTCGCGCAGCACGTCCAGTTCCGGGAATTTGCTGCGATCCAGATAGGGCTTGGACGGCACGCCGGAGAACAGGTACATCAACGCGTTGTACGGAGCGAACAGCGCCGAATGGTTGACGAACTGACGCAGCACCGGCAAACGCGCCTTGCCGCGCAAATGCACGTAGAGGATGCTGCCCACAAACAGCAGCAACACCGACACCTTGGCGGCTAACGAAAAGGTCATCAACAACTCCTTGAAAAAAGACAACGCCACGCAATGTCATTTACCCGACATGGCGGCCGGCCATGATAAACACTACCGGCTCCGGGAAAAACCCGCCCGACCCAAGATTCAGTGTTAAGAATTGCGCAACAAAGCATTAATTAACATAACGGTCCTGAACCCTGGCTGACCTGAATCAACGGGACGCTTACTGCTGGTTTTCCTGATCGGTGAACAGATCGCTGAACAGCATGCTCGACAGATAACGCTCACCGGAGTCCGGCAGCACCACCACAATGGTCTTGCCCTGCATTTCCGGGGTTTCCGCCAGGCGCACTGCAACGGCCATCGCGGCACCGCAGGAAATGCCGCACAAAATCCCCTCTTCCTGCATCAGGCGCAAGGCCATCGCCTTGGACTCTTCATCAGTCACGCGCTCGACCCGGTCGACCATCGACAGATCCAGGTTCTTTGGTACGAAACCGGCGCCAATGCCCTGAATCTTGTGCGGGCTCGGCTTGATCTCTTCGCCGGCCAGCGCCTGGGTGATCACGGGCGAAGACACCGGCTCCACCGCCACCGACAGAATCGGTTTGCCCGCCGTATTCTTGATATACCGCGACACACCGGTGATGGTTCCGCCGGTGCCGACGCCCGCCACCAGTACATCGATCGCACCGTCGGTGTCGTTCCAGATTTCCGGACCGGTGGTTTTTTCGTGGATGGCCGGGTTGGCCGGGTTGTCGAACTGGGACGGCATGAAGTATTTGCCCGCGTCGCTGGCGACGATCTCGTTGGCCTTTTCGATTGCGCCTTTCATGCCTTTGGCAGGCTCGGTCAGCACCAGCTCGGCACCCAGCGCCTTGAGCACCTTGCGCCGCTCGATGCTCATCGAGGCCGGCATGGTCAGCATCAATTTGTAACCGCGAGCGGCCGCCACAAAGGCCAGGCCGATGCCGGTATTGCCCGAGGTCGGCTCGACGATGGTCATGCCCGGCTTGAGTTTGCCGCTGCTTTCGGCGTCCCAGATCATGTTCGCGCCGATCCGGCACTTCACCGAATAGCCCGGGTTGCGACCTTCGATCTTGGCCAGGATGGTCACGCCACGAGGCGCAATGCGGTTGATCTGCACCAGCGGCGTATTGCCGATGGAATGGGCGTTGTCAGCAAAAATGCGGCTCATGGCTGGGTCCTTATGCAGCGTTGAATTCAGCTCTCCAAGGTAAGCCTGTTGCTCCTGCCAGTCCAGTCGGGTCGAACGTCTGCTACAGGCGGCAGTCCATCGCTTAACACCGTTCGGGAATTGCCGCCATGAAGCGTCGCTACCGCTGGCCGTTGTGGATCCTCGCCACTGTCGTTGTGCTACTGATCGCCCTGCACATCGCCCTGCCCTACCTCGTGCGCGACTATCTGAATGACAAGCTGGCCAACATGGGCGACTACCGTGGGCAGGTCACCGATGTGGACCTGGCCCTGTGGCGCGGTGCGTACAAGATCAACGGACTGAAGATCGTCAAGGTCGACGGCAAGGTGCCGGTGCCCTTCGTCAATGCACCGTTGATCGATCTGTCCGTCAGTTGGCATTCGCTGTGGTACGACCACGCGGTAGTAGCGCAGGTGAAGTTTTTCAGACCCGAAGTCAATTTCGTCGATGGCGGTGCCAACAAACAGAACTCCCAGACCGGTAAAGGCACCGACTGGCGCGCGCAGTTGGGCAAGCTGCTGCCGATCACTCTCGACGAAGTGCAGATCAATGATGGTCGCATCAGTTTCCGCAACTTCAACTCCAAACCGCCCGTGAACATGAACGCTACGAACGTCGAAGCGAGCATTTACAACCTGACCAACGTCGTCGACACCCAGGGCAAGCGTGATGCCCGCTTCGAAGGCAAGGCCCTGCTGCTGGGCCAGGCGCCACTGGAAACCTCCGCCACCTTCGACCCGCTGAGCAACTTCGAAGACTTCGAGTTCCGCCTGCGTGCCCGCGACCTCGAACTCAAGCGCATGAACGACTTTGCCTCGGCCTATGGCAAGTTCGACTTCAACGCCGGCCACGGCGACGTGGTCATCGAGGCCCAGGCCAAAAAAGCCCAGCTGACGGGCTACATCAAGCCGTTGCTGCGCGACGTTGAAGTGTTCAACTGGCAACAGGATGTGGAAAACAAGAACAAAAGCATCTTCCGCTCAGTCTGGGAGGCACTGGTCGGCGGTACTGAAACCGTGCTGAAAAACCAGGCCAAAAACCAGTTCGCAACCAAGGTCGAACTCAGCGGCAGCGTCCATCAGCAAGATATCAGCGCGTTCGAAGCGTTTTTGCAGATTTTGCGCAATGGATTCATCCAGGCATTCAATGCCCGGTATGAGCGTCCGAAGCCGGATGCGGGTTGAGTCAACATGTGACGCCCCATTCAGAGACTGAATAAGCCGTCTGCGTTCACAGTCGACCGGGCTGCGCGTTATAGTCGGGCATCCGATTATTTCGCCCCCGCCCTGCCCGTTCAGGTCGGCGTTACCGTTCGAGGATTAGCAGATGAAGTTCGAAGGCACCCAGGCCTACGTCGCCACCGATGACCTGAAGCTGGCGGTCAACGCCGCCATCACCCTGGAGCGGCCGCTGCTGGTCAAGGGCGAGCCGGGCACCGGCAAGACCATGCTCGCCGAGCAACTGGCCGAATCGTTCGGCGCCAAGCTGATCACCTGGCACATCAAGTCCACCACCAAGGCCCATCAGGGCCTGTACGAGTACGATGCGGTCAGCCGTCTGCGCGACTCGCAACTGGGCAATGAAAAAGTCCACGACGTGCGCAACTACCTGAAGAAGGGCAAGCTCTGGGAGGCGTTCGAGTCTGAAGAACGCGTGATTCTGCTGATCGACGAAATCGACAAGGCCGACATCGAGTTCCCCAACGATCTGTTGCAAGAACTCGACAAGATGGAGTTCTACGTTTACGAGATCGACGAGACCATCAAGGCCAAGAAGCGTCCGATCATCATCATTACCTCCAACAACGAGAAAGAGCTGCCGGACGCTTTCCTGCGCCGCTGCTTCTTCCATTACATCGCGTTCCCCGACCGCACCACCCTGCAGAAAATCGTCGATGTTCACTACCCGGACATCAAGAAGGACCTGGTCAGCGAAGCGCTGGACGTGTTCTTCGACGTGCGCAAGGTGCCGGGCCTGAAGAAGAAGCCATCGACCTCGGAACTGGTGGACTGGCTGAAACTGCTGATGGCCGACAACATCGGCGAAGCGGTGCTGCGCGAACGCGATCCGACCAAAGCCATCCCGCCGCTGGCCGGTGCGCTGGTGAAGAACGAACAGGACGTGCAACTGCTTGAGCGCCTGGCGTTCATGAGCCGTCGCGGCACCCGCTAAGAGGCTGACGCCATGTTGCTCAACCTGTTCAATGAAATGCGTGCAGCCAAGGTACCGGTGTCGGTGCGCGAGCTGCTCGACCTGATCAACGCGCTGAAACAGCGCGTGACGTTCGCCGACATGGACGAGTTTTACTACTTGTCCCGAGCGATTCTGGTGAAGGACGAACGGCATTTCGACAAGTTCGACCGTGCGTTCGGCGCCTACTTCAACGGCCTGGAAAAGCTCGACGATCACTTGCAGGCGCTGATTCCCGAAGACTGGCTGCGCAAGGAGTTCGAGCGCTCGCTGACCGACGAGGAACGCGCGCAGATCCAGTCCCTCGGCGGCCTGGACAAGCTGATCGAAGAGTTCAAGAAGCGCCTGGAAGAACAGAAGGAACGCCACGCCGGCGGCAACAAATGGATCGGCACCGGCGGCACCAGCCCGTTCGGCTCCGGCGGTTTCAACCCGGAAGGCATCCGGGTCGGCGATGCCGGCAAGCGCCAGGGCAAAGCGGTGAAAGTCTGGGATCAGCGCGAGTACAAGAATCTCGACGACTCCGTGGAACTGGGCACCCGCAACATCAAGGTCGCCCTGCGCCGCCTGCGCAAATTCGCCCGCCAGGGTGCGGCCGAAGAGCTGGACATTGACGGCACCATCGACCACACCGCCAAGGACGCCGGCCTGCTGAACATCCAGATGCGCCCGGAGCGGCGCAACACGGTGAAACTGTTGCTGCTGTTCGACATCGGCGGCTCGATGGACGCCCATGTGAAGATCTGCGAGGAACTGTTCTCGGCCTGCAAGACCGAGTTCAAGCATCTGGAGTACTTCTACTTCCACAACTTCATTTATGAATCGGTGTGGAAGAACAACATGCGCCGCACCTCCGAGCGCACCTCAACCCAGGACCTGCTGCACAAGTACGGTGCTGACTACAAAGTGATCTTCATCGGTGACGCCGCCATGGCGCCTTATGAAATCACCCAGGCCGGCGGCAGCGTCGAGCACTGGAACGAAGAGCCGGGTTACGTGTGGATGCAGCGCTTCATGGAGAAGTACAAGAAGCTCATCTGGATTAACCCGTACCCGAAAGATACGTGGGGCTACACCTCATCGACCAATATCGTGCGGGATCTGATCGAGGATCAGATGTATCCGCTGACGTTGCGCGGGCTGGAAGAAGGGATGCGGTTTCTGTCCAAGTAATCCGGGTTCACTCCCCCGCCAGCGGCGGGGGAAACGATCAAAAACGCTTCAGATACTCGACATGTTCCCGGTGCGCGACGTCCTGCACCACCGGGCGCAACCTGACCTTCGCCCCCGGCAGACACTGTGCCAATCGGGCCAGCGCCAACGGCGTCAACGCTCCCAATCGCGGATACCCGCCAATGGTCTGCCGATCATTGAGCAACACGATCGGCTGCCCGTCCGGCGGCACCTGCACCGCGCCCAGCGGGATGCCCTCGGAAATCATTGGCTGGCCCTGATACTGCAACGCCGTCCCCAACAGACGAATACCCATGCGGTCGGCACGACTGTCCAGCGTCCAGGCACTGTTGAATGCATCGAACAGGCTCTGTCCGCCGAACTGGCCGATTTGCGCGCCGAGTACCAGATCGAGCGGTGCGTCGAGGCGCAGATCCGGTCGATGCTGTGCCGGAACCTCACGCACCAACTGGGTTTCGCCCTGATAACTCAGCGAAGCACCCTTGGCCAGCGGCAAGCCAAAACCATCGAGGCCGCCGAGCTCTTCGCGCACCACCGTGGCACTGCTGCCCAACACTTTCGGCGCACTGAAACCACCGGGCGCCGCCAGATAGGCCCGAGCCCCCAACAACGGTTGGGTGAACTTCAAGGTCTGCCCTTTGCGCAGCTTGAAACTGCGCCACGGCGCCAACGTTTCACCGTCAATTTGCGCGCCAAGATCGGCGCCAGCCAACGCCAACAGACAGTCCTCCTCAGCCACCACCGCAAACCCGCCGAGGGTGATTTCGATCACCGGCAAATCCAGGCCATTACCCAGCAGCCAGTTGGCCCAGGCCATCGACCGCCAGTCCGCCGCGCCGCCCTGGGTCACACCCAGATGACGCACGCCGAATCGTCCGGCGTCCTGCAACAGGCACAGCGGTGTGCTCGCTTCAATTGTCAGTCGGCTCATGCCATGGCCTCCAGAGGCGTGTCGTCACCGCCGAGACGGATGAATTCGGCGTGGCTCACTACTTCGAAACGCACGGTATCGCCGGGCTGCATCAGGCTGTAGCCCTCGCGTTCACGGTCGAACAGTTTTGCCGGCGTGCGACCGATCAGGTTCCAGCCGCCGGGAGACACCACCGGATACGCCGCTGTCTGCCGCTCGGCGATGCCGACGCTGCCGGCGGCGACTTTCTTGCGCGGCGTATTCAGACGCGGTGCTGCCAGCACTTCTTCCACCAGCCCCATGAAGGCAAACCCCGGTGCAAAACCCAGGGCGAACACCTGATATTCACGCGCACTGTGACGGCGGATCACTTCTTCCACCGACAAACCACTGCGCTGCGACAGCAGGCTCAGTTCCGGGCCGACACTCAAGTCGTACCACACCGGCAGCACGTGACACTGGCCGCCGGTTCGCGCATTGGGCGAAAGGTCGACCAAGGCTTCGGCGATCAACTCCCGGGCCTGACTCGGGCTCAATGCCGTCAGGTCGTAATGCACCATCAACGTGGTGTACGACGGCACCAGATCAATCAAATGCTCGCCGAACACCGTGCGCAACCGCTCGCTGGCGGCGAGCATCCACGGCATGTTGGCTTCGGCGATTTCATCGAACAGGCGCAGCATCAGGCAATCCAGTGCCACCACTTCCACCCGCGGATTCATGGCGCGCTCTGCTCGTTCAAGGCCTGACGAATGCGTTGCACGGCCGCAACCGAACTGGCGTTGTCGCCGTGTACGCACAAGGTGTTGGCTTGCAGGTGCAGCGCGCTGCCGTCGCTGGCGGTGAGGTTGTCGCCCCGGGCGATGGTCAGTGCTTGCCCGATGATGGTTTCGGCGTCGTGATGCACCGCCCCCGGCAGTTGCCGCGAGACCAGTCGGCCGGCGCTGTCGTAGGCGCGGTCAGCGAAGGCTTCGAACCACAGGGTTACACCGTATTCGTCGCCAAGTTGTTGCGCCGCCGTGTTGTCACGGGTCGCCATCAGCATCAGCGGCAAGCTGCGGTCGTAAGCTGCGACTGCCTGGATCACCGCCCGCAACTGCGCCGGGTTGGCCATCATGTCGTTGTACATTGCGCCGTGGGGTTTGACGTAACTGACTTTTCCACCCTGGGCACGGCAAATGCCGTCGAGGGCGCCGATCTGGTAATGCAGGATGTCTTGCAGTTCCTGGGCGGTGTACGCCATGGAGCGCCGACCGAAACCCACCAGATCCTGATAGGCCGGATGCGCGCCGATCTGCACGCCGTGGCTCAGGGCCAGGCTGACGGTCTTGCGCATGATGCTCGGGTCGCCGGCGTGGAAACCGCAGGCAATGTTGGCGCAATCGATGAAGGGCATGACCTCCGCGTCCAGACCCATGGTCCAGTTGCCGAAGCTCTCGCCGATGTCACAGTTCAATAGCAGGCGGCTCACGGTGAACACTCCTGTAGCTGTTATCTTTTTGTGCTGTAGGACAGTTGTCGCAGGTTATCAGTTACTGCGCGTCCAGTTGCTTGCCACGGGTTTCCGGCAGGCTCAAAGCCGCGAGGATCACCACGCCGTAGGACACTGCCGCAAAGGCACCGATACCTACGCTCAGCGGCACCTTCTGGCTGAGCAGCCCGATCAGCAGCGGGAACAATGCCGCCAGCGCCCGGCCGATGTTGTAGCAAAAGCCCTGCCCCGAACCGCGAATCCGCGTCGGAAACAGTTCGGTGAGAAACGCGCCCATGCCACTGAAAATCCCCGAGGCAAAGAAGCCCAGCGGGAAACCCAGCCACAGCATCACGCCATTGCTGACCGGCAATTGGGTGTAGAGCAGAACGATGGTGAACGAACCGACCGCGAACAGGATGAAGTTCTTCTTGCGCCCCAGCAGGTCGGTCAAATAAGCGCTGATCACGTAACCGACGTAGGAACCGACGATCACCATCGCCAGATAACCGCCAGTGCCGAGTACGCTCAAGCCGCGCTCGTTCTTCAGAAAAGTCGGCAGCCAGGAGGTGATCGCGTAGTAACCGCCAAGGGCACCAGTAGTCAGCAACGAAGCACGGATCGTGGTGAAGAGCATGCCGGGGGCGAAGATCTCGTAGAACTTCGACGGACTTTCCGGAGTTTGCCTGGCCTTGGCTTCGCGGTAGATCTCCGGATCTTTCACCAGACGGCGGACGAAAATCACGAACACCGCCGGCACGATGCCGAGGATGAACAATGCGCGCCAGGCATCTTCCGGTGGCAGCACCGAGAACAGCAGCGCATACAGAATGGCCGTCAGGCCCCAGCCCAACGCCCAGCCGGATTGCACCATGCCCACCGCCTTGCCGCGATCCTTGGCCCGAATGACTTCACCGATCAGCACCGCGCCGGCGGTCCATTCGCCGCCGAAACCGAAGCCCATCAGGGTGCGGGCGATCAGCAATTGCTCGTAGTTCTGGGCGAAGCCACAGAGAAAAGTGAAGAAGGCGAACCACAACACCGTCAGTTGCAGGGTGCGCACGCGGCCGATGCGGTCGGAGAGAATCCCCGCCACCCAGCCGCCGATGGCCGAGGCGATCAAGGTGCTGGTGTGAATCAATCCGGCCTGACCCGTGGTGATGCCCCACATCGCAATCAGGGTCGGCACCACGAAGCTGAGCATCTGGGTGTCCATGCCGTCCAGACCGTAGCCGATCTTGCAACTCCAGAAGGTGCGACGCTCCTGCTGATTGATGTTGCGATACCAGTCGAACGGTCCGGGACGGGCCGTGGCCTTTGACAAAGGGAGGGTGTCGGGAGCACTCATGGCAAATCTCCGCAATTATTATTGGTCTTGTTCGTAGCCCCGACGACGCCTATCGTGGGACCGGATGCGTCGATTTTTGGGTGCGTCACCCGGTCGCGTCCAACGAATAAAAACCCGCCCAAGACATAAGAAAAATTTGTTGCCATGAACCTGAAGTTTCTCGAGACCTTTGTCTGGGTCGCCCGGCTGAAGAGTTTTCGCCTGACCGCTGACAAGCTGTTCACCACCCAGGCTTCGATCTCCAGCCGGATCGCGGTGCTCGAGGGCGAGCTTGGGGTGAAGCTGTTTCTGCGCGACTCACGCGGCGTCAGCCTGACCCCCGAAGGCCTGAAAGTGCTGGAATACGCCGAGCAGATGCTCGACACGATGCAGGCGCTGAAGCAGTCGATCGAAACCCGATCGAGCAAGGTCGGCCGGGTGCGCATCGGGGTGATGGACACGGTGATTCACACCTGGCTCAGCCCGCTGGTGGCGCAGATGACCGATCTGTATCCACGGGTGGAAATCGAGCTGGTGGCGGATACGTCGCTGAACCTCTGCGATCAGCTGCAAAAAGGCTTTCTCGATCTGATCCTGCAAACCGATCTGGTACGCCATGAAAGCGTGCGCAGCCTGGAACTGGCCAGTCACCCCATCGGCTGGATCGTCGCCAGCAATTCGATCTACAACCGCAACTACCAAAGCCTCGCCGACCTGGCGCAGGAACGGATCATCACCTACTCGAAAAACTCCCGGCCACATCAGGACATTCTGGCGCTGATGCAGGCTGCGAGCGTGCTGGCGCCACGCTTGAACTGTGTGAATTCGGTGTCGGCGATCACCCGGTTGTTGCGTGATGGCTTCGGTATTGGCGCACTGCCTCCGGTGCTGGTGGCCGAGGAACTGGCGCGAGGCGAACTGACCCTGCTCGACATCGATCAACGACCACCCGATCTACAAGTGGTAGTGTCGTGGCGGGTCGGTGTGGAATGGGTCGAAGAGATTGTGACGTTGTGTCAGCAGGTGCTGGAGGGGTATGCGCGCAAGGTCGGCACGGATTACATCGTTCTGAGTTGATCGTTCCCACGGCGTGGGAACGATGCATCGAAGCTTACAGCCCGCGCACATCCCGGTCTTCGATCGGCCGGCTCTGGCGCAGGCGCTTGCCGCCCAGCACCACCCAGTCGATCAGACGGAACAGGCATTCGAGGCCGAACGACAGCAACAACGCGCCACTCATGCCCCAGATCATCGCTTCCGGCGTCAGCAGAATCTGATAGCTGTAGCCGTTCCAGGTCTCCTTGCGGATGTCCGGATCGGCGGCCAGCGCCACTTGCAGAACACGGATGTACCACGGGCCCTGCATGGCCTGGAACTGCTTATCCAGTGCGGTCTGACGCACGAGCAAAGTGCTCAGGCTGTCGGCATCGCTGCGAAACACAGGGTCTTCACTGGCGCGATAATGAGCGACCAGCGCCTGAATATCACCTTTGAAAAACTGCTCGGCAGTGCCCTGGAAGCCACGCAGACCGGTCTGCGCCTCGATCAGATGCGCTTCGACCCGCTTGGCGTAATCGTTGATGAATCCCGGCACCTGGACACCGATCAACAGGCCCGCCGCAAACAACACCAGCCGTAGATAACTGAGCAACATCGGGGAGAGATCCTTTATTCGGTCGTGCCTTGGCTTACGCATTCGCCGCGTCGCCACAGGCTCCATTGGCCCGGTTCGTAGCGGGTCCAGGTTTCGTTTTCGGTCAAGGGTTCGGTGGCAATCACCGTGACCACGTCGTTGGGCGTGGTTTCGGCCTGGAAGTCGACAATCACATCGACGTCCTTGAGCCGCGCCGGGCCGAATGGTGCACGACGGGTGATCTGCGCAAGTTTGGTCGAGCAATAGCAGAACAGCCAGTCGCCGTCGCTGAGCAGGCAGTTGAACACGCCTTTGCTGCGGTATTCGGCGCAAGCGGCGACCAGATCCGGCAGCAGCACTTCTATATCGACCGGTTCCGGAAACGCTGCACGTACGCGGTTGAGCAAATCGCAGAACGCCGCTTCGCTGTCGGTATCGCCGACCGGGCGGTAGAAACTCTTGATCGGGGTGAAATCGGCGAGCTGGCCATTGTGCGCGAAGCACCAGTTGCGCCCCCACAGTTCGCGGACGAACGGGTGGGTGTTGGACAGGCAGACCTTGCCGACGTTGGCCTGGCGGATATGACCGATCACCACTTCGCTCTTGATCGGATAACGCTGCACCAGATTGGCGACTTCCGACTCGCAGCTGGCCGCCGGGTCCTGGAACAGCCGCAACCCGCGACCTTCATAGAACGCGATGCCCCAGCCGTCGCGGTGCGGGCCGGTGCGACCGCCGCGCTGCATCAGCCCGGTGAAGCTGAACACGATGTCGGTCGGCACGTTGGCGCTCATGCCCAATAGTTCACACATGTGCGGACTCTCGTGATTACAGACGCGGCTCGACGCGCATGCGCTGCGGATTGTTCGGCAGCGGTGGACGGCCATAACGATCATCGCCGGCGGCGCCGAACGGTTGATCGCCGTCACGTTCGTCGTCGGCACGGGCGGCAGCGCGGGCGGCCTCGGCCTGTTCCTTGCGAGCCTTCGAAGCGCGTTCGATCGGGAAGCGGATCAGCACGAAAATCAGGTACAGGCCGAACGCGATCATGGCGTACATGAGCAGTTCGGAAATCGCACGAAAGGCGTTGTTGCCCACCTTGAACGCCAGATCCAGCGCCGTGATGGCGATGGACGGGGCGAATTTTTCCTTCACCGGGTCGATGATGGTCGGGCTGAACAGCAGCACCGCCATCAGCACACGCAGCGGCTCGCGCAGCCAGCGCCACATCCAGCGGGTCATGCGCATCCACACCAACAGGCAGCCCACGGCGGCAAAGGCGTAAAGGCCCCAGGCGATCAGATAGTCGTTCTCGGTCATGGTGTCCATGGCAAGGCAGGCAAAGAGGCGCTTATAGTAACGACTTTTCGCACATCAGGCTTCCCCGCCGTCCGTGCGGTCCTCATTTGTCATGTTCGAGAGCCCTCCATGCCCGTATCCGCCAACGTCACCAGCGCCCCGATTGCCCGCAAGGATGCCGGTCACGACCCGTATGCCTGGCTGCAGGAACGCGACACCGACGCGGTGCTCGACTACCTCAAGGCCGAAAACGACTACCAGCAGGCGCAGACCGCCGATCAGACCGGACTGCGCGAAACCCTGTTCGAAGAGATCAAGGGCCGGATTCTCGAAACCGACCTGTCCCTGCCGTCGCCATGGGGCCCGTATCTGTATTACACGCGCACCACTGCGGGTGACGAATACCCCCGCCACTACCGCTGCCCGCGTCCGGCCGACGACAGCCTGACCCTCGACGAAAGCCGCGAACAGTTGCTGCTTGACCCGAACGCCTTGGCCAATGGCGGCTTTTTCTCCCTCGGCGCGTTCAGCATCAGCCCGGATCACCAACGCCTGGCCTACAGCGTCGATGCCTCGGGCGACGAGATTTACACGCTGTTCGTGAAGGAACTGTCCAGCGAGCGTGTCAGTGAACTGGAATTCCAGGACTGCGACGGCAGCATGACCTGGGCCAACGACAGCCTGACGTTGTTCTTCGGCGAGCTCGACGACACCCATCGTCCGCACAAACTGTTCCGCTACCGCCTCGACGGCACTGCCGCCGAAGAGGTGTTCCATGAGCCGGACGGGCGTTTCTTCCTGCATTGCTACCGCGCCAGCTCCGAGCAGCAATTGCTGCTGTCCCTGGGCAGCAAGACCACCAGCGAAGTCTGGGCGCTGGACGCCAATCAGCCGCACCTGCCCTTCGCTTGCCTGGCGCCTCGGGTCGAGGATCACGAATACGACGTCGACCACGGCAAACTCGACGGCGAATGGACCTGGTTCATCCGCACCAACCGCGACGGCATCAACTTCGCCCTGTATCAGGCGCCGGACACCGGCATCGCGCCGAGCGAAGCCGACTGGCAGAACCTGATTCCCCACAGCGATTCGGTGATGCTCGATGGCGTGACCCTCAACGCCGAAGCCCTGACCCTGAGCCTGCGCGAAGGCGGTTTGCCGATCATCGAAGTTCGCCCACACGGTCTGGCGCCTTATCGCGTGCAATTGCCGGACGCGGCCTACAGCCTCTATGTGCAAAACAGCCTGGAATTCGAAAGCGACCGTATCCGCCTGCGCTACGAGGCGTTGAATCGTCCGGCTCAGGTTCGGCAATTGATCCTCGCCAGCGGCGCGCAGGAGGTGCTCAAGGAAACCCCGGTACTCGGCCCGTTCGACGCCGACGCCTACGTCAGCCAACGCCTGTGGGCCAGCGCACCGGACGGCACGCTGGTGCCGATCAGCCTGGTGATGAAACGGGAAATGGTCGGCAAACCGGTGCCGCTGTACCTGTACGGTTACGGCGCCTACGGCTCGAGCCTCGACCCTTGGTTCTCCCATGCACGCCTGAGTCTGCTGGATCGTGGCATGGCGTTCGCCATCGCCCACGTGCGCGGCGGCGGTGAACTGGGCGAAGCCTGGTATCGCGCCGGCAAGCAGGAACACAAGCACAACACCTTCAGCGACTTCATTGCCTGCGCCGAGTTCCTGATCCTCAACGGCATCACCACCGCGCCGCAACTGGCAATCAGCGGCGGCAGCGCCGGTGGCTTGCTGATCGGCGCGGTGCTCAACCAGCGCCCGGATCTGTTCGGTGTGGCGATTGCCGAAGTGCCGTTCGTCGATGTGCTCAACACCATGCTCGATCCGGATCTGCCACTGACCGTCACCGAATACGACGAGTGGGGCAACCCCGAAGAGCCTGACGTCTACGAGCGAATCAAGGCCTACGCGCCGTACGAAAACGTTACCGCGCAGGCTTATCCCGCCACCCTGGTGATCGCCGGCTACAACGACAGCCGCGTGCAGTACTGGGAAGCGGCCAAGTGGGTGGCAAAATTGCGCGCGACCAAGACCGACGACAATCCGTTGCTGCTCAAGACTGAACTGGGCGCCGGCCACGGCGGCATGAGCGGGCGTTATCAGGGATTACGTGACGTAGCCCTCGAATATGCATTTGTTTTCAAGGTTCTGGGTATCGCCTGAGGAACTCCGCCGGTCAGTCAGGTCTTAATTCCCGACGCCGGGCGCCGATAATCAACTCGGCGCCCGCTCGCGAGCCTGCAAACCGACACAACAAAAAGACCGCACGACATGTCAGAACCAACCCTGCTGAACAACGAAATCCGCGACTGGCTGATGGACTGCGGCCTGTTCGATCAATTGCAACTGGCGGATTTCGCCGCCGCATCGGGCTACTTCAGCATCAGCACCGTGGCTGAAGGCGAAGCGATCTTTCGCGAAGGCGATGCCGGCAGTTTCATGTGCATCATCCACACCGGCCAGGTGGCCGTGCAGAAAACCGGCAGCGACGGCCAGGTCGTAACCATGGCCACCCTGCGCAGCGGCCGCGCGTTCGGCGAAATGGCGGTGCTGGATGGCGAACGCCGCTCAGCGACTTGCGTGGCGGCGAGCAACTGTCAGTTGCTCAACCTCGGCAAGGATTCACTGGAAAAAATGCTCAACGACGCGCCGAAAATCGCCGCCAAGATCATCCGCGCCCTCGCCGTCTCCCTGTCCAAACGCCTGCGCATGGCCGACGGCCAACTGGCGGCGCAACAGATCTAGCCGCCGGGGGATTTGCTCTTGCCGTCGTTCTGTTCGAGGCCCGGCAATGGCTGATCCTTGGACGGCGGGCTGGGCATCTCGATCGGCACCAGCGGTGGCCCGCCACTGCCGGAACCAGTCTTGGGAATCGGTACCGGGCTGATCTGCGGATACGGGGTTGGCGTCGCGGTGCCGGGCGAACCCGGTTGCGGCGTCGGGCTGACGGGAATCGTCTGTTGGGCCTGCACTGCAGTTATCGAGAGCGCGGCCAGGGTAATGACCGTTAGAATGGTGCGCTTCATCAAGGGCTCCGTTGGCCTGAAGTCTGCGTTCAGGCTACTCCCAACGCGCCTGCTTGCCTCCCCCTCTTTAGAGATTTCCATGAAACGTTTCGTTCTGCTCGACACCACGCCGATCCCTGACAACGGCGGAGCCCTGTGCCTGTTCGAGTATGGCGAGGACTTTGTCATCAAGATCCAGGGCGGCGACGGCGGGCAATTGATGAACACCCGCATGCACGGTTCCGAAGACGCACTGGCCGAGATCCCGTGCCGCAAGGTTGCCGGCCGACCGAACTCGCGCGTGCTGATCGGCGGCCTGGGCATGGGCTTCACCCTCGCCTCCGCGCTCAAGCATCTGGGCAAAAGTGCCGAAGTGGTGGTCGCCGAACTGGTGCCCGGCGTCGTTGAATGGAATCGTGGCCCGCTCGGTGAAAAGTCCGGGCGCCCGCTGCTCGACCCACGCACCGTGATCCGTCAGGAAGACGTGGCCAAGGTCCTGCAAAGCGAGCCGAACGGTTTCGACGCGATCATGCTCGACGTCGACAACGGTCCCGAAGGCCTGACCCAGAAGGCCAACAGCTGGCTGTATTCCGCCGCTGGCCTGGCCGCTTGCGCCAAGGCGATGCGGCCCAAAGGCGTGCTGGCGGTGTGGTCGGCCAGCGCCGACCGGCAGTTTTCCGACAAATTGAAGAAGGCCGGTTTCAAGGCCGAGGAAGTGCAGGTCTTCGCCCACGGCAACAAGGGCACCCGCCACACGATCTGGATTGCCGAGAAGCTCAAGGGCTGAGCTAAACTTGCGTCATAACCGTCATTTAGTCTTTCTACAAAGGTGAACCCATGAGTTCGTCCACCCCGACCAACACTTCGAAGCTGGATCGCATCCTCGCCGACAACCAGCGCGACAAGGAAATGGGCTACCGCGACAAGGCCCTGAAGATGTACCCGCATGTGTGCGGCCGCTGCGCCCGTGAGTTTTCCGGCAAGCGCCTGAGCGAGCTGACCGTGCATCACCGCGACCACAACCACGACAACAACCCGCAGGACGGTTCCAACTGGGAACTGCTGTGCCTGTACTGCCACGACAACGAACACTCGCGCTACACCGACCAGCAGTACTTCGGCGAAGGCTCGCTGAGCACGCCGAAAATCGCCAAGGCCACGCACAACCCGTTTGCGGCGCTGGCCGGGTTGATGAAGAAAGAAGACTGAACCAGCCATGATCCTTCCCACGCAGTGCGTGGGAAGGATCACATCAGTCACCGCAGATCCTGAATCTGCCCGCCCTCCCCCAATCCCCGTATAATCGCCCTCTTTTTCCCGAAGGCACCCCGCTCGTGGCAGACAAACGGTACAGCTGCATTGGTTTGTATAACCCCAAATCACCGGAAAACGTCGGTTCGGTGATGCGCGCCGCAGGCTGTTACGGCGTGTCGACCGTGTTCTACACCGGCAAGCGCTATGAGCGCGCCGCCGATTTCGTCACCGACACCAAGCGCGTGCACTACGACATCCCGCTAATCGGCATCGACGACCTGAAAAAGATCCTGCCGCTCAATTGCGTACCGGTCGCCGTGGAACTGGTCGACGGCGCCCGCCCGCTGCCGGAATACACTCACCCGGATCGCGCCCTGTACATCTTCGGCCCCGAAGACGGCTCGCTGGATCAAGAGATCCGCGACTGGTGCGAAGACGTCGTGTACATCCCGACCACCGGTTGCATGAACCTCGCCGCCACGGTCAACGTCGTGCTTTACGACCGCATGGCCAAAGGCTTGAACACCCGTTCCGGGCCGAAATTCCGCTGAACCGTCGCACATCCGATGGAACGAGCTGACCGCCCACGCAGTCAGCTTGTTTATCCATTACTCATTGCCTGGAGAAAGATCATGACCGAGCTCAAACGCGTCGAGCGTATCGAATCCACCCCGTTCCAGACCCGTTCCGAGCAGAACGTCGAAGGCTGGGAGCGCATCGGCTCGCTGGCCGGCGGCGTGATCATGGTCGGCAAGGGGCTGCGCCGTGGCGGCGTGTTCGGTCTGATTCAGGTGGCGATTGGCGGCGTGGCCATGGCCCGTGGCATCACCGGCCACAGCTCGGTGAAAAGCCTGCTGGAGAAAAGCCGTCAGGACATGAACAACGTGCGCACGAAGATCGAGCGGGCCGGTGAAGAGCTGAGCAAGCTGAAAGCCAATGCCGAAGCGGCGACCAGAACCGCTACCGTGACCGGCAATGATTCGGTGAAGTCGCCGAAGGCCGGGGTCTGATCGCTACTGAAGCAAACCGCTATCAAGCACCTTGGACGACTCGCCGATGACACTCTCGGCGAGTTGTAAAAACGCCTTGGTATCCACCGTCCCCAGATGCATCGCCCCGCGCAGCACATCGTCCAGCGACCGTTTGTTGCGGGTCTTCAGACGGATTTCGCGATCCAGTTCCTGTAACAGCAGAACCGCTTTGGACACCTGCGCCGAGCTGATCTGCTCGCCACGCAGCGTGCTGACCTTTTGGCTGTCCTTGGCCAGTTTTACCTGCAATGCCTGATAACGCTCGTCGCTCATGCCCCCGGCGCGGCGCACCAGTTCGACGGCGTAATACTCGGCGAAACCTTCCTTAATCCAGTCACTGCGCTGCTCGTCGTTGATCCGTCCGAACACCTGCGCCAGCTCGCGGACCAAGGGGCTGCTGCCGCTTTCGCTGACCAGCGGCAACCGCGTGTTGAGGTAGATCGACTCCCGCGCCGCCAGGCTGCCGCGCCACATCGGGTCGTTGGCACCGACGATCAGCAGTTTGGTCGGATGGCGGGGAAAAACCGCTTGCACCTGCGGCCAGACAAACGTCAGCAATGTCAGCACGTCCATCCGGCGCATGCCCTGCCCCTGCGGCGAAGCCACCGTCACTTCGGTTTCCCCCAGCCGCGTGCGGCGGCTGCCGAGGTGCCCGGCGAGCATCCAGCCAGTGGGCCGGTCGAACAGACGGGATGGATTGTCGATGCGGAATTTGTTCTTGCCGATGCGCGGCCAGGCAGTTTCGACGCTTTTCCAGCCGTCGGGCAGATCGAAGTGCAGGCGCGAGACCAGTTCGATGCCGTCCTGCTGATCGAGCCTGGCCGGCGGCACCAGTTCATCGCCGCGCATCAACGCCCAGGTCGGGGTCATGCGCGTGTCGAAGCTGCCGTTCTTGCGGCCGTGACTGATGCGTACGCGGTAGGTCAGGCTGGCCTTGTCCGCCGTCGGGCGCCATATGCCGCGCGCCTGCTGGCCCGGCGTCAATTGCCATTGGCCGTCGGCCTTGAAATCGCTGTAGTGGCTGCCGTCGCCGAGGTCGAAATCCAGACTGCGCACGGCCTCGCCTTTGGCAAGGGTCAGGCGCACTTCCGCCTGATCGCTTTGCGGCAACAGACGCACGTGGTAATCCAGATCGACCTTCTTCGCCGCCCACACCGGCGCGCTCAGCATCAGCAGTCCGACGATCAGCGTCCGGCGCAATCCCACAGCCATACACACTCCTTGTTGAAACTTGAATCCTCGGCGGGGCTTACTCCTCAGAACTTAACTCCTCAGAACTTAGCCCCTCAGAACTTAGCCGGCCCGGAAAATCAGGTGATCTTCCCAATCGTCTTCCGGCACGCTGCCTTCGGCGAGCATGCGCCCGGACTGGGAAATCCGTTCGTGGTGCACGGCGTCGCGATCACCGCAGACCAGGTGGTGCCACAGCGGCAGATCCTTGCCTTCGCTGACCAGCCGATAACCGCAGGTCGGCGGCAGCCATTTGAATTCTTCGGCCTGGCCCGGGGTGAGCTGGATGCAGTCCGGGACAAACTTGATGCGGTTCGGGTAATCGCTGCACTGGCAGGTTTTCAGGTCCAGCAGTTTGCAGGCGATGCGCGTGTAGTAGACGCTGTTGTCTTCTTCATCCTCGAGCTTCTGCAGGCAGCACAGGCCACATCCGTCGCACAGCGATTCCCATTCCTCGTGATCCAGTTGATCGAGGGTTTTGCGTATCCAGAACGGTTCGACTTTGGCGGCCATGGCTCAAGCATCTACATCAGGTGGTGAAAAGGCCGCCAGTCTAGTGCCCAAGGCCCCGTGGGCCAAGCGCTGGCGACTGCCGGTTGTGCGGGGCTTGTCAGTTTTTGCGCGGCCAAGTAGCTTTGCCAGTCTCAAGAAGCCCTGGCTGGGTGCCATTAACGCTCGACCGCGTTGCATTCCGGTGAACTGCACGGCTTCAGATACAGCCCCCATCGTTCAGCCCAACTGATCCCGCCGGGTTTTGCTTCAAACCTATCCTCAAACGTAGCAAGGAATCTCTCGATGAGTGCCAACCCTCGCGTTGCCGAATACGCCATTCACCCGCAGTTCACCGATCGCTGGTCGCCCCGCGCCTTCACCGGCGAAGCGATTTCCGAGGAAACCCTGCTGAGCTTCTTCGAAGCCGCGCGCTGGGCGCCATCGGCGTACAACTCGCAGCCGTGGCGTTTTCTCTACGCCCGTCGCGACACGCCGAACTGGGAGCGTTACCTGGGCCTGCTCAACGAATTCAACCGCAGCTGGGCGCAGCACGCCTCGGCGCTGGTGATCGTGATTTCGAAAACCACCTTCACCGCACCGGGCGCGACCGAAGAAACGCCAGCGCTGTGGCACACCTTCGACACCGGTTCCGCGTGGGGCCACCTGGCGCTGCAAGCGAGCCTGAGCGGATGGCACACCCACGGCATGGCCGGCTTCGATCAGGAGCTGACCCGCAAGGAGCTGAACATTCCGGAAGGTTATGCGCTGCACGCCGCTGTTGCGGTAGGCAAGCTGGGTGACAAGGCAACCCTGGCGGATTACCTGCAAGCGCGAGAAACACCGAGCCCGCGTCGTCCGCTGAGCGAGCTGGCGGCTGAAGGGGATTTCACCCTCTAAGCCACACTGTTTGATCGTTCCCACGCAACGTGGGAACGATCTCTGAACTCAGTAACCGCGTGCGAAATCCACTTCCCCACGCAACGCTTCTCCCGCCTGATATGCCCGCAAGTTATCCAGAAACAACTGCACCATCATCGGCGGCGATGTCGGTGCCGAGCTGTGCCCGGTCAACAGCAGGCCCCACGCGGTCCAGAACGGATGACGTTGTGGCAACGGCTCCTGGCGGCAGACGTCAATCACCGCGCCGGCCAGATGGCCTTCCTTCAACGCTTCGACCAGATCCGCATCGACGACGGCCACACCGCGCCCGGCGTTGATGAACAACCCGGTCGGCTTGAATTGCTTGAACAGCGCCGCGTCGTAGATGTCGTGGGTGTGCTCGGTGTTGGGCAACAGATTGACCACGTAATCCACCTCGCCCACCAGCCGTGGCAGATCCGCCATCGAACCGACTTCGACAAACGGCGCCTGCTCGCGGGCGCTGCTGGCGATGCCGTACAACTCGACGCCGAACGGCAGCAGAAACTGCGCCACGCTCTGGCCGATGTCACCGGTGCCGACGATCAGCACCTTGCGCCCGACCAGACTCTGGCCGGTGCGACTGTCCCACTTGCGCTCGACCTGGCTGACCAGCCGGGCCAGCACTTCGCGCTCGTGACCGAGCATGTAGGTCAGCACGTACTCGGCCATCACCTGACCGAAAATGCCGACCGCCCGGGTCAAGCGGTAATCCCGGCGCAGGCCGTCGGCCAAGAGCGGCGTGATGCCGGCCCAGGTCGATTGCAGCCATTGTGGCTGATGGCCCTGACGCAGCAGAGTCGCCAACAGATCCGGCTGACCGAGCCACACCGGGCAATCGACTGCCTGGCGAGCCAGCTCGGCAGAGTCGCCGCTGGTCAGCACTTCAAGCTCCGGGGCCGCCTGACGCAGCAGTCGGGCATATATCGCGTGGTCGTGTTCAGCAATCAGAACGCGCATGTTCAAACCTTTCGCAAACCGTGCAGACGGCCGCCCACTTCGTGGCGGTCGTCGCCGTAAAAACAGTTCCAGGGATTACAGGAGGCCCAGGACAGGGCCTCGCAGGTCAGACCGGGTCGTTGCGTCGCAGCAACTCTTCGGGCAAGTGCTCGATGTACTCGTCCTCGGCCGGCGGCATTTGCAGGTGGTAACCCTGCTTGTCGAGGTTTTCCAGCACGACGACGATGTCTTCACTGGCCAGCTTGCGCTCGGGAGTCAGCACCAGATCGAAGGAGTGCCTGGCCTTGCCGAACGCCAGCATCAAGGCTTCCGGCACACGCTCCAGCGCATCGCTCTTGAGCACGTAAAGGTACATGCCGCTGCGTTTCGAACTTTGGTAAATCGAGCAAATACGTTTCAAGGCTGTTCTCCGGCGGTGGCCAGGCTGTCGAGCAGCATCTGGCCCATCAATTCGCGGCGCCAGCCACGCAGCGAATCAGGCAATTGGTAAGGCCCCTCGGGGAAGCCGCTTTTGACCAGCGCTTCGAGGGTTTTCTTGCGCAGCATCAGTTCCGGCGCGATGCTCAGGCGTTCAGCTTCGGCCTGACCGAGCGCCCGCAGCTGTTTGATCAGCGCAGCGGCTTCGATCGGCAGCGGCTCCGGCACGGCTGGCGGCCATTGATCTGGGCCCACACTGCCAGAGCGCTTGATCAGATCAAGCAGAAACTCGCCGTCCTGACGCACGGTACGCGGGTGCATGTCTTCGATCTTGCCCAGCGCGCTGAGGTTGTCCGGTTGCGTGCGCGCCAACGGCCACAACGAATGCTCACGGACGATGCGGTTGCGCGGCAGATTGCGGGCACGGGCCTCGCGCTCACGCCAGGCGCACAGCTCGCGCAGAACGGCGAGTTGGGCGCGGGACAGTTTCCACGCCAGCTTCGCCTCGCGATACACCTCGTACGGATCGGTCTCACGGCGCAGGTTGGCGACCAGTTCGGCGCCGTCCTCCAGCACCCAGGCGTATTTGTCGTCGGACAGTTTCGGACGCAGTTGTACGAAAACCTCCGCCAGATGCACGGCATCTTCAGCGGCATAGCTGATTTGCGTGTCGGACAACGGGCGCTGCAACCAGTCGGAACGGGTTTCGCCTTTCGGCAGTTCGATGCCGAGCACTTCCTGCACCAGACGCGAGTAACCCATCGAGAACCCGAGGTTCAGGTAGGCGGCGGCCAGTTGCGTGTCGAACAGTGGCGCCGGCAGGCTGCCGGTCAGGCGCAGCAGGACTTCGAGGTCTTCGCTGCACGCGTGCAGGACTTTGAGCACCGCCGGGTTTTCCAGCAACGCCGCCAGCGGTTGCCAGGCGTCAATGGTCAGCGGGTCGATCAGATAGGCGCGTTTGCCGTCGCCGACCTGCAACAGGCCGGCAATCGGGTAGAAGGTGTCGACCCGCATGAATTCGGTGTCGAGGGCAACGAAAGGCAGCTGCTGCCACTCGGCGCAAAACTGCGCGAGGCTATCGTTGTCGCGAATCCAGTGAATATCGATGGCCACACGGCTCTCCCTTCAAGAATGGCGCGCAGTATATATCGCCACCGGCGCTTTCTGCGCCTCCGCAGGGCAAGTGCTTTGATGAAATCTCCTGCTGGATAGCAAGAATAGTCTTACAGAAAGATTCCGCAGGCTCAGTCCTTGGCCAGAACCCCGTCGATGACCGCACCGCGGCAACCGGCAAACATGTCCAGATCGTGCTGATAGACCTTGCTCTGCACTTCCAGCAAACCGAGCATCGAATGGAACAGGTTGTCCTGGCTCAATGGCTTGTTGCGGCTCAATTGCAGGCAATGGGTGTCGACCGAGTAGGACTTCTGATAGCTGTCGGAGAACCAGGCCAGCATCGCCACATGTTTCTGTTGTTCCGGCGCCAGCATGTAAGGCGTGCCGTGCAGGAACAGGTTGTACTCGCCCAGCGACTCGCCGTGATCGGAAAGATACAGCATGGCGGTATCGACTTTTTCCTGATTACTGCGCAAGACATCGATCAGGCTCGACAGCACATGGTCGGTGTACACCAGCGTGTTGTCGTAACCGTTGACGATGCTGTCGCGGCTGCAATTGTTCAGTGCGTTGCTTTCACACACCGGGGTGAAGTGTTCGTATTCCTTCGGATAACGCTTGAAGTATTCCGGCCCGTGGCTGCCCATCTGATGCAGGACCAGCACGGTGTCCTTGTCCAGGTGATCGATGAAGCTCTGCAGGCCTTGCAGAAGGATTTCGTCGCGGCATTCGCTGTTGGCGCACAACGCCGGATCTTTCAGATTGCTCACGTCCTGCAGGGTGACGCGATCGCAGGTGCCTTTGCAGCCTGACTGGTTGTCGCGCCAGATCACGTCGATGCCGGCGCGCTTGAGCACGTCCAGCAGCCCTTCTTGATTCTTCGCCTTGCTGGCGTCGTAATCCTTGCGGCCCATGTTGGAGAACATGCACGGCACCGACACGGCCGTTTCAGTGCCGCAGGAATGCACGTCGGTGAAGGCGATCAAACCGGCTTCCTTGTCCAGTTTCGGCGTCGTATCACGTCCGTAACCGAGGATGCCGAAGTTCTCTGCCCGGGCACTTTCGCCCACCACCAGCACGGTCAGCGACTTGCGCGGACGGTTTTGCAGCGCCGGGTTGCGCTGGGCGTCTTCGCCGATCTTGATGAACGGTTGTTGGGCGGAAACCACCTGTTCACGCAGATAGCCGGCCGACGCGCCGATGTAATTGCTCGGCACCAGCATCAGGCGCAATTCATGGTGGTTACGAAACAGCGAGGATAGACCCTGATAGTTGGCCAGTGCCACACCGCCAATGACGGCGACCGATGCTGCACACACCACAACTTTGCTTAATAACTCTCGGTGCCAGCGACGATAGTTGACGGGCAACTTCCACAATAACCAGGACGGCAAGACACCCAGGAACACGATATAAGCGAACAACTTCAACGACAGTAGATCGCGAACTTCCGTGGCATTGGTTTCAGCGAAGTTGCGAAACATGCCGGCGTCTATCATCACGCCATATTGGCTCATGAAATAAGCCACGCCGGCACTGATCAGAAACAGTACCGTCAACACCGGTTTCAATACCGGGCGAAAGCTCAGAAACGTCAGCACGATGTTGTACGCCGCGAAGATCATCACCCCGAACGCAATGCGCATGGCGATGCCCTTGCCGTCGGCCGCAGTAATCTCGAAGAGGTGTTCCCAGAGTACGAAATTGAATCCGGCCAAAAGAAAGGCGCTGGCAAACAACGTCACCCATTCCGGGCGCACGGCTTTTAACTTGAACATGATGAAGAGGCGATTTCCTGAAAAGAAGCGCCGTCGCCAATTGTGAAAATTTCATTGACTAAGGCGACAAAAACTCTACGCAGAAAACCATCAATATTTTGTGAAAAAGAAGCCAACGATTAGTTAGCTCATGAAATAACCATGAAACTTGAAAATGCGTCAGGCCTGATTCAGTAAAAAATCGCCGCCGGCTTGCACAGAGGGCTCGGGAGACGTATCGACTTTTTAAATACCCCTCGGGATTTTCTGATTTGCCGCCCCCCGCACCACACCGGCCTAATCGACAGCCTCTGATTCAAAGGTCTGAAGATGGAAAACGTTCGCGCCACTGCCCGCCCCGCCGTCTGGCTGATGCTCGGTATCGTCCTTGTCGCCCTTAACCTGCGCCCGTCGATGGCCGCCGTCGGGCCTTTGCTGTCGGCGATTCGCGGCGACATACCGTTGAGCTTCAGCCTCGCCTCGCTGCTGACCATGCTGCCGGTGATGGCGATGGGGCTGGCGATGCTTTTCGGAATCGGCATCAGCCAGCGTCTGGGCGAGCGACGCACGGTGGTGCTGTCGTTGCTGATCATTGGCCTGGCAACCCTGTCGCGGCTGTTTCTCGACTCGGCGGCACAACTGATCGTCAGCGCCGTGCTTGCCGGGATCGGCATCGCGCTGATTCAGGCGTTGATGCCGGCCCTGATCAAATCGCGTTTTGCCGACAACGTGTCGCTGTGCATGGGGCTGTATGTCACCTCGATCATGGGGGGCGCCGCGCTGGCCGCCTCCTTTGCGCCACGGGTGATGCTCGACACCGGCAGTTGGCGGGCAGGTCTGGCGATCTGGGCGGTACTGGCGTTGCTCGCGCTGCTGTTCTGGTTGTTGCAAGGCAACGACACAGCGCCTGTCACAGCCACCAAGGCAAAGAAAGAAACCTTCTTCACCCATTCCCGCGCCTGGCTGCTCGCAATCTTCTTCGGTCTGGGGACGGCGTCCTACACCTGCGTATTGGCGTGGCTCGCGCCGTACTACGTGGAAAACGGCTGGAGTGAACAGAACGCCGGTCTGCTGTTGGGTTTTCTGACGGCCATGGAGGTGATTTCCGGACTGGTGGTTCCCGCTATAGCCAACCGCAGCCGTGACCGACGCCGGGTGCTGGGCGCCCTGCTGGTACTGATCATTGGCGGTTTTTGCGGCTTGATCCTCAGCCCGCAACACTTGAGCCTGCTCTGGCCGTGTCTGCTGGGTCTGGGGATTGGCGGGTTGTTCCCGATGAGCCTGATCGTCTCCCTCGATCACCTCGACAATCCGCAGCGAGCCGGTGGTCTGACCGCCTTCGTGCAAGGCATCGGCTATCTGATTGCGGGCCTTTCACCGCTGCTGGCCGGGATGATCCGCGATCGACTGGGCAGCTTCGAATGGGCCTGGTGGTCACTGACAGCCATCATGGTGCTCATGCTGTTGATCGTGTGGCACTTCGACCCTCGGCATTACGCCCGGCACTTTCGCTGATCGGGCGTTGTGCACGGGGCTCACCCCTCTAGCTAAAGGCTTCTGGCCATCTTTGCCAGGTTTGATTCGACACGTCGTATTCCTAAAACTTTCTGTCCCACAACTGTCCGTGAAAAATCCTACAGGGCTTTCTCCTGGGACCATCGTTCCGTTACGATCATGCGCACACGTTTGCGCGGATTCAGCGCAAGGAGCACAGCGAGACAGAACGGATGCTGAACAGTAACTTGCTTAGAAAGCTCGACATGCAGGATCTCATGGTGTTTGTCGCCGTGTATGAGCAAAGCAGCGTCACCGATGTGTCGGAGGCGCTGTTTGTCAGTCAGTCCACCGTCAGTTACTGCCTGAAAAAATTGCGCACCAGTTTCGAAGACGAATTGTTCGTCAACACCCGCACCGGCATGCGCCCGACCTACAAGGCCAGCAGCATGTATGGCCATGTGCAGAAGATCCTCGAAAGCATCAACCTGTGCCACGCCGGCGCCCCGACCTTCGACCCGATGGCGCAACCGGTGACGTTCAACATCTGCGCACCGGAATACTTCGAACAACTGATCCTGCCGCGGCTGTTGAAGCGTTTCGACTTCGACGATCTGCCGGTGATGGTCAACATGCACAAGTTCGAAACCGACGTGCCGGCTGAAGAACTGCGCGATGGCAGCCTCGACCTGGTGGTCTGTTTCGGCCCCAACTTCCATCGCAGCCATACCGATCTTAAATCCCGGATGTTGCTGGAAGATGACCTGGTCTGCGTCTTCGACAAACGCGCAACGCCACTGGAGCCGCGCCTCAGCCTGCAAGCCTTCACCGAACGCCGGCATGTGTTCCCGACGCCCTGGACTTCCACCACCAACATGGTCGATGGCTGGCTGGCGCGTCAGGCGCAGAAGCGCCAGATCGTCGCCCGTTCCAACAGTTACAGCGCCGCGTTGAAGATGATCACCGGCACCGATTTCATCCTTACCCTGCCCCGGCGGATCCAGCGTTTGCTGACCAACGACGCGGTGTTCAATCACTGTGAGGCGCCGAACGGCCTGCCGGGGTTCACCCTCGACATGCAGTGGAGCCACAGCGTCGATCAGGACAGCGCCAACCTGTGGCTGCGCGAGCAGGTCATCAAGACCTGCGCGGAGCTGGAGGCGGCCTGAGTCTTACACGCCGATGGCGACTTTGCTGTAGGACTCGCGATCGATGTCGAGCAGTTCCACACTCAACTGCACTTCGACACCGGCCGGCCATTCGCACAGGTCCTGCAGCACCGCCAACAGGTTTTGCGAGAGTTGTTTCTTGATCTCCGGGGAACGACCGCTGAGCAGCGCCAGCCTCACCGCCACAAAGGCCCGCTCGCTCATGGCGGTGCCGACCTTGAAGGTTTCCACCTTGATCGCACGGCTCTTGATATCGAACTCCGCTGCGAACTGACCGGAACCCACCAGGGTATTGTTGAGCCGGATCAACGCCACGTCGGCGTTCAGTTGCGGCAGGTTGGCGGTGTATTCCAGGTGCAGGTGTGGCATTTCGGTGCTCCAGTCAGTCGGCAGAAAGGTCGTACATATAACACAGCCCCGCCCTACTCTCCTGCGGCTTTTTCTGACACTGGAACCGGTAGCGCCCGACGCAACGCCAGGGTTTCCCAGATCGCCACCAGCACCACGGCTGCCGTGGTCAACGCACCGAGCGCCAGCGCCGAAAACCAGTGATTCAATGCCAGGGGCAGCAGCAGCGTGAGCGCTATCAGCCCGACCACATGCGATAACGGTGGAAACGGTCGGTCAGCCATGACCCACTTGAACAATGCATTGCCGAGCAGGAACAACCACGGCCCGGCAACGATCACGACGATGCCGGCGTCGCTGGCATGATCCGGATGCACCAGCACCAGTTCATCGGCCACCGCGCTGACGATGACCCCGGCGACGATCAGCACATGCAGGTAGGTGTAGGCGATTCGCGCCTGTCGCCCGGGGTCGGCGGAATGGGCGATACGGTGGTGCGCGCGCTCCGCACCGCTGTCGAAGTACACCCACCACATGGCGATGCTACCCAGTACCGCCACCAGAAACGCCAGCAGTCCATCGCGGCCCGGGGTCAGCTCGGCGAAGGTCGCGCCAGTCACCAGCAACGATTCACCCAAGGCAATGATCACGAACAGCGCGCAACGCTCGGCCATGTGATTGCCTTCGACGTTCCAGTCACTCAAAGACGATCGGCCCAGTCCCGGCACCCAGAAATACAGCGACGGCGAAATCAGTTCGATCAGCAGTGCCAGCGCCCAGCAGAACAGCCGCTGTTCGCCTTCGACAAACGCTCCGCCGATCCAGAACACCCCGGACAACGTCAGCCACGCGAGGATGCGCTGAAAGTTGCGGGTCATGTTCAATGACTCCCCGCGAACCGCCCAGATCGCGAACAGCGTGCGCCCGACCTGCATGAACACGAACGCGGCCGCGAACATCAGACCGCGCTCGGTGAACGCCTTGGGGATCGAAGACGAAAGCAGCAGACCGGCGATCATCAGGCCGAACAGCCCGAGGCGCACCGGCAGTTTTTCAGGGTCGAGCCAGTTGGTGATCCAGGACGTGAAGATCCACACCCACCACACGGCGACCATCAGCAGCGCCACGTGTACCGCGCCCTCGATCGACAGGTGCGCGAGCAGCGTGTGGGACAGTTGAGTCACGGCAAACACGAACACCAGGTCGAAAAACAGCTCGACCATGCCGACCTTGCCACTGTCGAGACTGCCGCGCCCACGCAGCAAACCACGGGAAATGCTCATGGGTGGAGGCTCCGCCGAATTCAGGTGTACTCAGCAAAGCAGCCGGACAACGGGTCGGCAAGTCAGAACGGCGCGTGCGGTCGCTCGCTCATGAATTGCTCCAGCCGCGAGCGCAGCCAGCGCTCGGCCGGGTCACTGTCGACATGGCTGAGCCAGACCATCGACAGGTCGAGGGTCGGGGTCTTGAACGGGAACGGTTCCTTGAACAGCAGGCCCGAGGCAGCCATGGCTTCGGCGGCGTAGTCCGGCAGGCTGGCGATCAGGTCGGTGCCGGCCAGCAGCGCCGGCAACGAACTGTACTGCGGCACCGACAGCACCACCTGACGGGTGCGACCGATGTCCGCCAGCCACTCATCGGCATAACCACTGACATTGGCGGTGTGAGAAACCAGCACATGGGGGCGTGCGCAATATTCATCGAGGGTCAGCGGCGTGTCGGACTTGTCGGCGCGCAGGATGCTCGGCTGGATATGCCGCAGCAGTTTGCGCTTGGCATTGGCGGGCAGGCCACGGGTCTGGCTGATGCCGACGGTGATATCGCCAGCCGCCAGCAGATCGGGAATCCGCCAGTAATCGACGTGCTGCACCACGAACACCACGTTCGGTGCTTCCTGGCGCAAGGCGCGCAACAGCGGCGGCAGCAGACCGAATTCGACATCATCCGACAGACCGATGCGAAAGGTCATGGTACTGACGGCGGGATCGAAATCACGGGTCAGGCTCAACGCCACCGACAACGAGTCCAGCGCGGGTTTGAGATGGCGATAGATGTCTTCGGCGCGGGCCGTCGGTTCCATGCGGTGGCCGACGCGGATGAACAGCGGATCGTTGAGCATGGTGCGCAAGCGATTGAGCGCCGAACTGATGGTCGGCTGGCCGAGAAACAGCTTCTCGGCGGCCCGAGTCACGTTGCGCTCGAGCATCAAGGTTTCGAACACCACCATCAGGTTGATGTCGGCCTTGCGAAGTTCATTGCGATTCATCCATTGCCCCCCGGTCCCCAGATTGTGGGCAGTGTAGAAAGGCTGCCGGGGCAGCGTCCATCAAAACGGTGCGTCATTGCACCGTCAACGTCTTCAGGCCCATGCCCATGACCCGCGAATCATCGTTGATCCCCAATTGCTGAGGGCTGATGGCATCCGGCAGCTGCAATTCGATATCGAGTCTGTCATCGCGCACGAGGCTCTGACTGAGCGAAGCACTGATTGGAATTTCCAGGCGATTACCCTGGAACTGCGTCAAGCTCGTGCTCAGCACCTGCTCGCCGTTGAGGCTCACGATCACTCGCTGGGAAGGATGCTGTGGCAGTATGAACGCCAATGTGTCGAGCACGATCGAACGCGCCTGCGGCAACACCCGCATTTCGATTTTCGCCTGCCGCCCCTCCGTCCACGTCCCCCAGCTTTCCGCCGTCGACCAGCCGTTGGCCAATTGTCGACTCCGGTAGTTGAACGTCAGCGTTTGCCCAGGCCCAGAGAGGGGAATCACGGACATCCGCCGCCCCTCATCCCGCATCGACAGACACTGCGCGCAGCGCTTCCACCCCGGCGCAAGGACCACCAGTCCATCCACCCGGGTCAGCAGATCGGTTTCACTGTTGATGCTTTTTGCGGCGTCCGCCAGGACATCGTCGCTCAGGATGTACAACGAATCCGCGTCGTATCGCCCCGAGTCGAGCATGCGTCGGGCTTTCTGCTGTGCCAGCGCCAGTGCTGAAGAACTCACTCGCGCAAGATAGACAGCGTCGGTCTTCATGCCGTGAGCCGCTGCAAATCCGGCAATCATTTGCCAGCGATCGTTCTGATTCTGCGGCATCAGGCCACGTACATTCGCGTATCGTCCGGCAGCGCTTGTCCAGAACGGATCGCGCAGCGGGCTGTTCCAGGCCGCCGATGGCGCAACCATTTTCCCCTGTCTCAGGCCAAGCCAGCCGGCTCGAGTGTCGGCGACCTGAACCACCAGCGCTGTAGCGAGCAAAAAAATCACAACGCGCGGGCGGTAACCGCGCACCACCAGAAAAATCATGGCCAGGATGAGGGCATACAGCACCGGCCAGAACATCCGCCCCGAGGCGCGGAAGACATTGGCCAGGCCGATGATCATCTTCGGCAGCGGATAGCCGACGGTCGTTGCACCGATTCCGATCTGATTCGACAGCGCAAAAAGCCATAGCCCGAACAAGGCCATCAACAGCCATGGTCGAGCGCGCAACTCGTCCTTCAAGGGTTGCCTGTTTCCAATCCAGGCAATCAGCGCCAGCGGCACCAGCAAGAGAACGCCCAGCCCCATGTAGTTGAAGCCTTCATAGTCGCCCTCACCCTTGGGCAGACTGGGCAAGATCCGGGACCAGCCTGCCGGATCGAACGGCGACAACAAATTCATCCGGTACAAACCGAAACCGCCGGACGCTGCGCCGTCGGCAATGCTGAAATAACCCGCCTGCCAGCAGCACACACTCACCAGCGCAAACAGCAATCCACCTTCAATCAGCGCCTGACGCCGGGTCAATTGTCGGCTGAATGCCTTGCCCAGCAAATCCGCCAGCCAGATCAGGGCCACCATGGCCAGCAAGTACGCGTGCACCCATGACGTCACCGCCAGCAACGAGCCCCAGGCCCAATGGCGTCGACGCAGGTCTGGCACCAGCGCCAGATACAACGCTGCCAGAATCAGGAAATGCCCCGCCAGAGAAAGGTGCCCGCCCATGCGCAGAAACATCGGCGGCGAGAACACCAGCAGCCCGGCTCCCAACAGACGAATCACAGGATTGCCGGTGATCAGCCCGAGCAGTTTCCAGCCAAACCAGGCTTGCAGGACACAACACGCCAGTAGCCACAACCCGAAATACTGGAAGGTATCCGGCAACCACTCACTGAAGGGTTTGAACAACAGCGCCAACAGTGGATTGGAGTCGGAAAAGATGATCGAACTGCTCAACTCCATGCCATAGAACGGGTTGAGCCCGACTGGAAATGTCCAGGGCGAATGTCGGAAGAATTCCCAACCCAGGTAATGCGTCGCCGGATCCCCCTGTTCCAGCCAGGCAATGTTTTGCGGATTCAGCGCTTGCGGCCCGATCGCCAGAAAAAACACCAGCGCCCCCAACAGCAGCGGCAGTAAAAATAGTGCCGGGTGCTCTCGCGAATCCTTCATCGATATGTCCAGAAATTGTGTAGTACGAAAGTGAATGCCGGAATGGTCAACGAGACGGCCACAATTCCCAGCAGATAGTGCAGACCGGCCATCTGGGCAGCCCAGGCCACGAACATCGCCAACACGAATCCTCCCGCCGAGACCATCAGGAAGCGCAGCAGGGTCCGGCCGTGCAACCTTGCGGAAAAACTCCAGGTGGTATTGATCACGTAGGACACCACCGTCGCCACGACGAATGCCACGCCATTGGCCAGCGGAGGTTGAGGGCTCACGAAGTTGATGAACAACACTGCCACCAGCGCATGCAGGGCCGTAACAAACAACCCCGTCACGGCAAAGCGCAAACCACGCTGGATCAGTTCGGACCGTTGCGTCGCCATCACGGTTTGCGCGCCAGCACGAAAACACTCAGGCCAGCCAGGCGGTTCATGCCCATCAAGGGCAGCTCAAGGCGACACAGGGTTTTCAGCAGCGAATTGACCAGCGGGTGATGTTTTTTCAGCTGCGAACGTGGCGCCGAACCGCGTGAACCGCCGGGTATCAGGCGCGACGCAACGGCAATCGGGAACACCGCACCGAAATAGTAGGCGCCCCGCTCGACCGTCAATCCGGCCTTTTGGGCCAGGGTTTCGAACTGCCCGAGGGTGTAGCGACGTTTGTGTTCAAGGAAGTCATCGTGCCCGCTCCACATGAACTGGAACGCCGGCACAGTCATCAGGAACCGACTGCCGGACGGCACTTTGTCGACGTAGGACTTGAGCAGGCCGAGGTCGTCGTCAACGTGCTCCAGTACATCCATCAGCAACACCAGATCGGCGTCCACGGTATCGATCGAGCGGCGGTAATGCACCGGTTTGCCGGCGGTGGTGGCGCTGGAGTCGGCCGGGTAACTGATGTCCACGCACCACGCTTCGCGCGCAGCGGTGTGGGTCAATAAATGATGGGAAAAGAACCCTGAACCGGCACCGACATCGAGAATTCGCTTGATCGGTGCTTCCCCCAGCAACCGACGGGTCGCCGCTGCTTTGGAACAGTAATACCAATGCTCGCCGATGCTGTCGCCGAGGATGTCGGTTTCCTTGAGATCCATGCTTCAGTCCTTGGATTCGTAAATGCGGCGCACCAGGAAAACCGGCCGGCGCTTCGCTTCGATATAAGTGCGACCGAGGTACTCACCCAGCACGCCGATGCCGATCAGTTGCAAGCCGCCGAGAAAGGTCACCGCGACCATCAGCGAGGCATAACCGGGCATGTCGACACCATGGATCAGTGTGCGCACCACAATGAACATGGCAAAGGCAAACGACACCAGAGACACCATCGCTCCCAGGTACGTCCAGATCCGCAAGGGTTCGGTGCTGAAACTGGTGATGCCTTCGAGCGCGAAATTCCACAGCCGCCAGCCATTGAACTTGCTGTGCCCTGCCGCTCGCTCCGGGCGCTCGTATTCGACCTGGGTGGTACGAAACCCGACCCAAGCAAACAGACCTTTCATGAACCGCCGCGATTCCGGCAGCGTCAGCAGAGCGTCGACCACGCAACGATCCATCAACCGAAAATCGCCGACGTTTTCCGGCAATGTCTGTTCGGCAATCTTGTTGTGCAGGCGATAGAACCAACTGGCGGACGTCTGTTTGGCCCAGGAGTCATTGCGGCGGCTGATGCGGTGACCAAGCACCACTTCGTAACCTTCACGCCAACGCTCGATCATCTGCAGAATGACTTCGGGCGGGTCCTGCAGATCGACATCGATCGGCACCACGATCTGCCCCGTGGCAATCTGCAAGCCAGCGGAAAGTGCTGCCTCCTTGCCGAAGTTGCGGCTCAGATCGACGATACGTATCGTCGAATCGCTCTGCTGACAGCGCAGCAGGCGCTCCAGCGTCGTATCGGTGCTGCCGTCGTTGACGAACACCAGTTCAAGGCTGATCTGCGCCTCACGCTCGAACACCTGACGAATGCGCAGGAGAAAGCCGTCGAGGCTGTCCTCTTCATTGAATACGGGAACCACCAGCGACAACGTCACCGGCCCCGCGTGTTGCGTTCCATGCGAGTGGGTCAATGGACTGCTCTTTCTTATAGTGTTTGTCGGTCGCCGAACGAAATTCGACGCCATGAGCCGCACCGTATTAAGCAGCACCACTGAAGGTCATGCAAGGGTGAAAAAAGGCCGTACTCGCCAATCAGAAGGCCGATCCCGACGCTCTGCCCCGCGTGTCGCAGAAACATTAGCCAACGATTGGAAACACATCCCCGATAGCCAAATGACAAGGCTCCGCTAGGCTTGCGACCATGCGCCAAACAGGTTGTCGCAATATCCCATCGCATGGAGCGAACTGAATGTATTTCGAGATTTACAGGCAATCCAAGGGCACCCCGAGCACCGGCAAGGGCCAATGGCGCTGGCGCCTGCGGGCGGGAAACCATGAGACGGTTGCCAGTGGGGAGTCGTATGTGAACAAGGCGGATTGTCTGCACGTGATCGAGTTGATCAAGGGTGTGCAGGGGGATACGCCGGTCAAGGAGATTTGAGGGCTGGCTGACACCCCTGCAGAAACGAAAAAGCCCCGCGGAATTTCATCCACGGGGCTTTTCCGAGACTGACGCGAACACCCGTCTTCAGAATTTCTCGGGGATGTGCCGGAAGGGATAATCCGATTCCTTGTAGCCCCCTGGCTTCTGCCGCTTGGGCAACTCAACCTTCTCGCGCGAAACACTCTTGTACGGAATGCGGCTGAGGAGATCGGAGATGATGTTCAGGCGCGCTCGTCGCTTGTCGTTCGAATCGGCCACCAGCCAAGGTGCATATTCGGTATCGGTCGCCTTGATCATGTCGTCACGCGCCCGCGAATAGTCATACCAGCGGCTGTACGACTTGAGATCCATGGGCGACAGTTTCCAGATCTTTCGACCGTCCTTGATGCGCTCTTCCAGCCGGCGCGTCTGTTCTTCCTGACTGACGTTCAACCAGTACTTGAGCAGAATCACCCCGGAATCGACGATGGCATGCTCCACCAGGGGCACCGTCTTGAGAAACTTTTCGACCTGATTTTCGGTGCAAAACCCCATCACCCGCTCGACACCGGCGCGGTTGTACCAACTGCGATCGAAGATCACCACCTCACCGGCCGCCGGCAGATAAGGCAGGTAGCGCTGCAGATACATCTGGCTCTTCTCACGCTCGCTCGGGGCCGGTAATGCTACGACCCGAAAGACCCGCGGGCTGACCCGATCGGTAAGCGCCTTGATCGTCCCGCCCTTGCCCGCACCATCACGCCCTTCGAAAATCACGCAAACCTTGATGCCCTCGGCCCTCACCCATTCCTGCAGTTTGACGAGTTCAACGTGCAGTCGACGCAACTCCGCCAGATAGTCTTTGCTCGACAATTTCGGGCGATCCGCGGGGGTGTCTTTGGGCGAGTCTTTCTTCTTTCCCTTTGCCATGACCGAACCTCATGCATTGAAGGGGGTGACCGCCGGATGGCTGGCGGCCCATGAGCTGGAATGCAGGAGTTTAGTCAGTATTTTCAAAGCGTGAGCCGGGTCTCAAATCGTGTTACTGCGACGTTCGACGTAACCGTTGTAGTTCATCTCATTCATCGAGTTGCACCTTTTTGCTTGAAGGTTTGAGCATCATGCCGACAAGAATAATCAGGTGACTCAAAACGGGCTTGTAGGCAGAATCCGCGAGTTGCGTGTGAATGGGCAGTAGCTGGGGGTATAAGCCGGTGACTGCCTTATTGGCCTCCTCCGACGGGATATTCTCAAGACGTCGCTGCATATCAGCGGCCGGGCTTGGTAACCCGACGGAATTAAGCGCAACAGCATCTCCATGCAATTACGGTCGATATCCGTCCGTGCTTCTGTTTTATGGCGGCTGTGCGTGGGACGGCTTCGGCCGTGCCGGTTTCCTTGATTCCCCGGTTTACCAACCTGCGCATAGCTGCCACCCATTCGCTTGGTATCGGATGCGGCAGCTCTACAAATCAAGGAGTTATTTATGCACGACGCATCAGAAGAAAAAACCGCCGGAAACACTCCCTTCCTTTATTGCTCTGACAATCCGTTATTTCACGTCAGCGCCGGAGTGCCTGTCGGCCAGGCATTGGCTCAGGCTTCCGACCTACTGGCTCTCGCCAAGGCACTTGCAGAAGATGCGGCGTTCATTAGAGAAACGGACCGATATGCCTGGGCTGCGCACTTTTTGACGGAGATGGGTAAGGCGGTTGTTGATGATGTGATGAAGGCGGTTTCGCCGAGACCTGCCAAAACACTGAGCACAGAAAAATAACGATTACGTCACGCATCAATTTCCAGCAAAAACGAAAAAGCCCCGCTGCTGTTTCGACACGGAGCTTTTTCGATGCATACAGAGGAAAACGGAATCGAATCCAAGCTCCTCGCACAAAAATAAATACGTCCCCATTTCCCCTTTTCCAGCTCCATTTCCAGGATCAGCTTTTTCCTGCGGTCCTCTCCTGACGACCAAGAGAAATTGGACAGCTCAGTACGAGCTCTTGAAAATACTCGATGATTACTACTTGAAAGCTCCGAGTTATGGTCTAGCTTTAAATGAGTAATCAGCCAGTATCCAAGGAGCCTCAATGAACAGCGAAAATATTGGAAATGAGGAATGCGTGACGGTTTACACCTGTCGTGGAAAGAACAGAATCATTGCTGAGGGGGGTAGTCAGGCTTGGCGGATTGATATGGCAAAAGCATCGAAACACAGGTACATGATCTGTGTTCAAAACAGAAACCAGACATGGGGCCAAGCCACAGCAGATCACCAAACAGCATTTCTCATCGCCAAGATCTCAACAGTCGAAAAATCCCCTGTGGAGAAAGATGCCGACAGAGCGATCATTAGATTTTCCGAGTTCGCGGATTTGGCTGTTCCGAACTCATGGGATGGGAATAGAAACCCTGTCGCTTACCGAACTCTGTCCGATTTTGGCATAAACTCCAGCGATGACCTTGAAAACCTAAACTGGACCCGACTCGGTTCACACTTCAATCTCTGGGAAGACACCCCCACCCTAATACTTGGTGATGATTATGAAGCGGCGAAGCTTGATGACACGTCGAATCCGAAATTAACAGATCAAGATTCACTATCGATTGATGATGCCAAGAAAGGGCTGGCATTGAGGTTTGGCGTGAGTGTTGAGCAAATTGAGATCATCATCCGAGGGTGATTAGGCAAATGATGATTTTCAGCCTGAAAACAAAAAAGCCCCGCAGCTTCTCAGCTACGGGGCTTTTTCTATGTATGGCGGAGAGATAGGGATTCGAACCCTAGGTACCGGTGAAGGTACAACGGATTTCGAATCCGTCCCATTCGGCCACTCTGGCATCTCTCCAACGGCGCGCATCATAACAACACTTTTACCGAAAGCAAACCCTCTTTCGAAAATTTCTTCGTGCTATCAGATGCTTGCGTCGATTAAAGCGGTACGCCCAGACGGTTGGCGACTTCTTCGTAGGCTTCGATGACGTCACCGAGGCCCTGACGGAAGCGGTCCTTGTCCATCTTCTTCTTGGTGTCCTTGTCCCACAGACGGCAGCCGTCCGGGCTGAACTCGTCGCCCAGGACGATGGAGCCGTCGCTGAACACGCCGAATTCAAGCTTGAAGTCCACCAGCAGCAGGCCGGCGTCGTCGAACAGTTTGCTCAGGACTTCGTTGACCTTGAGCGACAGTTCTTTCATGCGCGCCAGTTGCTCGGCGGTGCCCCAGCCGAATGCCACGACGTGGGATTCGTTGATGAACGGGTCGCCCTTGGCGTCGTCCTTCAGGAACAGTTCGAAGGTGTAAGGGTTGAGCTTCAGGCCTTCTTCAACGCCCAGACGCTTGACCAGGCTGCCGGCGGCGTAGTTACGCACGACGCACTCGACCGGAATCATGTCGAGTTTTTTCACCAGAACTTCGTTGTCGGCCAGCAGTTTGTCGAACTGGGTCGGAATGCCGGCCGCTTCGAGTTTCTGCATGATGAAGGCGTTGAACTTGTTGTTCACCATGCCTTTGCGGTCGAGCTGCTCGATGCGCTTGCCGTCGAACGCCGAAGTGTCGTTGCGAAACAGCAGGATCAAGCGGTCAGCGTCGTCGGTCTTGTAAACCGATTTGGCTTTGCCGCGGTAGAGTTCTTCACGTTTTTCCATGATGGGCTCCGCTTGCTAAGTAGATGGGCTAGGCGATGTGGCGCCAGTCGAGCCCTGAATCTTGATCGGCCAGTTGCAGCCAGTCCGGGTCGCACCCGAGGGTGTCGACAAAACATTGCCGGGCCAGCTGCGGCAGGTTGTTCTTGCTGCTCAGATGGGCCAGGACCAGGTGTTGCAGGCCTTGCCAGCCCAACTCGGCCACCAGGAATGCCGCCTGATGGTTGTTCAAATGTCCCAGCTCGCCGCCCACCCGTTGCTTGAGAAAGTACGGGTAATGACCACGGGCCAGCATGTCGCGACAATGATTGGACTCGATCATCAACGCATCGAGGTCCCGATAACCGTCCAGCACCCGCTCACAGTATGAACCCAGGTCGGTCAACAGGCCGAAACGCCGCTCACCATCGCTGAATACATATTGAGTCGGTTCCTGTGCATCATGGGCCACGGCAATGACCCCGATGTCCAGAGCACCGATCTGCAGCTGCTCGCCGCCGGCCACGAAGCCTGCGGGTTCAATCGGTTTGCGCATCCCGCGCAGTGTGCCGCGACTGAGGTAGACCGGTAGATTGTAGCGCCGAGACAGTAAACCCACGCCATGCACGTGGTCGGCATGTTCGTGGGTTACGAGTATCGCGCTCAGTTGCGCCGGGTTCACACCCAGGCGCAGCAGGCGTTTTTCGGTTTCCCGCAGGGAAAAACCACAATCCACCAGCACATACGTATCAGCACTGGCGATCAGCGTGCCGTTCCCTTGGCTACCGCTGCCGAGAACGGCAAAACGCATTGGATCAGCCCAGGTTGTCCTGAATTACGCTCAACACTTTGCGGGCCACATCGGCCGGGGCAACGGTGTTGATGTTTTTCTCGACGGTGACCTGAACGTTGTCGCCAACCTTGCTCAGGCGAACCTGATAACGCTCGGCACGGGCTTCAACTTCTTCCTTGGTCGGCGCACTGCCGAACAGGCTGCTGAAGAAACCAGGCTTCTCGTCTTTCTTCTCGGCTTTTTCGGCCAGGTTGATGTAGTACAGGCCCAGGCTGCGGTTGATGTCTTCAACGCGCCACTGACCTTGCTCCAGCGCACGACCGACGCTCGACCAGGCACGATCCAGATCCGAACCGACGTTCAATACCGGGTTGCCGCTGCCGTCTTCGCTGAGGCTGACACGGCTCGGGGTATCGAAATCACGCGATGCCAGCATCGACACCGAACCGCCCTTCTCGGAGGTACGGCTCATGCTCGCGAGCATGTCGTCGACCAAGGCAGCGTCCAGGCCAGTGTTGACCGAACGGTTGGTGAAATCGACATTCGCGGTGCTGCCGGCAGGACGCTCGGCGCTGACCACGTAGATTTCACTGGTATTGCGCTGCACGCCCGGCTCGATGCGTACCCGCACGCGGGTTTCGCTGTCGGCACCGACGCCGGCGGCGCTCAGGCGCTTGGCCATGGCGGCGGACAGTTCGTCGGAATGCTGCCAGGTGGTGGTGAATTCGCCGGTTTGCGGACGCTGTTCATCCAGACGGAAACCGTTGTCCTGGAAGAACTGCACAGCCACTGGCCAGACTTCGGCCGGTGGATGCTGGCCCATGACCCAGCGCGAATCACCGCTCTTCTGCAGCGAGTAATCGCTGGCGTCGGCAATCGCCGACAGCGGCTGAGGACGCGGAACCACATATTCGCCGGTAGCGGTGTCGTCGGCTACGTTACGCGGGATCGGCAGCAGCGGATCCAGGCGCTTGGAGGTGCTGACATCCGGTGGCAATTGCATCGGTGCAGTCTGTTTCGCTTCCAGGTAGTCGCTACCACGGTCACGGAAATAACCTTCCGGGCCCCAGATCCATCCGCAGCCACTGGTGCTGGAGATAATCAAGGCAAGTGCGGAAAGTCCGGCCATTCGCTTCATGCGTTGTACTTCCTCAATTAAACCAGGACGCTGCACTGGCGCAGGGCCGAGCGCAACGTTTCATGACAAGGAGCGCTCAGCCAGGTCAGCGGCAGGCGGATGCCTTCGTGCATCAGGCCCATTTCGACCAAAGCCCACTTCACCGGAATCGGGTTGGCTTCGATGAACAGGTCCTTGTGCAGCGGCATCAGTTTTTCGTTGATGGCCCGTGCGGTCTCGGCGTCGCCCTTGAGCGCGGCCTCGCACAGGTCGGCCATTTCGCGCGGGGCGACGTTGGCGGTGACGGAGATATTGCCTTTGCCACCCAGCAGGATCAGCTCGACTGCGGTCGGATCATCGCCGGACAACACGATGAAGTCCTTGCTCACGCCGTCGAGGATTGCCTTGGCACGCTTCAGGTCGCCAGTGGCTTCCTTGATACCGATGATGTTCGGCACGGTGGACAGACGGATCACAGTCTCGGCCTGCATGTCGCAGGAAGTGCGGCCAGGCACGTTGTAGAGGATCTGCGGGATGTCGACCGCTTCGGCGATGTGCTTGAAGTGCTGGTACAGGCCTTCCTGGGTCGGCTTGTTGTAGTACGGGACTACCAGCAGGCAGGCATCGGCGCCGGCTGCCTTGGCGTTGCGGGTCAACTCGACGGCTTCACGGGTCGAATTGGCGCCGGTACCGGCGATGACCGGAATACGACCAGCCACCTGTTTGACCACGGCTTTGATGACGGCAATGTGTTCTTCTACATCAAGGGTTGCCGACTCGCCGGTTGTACCGACCGCGACAATGGCATGGGTGCCGTTCTTGAGATGGAAGTCCACGAGTTTGCTGAGGCTGTCCCAGTCAAGACGCCCTTGTGCATCCATGGGTGTGACCAGTGCCACCATACTGCCCGCAATCATGAAACCGCTCCTGCCGGAAAAAGAGAGCGGTAATGGTACTGGCGCCAAGATGCTTGCACAAGCGAAGTACTGCGCCGCCATTCCCCTTGGCGCCGCTTTTCGCTACCCTTCAGACTTTGATCGGTACTGATCAGCTTGTACGCCGGGTTCCAGCCCCCCGTTTCGGCCTCCCAGGCCCCGTTCCAGTGTCGCCGCCTTACGCTTCCTTATTATTGGAGCCGTAGCGATATACGAATCGGGCCTTCCGGACAGGTATGTCCCGGCACTCAACGCCCTCACCCTACCGACCGCTCATCGCTTTAGGAATGCTGCATGTCCACCCCCACAGTTCGCGAACAATTCCTTGTCGTCAGTGCCCTCGGCGCCAATCCCATGGAGCTGACCAACGTCCTGTGCCGCGCCAGCCATGAAAACCGCTGCGCGGTCGTCACCTCCCGCCTGACCCGTCACGGCGAGTGCAGCGCGCTGATCCTCGAGATCTCCGGCAGCTGGGACGCCCTGGCGCGCCTGGAAGGCAGCCTGCCGGGCCTGGCCAAGAAGCATGCTTTCACCGTAAATGTCGTGCGCAGTGCCGCCCTGGAAAACCGTCCTCAGGCCCTGCCGTACGTGGCTTACGTGTCCTCGGCCTATCGCCCGGACATCATCAACGAGCTGTGCCAGTTCTTCATGGATCACAACGTCGAGCTGGAAAACCTGACCTGCGATACCTATCAGGCTCCGCAGACCGGCGGCACCATGCTCAACGCCACGTTTACCGTGACCCTGCCGGCCGGCACTCAGATCAGTTGGCTGCGCGACCAGTTCCTGGACTTCGCCGATGCCATGAACCTGGACGCACTGATCGAACCGTGGCGCCCACAGAACCCAATGTAAGGAAGCTTTCATGGCCGTAGCTATCGATCAACCGGTTGCCGATTTCGAAGCGCCCGCCACCAGCGGGCAGACCGTCAGCCTTTCGGCCCTCAAGGGCAAGCAAGTGGTGATCTACTTCTACCCGAAGGACAGCACCCCGGGCTGCACCACCGAAGGTCAGGGCTTTCGTGATCAGTACGCGGCGTTCAAGGCTGCCAACACGGAAATCTTCGGCATCTCCCGCGACAGCCTGAAGTCCCACGAGAACTTCAAGTGCAAGCAGGAGTTTCCGTTCGAGCTGATCAGCGACAAGGACGAAGCCGTCTGCCAGCTGTTCGACGTGATCAAACTGAAAAAGCTCTACGGCAAGGAATACCTGGGCGTTGATCGCAGCACGTTCCTGATCGACAAAAATGGCGTACTGCGCCAGGAATGGCGCGGCGTGAAGGTGCCGGGCCACGTTGATGCAGTTTTGGCTGCTGCTCAGGCGCTGAACAAGGCCTGATCCTTTCGGCGCCCTTGCGGGCGCCGAATCGCTTTCAGAGTAGCGGCGCCACCACCGGCTCCTTGCGCGGCCACGCATCCAGCACAGCCTTGAACAGCGTCGCCAGCGGAATCGCGAAGAACACACCCCAGAAACCCCACAACCCGCCGAACAACAGCACCGCGCAGATGATCGCCACCGGGTGCAAGTTGACCGCTTCGGAAAACAGCAACGGCACCAGCACGTTGCCGTCCAGCGTCTGGATGATCCCGTAGACCGCCATCAAATAGATGAACTGATCGCTCCAGCCCCACTGGAACAGCGCAATCAACATCACCGGCACAGTCACCACCACCGCCCCGACATACGGCACCACCACCGACACGCCCACCAGTAACGCCAGCAGCGCCGCGTAGTTCAGCCCGAGGGCGACGAAGGCGATGTAGGTCACCCCGCCACAGATCACGATCTCGATGACCTTGCCACGAATGTAGTTGGCGATCTGTCGGTTCATTTCCTCGGCAACCCGGGTGATCAGCGCCCGCTCACGCGGCAAATAGCCGCGCACCCACTCGCCGATCATCACCCGATCCTTGAGGAAGAAGAACACCAGGATCGGCACCAGGACCAGGTAAATCATGATGTTCACCAGCAGCGGCAGGCTCGACAACGAGAACGTCAGCGCCCACTGGCCGAATTTGCCGATCTCGCCGCGCGCGGCTTCGATGGCTTGCAGCACCTGTTCGTCGGACACCAGATGCGGATAGCGCTCCGGCAGCAGCAACAGCAGCGATTGCCACTTGGCGAGCATGCCGGGCAACTCATTGAACAGTGTGATCAATTGATGCCAGAGCAGCGGCAGTACGACGACGATGAACAGCATCAGCACGCCCATGAACAGCGCAAACACCAGCCCCACAGCTGCGCCACCGGGCATGCGCAGACGCTCCAAGGTAACCACCAGCCCCTGCATCAGGTACGCCAGCACCATCCCCGCCAGCACGGGCGCGAGCATTCCACCAAGGGTAAGCACGGCGGTGAAGGCGAGAAACAACAGCACCGCCAGCACCACGGCTTCCTCATCGGAAAAGTAGCGCTGAATCCAGTCGCGTAACACTTTGAACATCAATAATCCTTAGGTCTTTTACGCTGTCGGTTTCAGGCTTTTTTCAACCAGTAACGGTAGACGCCCGCCTCGTCTTCTTCACGCAGCAGCGTATGACCGGCCAACCGGGCAAAGGTGCGGAAGTCGCGTTGCGAGCCGGCGTCAGTGGCGATCACCTTGAGTACCGCGCCGCTGGGCAGCTTGTTCAATTCCATCTTGGCCTTGAGCAACGGCAACGGGCAATTCAGGCCGCTGGCGTCCAGTTCACAGTCATGGGCTACAGCGTCGGTCATGCGTTACTCCGGTTCAGAGGGTCAGGCTGCCTAGAATATCTGGTCGCAAGCCCGGTGTCCGGCTACAGTAAGGTCTTTGTCGACTAAGGCTTTGTGCATGACATTTTTGCGCCCTACCCTGCTGACGCTCGCTTGCCTGCTCGCCTCACCGGGCTTTGCCGACGACCTGCCGTCACTCGGTGACGCCAGTTCTGCCATCGTCTCGCCACAACAGGAATACCAACTGGGCCGCGCGTGGTTGGCGCTGCTGCGCAGCCAGGTTTCACAGCTCAACGATCCACAGCTCAAGGACTACGTCGAGTCCAGCGTCTATAAACTGGTGGAAACCAGCCAGGTCAACGACCGACGCCTGGAATTCATCCTGATCAACAGCCCGCAACTCAACGCCTTCGCGGCACCGGGCGGGATTGTCGGGGTCAACGGCGGCCTGTTCCTCAATGCCCAGACCGAAGGTGAATATGCCTCGGTACTGGCTCACGAACTGGCTCACTTGTCCCAACGTCACTTCGCCCGAGGCGTCGAGGCGTCCCAGCGGATGCAGGTGCCGATGATGGCCGCGTTGCTGGCCGGGATCGTCATTGCGGCCGCCGGTGGTGGCGAGGCCGGGATCGCGACCATCGCCGGCACCCAGGCGGCGGCGATCCAGTCGCAACGGACCTTCTCGCGCCAGAACGAACAGGAAGCCGACCGCATCGGCATTCTCAACCTGGAGAAGGCCGGCTACGACCCGCGCTCCATGCCGACCATGTTCGAACGCCTGATGCGCCAGTACCGCTACGACGCCAAGCCGCCAGAATTCCTGCTGACTCACCCGGTGACCGAATCGCGGATCGCCGACACCCGCAACCGTGCCGAGCAAGCCAAACCCGGCGGCATTGAAGACAGCATGCGCTATCAACTGATACGCGCGCGGGTGCAACTGATCTACGAGGAAACCCCGGGGTTGGGCGCGAAGCGTTTCCGTGCACAGCTGGATGAAAACCCGAAAAACGACGTGGCTCGTTATGGTCTGGCGATTGCCCAGATCAAGGGTGGCCAGTTGAATGAGGCGCGGGAGAATCTCAAGCAACTGCTGGAGAGATCGCCAAACGAGATCATTTTCAATCTCGCGCAGGTCGATCTGGATATCACCAACAATCGCCTGGCGGAGGCGCAGTCGCGGGTCGACCGCATGCTGACGCAGTATCCGGGCAACTACCCGTTGAATCAGGTGCGAGTCGATCTGTTACTGAAACAGAACCGCACCGCCGATGCGGAAAAAGCCCTCGAAGGTCTGCTCAAATCACGCCCGGACGATCCGGACGTCTGGTATCAGGTGGCTGAAACGCGCGGTCTGTCAGGCAATATCATCGGCCTACATCAAGCTCGCGCCGAGTACTTCGCGCTGGTTGGCGACTATCGCCAGGCCATCCAGCAACTGGACTTCGCCAAACGCAAGGCTGGCAGCAACTTCCCGCTTTCGTCGCGTATCGATGCGCGTCAGCGCGAGCTGATGGAGCAGGAACGCATGATCAAGGACATGATGGGATAAGCCTGATCCAGGAAAAACGCCGGACACAAAAAAACCGCCTCTTTCGAGGCGGTTTTCTTTTACTCAACCGCTATTGAATCATTCAGCCAGCTTGAACGTGATGAAGCTGGCACGACCCTGACGCAGAACCCGCATCGACACGGAGCGATTCTTCGGCAGTGCCTTGGCGATCTCGGAGAACTCCTTGGCCGAACCAATGGCCTGGTTGTTCAGGTGAGTGATGATATCGCCTGGCTGCAGGCCGATCAGGGCGGCAGGACCGTCCTGCACCTCCTTGATCACCACACCACCCTTGAGGTCGTAGGTTTTCTTCTGCTCGGCAGACAGCTCAGCGACCGAAACACCCAGACGATTGCTGTTGGTCTCGACACCAGACTTCGGCAGGGCATCCAGCTCCTTGTCTTCGTCAGGAATCGCGCCGACGGTCAGCTCGACATTCTTGCGCTTGCCTTCACGAATCACTTCCAGGTTGGCCTTGGCGCCAGCCTTCAGCGCGCCGACCAGATGAGGAAGGTCAGCGGACATGACGATCGGCTGACCGTTCATGCTCAGGATCACGTCGCCCACTTGCAGCCCGCCCTTGGCAGCCGGACCGTCATCCTGGATCTGCGCCACCAGCGCACCGGCCGGTTTTTCCAGACCGAACGACTCGGCCAGATCCTTGTTCACTTCCTGAATGACCACACCCAGCCAGCCACGGCTGACCTTGCCACCGCTTTTCAGCTGGTTGGATACGTCCATGGCAACGTCGATCGGAATGGCGAACGAAACGCCCATGAAGCCACCGGAACGGGTGTAGATCTGCGAGTTGATCCCCACCACTTCACCGTTCAGGTTGAACAGCGGACCACCGGAGTTGCCCGGGTTGATCGGCACGTCGGTCTGAATGAACGGCACATAGTTTTCGTTTGGCAGGCTGCGGCCAACGGCGCTGACGATGCCTTGGGTCACCGTGTGATCGAAGCCGAACGGCGAGCCGATCGCCACGACCCACTGGCCTGCTTTCAGATCCTGGGATTTGCCGAGTTTGAGTACTGGCAGATCCTTGCCTTCGATTTTCAGCAGGGCCACGTCGGAGCGTGGGTCGGTGCCGATCAGCTTGGCTTTCATTTCACTGCGATCCGCCAGACGAACGAGGATTTCGTCGGCGTCGGCAATCACGTGGTTGTTGGTCAGGATGTAGCCATCCGGCGAGATGATGAAGCCCGAACCCAACGATTGCGCTTCACGCTGGCGATCACCACGCGGAGAACGTTGTTGTGGCGGCATGCCCCGCTCGAAGAACTCGCGCAGCATCGGCGGCAAGCCTTCCAGGTCCGGCATCTGCTGGTTCACTTTGCGATCCGGCAGCTTTTGCGTGGTACTGATGTTCACCACCGCAGGCGAGGCCTGTTCGACCAACTGGGTGAAATCCGGCAGGTTGGCCGGGCTGGCCGCTTCAGCCGCCTGGGCTGCAGGAACAGCCTGACCGAGCACCAGCACGGTGGCGACGATGGAGAGATAAGACTTCAAGCTTGGTATCGACATACAGCTCCCGTTACGACGAGCAGGGTTAAGCGATATGGAGCAAGGAACACCGGGAACTACAGGCCGGCATTTTTGTTCCGGGAACAACAAAACAAGGCCAGAGCCGTGAGGCTCTGACCTATAAAAAATTTTCGGATTATTTGCAAATGAAAATGCTCAGCAAACATTTCACGTCTCGAAAACGAGGTGGAAACAGCTGGAATCAGCTCACTGCTTGCTGGTTGCAGCGCCATCATTGCGTATCGACAAGGCAATCCGCTCAGCGGTGCCGATTGGAATCTCGCCGACAACCGTCACCATCACTTCACCTTGAGGCGTGGTCAAGCGACGGGATACGGCAACGGTAGGGCCCAACTGAGTCCGGGTATCGGTGACGGTTGCACCGTTCAGCGGCTCGAGGAATACAGAGAAACGCGCCAGACCATCGTCATACAGCAGGCTGTTGACCTGCGTCTTGGTCTCGGGATCCTTGTGCGAAGAACTGCTGGTGAGCTCAAAGCCAGGAGGCAGCCAGTCAGAGCGCCAGACCTGAGCGGTCTTGACGGCAGAAGCCTTGTCGCCTTCAAGGTTCACAGGCTTGCAATCGGAATCGGCCTGGAGATCCTTGTCGGACGGAACCTCAGAGGTCTCCAGTCGAGTGAACTGGAACCTTTCAAGCAACTGCCCGTTGTCGTTGAGCAGCAACGACTTGAGCGGCAACCCCGTTTCCTTGTCCAGATGCAGCTCGAATCCATAGCGATGCTGATCGCGCGGCGTCAGCGACACGATCACCGCCTCACGCCCGGCCACACGCGACTTGCCGATGACGGCAAGGTCATACCAATTTTTCAGCTTTTGAGGATCAAGAGGACGAGCGGCAGAGTTGGGAGAGTCCCCCAGTCCCGCAATCAGGGTGCCGCTGACGCATTGAGTATGCCCATCAACGCGCACGACTTCCTGAGCCGAGCCGTCGAGCTGAAGCAAACGCTCGCGGACCTGACCATTCTGGACACGATGCCAGATGTTATGGGTAGAGAAACTACCGTTACGCTCGTAAACGAATGTGCCGTGAAAGCTTTGCTGCTGCTCGGCCTGGCCCAGACGGGTCAGCCAGTCCTGGGCCTCGTCGGCGTGGGCTGGAACGATGAACCAGCCACTGAGCAGAAGCGAAAGTAGAGGTATGGCGCGCATGATCCTCCTTAACGGTTTTCCAAGCTTGCTGCACGCGCGTAAGGCAATGCGCTTTCAGTACCTTTCAGCGCAGCTTGTTGAGCGTGTTGGCGCAGGTAACCTGGTAGACGCTGATCGTGCCAGCCTGGCTGGCCTTGCAGCACACCATTGGCCATAGGGCCGGTGGCTTCCGAACTCTCATTGTAGCCTGCCAATACAGCCGGGCCTTTGACTTGAGGAACGGCCAATGCAGGCTGATTGGATTGCTGCGCCAGTTCAACACCGGCAATTTCGTCGTGGTTATACAGACGAACACCCGCCAGAACGGCAACGGTCACCGAGGCTGCAACGGCCAGACGACCCAGGCTGCGCCATGGACCGCGGGACACTTTGGCTGGAGTGGCTTCGTCTTCCAGCGCAGCAGACACTGCCGCAGCGAGATCCAGGCGTGGAAGCAGCAGATCCTTGTGCATGGCTGCCCGAGCGATCTGATAACGAGCCCAGGTTTCACGGGTTTCAACATCGTCCAGTGCATTGAGCACCCGACGCAATTCCAGTTCGTCCGCTTCGTTATCCATCACTGCGGACAGCGATTCCTGCAGGGCTTCACGACTCATGGCGTTCCTCTCTTGGCTGTCGCCGCTGTCTTTAGTTTTCCTGCAACAACGGCTGCAGGGCTTTATCGATGGCCTCCCGGGCGCGGAAAATCCGGGAGCGCACGGTACCAACCGGACATTGCATGACGCTCGCGATGTCCTCGTAACTCAGACCGTCGAATTCGCGCAAAGTTAAAGCCGTGCGCAAATCCTCTGGCAGTTGCTGAATGGTTCGATGGACGGTGCCTTCGATCTCATCCCGCAGCAATGCGCGTTCAGGAGATTCGAGATCCTTCAGGCCGTGATCGCCGTCATAGAACTCTGCATCTTCAGAACTGACATCGCTATCCGGCGGCCGGCGGCCGCGTGAAACCAGATAGTTTTTCGCCGTGTTGATGGCGATGCGGTAAAGCCACGTATAAAACGCACTGTCTCCGCGGAAATTTCCTAGTGCCCGGTAAGCCTTGATAAAGGCTTCTTGAGCAACATCCTGGGCTTCATGGGTGTCGTGCACGAAACGCACGATCAACCCGAGAATTTTGTGTTGATACTTCAACACGAGCAGATCGAAAGCTCGCTTGTCACCGCGCTGAACGCGCTCGACCAGCTGCTGATCCTCTTCCTGGGTTAGCATGAACACTCCTCGATAAACTCGGAGGAAGCTTGCATGACTAAACGACCGGACTTGCAAACATAGACTCGGGCTTTTCGCAAAAGTTCTCCCCCTCCAAGCAAGTTTCCTGCGGGCTCTGATTTGGCACGCACGAAAAACGCAGCGCGGGATAAACCGGCTGCGCGAATAATCTTTTAATCGGCTCGCCGGCTAGAACCCAACCGCAGGTTCCGCATTGAAGCCGACACTGTCCCTTGTTTCGGGCAACTGTCTATTGATCTTGGGCCTCTGGCAAAAGTTCCAAATATTTATAGACGCGCCACGCCGACATTGGGCAACCGTGAGCGGAAAAAGCGTGTTTCATCTGCGATACAGTCGCTTTTTCCCAAAACCGGCGAAAAAAACATCCGACAAAGCGTCCGTATTTTTCCGTCACGGTAGTTTCACAATGCCATATCGGCCCGGCTATTGTGCCGCCCCACCCCTCTATATACTAGTGGGCTGTGTGGCTGTCTCGACTCGCCCATCCGCCTGTCTTGCGCCAACCCCGACCCGGGTCGCTTTGAGCGGAATCCTGAAATGAGCCAACAGTTTCAACACGATGTTCTGGTGATTGGCAGCGGCGCTGCCGGTTTGAGTCTCGCGCTGACCCTGCCCGGTCACTTGCGCATCGCCGTATTGAGCAAGGGCGATCTCGCCAACGGTTCGACCTATTGGGCCCAGGGTGGCGTCGCGGCCGTGCTGGATGACACCGACACTGTCGAATCCCACGTCGACGACACGCTCAATGCCGGTGGCGGCCTGTGCCATGAAGACGCGGTACGTTTCACTGTCGAGCACAGCAAAGAGGCGATCCAGTGGCTGATTGACCAGGGCGTGCCGTTCACCCGAGATGAGCAGTCCGGCACAGAAGATGGCGGCTTCGAGTTCCATCTCACCCGCGAAGGCGGCCACAGCCACCGCCGCATCATTCACGCCGCCGATGCCACCGGTGCTGCGATCTTCACAACCTTGCTGACCCAAGCCAAACAACGCCCGAACATCGAGCTGCTGGAACAGCGCGTCGCCGTCGATCTGATCACCGAACGACGCCTGGGACTGGACGGCGACCGCTGCCTCGGCGCCTACGTGCTCAACCGCAAGACCGGCGAAGTCGACACCTACGGCGCCCGGTTCGTGATTCTGGCTTCTGGCGGCGCCGCCAAGGTCTACCTCTATACCAGCAACCCCGACGGCGCCTGTGGTGATGGCATCGCCATGGCCTGGCGTTCGGGCTGCCGGGTGGCGAACCTGGAGTTCAATCAGTTCCACCCCACTTGCCTGTATCACCCGCAGGCCAAGAGTTTCCTGATCACCGAAGCCCTGCGCGGCGAAGGCGCGCATTTGAAACTGCCGAACGGCGAGCGCTTCATGCAGCGTTTCGACCCGCGCGCCGAACTGGCACCACGGGACATCGTCGCCCGGGCCATCGACCATGAGATGAAGCGTCTGGGCGTCGATTGCGTCTATCTCGACATCAGCCACAAACCCGAAGCCTTCATCAAATCGCACTTCCCGACGGTTTACGAGCGCTGCCTCGGATTCGGCATCGACATCACCAAGCAACCGATCCCGGTCGTCCCGGCGGCGCACTACACCTGCGGCGGCGTCATGGTGGACCAACAGGGTCGCACCGACGTGCCCGGGCTGTACGCCATCGGCGAAACCAGCTTCACCGGCCTGCACGGCGCCAACCGCATGGCCAGCAACTCGCTGCTGGAATGCTTCGTTTATGCCCGTTCCGCAGCCGCTGACATTCTCGAACAACTGTCCGACATCGCCATCCCTCGCGCCCTGCCCGCCTGGGATGCAAGCCAGGTGACCGATTCCGACGAAGACGTGATCATCGCGCACAACTGGGACGAGCTACGGCGCTTCATGTGGGACTACGTCGGCATCGTGCGTACCAACAAACGCCTGCAACGCGCACAACATCGCGTGCGTCTGTTGCTGGACGAAATCGACGAGTTCTACAGCAACTATAAAGTCAGTCGCGACCTGATCGAGCTGCGCAACCTGGCGCAAGTGGCGGAATTGATGATCCGCTCAGCCATGGAGCGCAAAGAGAGCCGAGGCCTGCATTACACCCTCGACTACCCGGATCTGCTGCCCGAAGCCCTCGACACTATTCTGGTGCCGCCCACCTACGCCGGCTGAACTTGAGGCGTACCCGCAGGCGTCGGTGCAAATCCGCCGCCTGCGAGTCCCGGGGCACGCAGATCGACCTGACCCGCCACTCCCCACGCAATCGAAAGCGCAAAACCACGATCAATGGCAGCGCCAGGCTGTCCGGGCGCAACTGCACCGGCTGCCAGCCATCGGCCTGATTCCACAACTGCCAGCCATCGGCGTCACGACGCAATCCACAGAATGCATCGGGATGACTCAACAGAATCTGGCGGGGCAACACCCAGGCAGCGTGGCTCAGACAGGCTACCGCACCGAGCAGACTGACCCAGAAAGGCAGGACAAGCAGAAACAGAGCGCACAGGGAGAACGCCTGGGCCAGGAGATACGCCGCCAGCAATTGCCGTGAGGCCTGCCAGCGGCATTCGAACGTGTTACTTGGGCTGGACACGATCCAGAATCATGCGAACCATGCGTTGCAGCTCGGGGTCTTCAGACTCGCTGCGCTCCATGAACCAGCCGAACATGTCCTGATCCTCGCACTCGAGCAGGCGGACATACAGCGCGCGATCCACCTCGTTCAGATTCGCGTAGACCTCTTTCACGAACGGCACCAGCAGCACGTCAAGCTCAAGCATGCCGCGACGGCTGTGCCAAAAGAGGCGATTCAGTTCAACTTGTTCGACCATGGAGCCCTCCTCAAATAGGCGGCAAGTATACAGGCCCGACACGGGGCGAACAGTCGGCTTTGGTCGGGCACCACCGATCCTTTATGAACTACCCATTTCAACACCACCCCCTTATGATGTGCCCCAGTCTATTTACCCTGCGATGACCCATGGCCGATTCTGCTTTTTTCTGCACCCTGTCTCATGAAGGCGTTCTCGCGGTTCGCGGCGCGGATGCCGGCAAATTCCTGCAAGGCCAGCTGACCTGCAACATCAATTACTTGAGTGATACCCAGGCCAGCCTCGGTGCCCGCTGCACGCAGAAAGGCCGGATGCAGTCGAGCTTCCGCATCGTGCTTGAAGGCGACGGCGTGCTGCTGGCCATGGCCGGCGAGCTGCTGGAGCCGCAACTGGCGGATCTGAAAAAGTACGCGGTGTTCTCCAAATCGAAACTGACCGACGAAAGCGCCTCCTGGGTGCGCTTCGGCCTCGATCATGGCGATGCTGCCCTGAGCAGCCTGGGTCTGGAACTGCCGGCAGAAACCGACAGCGTGGCCCGCCACGAAGGCCTGATCGCCATTCGCGTCTCCCCGAACCGTGCCGAACTCTGGGTGCCGACCGATCAGGCCGACAGCATCAAAGGCAAGCTGTCCGCACAACTGAGCGAAGGCGAACTCAATCAATGGCTGCTGGGCCAGATCCGCGCCGGTATCGGTCAAGTCATGCCGAGCACCCGCGAGCTGTTCATCCCGCAGATGCTCAACCTGCAAGCCGTCGGCGGCGTGAGCTTCAAGAAAGGCTGCTACACCGGCCAGGAAATCGTCGCGCGCATGCAATACCTGGGCAAGCTCAAGCGTCGCCTGTACCGCGTGCAACTGGACGCCAGCGAACTGCCGGAGCCGGGCACCCCGCTGTTCGCCCCGAGCCACGGCAGCTCCATCGGCGAAGTGGTGCTGGCCGCCCGTACCGAAAAGAATATTGAACTGCTGGCGGTGTTGCAGGCCGAAGCTGCCGAAGCGGGCGATTTGCATCTGGGCACGGCCGAAGGTCCGGCGCTGCACTTGCTCGACCTGCCTTACGAACTGGATCGCGACCGCGAAATCCAGCGTTGATCGCAGTATTTGTGCAACACCCTAGAGAAACGACATGAGTGAGCTGGCGGATAAGGTCCAACAGGATTTGGTTGAGGCCATCGATAACGATGACCTGGTTCTGCCAACGTTACCGGAAGTGGCCCTGCAGATTCGCAAGGCCGCTGAAGACCCGGATATCAGCGTCAGCGACCTGAGCAAAGTGATCGGCCGTGACACGGCGCTGTCGGCGCGCCTGATCAAAGTGGTCAACAGCCCGTTGTTGCGCGCGACCCAGGAAGTCACCGACCTGCACACCGCGATCACCCGGCTGGGCGTCAATTACAGCAGCAATCTGGCGATCGGTCTGGTGATGGAGCAGATCTTCCACGCCCGCTCCGACGTGGTCGAACAGAAGATGCGCGAAGTCTGGCGCAAGAGCCTGGAAATCGCCGGGGTCAGCTACGCACTGTGCCGCCGCTATACCCAGCTCAAGCCTGACCAGGCCGCGCTGGGCGGACTGGTGCACCAGATCGGTGTGCTGCCAATCCTGACCTATGCCGAAGACCACTACGAATTGCTGTCCGACCCGGTCAGCCTCAACCATGTGATCGACCACATTCATCCGCTGCTGGGCGACAAATTGCTGCGGGTCTGGGAATTCCCCGAGCGGCTGGTGGAGTTGCCGGGGCTGTATCAGGATCTGAAACGCGATTCGTCGCAGATCGATTACGTGGATCTGGTGCAAGTGGCCAGCCTGTATTGCCACAAGGACACTGACCATCCCCTCGCCCGCATCGACCCTTTCAGTGTGCCGGCCTTCCGCAAACTGGGGATCGATCCGGACAACAAAGTGCTGTGTGCCGACCTGGAAGAATCGCGGTCGATGTTTTACTGATCCTTAGCCGGCAATAAAGCTCACCCGCACCTTCAACCCCGCCTGCTCGCCATCGTGCAGCGTGATCTGCGCCAGATGCGCGCGGCAGATTTCCCCGACAATCGCCAGCCCCAGCCCGGAACCGGCGACCTGCTGGTTGCGTCGGTAGAAACGCTCGAACACCCGGTCACGCTCATCCTGCGGAATGCCCGGACCGTCGTCTTCAACCTCCAGCACTGCCGGCGACAGCACCCGCAAGATCACGTTACCGCCCGACGGCGTGTGCGCCAGCGCGTTGTCCACCAGATTGCTCAGCAGTTCGTTGAGCAATGTCGGCTCGCCGCGCAGCCAGACCGGTTCGTCCGCTTCCAGCGCCAACGCCACGCCGCGAGCATGGGCCAGCGGCGCCATGGCCATGCCCAGCTCCCGGGCCAATTGGCTCAGATCAAGCAACTGCGCGCCGCCTTCGGCAATCGCCCTGGCGCCGTTCTCCACCCGTGCCAGTGATAGCAATTGGTTGGCCAGATGGGTCAGGCGATCCGTGCTTTGCGCCGATGATTCCAGCGTGTCGCGCCAGGTCTGCGGCTCGTTTGAGCGCAGGCCCAACTCAAGTCGCGCCTTGAGCGCCGCCAGAGGCGTGCGCAGTTCGTGGGCCGCATCGGCGATGAATTGCGCCTGACGCTCGAACTGCCCGCGCAAACGCTCGGTGAAGTGATTGAGCGCCCGCACCAACGGCCACAATTCGTGCTGCACCTCCACCAGCGGCAAGGGCCGCAGATCGTCGGGCTGACGCTCTTCGACCGCGGTGCGCAAACGCTCGATCGGCCGCAACGCCGCGCTGACCGCAAACCACACCAGCAACAATGCGCCAATCGCCAACATGCCCAATCGCAGCAAGGTGTCGGCCGCCAGACTGCGGGCCATGCTGACGCGTGCTTCGTCGGTTTCGGCGACACGGATTTCCGCCATGCCGTTCATGTTCGGCTCGGTCACGGCTTTCAACAGACTGACGACGCGCACGTTCTGGCCCTGATACGTGGCGTTGTAAAAACGCGCGAGCGCCGGGTAGCTGTCGGTTCTCGGCGTCCCCGGTGGTGGGCCTGGCAGGTTTTCGTAACCAGAAATCAGCTTCTGATGGATGTCGTTGACCTGGTAATAGATGCGCCCCGCGCTGTCGTAGGCGAAGGTGTCGAGTGCCACATAAGGGACGTCGGCACTGAGGCTGCCGTCTCGCTGCGAGAGGCCAGCGGCGATGGTCCGCGCCGACGCCAGCAAGGTGCGGTCATAAGCAGTGTCGGCGGCTTCGCGTCCGTTCCAGTAAGCGCTCAGGCCGCTGGCCAGCATCAACACCACCAGCAACAGCGCGAGGTTCCACAACAACCGCCAGCGCAGGCTGCTGGGCTTATGCATCACGGCTTTCCAGCAAGTAGCCAAGACCGCGGAAGGTCACGATGGCCACCGGTTGGCCGTCGAGTTTCTTGCGCAGGCGATGCACGTAGATTTCGATGGCGTCGGGGCTGGCCTCTTCGTCGAGACCGAACACTTGCGACGCCAGTTGCTCCTTGCTCATCACCCGGCCCGGGCGCGCGATCAGCGCTTCAAGCACCGCTTGCTCGCGGGAGGTCAGCGTCAGCAGTTCTTCGCCGAGGGTGAAGCGCCGGGTATCCAGATCGTAAGCCAGCACCCCACAACGCTGCTGCCGTTCGCCGCCGAGCACACTGCGGCGCAGCAGGGCTTTGACCCGCGCCTCAAGCTCGGTCAGTTCAAACGGTTTGGCCAGATAATCGTCGGCCCCGAGATTGAGCCCATGGACCCGATCCTTGACGTCGCTGCGGGCCGTGAGCATCAGCACCGGCAGGTTCTTGCCCCGGGCCCGCAGACGCGCCAGCACTTCAAATCCGTCCATGCGCGGCAGGCCGACATCGAGGATCGCCATCGCGTACTCCTCGCTGCCCAAGGCCAGGTCAGCGGCCACGCCATCGTGCAACACGTCCACGGTCAGACCGGTGCTCTTGAGCGCCTGGGCGACACTTTCGGCCAGTGGCAAATGGTCTTCGACGAGCAGAACACGCATGGATCTCTACCTCATTCAGGGATGGCCGACGCCATTCTTTGCCGCGGAGTTTACAGCCGCAACCGCCGCTGTGAAGCCCGAAATCCGGGAAAGTCAGCTGAAAGGTTAGCGAAAGGTTAGGCCGTTAGAGTCGGCCCACGGACAGTTCCGACTGCCGTCGCTGATGCCACACAGCGATAAGAAAAACGCCTCGAAGCGTTTTCAACCAATAAGAACAATAAACGGAGTACACCTCGCATGCCGTCCTTGCAGACCAAGGCTCTTACGCCTGTTCGTCCTTCCCGTTTCAGCCACACCGCCCTTGCCAGTGCCGCCGCCCTCGCCGGTTTCGCGCCGATGAGCTACGCCGATTTCATCGAAGACAGTTCCGCCACCTTCGAAACCCGCAACATGTATTTCAACCGCGACTTTCGCGACGGCACCAGCGCCCAACAGTCCAAGCGCGACGAATGGGCACAGGGTTTCATGCTCAATCTGCAATCGGGCTACACCGACGGCACCGTGGGGTTTGGTGTCGATGCGTTGGGGATGTTGGGGGTCAAGCTCGATTCGAGCCCGGACCGCACCGGCACCGGCCTGCTGCCGACCCACGATGACGGGCGCGCGGCGGACGAATACTCCAAGGTCGGCCTGACCGGCAAAGTGAAGATCTCCGCCACCGAACTGAAGATCGGCAGCCTGATTCCGGAACTGCCGATCCTCAAGCCAAACGACGGGCGCATCCTGCCGCAGACCTTCGAGGGCGGCTTGCTGACCTCCAAAGAGATCAAGAACCTGACCTTCACCGGCGGGCGCCTGGACAAGGCCAAGGACCGCGACAGCACCGATTTCGAGGACATTGCCCTCAACAACAAGAACGGCCGTTTTGCTGGCACCGTTGCCGGCAAGCACTTCGATTTTGCCGGCGTGGACTACAAGTTCACCGACAAGATCACCGGCAGTTACCACTTCGCGCAACTCGACGAAGTCTACAACCAGCACTTCTTCGGACTGGTCGCTTCGCGGCCGATGGGCCCGGGCACTTTCGCCACCGACCTGCGCTTCGCCGTCAGTGACGATCAGGGTGCTGCCCGCGGTGGCGAGATCGACAACCGCTCGCTCAACGGTCTGGTCAGCTATGCCCTGAGCGGCCACAAGTTCACCGCCGGTTATCAGCACATGTCCGGCGACAGCGCGTTCCCGTATGTCGATGGCAGCGACCCGTATCTGGTCAACTTCGTACAGATCAACGACTTCGCCGGCGCCGAAGAACGCTCCTGGCAGGCGCGCTACGACTTCGACTTCGCCAGACTCGGCATCCCCGGCCTGAGCTTCATGAGCCGCTACTTGAGCGGTGACAACATCAAGCTCAAGAACGGTGACGAAGGCAAAGAGTGGGAGCGCAACACCGAGATCAAATATGTAGTACAAAGCGGCGCCTTGAAGGACGTTGCCGTGCGTTTGCGTAATGCCACTTACCGTTCCAACTACTCCGCTCGCGATGCCGATGAAGTGCGTCTGCTGGTGAGCTATAGCGTTGCCCTTTGGTAATTCAGTACGTCCATAACAACAACTCCCAAGGAGACATAGATGAACTTATCACTGCGTAAAGTTGCTCTAGCCGCTGGCGTCATGCTGTTCGCCGGCCAACTGATGGCCGAACCCAAGCGCCCGGAATGCATCGCCCCGGCCTCCCCCGGCGGCGGTTTCGACCTGACCTGCAAACTGGCGCAAAGCGCGCTGGTCAACGAAAAACTGCTGACCAAACCGATGCGCGTGACCTACATGCCCGGCGGTGTCGGCGCGGTGGCGTACAACGCGGTGGTGGCCCAGCGTCCGGCGGATGCGGGCACGCTGGTGGCGTGGTCCAGCGGTTCGCTGTTGAACCTGGCGCAAGGCAAGTTCGGCCGTTTCGATGAAAGCAACGTGCGCTGGCTGGCGGCGGTCGGCACCAGTTACGGTGCCATCGCGGTGAAAAGCGATTCGCCCTACAAGAACCTCGACGATCTGGTACAGGCGCTGAAGAAAGATCCGAGCAAAGTGGTGATCGGTTCCGGCGGCACCGTTGGTAGCCAGGACTGGATGCAGACAGCGTTGATCGCAAAAGCCGCCGGGATCAACCCGCGCGACTTGCGCTACGTCGCCCTCGAAGGTGGCGGCGAGATTGCCACCGCCCTGCTCGGTGGCCACATCCAGGTTGGCAGCACCGACATCTCCGACTCCATGCCGCACATCCAGAGCGGTGACATGCGCCTGCTGGCAGTCTTCGCCGAAAACCGCCTCGACGAGCCGGAAATGAAAGGCATCCCGACCGCCAGGGAACAAGGCTACGACATCGTCTGGCCGGTGGTGCGCGGTTTCTACCTCGGGCCGAAAGTCAGCGACGAAGACTACGCCTGGTGGAAGGACGCCTTCGACAAACTGCTGGCCTCCGAAGACTTCGCCAAGCTGCGCGATCAGCGTGAACTGTTCCCGTTCGCCATGACCGGCCCGGAGCTGGACACCTACGTGAAGAAGCAAGTCGCGGACTACAAAGTGCTGGCCAAAGAGTTCGGCCTGATCCAGTGATCGTCTCTGTCTAGCGGCCACGGCCTCGCGCATCGAGGCCGTGGCCCAGGAGTTCCTCATGCTCGTTCAACGCATCTTTGCGTCGGTACTGCTGCTGGCCTGTGTCAGCCTGATACTGATGGCCTGGCCTTACCAGGCACCCTTTTCCTACGAACCGATCGGCCCGCGCGCCTTCCCGTTGCTGATGCTCGGGCTGATGGGGCTGGCGCTGGTCTACATGATCTACCGCCCCTCCCCGATCAAGCACACCGAAGAAGACCCGCCGCTGGACCGCGAAACGCTGAAGAAAATCGGTGTCTGCGTGTTGCTGCTGGTGGTGTTCGCCGGCCTGTTCGAACCCTTGGGTTTCATCCTCAGCAGCATTCTGGTCGGCATCCCGATGGCCCGTCTGTACGGCGGCCGCTGGCTGCCCGGCGCGATCATCATCAGTTTGCTGAGCATCGGCCTGTACCTGCTGTTCGACAAAGTCATGGACGTTCCACTGCCTCTGGGCCTGCTCGACGTGCTGGAGAACTGATATGGATACGCTTGGATATTTGAGTCACGGTTTCGGGGTCGCGCTGACGCCCTACAACCTCGTCACAGCCCTGAGCGGCACCTTGATTGGCACCATCGTAGGCCTGTTGCCGGGGCTGGGGCCGATCAACGGCGTGGCGCTGCTGATCCCGATTGCCTTTGCTCTCGGCCTGCCACCGGAATCGGCGCTGATCCTGCTGGCGGCGGTGTACCTGGGTTGCGAATACGGCGGCCGGATCAGTTCGATCCTGCTGAACATCCCGGGCGAAGCCTCCACCGTGATGACCACGCTCGACGGTTACCCGATGGCTCGTCAGGGTTTGGCCGGTGTTGCTCTGTCGCTGTCGGCCTGGAGTTCGTTCATCGGCGCGTTCATCGCGACCTGCGGCATGGTGATCTTTGCGCCGATCCTGGCGAAGTGGGCGATCGCCTTCGGGCCCGCCGAATACTTCGTGCTGATGGTGTTCGCGATTGTCTGTCTCGGCGGCATGGCCGGTGACCGACCGCTGAAAACCTTCATCGCCGCGTTGATCGGCCTGTTCCTGTCCACGGTCGGGATCGACGCCAACAGCGGCGTGTATCGCTTCACCGGGGATAACATTCACCTCACCGACGGCATTCAATTTGTCGTGCTGGTGTTGGGTCTGTTCTCCATCAGCGAAATCCTTCTGCTGCTGGAAAAAACCCACCGTGGCCAGGAAGCGTTCAAAGCCACCGGACGCATGATGTTCAACTTCAAGGAAGCCGCGTCGGTGGTCGCGGTGAACCTGCGCTGTGGCGTGCTCGGTTTCATCATGGGCGTATTGCCGGGTGCCGGTGCGACGCTGGCCAGCGCCGTGGCCTACATGACCGAGAAGAAAATCGCCGGCCCGAACGGAAAGTTCGGACAGGGTGACAAGCGTGGTCTGGCTGCCCCGGAAACCGCCATCGGTGCCGAAGCCTGCGGTGCGCTGGTGCCAATGCTGACCCTCGGCGTACCGGGTTCGGGCACCACGGCGGTGATGATCGGCGCGCTGTCGCTGTACAACATCACCCCCGGCCCGCTGCTGTTCCAGCAACAACCGGACATTGTCTGGGGCCTGATCGCCTCGCTGTTCATCGCCAACATCATGCTGGTGATCCTGAACATCCCGATGATCCGCATCTTCACCCGCATCCTCGCCGTGCCGAACTGGGCGCTGGTGCCGATGATCGCGATCATCACCGCCATTGGCGTGTACGCGGTGCATGCGACCACGTTCGATCTGTTCCTGATGATCGGCATCGGTATCTTCGGCTACATCCTGCGCAAGCTCGATTTCCCGTTGTCGCCGGTGCTGCTGGGTTTCATCCTCGGCGGTCTGATGGAGCAAAACCTGCGTCGCGCGCTGTCGATCTCCAACGGTTCGCTGGACATCCTCTGGTCGAGCGGGATCACTCTCAGCGTCTGGGGGCTGATCGTGGCGATGCTGCTGGTGCCGATCATCCGCATCTGGCGTAAACGTTCGGTCGCACGGCGTGCTGTGGCCGATGTTTGATCGGTCCTTCAAAACCTGGTGGGGAACCCCGCTGGTCGGTCTGCTGGGCGGCTATGTCGCCAGCCAGATCGGCTGGCCGCTGCCGTGGATGGTCGGCTCGTTGCTGGCGATCATCCTGGTGCGCTGCCTGACCCCGTGGCAACTGACGGAAATCCCTGGCGGCCGCAAGTGCGGCCAGTGGATCGTCGGGATCGGCATCGGCCTGCACTTCACCCCGCTGGTGATGGAGCAGGTGCTGAGTCACTTTGGCCTGATCTTCTTCGGGGCGCTGGTCACCAGCCTGTCGGCGGTGGTCGGCGTGTGGCTGATGCGCCGCACCGGCGAAGACCGCGCCACAGCGTTTTTCTCCAGCATGCCCGGCGGCTCCGGCGAGATGGTCAACCTCGGCGCACGCAACGGCGCGATGCTCAGCCATGTCGCGGCCGGGCAAAGTCTGCGAGTGCTGGTGGTGGTGCTGTGTGTGCCGGCGGCGTTCAAATATCTGCTGGGCGATGGCAATCCGATTTCTCACGCCGGCAGCGTCGACTGGCGCTGGCTGGCGATTCTGTTTCCAGCGGGCGGCTTGCTCGCCTGGCTCTGGCAACGCCTGCGTCAACCCAATCCATGGCTGTTCGGGCCGTTGCTGGTCAGCGCGGCGGTGAGTATCGGTTGGGATCTGCACATCGGTCTGCCCAATGGTGGCAGTCAGATTGGCCAGTGGCTGATCGGCAGCGGTCTGGGTTGTCACTTCAACCGGCAGTTCTTCCGCCGCGCGCCGTCGTTCATGGGGCGCACGTTGATCGGCACGGCGCTGACCATGTTGATCGCAACGCTGGCGGCGTTGGGACTGAGTGCAATGACGCATCTGGACCTGCGATCGTTGACGCTGGGCATGATGCCCGGCGGAATCGCAGAGATGAGCCTGACGGCGGAAACCCTGCAACTGTCGGTGCCGCTGGTGACGGCGATGCAGGTGATGCGGCTGTTGTTTGTGTTGTTTCTGGCGGAACCGTTGTTCAAATACTGGAACCGCCAGCCCTGAAGATCAGACCACCGACGGCAAACGCCACTCGATCGGCGCTTCGCCGTTCTGCTCGAGGAATTTGTTGGTTCGGCTGAAGTGCCCGCAGCCAAGGAAACCGCGATAGGCCGACAGCGGCGACGGGTGCACCGAGGTCAGTACCAGATGCTTGGTGGCATCGATCAGCTTCTGCTTGCTCTGCGCATGCGCGCCCCAAAGCATGAACACCAGATGCGGTTGCTGCTGGCTGACCACCTCGATGATCCGGTCCGTGAAGAACTGCCAGCCCTTGTCCTTGTGCGCATTGGCGTTGGCACGCTCGACGGTCATGGTGGTGTTGAGCATCAACACGCCCTGATCGGCCCAGCTCTGCAAGTAGCCGTGGTTGGGAATGTCGATGTTCAGGTCGCGTTTCAACTCTTTATAGATGTTGACCAGCGACGGTGGCGCCGGCACGCCCGGTTGCACCGAGAAGCACAAACCGTGGGCCTGGCCCGGGCCGTGGTACGGGTCCTGGCCGAGAATGACCACTTTCACCTTGTCCAGCGGTGTCGAGTTCAGCGCGTTGAAAATCATCGGACCCGGCGGATAGATTTCCTTGCCGGCCGCCCGCTCCTGCTGCAGAAAAGTGCGCAACTCTGCCATGTAGGGCTGGTCGAATTCGGCACGCAGTGCCTCCTTCCAGCTCGGTTCGAGTTTGATACGGTCGTCAGCAGTCATGGTCATACCCGGCAAAAACAATGGGGCGAACCCTAGGAAAGCCGACCACGCTTGTCAATTGATCTGACACAGATCCGGCACTTTCCCACACAGCGATCATACTGATCGTTCAAATTCCCGATCGAGGTCACGATGAATCTGCACTTCGAAGAACTCACCGGCACCGACGGCGCGCGCATCGGCGTGGCCAGTCTGGATGCCGAAAAGTCGCTCAATGCGCTGTCCCTGCCGATGATCCATGCCCTGAGCGACAAACTGAACGCCTGGGCCAAGGATCCGCAAATCGTCTGCGTGCTGCTGCGCGGCAATGGCGCCAAGGCCTTCTGTGCCGGTGGCGAGGTGCGCAGCCTGGTGGAGGCCTGTCGCGCACACCCCGGCGAAGTGCCGCCGCTGGCCGCACAGTTTTTCAACGCTGAATACCGGCTGGACTACAGCCTGCACACCTACCCGAAACCGTTGATCTGCTGGGGCCATGGTTATGTGCTGGGCGGCGGCATGGGTCTGCTGCAAGGCGCGAGCATCCGGATCGTCACGCCGAGCAGTCGTCTGGCGATGCCGGAAATCAGCATCGGCCTGTACCCGGATGTCGGCGCCAGTTGGTTTCTGTCACGCCTGCCGGGCAAGCTCGGTCTGTTCCTTGGTTTGACCGGCGCGCACATGAACGGTCGCGATGCGATCGATCTGGATCTGGCCGACCGCTTCCTGCTCGACGAACAGCAGCAGGAACTGATCGATGGCCTGTTGCAATTGAACTGGCAGGAACAGACCGCCATGCAACTCAACAGCCTGCTCAAGGCGTTGCAGCAGGAAGCGGTGGCGCAGATGCCGGAAGCGCAGTGGTTGCCGCGCCGTCGGCAGATCGATGAACTGCTGGATGTCAGCGACGTGACCTGCGCCTGGAAAGCCATCAGCCTGCAACGGGACAGCAACGATCTTTTGATTGCCCGGGCGGCGAAAACCATGAGCGAAGGCTCGCCGCTGACCGCGCATCTGGTCTGGGAGCAGATTGTCCGCGCCCGCCACTTGTCGCTGGCCGAAGTCTTTCAGATGGAATATACCCTGAGCCTCAATTGCTGCCGGCATCCGGAGTTCAGCGAAGGGGTTCGGTCGCGTTTGATCGACAAGGATCACAAACCGCACTGGCATTGGCCGGACATCACTCGGGTGCCGGATGCGGTGGTCGAGGCGCACTTTCACAAGGTCTGGGAGGGGCGGCATCCGTTGGCGGATCTCTCCAGTTACTGAAATCCGGGCACAAAAAAAGCGGCGCTCAATGCGCCGCTTTTTTGCGGGTAGTTACCAGCGGTTACCGCGCCAGTGATCGCCGCGTCCGCTATGGCGGTCATAGTCGCCACGACCCCGGTGATCGTCCCAACCACCGCGACGGTGGCCATCCCAGCGTCCGCGATCATCGCCATGCCAGCGGCGACTCTCGTAATAGCGCGGGGCCGGTTGGTAGTAACGAGGCGCCGAGTAATAACGTGGAGCCGGTTGGTAATAGCGCGGCGCTGGCTGGTAGTAACGCGGGGCAGAATAGTAGGTGCTGCCGCCGCTGTAATAAGTGCCACCGCTGTTGTAGTACGAAGGAGACTGGGAGGTGTAGACCTCTGAGGTGTAGTAGCCATCTCCGTAGGAATAAGGGACGCAACCGCCAATCGAAAAAAGCATCACGGCAAGCAGAAGAATTCGGCGATACATGGCGGCCTCCTGGACCGCGGGTAGCCACACCAGCGACGCTGGCAGGCGTCAGTCTTTCATTCGGCGACTGACGAAATATCTGACAGCGTTTTCCGAATCTGGTGCGTTTCAGTAACAACTTGATACAAGTGATTCATGAAATCTTGTTCATCGGCAAACGCCGTCATTCAGCCGCTGATTAGTGGTGGCCGCCATGGTATCCACCACCGTGATAACCCCGCCCGTAACCCCCACGATACCCATAGCCGCCGTAGTAATAGCGGCCGCCACCGTAGTAGCGCGGGCCGTAATAGCCACCGTAGTAATAGGGCGAGTAGTAACCGGGGTAGTAGTAAGGCGGGGAGTAAACATCGTAGCCGCCACCGTAGTAGTAACAACCGGACAGCCCAAGACCGAGCACTGCTCCCAGCAGCACCCGACGCAGCCATTTTGAAATACGCATGACGGCCTCCTGAAAGACCTGCGACAGCAGTCGGCACAGACCGGCTGACAAGAGTTTTGACTGGCAAACCGCTACCGAGTGCCAACTTCCAGCGCCCTTCGGATCAGCGGCGCAACAGGCGGCTCATTTCAGACCAATATGCCGCAACCTTTTCCCCGTCACTGCCACTAGAATGCTGCCATCGGGCCACCGTCGACGGAATTGCCAATGCCGCTCAGATCTGCGTTTTACTCCCAACGTTCGCTGGTACTGACGCTGGTCGCCCTCCTCGGCGCAGGCTTCCTCGCCACCTCGCTGCTCAGCTACTACGCCTCGCGGGCGTCGATCCGCGACAACATCGTCAACACCGAACTGCCGCTGACGTCCGATACGGTGTATTCGGAAATCCAGAAAGACCTCGTCAGACCGATCCTTATTTCCTCGATGATGTCCCGCGACACCTTCATGCGCGACTGGGTGGTGAACGGTGAGAAAGACAGTGATCAGATGACCCGCTATCTCGACGAGGTCATGACTCATTACGGCGCCTACACGGCGTTCTTCGTCTCCAACAGCAGCCACACCTACTACCACGCCAAGGGCGTGCTCAAGCAGGTGAAAATCGACGAGCCGCGCGACGCCTGGTACTTCCGCGTGCGCGACATGAAGGATCCGTACGAGATCAACGTCGACCCGGACCTGGCCAACAAAGACAACATGACCTTCTTCATCAACTACAAGGTCTACGACTACAACGATCGCTTCATCGGCGCCGCCGGCGTGGGGCTGACCGTGGATGCGGTCATCAAGCTGATCGACAAGTACCAGCAGCGCTATCAACGCAGCGTTTACTTCGTCGACACCTTCGGCCGGCTGGTACTGACCGGCGCCGAGGGCGGGCCGGAAGGTGCGCGGGTCGGGAAAAGCCTGACGGACCTCGACAGCATGAAAAGCCTGGTCGCCCAGTTGCCCAAACCTCACAGCGGCAGCTACGAATATTCCGCCCACGGCCAGGGACATTTCCTCAACGTGCGGTTCATTCCGGAGCTGAACTGGTACCTGTTCGTCGATAAACGCGAAGACGGCGCGCTGAGTGAAATCCGCCAGTCGCTGTACCTCAATCTGCTGATCTGCCTGCTGGTGACGCTGATCGTGCTGGCCCTGGTCAACCGGTTGATCCGGCGCTATCAGGAAAAGATCCAGGCCCAGGCCACCCTCGACAGCCTGACCGAACTGCCCAACCGGCGCGGCTTCGACCTGCTCGCCGTGCAAGCTCTGCACGAAGCTCACCGTGAGCCGAAACCATTGACGGCGTTGCTGCTGGATCTCGATCACTTCAAGGTGTTGAACGACACCTACGGGCACATGGCCGGCGATCAGGTGCTGATCGGTTTTGCCCGGGACCTGCAAAGCTGCCTGCGCCATTCCGACATCGTCTGCCGTTGGGGCGGTGAGGAGTTTATCGTTCTGCTGAAGGACACCGACGGCGAGACCGGTCAGAAGATTGCCGAGAAGATCCGCCAACACGTCGAACAGCAGGACTATGCCTACAACGGTCACACCCTGAATCTGACGGTCAGCATCGGCGCCACCACCCTGCAACGGGATGACACCTTGCACAGCCTGCTGTCCCGGGCCGATCATGCGATGTACCGGGCCAAACAGACCGGCCGCAACCGCACCTGCGTGGAAATGCACCAATCGACCTATGCCTGACAACATGAACAAACCTGACCTCTGCCCGGCCTGCGGCGCCCGCAACGACTGCACTCTGGCCGACCCGCGCACCGCCGACCGTGCCTGCTGGTGCTACGGCGTGAGCATCGACCCGGCATTGCTCGAAGCCCTGCCGCCGGAACTGCGCGACCAATCCTGTCTGTGCCCGCGCTGCGCCCAGGTCGAGGCGCAACTGCAAGCGGCCAAGCCGTCGATCCCGTAAGATGCGCGCCCCGCTACCTGCCGATTCCTGATCATGCGCGTCGACCGTTTCCTCAGTAACCTGCCCCGCTACAACCGCAAGCAGGTTCGCCTGTTGCTGGTGGAAAAGCGCGTGCGCATCGACGGAAAAGTCGTCAGCGACCCTCACAGCGAAGTCCTGGAATTCAGCCGCGTCGAAGTCGACGACGAAGTGCTGCAAAGCGGCAAACCGGCGCGCTATTTCATGTTGTACAAACCGCAGGGCTGCGTCAGCGCCACACGCGATCCCGAGCACCCGACCGTCCTCGACCTGATCCACGAGCCGGACAAGGACGACCTGCACATCGCCGGTCGCCTGGACTTCAACACCACCGGCCTGATGCTGATCACCAACGACGGCACCTGGTCCCGGCGCCTGACCCAGCCGCAGACCAAACTGCCGAAGGTCTATTACGTCGAGACCGAACAGGACATCGGCCCGGAATATGCGATCAAGTTCGCCGAGGGGATCTACTTCGCCTTCGAGGACCTGACCACCCAACCGGCGCAGTTGGAGCTGCTCGGCCCGCGAACGGCGCGACTGAGCATCGTCGAGGGACGCTACCACCAGGTGAAGCGCATGTTCGGCCACTTCAACAACAAAGTGCTGCGCCTGCACCGCGAATCCATGGGCCCGCTGCCGCTGGATCACGCGCTAAAACCGGGCGAGTACCGCGCCTTGCGCACCGAAGAGATTCATTTGTTCTAAGCAGCCGACCGCTCAGCAGAAGTTGTCGAACAATTTACCAACGGCACTTGCGCGATCCGGATCCCCCTGCTTGAATCAGGACGTCGGCCAAATTGTGACCGATGAGTCACACATAACTTCTAAGAAACTTTTTGTCGGTAGAGAGCCTCAAGGCTCCGCCTCAGCCGACAGACTGCCCGCCAATAACAATACCCGTCGACCTGCCGTAACGGATCGACATGGGCTCCAAAATTCCAGGCGTATGCCTACCTGTCACAAAGCTCGTGCAATCTCTATTTGCGCGCATACCCGCTTGCTTGCCAGGAGTCTTATGACATGAGGCCAGAAATCGCTGTGCTGGATATACAGGGTCAGTATCGGGTTTACACGGAGTTCTATCGCGCAGACGCCGCAGAAAAGACCATCATCCTGGTCAACGGCTCGATGGCCACGACTGCGTCGTTTGCACAAACCGTGAAAAATCTGCACCCGCAATTCAACGTGGTCTGCTACGACCAGCCCTACGCGGGCAAGTCGAAAGTCCATAACCGCCACGAGAAACATCTGACGAAAGAAGTCGAAGGTCTGATCCTGCTGGAGCTGATCGACCACTTCGCGGCCGAACACGTGCTGTCGTTTTCCTGGGGTGGCGCCGCGACCATGGTCGCCCTTGCGCACCAACCCCGGCGCATCGAAAAAGCCGTGATCAGCTCGTTCTCTCCGGTGGTCAACGCGCACATGCTCGATTACCTTGAGCGCGGCGTCGAATGCCTCGGTAAACGCGACGGCGACCGGGTTGGCCATTTGGTCAACAACACCATCGGCAAACACCTGCCGTCGCTGTTCAAGCGCTTCAACTATCGCCATGTCAGCAGCCTCGCCGAGCACGAATACGGGCAGATGCACTTTCACATCAGCAACGTGCTGCACAGTGATCGCCAGTGCTATTTGAACGCGGCGAAGAAAATCAACGTACCGGTGCTGTTCATGAACGGCGAATGGGACGAATACACCGCCGCCGAAGATGCGCGCCTGTTCGGCAACCATGTGGCGCAAAGTACCTTCACCACCCTGCAAGCCACTGGTCACTTCCTCGACATGGAACACAAGTCAGCCTGCCGTGACAGCCAGAACGCCCTGCTCGGTTTCCTGAAACCGGCGCAACAGGCCAGCCGAACGCGTTACCAGCTCGTCCAGGATCACCATGCATTGGCCATTTGAAACAGTGTCGTCGCGAGCAAATCTGCGGGGCTGAGTTTTAGTCGTCCTCCAGCCCGCAGGCTTGCCCGCGATTGACCGATCTGGCTCTGATTCAGGCTTTTCCGCTCGCCACACGCAAAGAAAACTTCAAATCCGTGGCCGAGTCTGGTACAAAGTCAGCCGCTCTGAGCGGGTGTCGTATAATGGCATTACTCCAGCTTCCCAAGCTGATAACGAGGGTTCGATTCCCTTCACCCGCTCCAATCGAATTTAAGTCCTGCGTCGTGGTTTGACGGGGGATGCGGAAACAGAAAAAACCGGCCTTGATGGCCGGTTTTTTTGTGTCTGGGGTTTGGTAGCGCAACAGCCAGCAATACACTCTCTGACCTTCCGCAATATCCGTTCCTAGACTTCCCACTACCCGAAACACTCATCAAAGGATGATGACCGCTCGGTGGTTATAGTGTTGATCGAGAAAAAATCGTGGGTATAGTACCCACCAAGCACACCACAAGGAGGTGTTGTGAATAGCCGTTTTCTAATTGGCCAACTCGTCGCAGACGGTTGGTATCTGGTGCGGATCAAGGGTAGTCATCATCACTTCAAGCATCCGACCAAACCTGGTCTGGTTACGGTGCCTCACCCGAAGAAAGATCTGCTCAAGAAAACGGCCATCAGTATTTTGCAGCAGGCGTTGCTTTGACTCGCTCGGTCAGCAGCGTCCAGGAGGACAACACATATGCTTTACCCGATCGCGATTTCAATGGGTGATGAAGGACATGCCTGGGGAGTGGAGGTGCCGGATATTCCGGGCTGCTTCTCCGCTGGAGATGATCTGGACGACGCAATGGCCATGGCCCGAGAAGCCATCGAAGGCCACTTCGAGATTCTGGCCGAAGACGGTTCACCGATCCCGCCCGCCAACAAGGTCACGCTGCATGCTGCCAACCCTAAATACGCCGGCTGCACTTGGGCGGTGGTGGATATCGATGTGACCAAATACCTGGGCAAAGCTCAGAAACTCAACATCACATTGCCGGGATATTTGCTCAACCGTATCGATGAGTACGTGTTGCACCATCCGGAGGAAAAAAGCCGCTCCGGGTTCTTGGCTTCGGCGGCGCTCAAGGTGTTGCAGCAGAGTTGATCTGAATACTGAAAGCCGGTCTTGATGACCGGTTTCTTGCTTCTACGAAAAACCGCGATTACAGATCCCCAACACTCCCTCAGTTCTCACGCTCACCACGACCCGCTAGCATTTCCCCATCGCCCATCACCCTCCCCCTGCGCGGCCATCGACGAATACGCGCCATCACCTTTCGAGGGATTCAAAACCGTGGCCCCCAAGCCTCCCAAATAAAATCCGAAAGAGCACCAAACCCATGACCCAGAACATCTACGACGACCCCGAATTTTTCCAGGGCTACAGCCAGATGAACCGCTCCATCGGCGGCCTCGATGCTGCGCCGGAATGGCCGGCGCTGAAAGCCTTGTTGCCTTCCCTGCACGGTTTACAGGTGGTGGATCTGGGCTGCGGCTACGGTTGGTTCTGCCGCTGGGCCAGTGAACAGGGCGCAGCCGAGGTACTGGGGCTGGATGTCTCGGAGAAAATGCTCGAACGGGCGAAGGAAACCACCTCCGCCGCGAACATCCGCTACGAGCGTGCCGACCTGGAACAGCTCGATTTACCTACGTGCACCTTCGATCTGGCCTACAGCTCACTGGCGCTGCACTACATCAAGGATCTTTCGGGGCTGTTCGCCAAACTGCATGCGGCGCTTAAACCGGGTGCACATTTTGTGTTTTCCATCGAGCATCCGATCTTCATGGCGCCGCACAATCCAAGCTGGCTGATCGACAGCGAGGGCAACAAGCGTTGGCCGCTGGACAGTTATCAGATGGAAGGCGAGCGAGTGACGAACTGGCTGGCCGACGGGGTGATCAAGCAACATCGTACGGTCGGGACGCTGCTCAACGCGTTGATTGGCGCCGGGTTCACCATTCAACACGTCAATGAATGGGGCCCGAGCGATGCTGAAGTGGCCGCGCAACCGGCTCTCGCCGAAGAGCGCGAGCGGCCGATGATGATGCTGGTCGCCGTACAGCGCTGACCGAAAAAGAAAGGGCCGATCAACTCGGCCCTTTTTCGTATCAACGTGTGGCGACAATGAACAACCGAGGGAACGGCAACAACACCGAACCATCCGCCAACGCCGGATAAGCCTTGGCAACCTCCACCAGATATTGCGCCAGATACTCCGCCCGCTCCGTTTCCGTCAGCGGACTGAGGAAGGGAATCAAACCGCTGCCCTTGAACCATTCAACGACGCCTGAAGCCCCGCCCGCCAATTGATGGTGATACGTGGTGCGCCACACATCGACCCGCACGCAATGCGGGCGCAGCATCGAGAAATAGGCACTGGCATCCGCCATTTCGGTCCGTTGCCCCGCTGCACCCGCCAGTTTGCTGGCCCACGGCCCGTTGGCGGCCACTTCGCGCATCAACCGGTGAGACGGCTCGTTGAGGTTGTCCGGCATCTGGATCGCCAGACTGCCACCCTGCGCCAGCTTGCCCGCCAACGCTGGCAGCAACGTCGCGTGATCCGGCACCCACTGCAACACCGCGTTGGCGAAGATCACATCGAATGGCCCTTCATCGGCCCATTTATCAATGTCCGTCACCTCGAACTGCAACTGCGGCAGACGCTTGCGCGCGGCGTCGATCATGTCCGGCGAACTGTCGAGCCCCTGCACTTTCGCCCCCGGAAAACGCTCCACCAGAAGCTCGGTCGAGTTGCCGGGGCCACAACCGATATCAACCACGGAACGCGCCTCGGGCGTGGGAATCGCCGCCAACAAGTCACGAGCCGGGCGGGTGCGTTCATCTTCAAAAGCGACGTATTGCTTGGCGGACCAGGTCATTGCGTTCTCCTGTCGGGGCATTCCAGCGGTTCGTTACGATACAGGCTGGGCAGCACTCAGCTCCAGACCGACAGATTGCAAACCATGTCCGGCGTTTCGATGCTTATCGCCAAATCGCTGGGACTTATCACTCAGTTGACCGTCCGTCGAACTGATTAAGCGCAATTTTGACAGCCTAAAATACCTGCCTATAGTCAATTTGCGGCAATCGGAAGGAACCCGATCTATCAGTTGTCCTGCAGGGAGCAGGTCCGCTCATCTCTCGTGACCGATGGGTTCCGGCAGTAGTGTGCTCGCAACGGCCGAATGGCAAGCAACGTTGTCGTGCCTGAAAAAAACATCAGGCAATCACTATGAACAAGGAGCTTTACCATGTCTCGAGTCACGGATGTGCTGGTCACTATCGACACCGAAACCATTCTGAAAAAGTATCCCGGCATCAGCAAAGACCCGAAGAACCCGACGCTGATCGACTGGCATCATGTGTACATGGTCACCAACCAGGACAACGTGGTCAGCGGCCAGGCCGGTGGTGAACTGGACCTGAAGGCACAGGTCGGCGATTTGATTCGCTGGCGTGAAACCAGCCTGTCGCAAAGCTTCGAAACCGCCGTGATCTTCTACAAATTCATCGGCAACCAGGGCGCCGACCTGATCTCCCCACCCTCGCCGCGCAAGGCTACGGCCTGTGTTGCGGTGCCAAACACCAGCAATCCATCGGTGCCCAGCTGCCAGAAAGTCGATAACCACTACTGGTCGTCGGAAACCCTTTCGTGCGGTCGTGTGACCTATCACTTCCACTTCCTGATCGTTGACCGCAACTGCCAGATCATCGGCTGCTGCTCGTGGGATCCGTTCATTTCCATTCACAACTGACGTTGCCTCGGGCTCCTTGGCGACAAGGGGCCCGACGGATTCGCTACTGCCTCGGCCATACCAGGATGCACCGCCGGCCGAAGCGGTTGGCGTCTTGCGCCAACATCATGAAAGGAATCCATGATGACCTCCGAACCGATCCCCTCACCGTCTTCCGTCACCGAGAATGCGCACAACATTCTGTTGATCGTCGATGCCGAATCAATACGCTCGCGCTATCCGGCCCCCAGTCTGGATGCCAGTTCACCGACAAGCATCAGCGATGGGTTCATCTTTTTTGCTACAGATGACAGCTCTCAAAAAAAAGCCAGAAATGACAGCAATATAACCTTACCTATCGACATTGGTCGTATTGTTCATTTGCGCGGGAGAACCGTCAGCCTCATCGCCGAATACAGCGTTGTGGTCTACGACATGACAATCGATACCAGCAACGTCCTTTCAGGGCTTCACCTGGAAGTTCACCCGGACCTCACCATTCCCGCTCCCAACCCCAGCGCTCCAACCGAACCCGTTAGCCAGAAGGCCCACGATCATTTCTGGGCGTGCACGACCAAGGCATCGGGCATGGCCAGACTCGAAATGAACTTCATGCTGGTCAATCAGCAATGTGAGGCCGTGGGATATTTCAGGTGGGTTGCAAACATAGAGGTGACGAACTAGAAGTAAAAAACCGGCCACTTGGGCCGGTTTTTTATCAGTCGTAGTAGCCGACTGTCGTGAGGCAACCAAGAGTTGTCCGTAGAATTTTCACACCCACCCCGCTGTCTGAATTTCAAGCGCTCCCCTACAAGGAACACAGCCATGAAATTCGCAAAGATTTCGCAAACGCTGGCACTCTGGGCCGGCAGCCCCAAGACGTTCATGGGGGCTTTGATTCTGATTGGGTTGTGGGGGTTGAGCGGGCCGTTTTTTCATTTCAATGACACCTGGCAGCTGATCATCAATACCTCGACCACGATCATCACGTTTCTGATGGTGTTTCTGATCCAGAACACCCAGAACCGCGACACCGACATCCTGCATTTGAAACTCGATGAGTTGCTGCGGGTGAACAAGGAGGCGCAGAACGCGATGCTCGGGCTGGAGTCGCTGGACCTCAAGCAACTTGAAACGTTGCGCAGGCACTATCGGTCGCTGGGGGAAAACGAAGTGTTTGAATTGGAGGGGCTCGGTCACAAGAGCAAACCGAAGCAGGACTTGAATGAATGCTGAGCAGAAAAAACGGCGCCTGAGCGCCGTTTTTGTTTAACCCGATATCAGCGGCTAGCCTGTAGAGCCCGGGCCATCTGCAGGTGATTTTGCAGTTTCGGCAGGGTCTCGTCGGCGAAGGCTTTGATTTCTGGCACGTCGGTGGTCTGGGCTTCCTGCTGAATCTGTTCGATCGCCTCTTCCGTGGCTTTGACCTGACTGGCGGCGTAGGCCTGATCGAAGGTTGCGCCGTCCTTCACCTCCGGCATCAATGCCTTGGCCTTGTCGGCGACCTCTTCACGGGGGGCGACAGGCAAGTCCAGCTTCTTGGCGATTTTTGCCAAATGCTGATTGGCGGTGGTGCGGTCGTTGATGACCACGATGGTGTAGTCCTTGACCTCTTTGGACTCGGACTTCTGGTGCGCCAGACGACTGACCTCGATGTCTGCCATGCCTTTGGCCGAAGCTTCGTTGATGAAGTCGGCGGGCGACTGGGCGAACGCACTGCCGGCGCACAGCCCCAGCAGGGTGACAAAACTGAAGTTGCGTACTCGGGTGGCCATCCGGTTCATGGTCGCGCCCTCCTTCTCTTGAAATTCAAGCGGGAGCTTGCGCCCCCGCCTCTCAATCAAAACAACCTTCGCCGACTACTTCGATTTCTGAGCGGGCTTGCGGCCCATGTCGGTTTTTGGCTCTTTGTCGACCGTCGTGGTGGTGGTTTTCCCACCTTTGCGACCGGCTTCAGACGCCTTGGTTCGATCGTTGGCGAAGTTTCCCGAGTTCGAGTTTCTTGAGTTAGGCATGATTCTCTTCCTCTTGGTGTTGATCGTGGCGAGCAGGTGCCCGCCTGGATTGAGAATTCGCCAGCCGCCAAAGGTTTAGAAAAGTTGCCGTTGCCGCGACGAACGGATGATGTCAGTCAGATATCCCGCGCCCGGTGATTCTGCCGTTTGGCGGCATACATGGCCTGATCGGCGTGGCGGAACAGTTGCTGTTCTTCGCTGCCGTGCTCGGGATAACGGGCGACGCCGATGCTCGGTTCGATGTGCAGGTTGTGCCCGTCCAGACGCATCGGTTGCACCAGAATCTGTCGGATTTTTTCCGCCACGCTGTCGGCATCTTCGGCGGCGTGAACGCTGTGCAGCAGCACCACGAATTCATCGCCACCAATGCGCGCCACGGTGTCGGTGTCGCGCACGCAGCCCTTGAGACGGTTGGCCACGGTTTGCAGCAGCATGTCGCCAACGGCGTGGCCGAAGGTGTCGTTGACCTGTTTGAAGCGATCCAGATCGACATACAGCAGCGCCATGAACCCCGACTGCTCCCGCGCACCCGCAAGCGCAGCCTTGAGCCGATCACGCAGCAATTCGCGGTTGGGCAACTGGGTCAACTGATCGTATTGCGCCATGCGCCGCAGACGGGCGTGCAATTGCTGGCGTTCGATGGCCGTGGCGACCTGGGCGCAGACGTATTGCAGCAGTTCCTTGTCGCGCTCGGTGTAGCGCTCGCCGCCGGCCAGGCTTTTGACGATCAACGCGCCGATGGTGCCGTTCTTCGAGTTCAGCGGCACGCCGAGCCAGCATGGCGATTGCTGCCCCGCCACCAACGCTTCGAAACCTGGCGGTGCGTGCGGGCAATCCGGGGTCAGCAGGATCGGCTGGCCGCTGCGGATCACTTCGGCGCACAGCCGACCGGTCACGGTGCCGGGCTGCTCCGGTTGCAACTCGTCATCGTCGACGTGATAGGGAAAATTCAGCTGTGCGCAGTGTTCGTCGTACAGCGCCACGGAGAAATTCAGCGCCGGCAACCACTCGCCAATAATCATGTGAATGCGCTTGAACAGCGCCAGCAGATCCTCCGCCGCATGCGCCGCTTCGGAGATCGCATACAACGCCGCCTGACGGGATTCGGCGAGTTTGCGCTCGGTGATGTCCCGAGCCACGGCAATGCGCAGTTGATCGACTTCAGACCAGCGCGCCGACCACAGAATGTGCACGACGCTGCCGTCCTTGCGCACATAGCGGTTTTCGAAATTGTGCTTGGGCTCGCCGCCCATGATGTCGCTGGCGGCGGACAGGGTGCGTTCACGGTCGGCGGGATAGACGTAGTCGATCATCGACTGACCGATCAGTTCGTCAGGCGTGTAGCCGAGAATCCGCTCGCAGGCTGCGCTGACAAAAACGAAACGACCCTGCTTGTCGACTGCGCACACGGCGTCCAGCAACAGATCGATATAACTCGCCAACGGTGCAGAATTTCGACTTTCCATGGTTCAGCGTGGGTGTCCGGGCAATGCAGCACTGATCAACCGTCCCTGACCTCGACCTCGCATCCCAGCGATCACATTCAAGTCTTGTTCGGCATCAGCCCCGGTAGCGCATGCACCAGGGCGTTGATGGCGAAACCGATAAACATTACCCCGCACAACCGGGTGATGGCCAGTTCATGGCGCTGATACAGCGTACGCACCTGTCGGGCGCCGACAATGCCAATGAGAATAGCGTAGGCGAGCAATCCACCGAGGAAGCTCAAAGCGATCAGCATCGGCAGCATCGACCAGTTGAGCAGTTCGGCGCGGCTCGACAGCAGCGCGGTGAACGTCGCCACCGCCACCGGGTAGGCCTTGGGGTTGGTCAGCCCGAACAGGATGCCGTGCCAGAACGGCTGACGCGCCGCGCCCTGGGGTTGCTCACCGTTGCTGCGTTTGGCCCGCACCGCGCGCCAGCCGAGCCAGAACAGGTACAGGCCGCTGAGTACGCCGAGCACATCGAACGCGGTACTGCCGATTTCCCGGGCGCCGACAATCGCGATCAACGCCGTGCTGCACCAGATCACATCGCCCAGCAAATGCCCGCACAGGAACCCCGCCCCGGCCCGCCGGCCCCGCGCAGCACCAATGCCAAACACCGCCAGCACACCCGGCCCCGGCGTGATGCCGTAGATGAAACCCGAGGCCAGCACGGCCATAAGCAACGATGGAGTCATGGAAAACCTGCAAGTGCCGGAAAACGTGGCCGCCAGTCTATCCCAGCGGTTTGTGAATATTCACGATTCGTTGAAAAAACGCATGCCTGCGTAGGGCTTTTGCCGACACGCGGCCAGTCGCGAAGCCAGATCGCCAACATCCGCTTCGAGCTTGTGGCCGTCCGGGTCGAGGAAGTAGAACGACGCACCTTCGCTGCGGTTGTCGCGCCATTCCTGCACGTTCGCGGCGCGAAGCTTTTGCACGAACAGCGGAAAGTCCGCTGCGTCGAGGCTGAAGGCGTAATGGGTGTAGTCGGCGGCGGGCTCGGGTTTGCGTTGCGCGTCGAGCGACAGGCACAACCACAGGCCCGGGAGCGACAGGTAGGCACCGGCGTCCCACGTGGCCTCGACCCGCAGATGCAGCACGTCGCGGTAGAACGCGAGGCTGCGATCCAGGTCGCTGACGGCGAGGGTCAGGTGGTTGAGGCCGGTGAGCATCGGTCAGTAACCTCGGAGGTCTTCGGGGACGAGGTATTGCTTGCCATCGTAGGTCAGGGTGATTTGGGTGTTCTTCAGGTTAGTGGTTTTGGAAACGCACTCTTTGCCTGACTGGGTCGATGTGTACACCACACCACTTGAGGAAACGATCAGATCAGCAAAACCGTTATGGCTGGACGAGCCGATTTCCACGCTTCTGAGGATTTTCGTGTCCTTGGTGTCGCACTCACCGCTACCCTCACCAAACTCCTTGCGAATGACCAGACCTTCCAGCACCGGCCGCAACTTGCTGCCTTCACGTACATACAGCGCCAGATCGGTTTTCGCGTAGGGATTGGCTCTTGAGAGATGGTCGGCGAAATCCGAACGCAGGCCAAAGGCGCGAACGTCCGACGCCAGACGGTATCGAGCGGTATCGATCTTCAAGTCATTGAAGCTGATCGCGTCGGAATTGTAGGCGCCAGGCTTTACGTAAGTCGCCAGCGGTTTGGCGTCGGAAGCGTTGAGGAGCGACAGCTCCAGGTCGAACACACCGTCGTGGTCACCTTCGGAGTCGGACACGAACGTGGACTTCGCCGAGATCGCCTTGTCCGGGAAGGCCGGCCACACTTTGCAGCGTGACAGGGAGTGACCGTCGAATTTCTTTACCTCACAGGCGGCGTGGGCCTGAGTGGTGATGGCCAGAAAACCGAGGGCGATGAAAAGTCGGGTTGGGGTGAGCATTGTTCTTCCTTGATAAGAGTCGCGTTGGTTCTGTATCACTCGATCGCCTGGAAACCTTTAGGCAAGACGTATGATTTTCCGTCGTAGTGAAGGGTTGTCAAAACCGGACTGCCGACACTGATTTTATCTTCGCAGGCATCCCCCTCCCCCACACTAGTCGTATTTGTTTGCTGGGTTTTGACGATCAAATCCACATAACCATGAGAGCTGGTTTTAGCAATTTCGACTGTCCTCGAAATCTCAAAGCGCTGGCTATCGCAATTGCCATCCCATTCGCCGCCATACTCATAAACAACCAACTGACGCAGGACCGGGCGTAACTTTTCGCCCTCTCTCACATAGAGCGAGAGTTGAGTTTCATCCACCGGAGAAAGACGAGATCCGTTTGAAAGCCGTACTCGGACACCAAACGCTCGAAGGTCGGAAGTGAGCTTGTAACGGGCAGTATCAAGAGTCAGCTCATACACCGCCACACCATTTTGCTCAAACGCAGCGGCTTGGTGATATGTAGCAAGTGGATCTGTTTTGCCGTCCTGAAAAACTGACAAGTCGAAGTCATAGATGCCGTTCGAGTCGACATCACCCGGCGTAGGTTTGCGCTTGAACAGAGCCTTGGCGCCAATAGTCAACCCCGGATACGCCGGCCACTCTTTGCACACGGAGAAATCCAAATCACCGGCCACCGGCGCAGGCACACAATCAGCCAACACCTGCCCCGCCATCAACGCGCCGCAAAGCGCCATACACCCAATAACCCCAGACTTCACTGTCACGCCCCGCTCCTTGATGTTTTTCAGCCGCGCACTATCCCCTCCCCGATCCGCCGATTCAACCAGTTCAACGCCTGATCCCCACCCCGCCGCTTGTGCCACGCCGAGACAAAGGTGAACGGTGCGATCTCAAACGGTGGTGGCACAACGATCAGCGCCTCTTCATCAATATCGTTCAACGCCCGAGAGGCCACGGTCAGGATCAGATCCGTGCCGCTGATGAACTGCGGCGCAACGCTCCAGTGCGGCAGGCTGATAGCGACGCGGCGGCGTTCGCGCAGGGCGGTCAGGGTGCGTTCGATTTCCGGGGTGCCGCTGCCGCGCATTTCCAACAGGACATGCGGACGGGAGAGGTAGGTTGGCAGGTCGAGAACACCTCCGGCGGGAAGGCTCTGGCGGTCCAGCAGGCAGACGTAGCGCTCCTCGAACAGCGGCGTACTGCGCAATTCACCGGGGAGTTCCGGGAGCACACCGGCAGCGAGGTCAATGTCGCCGTTGAGCAAACCTTCAACCATGCCTTCACGGCTGGCGTGGCTGATTTGCAGATCGATGCCCGGCGCTTCTGTGCGCAATGTACGAATCAAGCCAGGCAAGATGATCGCCGCGCCGTAATCCGACATCGCAAGCCGAAAGGTCCGGCGCGCGCTGGCCGGGTCGAAGGTGTTCGGCGCCAGCAGCGATTGCACCTGGGCCAGGGCCTCGGCCAGCGGCGCTACCAATTCAAGTGCCCGAGCGGTGGGCACCAGCCCCGAACCGGCCCGCACCAGCAATGGATCACCGAGCAAGTCACGCAGTCGGGCCAACGCATGGCTGACCGCCGGTTGACTCAAGTGCAACCGCTCGGCGGCGCGGGTGACGTGCTGCTCGCTGAGCAAGGCGTCGAGGATCACCAGCAGGTTGAGATCGATACGCCGCAGATCATTCATCTGATGCATGTTCCGGATGACAAAACAGAATTTAAATCTGCGCGACGAATACCCTAGAGTCCAGCAAAACCTTGCTGGAGAACGATCATGAGTACGTTGCAGTGGGCCGGTCTGTTGTTGCTGGCGGCAGTGGCCGGGGCTGTCGTGCCTTTTCAAAGTGCTATCAACACCAACCTGGCCAGAGGGCTGGGTCATCCGTTGTGGGCGACATTGGCGTCTTTGCTGGTCAGCGTTCTGGTGTTGTTGCCGGTGATTGTCGCGCTGCGTTTGCCATTGCCATCTCTGGCGTTCATCGGCAAGGCGCCGCTGTGGATGTGGGCCGGTGGCGCGTTCGGGGTGTGTTTTGTGGCATTGGCCGTGGTGTTGGTGCCGAAACTCGGGGCATCGGGGTTTGTCGCGCTCGCGTTGGCCGGACAAGTGCTGGCGTCGATGGTGCTGGACCACTTCGGGTTGTTCGGGCTGCTGGAGAAGCAACTCACATTGCCTCGGGTATTCGGCGCGATGCTGTTGATGGCGGGCGTGGTGCTGATCCAGTTTTCCCCGGCGCTGGAAAAGAGCGCAACAGCCGTTGGATAACAGGGCAAAGGTAAGCCCTTCACTACAAGGGTTGTCGGGCGTTTCCTCACCTCACAACCCGGCGAGGCATCGCCCTACAAGCAAAACTCCAACAGCCCTCAGCACTATCGGATACAGCCGATTCTGACCCTGCAAAGCTCTCTGTAAAGTCTGGCAACACACACAAATTGAAACACCCCATGGATTGCCATGCTCAAGGAGAGCTGCCTTTGAATCATCTGACGGATTCCCTCAACACCTTCTCCAACTATCGCAAAGTCATCGCGCTGGCAGACCACGACTGGGAGGCTGCCGAAGCCGGAAAAATCGCGGCTCTCAATGTCGAGGTCAAAGGCTGCAACCACTTGCTCGATCAACACGGGCGCCAGTTCCATCACTTCTGCACCACGTCCTATCTGGGCCTCGACCATCACCCGGCCCTGCTTGAAGGTGCCATGTCGGCCCTGCGGGAAACCGGCACACTGCGCGTTGCCAACTCGAAAAACCGCTGCAAGCTGGCGCTGCTCGATCAATACGAAAGCGAGCTGTCGCAATTGTTTGGCGCGGTGTGTCTGAGCAGTCTGTCCTGCAGCGCCGCGAGTGCCGGCATCCTGCCGTTGCTGGCCAGTGGCGTGTTCACGCAAAACCGCCCGCCGGTGATGGTGTTCGATCGCCTGGCCCACTATTCGATGCATCACCTGAAAGCCAGCTGCGCCGATGAAACTCAAGTGCTGACATCGCCCCACAACGACATGGATTTTCTCGAATCGGTGTGCCAGCGCCACACCACCGTCGCCTACATCGCCGACGGTGCCTACAGCATGGGTGGTGTCGCCAATCTGGACGGTCTGTTGTATCTGAAGGAACGCTATGGCCTGCTCCTGTACCTGGACGATTCCCACGCGCTGTCGGCGGTCGGCAGCAACGGTGCCGGTCTTGTGCGGCCAAGAATGCCGGCGCTGGAAGAGGATTGCCTGATCGTCGCTTCGCTGGCCAAATCGTTCGGGGCCAGCGGCGGTCTGGTGATGCTCGGCAATCAGCGCCAGAAAAAATTGATCCAGCGTTACGGCGGTCCGAGCAACTGGTCGCAAAGCCTCAATTGCGCGGCCATCGGCGCTGGCCTTGCCTCGATTCAACTGCATCGCAGCGCAGAACTGCGGGTCTTGCAGGTTCGGCTCCAGGCCAATATTCGCCTGTTCGACAGCCTCCTGAGCACCGAACAGCACGGCAGCCCCATGGCCATCCGCTTGATCAACTGCGGCGAGGCCGCCCTGGCCACTCGAATCGCCATTGAACTGGCCGAACACGGCTTTTTCACCAGCGCGGTATTTTTCCCGGTGGTGGCTCAAGGTAAAGCCGCAATCCGCGTTACCCTGCGTGCCGACATGGAAACCCCATTGATCCACCAATTCTGTGATCTGATCATCGAACTGTTACTGACTCACAGCGGCCATCGCGACCGCTGAACCTTCACGGACGACTCATGAACCCCAGCCTCATCCTGCTCATCACCTGCTCCACCGTGTTCCTCGCCCAACTGGGCATGAGCATTTACCTGCCGGCGTTGCCACAGATCGCCGGGCACTTGCAGGTCGATGCAGCGCAAGTGGCCTGGGGCTTGTCGCTGTACCTGATCGGCATGGCGCTGCCGATGCTGCTCTGGGGCAGTCTGGCGCAGCGCATCGGCCGTAAACCGGTGCTGTTGGCGGCGCTGGGGATTTATGGGCTGGCGAATCTGGCGCTGCCGCTGGGCTCGACACTGGAGTCGTTCCTGCTGATGCGCCTGCTTCAGGGGATTGGCGCCAGCGGCATTTCGGTGATGGCGCGGGTGTTGATTCGAGACAGTTTCCGGGGTGATCTGCTGGCGAAAGCGCTGTCGTGGATTTCGATTTCGTTCGTTGTCGCGCTCGGGATCGGGCAATACGCCGGCTCGCTCATTCAGGTGACGCTGGGCTGGCAGGCGATCTTTTATCTGCTGGGTGCGGTCAGTCTGTTGATGGCGGCGATTGTCTCGCGCCTGAATTTTCCAGAACTTGTCGAAGCGCCTACAACCGCTTCGCCCTGGGCGGTCTATCGAATGATTCTGGTCCATCGAGCGTTTCTTCTGCCGGCGCTCGCGGGAGGTCTGGGTTATGGCGTGATCATCGCGTTCAACAGCGCCGCGCCGTTGATTCTGCAAGGCCCGTTCAATTGGTCGACGACCGAATACGGACTGTTGGGCTGGCCGATCAGCGCGGCGTATTTTCTGGGTGCGCTGGCGGTCAACCGATTCGTCCTGCGCACCGGTCAGCACTGGTTGATGGCATTGGGGGTGGGGTTGGTGCTGGCCGGCAGTGGGGTGATGCTGGCTGGCAGCCTGTTGGCCAGTTCGATGGCCTGGTTGCTTTGGCTGCCTTACTGCGTCGCCGTGTTCGGCCAGTCGCTGAACTACCCGATCAGCCTGTCACGGGCCAACGATGGAGCACCGATTGCCGGCGCCTACGCGATGGCCCTGAGCGGTTTCATCCACCAGTTGATGGCCGCACTGATCGGCGCTGTGGCCAGCCTGTTCGCCAGTCCACAAGCGTGGCCGCTGTCGCTGTTGTGTTGTGCTCTGGCGTTGGGCGCGGTGCTCTGCACGAGGTTCGCGCCCGGTCGCCAGCCCGCTTAAAACGCGCTGCGGAAAATCTCTTCGATCTGCCGTTGATCCGCCGCCCGCGGGTTGGTCAAACCACAGGCGTCTTTCAGGGCATTGGCGGCGAGCACCGGGATGTCGGTGCATTTGGCGCCGAGGTCACGCAAGCCACCGGGGATGTCGACGTCCTTGGCCAGGCAACGGATTGCGGCAATCGCGGCTTGCGCGCCCTCCTCCGGGCTGAAGCCGCGAATATCGGCACCCATAGCGTGGGCCACGTCAGTGAGGCGGTCGGCGCAGACCAACGCGTTGAACGTCTGCACATGCGGCAACAACACCGCGTTGCACACCCCGTGAGGCAAATCGTAGAAACCGCCCAACTGGTGCGCCATCGCATGCACGAAGCCAAGCGATGCATTGTTGAACGCCATGCCGGCGAGGAACTGCGCATACGCCATGTTTTCCCGTGCGGCGAGGTCGCTGCCGTCGCGAACCGCCAGGCGCAGGTTGTTGCTGATCAGGGTCATCGCCTTCAACGCGCAGGCATCGGTGATCGGGTTGGCGGCGGTGGACACATAGGCTTCGATCGCATGGGTCAACGCGTCCATGCCGGTGGCGGCGGTCAGGCTTTTCGGCATGGCGACCATCAGCGCCGGGTCGTTGACCGACAGCAGCGGCGTGACGTTACGGTCGACAATGGCCATTTTCACATGGCGGGTTTCATCGGTGATGATGCAGAAACGGGTCATCTCGCTGGCCGTGCCGGCGGTGGTGTTGATGGCGATCAGCGGCAATTGCGGCTTGGTCGATTGATCGACGCCTTCGTAGTCACGGATCTGCCCGCCGTTGGTCGCGCACAGGGCGATGCCCTTGGCGCAGTCGTGGGGCGAGCCGCCGCCGAGTGACACGACAAAATCGCAGCGGCTGTCCTTGAGCAGCGCCAGCCCGGCCTCGACATTGGCGATGCTCGGATTCGGCTTGGCGCCGTCGAAGATCACCGAATCGATGTCCTGCATCGCCAGTTTCTCGGCGATCATGGTTGCCACGCCAGCCTTGGCCAACCCGGCGTCGGTGACAATCAGCGCCTTGCGAAAACCGTAGTTGCGGATGGCATTCATGGCTTCGTCGAGGCAGCCGCTGCCCATGATGTTGACCGCGGGAATGAAAAAGGTGCTGCTCATGGTGCGTCTCCTGACAGGGGCCGAATCGACTCCTGCGATTCGGCGGATGCATACAGGATCGACCGATCGGTCACGGCGGATGTTGATCTGGCTCAATGCCCGCTCGTGATAAAGTCGCCGCCCATCTGCCCCTTAGTTTTGAGACGTGCCCTGCAATGACCGATTTTCTGGATGTCGACGCCACACTCGAAGACTGGAACGCGTTGCGCGCCACCACCGACTTCAGCGGTTTGCTGGTGGGCAACGGCGCCAGCCGCGCGGTGTGGGACGATTTCGGCTACGACTCGCTGTTCGAAAGCGCCCGCACGGTGGAAGAAAAACCCCTGAGCCCGTCGGAACTGAGCGTGTTCGACGCGATGCAGACGCGCAGTTTCGAGCAGGTGCTCGGCGCGCTGAAAACCACCAGCCGGGTCAACAAGGCACTGGCCGTCAGCTCGGCCGCGCCGCGCAACCGCTACTACGCGATCAAGGAAGCACTGATCAATGCCGTCCACGATTTGCACATTCCGTGGCGACTGGTCGACGCCTCGACCCTGAGCACTCTGAACCGCGAACTGGCGAGTTACCGCACGGTGTTCACCACCAATTACGACCTGCTCAACTACTGGGCCCTGCAACATCAGGGCGAGGCCATCGACGACCTGTTCAACGGTCCCGACGCGAGCTTTGACCTGTGCGAAAACCACACTGACAAACCGCGTCTGCTGTACCTGCACGGCGGCCTGCATCTGGTGCGTAATCTGAACGGCAGCGCCCGCAAAATGACTGCCACCGAGGGCACGCTGCTCGGCAGCTTTGCGATCAACAACACGATCAAGACGCTTGATGATGTGCCGCTGTTCGTCAACGAAGGGCCGAGCGCGGACAAACTCAAGACCATCCGCAGTTCCGATTACCTGTCGTTCTGCTACGACCAGCTACTCGCGCACGGCGACAGTCTGTGCATCTTCGGCCATGCCCTGGGCGAGCAGGACGATCACATCGTCCGCGCCCTGCGTCTGGCCAGACCGAAGACCGTGGCGATTTCGATCTATCCGCGCAGCGCGGCGTTCATCCAACACCAGAAGCGTCACTACGCAAAAGTGTTCGAAAGCACAGGCGCCGAGTTGCGGTTCTTTGATTCGAAGAGCCATGCGCTGGGGAATCCAAAGCTGTCGGTGCCAGTCGAGGACTGATCACTCCTCGCTGCTGTGCACCACCACCAGCAACTGCGCCTGCACCTCGCCCACTGAGCGGATGCGATGGGGTTTCTGCGCATTGAAGTGCAGCGCGTCGCCCCGCTCCAGCAGCACCCGTTCGTTCACGAAGTCCACTTCGACCCGGCCTTCGTGGACGAACAGGAACTCCTCGCCCAAGTGTTCCTTGAAGGTCTTGTCGGTGAACTCGCTCGGCGGGTAAATGATGAACGGCAGCAGACTGCGCTCGCTGACCTGATGGGCCAGCACCGCATAACCCGGGCTGTGATCGTTGGCCGCCAGCGACTGGCGCTCGTGGCTGCGCACCAGGCTGTAGCTGTCGAGGCTGACGTTGTCTTCGGAGAACAATTCCTCGACTTTCACGTTCAGCGCTTTCGCCAGTTTCAACGCGGCGGCAATCGACGGCGTGTTCAACCCGCGTTCGACTTTCGACAGGTAACTCTTGGTCATGCCGGATTTCTCGGCCAGTGCCTCAAGGGTTACGCCAAGTTTTTTTCTCAATAATTTCAAACGGATAGACATGCGAAGCGATTAATCCAGCAAAGGAAAGACGATTTGTCCTTGCCAATGACACAAAGTGTCATATAGCCTCTTAAGTGTCATCCACGGCAACCACCACAGGACACGGATATGGCGAAGACATTAGCACTACCCAAAGACGAACTGGTCAAGCAAGCGCTGACCCAGATGCAAAAAAGCCTGGCGGATAATACGTGGACGGACCGGCAAAAGCTGGCCCTGACCTGCCGGATCCTCTTCGAGAACGGCCACGACTCGGGCCTCGCCGGGCAGATTACTGCCCGTGGTCCGCAGCCGGGCACTTACTACACTCAGCAACTGGGGCTGGGCTTCGACGAAATCACCGCGAGCAATCTGCTGCTGGTCAACGAAGACCTGGAAGTGCTCGAAGGCCACGGCATGGCCAACCCGGCCAACCGTTTCCACAGCTGGGTGTACCGCGCACGACCGGACGTGAACTGCATCATCCACACCCACCCGACGCACATTGCCGCACTGTCGATGCTGGAAGTACCGTTGCAGATTTCCCACATGGACCTGTGCCCGCTGTACGACGATTGCGCGTTCCTTGAAGGCTGGCCGGGCGTGCCGGTGGGTAACGAAGAAGGCGAACTGATTGCCGGCGCGTTGGGCGATAAACGGGCGATCCTGCTTTCCCACCACGGGCAACTGTCCACCGGCACGACCATCGAGGAAGCCTGCGTCATCGCACAACTGATCGAGCGCGCCGCCAAACTGCAATTGCTGGCAATGGCTGCCGGGACGATCAAACCGATCATTCCCGAGCTGGGTCGCGAGGCCCATGACTGGGTGTCGAAACCCAAACGCCACGCCGCTGCATTCAACTACTACGCCCGGCAGAACCTGCGTCAGCACGCCGATTGCCTGAACTGAACAACTCATCCTTGCGGAGCACTCTCATGTCCAACATTCACGGCATCATCGGCTACACCATCACCCCGTTCGGCGCCAATGGCGAAGGTCTTGATCTGCCGGCCCTGGGTCGTTCGATCGATCGGCTGATCGACGGCGGCGTCCACGCCATCGCGCCGCTGGGCAGCACCGGCGAAGGCGCCTACCTGAGCGATGCGGAGTGGGACCAGGTCGCCGAATTCAGCATCAAGCACGTGGCCAAACGCGTGCCGACCGTGGTCAGCGTGTCCGACCTGACCACCGCCAAAGCCGTGCGTCGCGCACGTTTTGCCGAAGCCCACGGCGCCGACGTGGTGATGGTGCTGCCGGCGTCCTACTGGAAGCTGACCGAGGCGGAAATCCTCGCCCATTACCGCGCCATCGGCGACAGCATCGGCGTGCCGATCATGCTCTACAACAACCCGGCCACCAGCGGCACCGACATGTCGGTAGAGCTGATCCTGCGCATCGTCAACGGCGTGGAAAACGTGACCATGGTCAAGGAGAGCACCGGCGACATCCAGCGCATGCACAAGCTGCAACTGCTCGGCGAAGGCCAGGTGCCGTTCTACAACGGCTGCAATCCACTGGCGCTGGAAGCCTTTGCGGCCGGGGCCAAGGGCTGGTGCACGGCAGCACCGAACCTGATTCCGCAACTCAATCTGGATTTGTACGAGGCCACACTGGCGGGGGATCTGGGCAAGGCGCGGGAACTGTTCTACCGCCAGTTGCCGCTGCTGGATTTCATCCTCAAGGGCGGTTTGCCGGCGACGATCAAGGCCGGTCTGCGTGATACCGGGCTGGAAGTCGGCGATCCACGCTTGCCGGTGTTCCCGTTGAGCGAGGCCGGGCGCAACCAGTTGCAGGCCATTCTCAAAACCCTGCGCTGACCTTCAAGCACGACAAAAAACCTGTGGGATCGGCACGCTGCCGGTCCCACAGTTTTTTGTGCTGGAGGTGAACTCAGAGCACCGGCAACGTCTTGTCCTTGATCACTGTCGTAGGCCCGTTGGCCTTCACGGCGGCGATGCCTTTGGCGCACGCTGCCTCGGACGAATAGGATTCACTGCTGCCGATGATCTGGTGATTGGCCGCCTTGAGGTTGAAATACGGATGCCCGTCCTTCGTCGATTTCTTCTCGTAGCGCTCGTCCAGCGGGCTGTTGACCTGCACCGAGGCGATGCCGTTGTCGGCGGCGCTGCGGGTGGTGTACAGCTCGCTGGTCAGAATCGTTTCGGCGTTTGCCGCTTTCAGCACGAACCTGAACTGGCCGTTGCTGCTTTTACTCAACTCGTACCATCCGGACATGTCGCTGCTCCTGTCGATTGAATCCCCGCAAGTAAAGACCGTTTCGACGGTTTAGCCACTCCGCACTGACAGGCGCGAATGTGAACATGACAAATGACAATCATTCTCATATCATCCGCGACTTTCTGCACCCCCCGCTTCGTCGAGAAGGATAGTCATGCCCCGCCTCACGCCCGATCCTCTGTCGGCCGATTCGTTTCGCCGGTTTTACGGGGACATCCTGCATTACCTGCGCAAACGCACGGACAATCCCAGTGACGCGGCGGACATGACCCAGGACGTGTTCACCCAATGGCTCGACTATCGCGACCGGGCCAAGGTCGAGCAACCGCGGGCCTTTCTGTTTCAAATGGCGCGCAACCTGCTGCGTGACCACTGGCGCCGCCAAAAGGTGCGGCACATCGTGCAGCCCACTCAAGACAACGATGCCGAACCACTGGCCGATGAGCATCACGATCCGATGGCGGCCGCGCAGCGCCAGCAACGGCTGGAGCAACTCAAAGCCGTGCTGGGCGAACTCTCGCCACGTCGGCGCGAGGCGCTTGTGCTGCACCGCTTCGAAGGCCTGAGTCAGGCGCAGATTGCCGAGCGCATGGGGATTTCGCTGAGCATGGTGGAAAAACACATCGCCTTCGCACTGCTGCATTGCAAGCAACGCCTGGATCACGACAACGGCATGGAGCAGCCAGAATGAACCGTTCTCACGACTTCACCGAGGAACTGCCCGACGACAGCATCGACGCTCAAGCCGCGGCCTGGTTTACCCGCAATCGTCAGGATCAGCAGCCCGCAGAGCGCCAGGCATTCGAACAATGGCTGCGCGAGCCGGCGCACGCCAGCGCCTATCGTTCATTTGAAGTGTTGTGGGCCGAGCTTGGTAAATTGCAGCAACTGAACCGGCCAACGCCGCTGCCGGTAAATCGCTCAAAAAACCGCTGGCGACCCGCGCTGGCGATGGCCGCCGCGCTGATCGTTGCGGTACTGGCTACGCCTCTGGGCACGTCACATGAGGTCTATCAGCAGCAGATTGCTGCCCACGGCAAAGGCCTGCGCACTTTCGAATTACCCGACGGCAGCACCTTGTCGGTGAACGCCAACACGCAACTGCGTGTCGACTTCGACAGCCACCAGCGCCGGCTCACGCTTGATCGCGGACAGTTCTACATCGACGTTGCGCCGGACAAGGAACGGCCGCTGTGGGTGCAGACCGGCGACGCCACGATCCGCGTGGTCGGCACCGGCTTTGACGTGCGGCGCAGCGAGCGACAACTGGTGGTCAGCGTCGCCCACGGCCAGGTCGCGTTCACACCGGACAGCCGCGCACCGCTGCTGCTCGGCGCACAGCAGCAAGTCGCGGTCGACCTGGCCAGCGGCGCCTTGCAGCAACACAGTCTTGCAGCCAGCCAGGTCGCCGACTGGCGCACCGGGCATCTGTCCTTTCGCAACCGTGAGCTGGCCAGTCTGGTGGATGAGTTGAACCTCTATCGCCCGCGTCCGGTGTTGCTGGCCAACGCAAAACTGGGGCAGATCAAGGTCTCCGGCAACCTCGACGTTGAGGACCCGGATGCCCTGATCAACGCCCTGCCAGCCCTGGTTCCGGTGAAAACCGTCGCGCTGGCCGATGGCAGTATCCGCCTCGAAAACCGCTGACAAAACCTTACATGAGAATATTTTGCATTCGCATGTGAGGTTTTTTTTACCTGCCGCGTCTTCCTCCGGTCTGCGCTTCGTACGCAGGCCTTTCTGGCCTTTTCGCCGCCCTGGGGGATTCCATGTTTCGCGTGTTTTCGCCGTACCCGCTCACTTGCCTTCGACCGACCCTGCTCGCCACTTGCCTGGCGTTCAGCGTACAAGCCCATGCCGCTGACCTGAGCCTGCATTTGCCGGCGCAACCCTTGGCAACGTCGCTGAGTCAGGTCGCCCAACAGGCGAAGATCCAGTTGCTGTTCGATGAGGCGCAACTGCGCAACCTCAAGGCCCCGGCCCTCGACGGTGAATACAGCGCGGAAGCGGCGATTCGCACGTTGCTCGACAACAGCCAGTTCGGTCTGATCAAGGTCAACCAGACCTACGTCGTGCGCCCGGAAGAGCCGGTCACCAGCAGCGGTGACGGCATCCAGCTCGACGCCCTGAGCGTGATCGGCAGCGGTACCGAAGTCGACTCCAGCACCGTCGGCCGCTCGACCCTGACCCAGGCCGACATCGACCGCCACCAGCCGAACAACATTCCCAGCCTGCTGGCGACCCTGCCTGGCGTGAGCATGGGCGGTTCGATGAAACCGGGCGGCCAGACCATCAACATCTGGGGCCTGGGCGATGCCGAGGACGTGCCGTTGACCGTCGACGGCGCCACCAAAAGCGGTTTCGAGCGCTACCAGCAAGGCACGATTTTCATCGAGCCGGAGCTGATCAAACGCATTGAAGTGGAAAAAGGCCCGCACTCGATGCTCACCGGCAACGGCGGTTTCGGTGGCACCGTGCACATGGAAACCAAAGACGCCCCGGACCTATTGCAGGAAGGTCGCAACAGCGGTGCGATGGTCAAGTACGGTTACGCCAGCAACGACCATCAGCAAACCTACACCGGTGCCGTGTTCGGTCGCACCGATGACGGTCGCGCCGATGCGCTGGTGTACCTGACCAAACGCGATGGCGGTGACATGAAGCTGGCCGGCACCCCGCCCGATCCGGACAATCAGTACCCGATCAACCCTCGGCGCCTGCCCAACAGCGCGCTGGATCTGGACGGCCAACTGCTCAAGTTCAACCTGCACCTGAACGACGAGCACAGCGTCGGCCTGTCGTATTCGCGCTCGCAAAGCGAGCGCTGGGCGCCGTTTTCGTCGGCCAGTTATCCGACCCCGCCGACCCGCGCCAACATCAAGCAATACGGCTACGAAAACGCCCTCAAGCGTTTCCTCGCCAACCGCGAGACCACCGACACCACGTGGTCGGCCAAGTATCAGTACCAGCCGCTGGACAATCGCCTGATCGATTTCAAGCTGAGCTATTCCGAGTCCAACACCGATCAGACCGACGAGCGCGATGCCACGGCGTTCTTCCAGACGTCCACCGGCGGACGCAAGATGGACACCGCCTACAAGGACCGCATCGTCGAGGCGAGCAACATCAGCCTGTTCGAAACCGGCGTGCTGTCTCACGCGGTCACCGGCGGTGTGCAAATCCGCAAGCACAGCCGCGACACCGAAATGTGGATGCCGGGCAAGACCTACGAAGTGCCGAAGTACAACTACGGCTACTTCCAGCCGAGTTTCATGCCCCAGGGCAAGGTCGACACCAACAGCGTTTATCTGCAAGACGCGATCACACTGGGCGATTTCACCCTGACCCCGTCCGTGCGCTACGACCATGTGCGCAATCGCGGCGAAGCCAACGACGCGCCTTACTACGACAACCCGGACCCGAGCTTCGGCCACGACTACAGCGACCGCACTTACACCGGCTGGTCGCCGCGCCTGTCGGCGTTCTGGCGGATGACCCCGGACGTCGGCTTCTTCGTCGACTACAGCAAGACCTGGCGCGCGCCGGTCATCGACGAGCAGTACGAAGTGCAGGGTCTGGGCAGCCGCACCGCCACCAGTGTCGACCTCGACCCGGAACGCATCACCGGTTGGCGTGCCGGTAATATCAGCCACTTCGCCAACGTGTTCACCGACCACGACAACGTGCAGGTCCGCACCACGCTGTTCCGCAACAAGATCGACGACGAGATCTTCAAGGCCACCGGCATCGGCTGCGAGAACCAGGCCATCAAGGGCGGCAGCATCGCCTCGGACTGCAAGGGTTCCGGCCCCATGGGCAACTACCGCAACATCGGCGGGCTGACCATCAAGGGCTTTGAAGTCGAAAGCTTCTATGACTCGACGTACCTGTTCGGTTCGCTGTCCTACTCGTGGATGACCGGCAAGCACGAAGGTGCCTACACCAATCCATGGGGACCGGACGTCTGGGTGCGGGACGTTCCACCGAGCAAATGGATTGCCGTGCTCGGCGTGAAGATTCCTAGCTGGGATGCCCAGGTTGGCTGGCAAGGAGAGTTCGTGCGCCAGACCGATCGCCTGCCGAGCGACAAGTACGGTTCGAGCAAAAACACCCTGGGTGACGTGTTCTACGACCAGTACGCCAACGACCGCTACAACGTGCAGGGTCTGTTCGCCAAATGGAAACCGCAGCAGCCGTACCTCAAGGGCACCGAGGTCAACCTCACCGTCGACAACCTGTTCAACGAAGATTACCGCCCGGCGCTGAGCGGTGATCGGGCCTACAGTCAGGGACGCAATGCCAAGGTCAGCGTGACGCGGTTCTTCTGATCCGTCCGGGCTTGCCCATCGCGAACACGCTCGCGATGGGCCTCTCGTTCACAGGGTGATTTTGGTTCCGAGCAACCCGAGAAAACCGGCCAGCCAGTTCGGATGTGCTGGCCAGGCCGGGGCGGTGGCCAGATTGCCCTGGACGTGGCCCTCGGTCACCGGAATATCGATGTAGGTGCCACCGGCCAGCCGCACTTCCGGGGCACAGGCCGGATAGGCGCTGCACTCGCGGCCTTCGAGAATCCCCGCCGCCGCCAGCAGTTGCGCGCCATGGCAGACAGCAGCAATCGGCTTGCCGGCCTTGTCGAAGGCTCGCACCAGTTCCAGGACTTTTTCGTTCAGCCGCAGGTATTCCGGCGCACGACCACCGGGCACCAGCAACGCGTCGTAGTCTTTGGCATCGACCTTGGCGAAATCGAAGTTCAGGGCAAACTGGTGACCGGGTTTCTCGCTGTAGGTCTGGTCGCCTTCGAAGTCATGGATCGCGGTGCGCACGGTCTTGCCGGCGGCCTTGTCCGGGCACACGGCGTGCACGGTGTGACCGACCATTTGCAGGGCCTGGAACGGCACCATCACTTCGTAGTCTTCGACGTAATCGCCGACCAGCATCAGAATCTTTTTCGCGGCCATGGACAGGACTCCTCTGGTAAATGCACAGGAGTATTCAAAGTAGTCCAAGGACCGCGATGGCGTCCGCAAACTGTATGGATAACTCTGCGTCTGACTGTAACAGCACGATGCGCAAGGTTTGTGGCTAGATGAAGCCACCTCCCTGCCACCTTCTAATCGGGTTGCCCTCATGTCTTCGCGCGAAAACACCGGCATGGCCCTCGGCCTGCTCGGCGTGGTGATTTTCAGCCTCACCCTGCCCTTCACCCGTATCGTGGTGCAGGAACTTCACCCACTGCTCAACGGCCTCGGCCGTGCGTTGTTCGCGGCGATTCCGGCGGCGTTACTGTTGTTGTGGCGACGGGAAAAGTGGCCGACCTGGCAACAGGTCAAAGGCCTGAGCCTGGTGATCGCCGGGGTGATTCTCGGATTCCCGGTGCTGTCGGCGTGGGCCATGCAGACCTTGCCGGCGTCCCACGGAGCGCTGGTCAACGGTTTGCAGCCGCTGTGCGTGGCGCTGTACGCGGCATGGCTGTCCCATGAACGACCGTCGAAAGCCTTCTGGGCCTGCGCCGCGTTGGGCAGTGCGCTGGTGCTGGGTTATGCGTTGTACACCGGCGCCGGCAGCATTCAGGCCGGGGATTTGCTGATGCTCGGCGCGATTGCAGTGGGCGGTCTGGGTTATGCCGAGGGCGGACGCCTGGCCCGGGAAATGGGTGGCTGGCAGGTGATCTGCTGGGCGCTGGTGCTGTCGACGCCGTTGCTGATCGGCCCGGTGCTGTATCTGGCGATCCAGCATCAGGGCGCGGTCTCGACGAAAACCTGGTGGGCTTTCGGTTACGTCGCGCTGTTTTCGCAGTTCCTGGGGTTCTTCGCCTGGTACGCCGGGTTGGCCATGGGCGGCATTGCCCGGGTCAGTCAGATCCAGTTGTTGCAGATCTTCTTCACCATCGCGTTTTCCGCGCTGTTCTTCGGCGAACACGTGGAGCCGATCACTTGGCTGTTCGCCTGCGGGGTGATCGCGACAGTGATGCTCGGACGCAAGACGGCGGTGCGCCCGGCTCAACCGGGCACGTTACCGGCCGGAGTTCAGCTCAAGCCTTGAGCGGCAGCAGGCCATCGGCGAGCAGCAGGGTTTCCAGGCAGTGCTCGCTGATGTGGTAGAACGCCTTGAGCTCCTGAATCTTCACCAGCAACTGGGCCGGGTCCACCGGCTCGGCGCGCTTCACGGCGAGGATCATCTTGTTCTTGTTGGTGTGGTCCAGCGAGATGAACTCGAACACCTTGGTCTCGTAACCACAGGCTTCGAGGAACAGCGCACGCAGACTGTCGGTGACCATTTCCGCCTGCTGGCCCAGGTGCAGGCCGTATTGCAGCATCGGCTTGAGCAGCGCCGGACTCTGGATCTGCAAGCGGATCTGTTTGTGGCAGCACGGCGAGCACATGATGATGCCCGCGCCCGAGCGGATGCCGGTGTGGATCGCATAGTCGGTGGCGATGTCGCAGGCATGCAGGGCGATCATCACTTCCAGCTCGCTCGGCGCCACGCTGCGCACATCGCCGCACTTGAACACCAGCCCTGGGTGTTCCAGCTTCGCGGCGGCGGTGTTGCACAGATTGACCATCTCTTCGCGCAATTCAACGCCGGTGACTTCGCCCTCGGCCTTCAAGGTGTTGCGCAGATAGTCATGGATGGCGAACGTCAGGTAACCCTTGCCCGAACCGAAATCCGCCACCCGCACCGGTTTGTCCAGGGCCAGCGGCGACGAGGTCAGCGCATGGCTGAAAACTTCGATGAACTTGTTGATCTGCTTCCACTTGCGCGACATCGCCGGGATCAGCTCGTGTTGCGCGTTGGTCACGCCCAGATCCTTGAGGAACGGTCGGTTCAGATCAAGGAAGCGGTTCTTCTCACGGTTATGCTCGGCGGACGGCACTTCACGCAATTGCTGGGGTTTGCTCATGAACAGCGAGCTTTTGCCCTTTTTGCTGTATTCGAGCTGGGCTTCGTCGGTCAACGTGAGCAAATGCGCATTTTTGAACGCCGCCGGCAGCAGCTCGGCGATCGTCGCTACTGCTTCGTCCAACGGCAGGTTCTTGGTGATGTCGCGGGTCTTGTAGCGATAAACGAACGACAGGCACGGCTGCGCCTTGACCGTCACCGGTTTGATGATGATCCGCTGCAGGTCCGCTTCTTCGCCGACGTACTTGGCCAGCACCAGTTTGATGAAGCCGTTCTGTTCGAGGCTGGCTTGCAGCAGCTCGATGAACTGGGCGTGGTGATCGGGCGCCGGTTTGGCAGATGGGGCGGTAACGGACATGAGAAAAAGCGGCCTCGGACGGGCAAATCGGGAATGGCCGCTAGTTTAGGGGGGATGGCGTTCGAGGGCACGGCTAATTTCCCGAACGGCTTATCCCAGCACCACCAGACGATTGGGCAACTCATTGCGCACCTGCGTCACCGGCACATGCACCTTGAGCAACTCGCCGCACGCGTCAATGCAGGTGACAAATCCCTGCAACGTCTGGCCCTGCCGCACCTGCTCGGTAAACGCCGCGACAATCGAATCCCAGCTCTTGTTATCCAGTTTTCTGGAAATCCCTTCATCCACCAGAATCTCCACGTACCGCTCGGCCTCGCAGACAAAAATCAGCATGCCGGTGCTGCCCACCGTGTGATGCAGGTTCTGTTCGAGAAACTGCCGACGCGCCAGGTTCGAGGCGCGCCAGTGGCGGACGTGGCGCGGAATCAGATGGGTGGTGACCTTGGGCAGACGAAACACCAGGCACAGCACGACAAAACTGACCCACTGCACCAGCAGCAGACTGTGCATCGTCAGCCAGCCGGTCAGGTAATGCACGATGCCCGGCACCACCAGCGCCAGCAGGCTGGCCCACAGCAGCGGGATGTACGCGTAGTCGTCGGCGCGTGCCGCGAGCACCGTCACCAGTTCGGCGTCGGTGTCGCGTTCGACCCGGGCGATGGCCTCGGCGACCTTGCGTTGTTCGTGTTCAGTCAGTAATGCCATGTCGTGAAGTGCCTGCTCATTATTGTTATCACCAGCCGCCGGAAGACCCGCCCCCGCCGAAACTGCCACCGCCGCCGCTGAAGCCCCCGCCTCCACCGCCGCCGCCAAAACCACCGCCACCAAAGCCGCCCCCTCCTCCGGAGCCGCCCCGGCCGGCGGGAAGGATACCGAGCATCTGGCAGATAAAAACAGTCAGGATGAACAACATCACCAGAAATACGAACAACGCCGGGTGCCGCGAGACGAAATCGTCCGACGGATCGCCGGCCGATTCATACACCGTGGAAGGTTCGTCCAGTGGATTGCCGCCCAGCACCACCAGCATCGCCGCCACACCGTCGCTGATGCCCTTGCTGAAATTGCCGGCCTTGAACGACGGCGTGATCACCTGATGAATGATCACCGAACTCTGGGCATCGGTCAGGCGATCCTCCAGCCCGTAGCCGACTTCGATGCGCAATTTGCGCTCGTCCCGGGCGACGATCAACAGTGCGCCGTTGTTTTTGTCTTTCTGGCCGATGCCCCAATGCCGGCCCAGTTCAACGCCGTAGTCCTCGATGGTAGTGCCTTGCAGGTTCGGCAACGTCACGACCACCAACTGCTCGCCAGTCGCCTGTTCGTGGGCCTGCAACTGCTGGTTCAGTTGCGCGCGCACCGAGGGCTCGATCATCTGCGCGTCGTCCACCACCCGCCCGGTCAGCGCCGGAAAGGTCAACTCGGCCCGGGCGCTGACGGCGAACAGCCACAGCATCAGCACCAGGCCCATCTTCAACACACGCATGGGCATCCCCGGCTCAGAACTTCACTTCCGGGGCCTTGTCCGCGCCGGGGCTGGTGGCTTCGAAGGTCTCGCGGATCGGCAGATCGCTGTACATCACGCTGTGCCACAGGCGACCGGGAAAGGTGCGGATCTCGGTGTTGTATTTCTGCACCGCCAGAATGAAATCCCGGCGGGCCACGGCGATGCGGTTTTCCGTGCCCTCAAGTTGCGATTGCAGGGCGAGGAAGTTCTGGTTGGCCTTCAGGTCCGGATAACGTTCGGACACCACCATCAATCGGCTCAAGGCACCGGTCAGTTGATCCTGGGCCTGCTGGAACTGCTTGAGCTTTTCCGGGTTGTCGAGAGTGCTGGCATCGACCTGGATCGACGTCGCCTTGGCCCGGGCTTCGACCACCGCCGTCAGGGTTTCCTCCTCGTGCTTGGCATAACCCTTCACGGTTTCCACCAGGTTGGGGATCAGGTCGGCGCGGCGTTGATACTGGTTCTGCACCTGGCCCCAGGCCGCCTTGGCCTGTTCGTCGAGGGTGGGAATGTTGTTGATGCCGCAGGCGGTCAACAGCGTGGCCAGCACCAGCAAGGTGGCGACCTGCAAACGCGAGCGGTAGACAGGACTGACATTCATCGGACGGGTGCTCCCTTGCACATTTCATGAATAATGACTCGCGAAACATTCTCAGCCGGCGGTTGGGGCATAATCGCCCGCGCCACTGGATTGCGGCGGGCCGATGGGCTAAAAAGAGGCCCTGCGCGATCACGTCGTCGAAACTGACGATGTACATTCGGCTGTCGTTTTCTGAATCAGCACCCGAACAACAATAGTCGCTCCCTAAATTTTGGCTGGCCGGCATTGCAACGCCGTTTAGGCCCTTGAGAAAACTATTCATGAAGAAGCTGTGTTTGCTGGGCCTGTTCGTCAGCCTGGCCAGTCATCAAGTACTGGCCGCCACGACCCCGGTACCCCTGGAAAACAAGGATGCGTTCATCAGTAACCTGATGAAACAAATGACCCTCGACGAGAAGATCGGCCAGTTGCGCCTGATCAGCATCGGCCCGGAGATGCCTCGCGAACTGATCCGCAAAGAGATCGCCGCCGGCAACATCGGTGGCACGTTCAACTCGATCACCCGCCCGGAAAACCGTCCGATGCAGGACGCTGCCATGCGCAGCCGCCTGAAGATCCCGATGTTTTTCGCGTACGACGTGATCCACGGTCACCGTACGATTTTCCCGATTCCATTGGCCCTCGCATCGAGCTGGGACATGGACGCCATCGGCCAGTCCGGGCGCGTGGCCGCCAAAGAGGCCGCAGCCGACAGCCTCGACATCACCTTCGCGCCGATGGTCGATATTTCCCGCGACCCGCGCTGGGGCCGCAGCTCCGAAGGTTTCGGTGAAGACACCTACCTGACCTCGCGCATCGCCAAAGTCATGGTCAAGGCCTATCAGGGCGACACGCCGAGCGCGGCCGACAGCATCATGGCCAGCGTCAAGCACTTCGCCCTGTACGGCGCGGTCGAGGGTGGTCGCGACTACAACACCGTCGACATGAGCCCGGTGAAGATGTACCAGGACTATCTGCCACCGTACCGCGCCGCGATTGATGCCGGCGCCGGTGGCGTGATGGTCGCGCTGAACTCGATCAACGGTATCCCGGCCACCGCCAACACCTGGCTGATGAACGACCTGTTGCGCAAGGAATGGGGCTTCAAGGGCCTGGCGGTCAGCGACCACGGCGCGATCTTCGAGCTGATCAAGCACGGCGTGGCAGCCGACGGTCGTGCAGCGGCGAAGCTGGCGATCAAGGCCGGCATCGACATGAGCATGAACGACACCCTGTACGGCAAAGAACTGCCGGGGCTGCTCAAGTCCGGCGAGATCGAACAGAAAGACATCGACAACGCCGTGCGCGAAGTGCTCGGGGCCAAGTACGACATGGGCCTGTTCAAGGACCCGTACCTGCGCATTGGCAAAGCCGAGGATGATCCGGCCGACACCTACGCCGACAGCCGCCTGCACCGCGCCGACGCCCGTGACGTCGCCCGTCGCAGCCTGGTGCTGCTGAAAAACCAGAACGAAACCCTGCCGCTGAAGAAATCCGCGAAAGTCGCGCTGGTCGGTCCGCTGGCCAAGGCCCCGATCGACATGATGGGTAGCTGGGCCGCTGCTGGCCGTCCGGCGCAATCGGTCACCCTGTTCGACGGCATGAGCAGCGTGATCGGCGACAAGTCGAACCTGATCTACGCCCGTGGTGCCAACATCACCAGCGACAAGAAGGTCCTCGACTACCTGAACTTCCTCAACTTCGATGCGCCGGAAGTGGTCGATGACCCGCGCCCGGCCAACGTGCTGATCGACGAAGCGGTCAAAGCCGCCAAGGACGCTGACGTGGTGGTCGCAGCCGTGGGCGAGTCCCGTGGCATGTCCCACGAATCGTCGAGCCGTACCGACCTGAACATCCCGGAAAACCAGCGTGAGCTGATCCGCGCCCTGAAAGCCACCGGCAAGCCGTTGGTGCTGGTGCTGATGAACGGCCGTCCGCTGACGATCCTTCAGGAAAAGGAACAGGCTGACGCGATTCTGGAAACCTGGTTCAGCGGCACCGAGGGCGGCAACGCCATCGCCGACGTGCTGTTCGGCGACTACAACCCGTCGGGCAAACTGCCGGTGACCTTCCCGCGCTCCGTGGGTCAGATCCCGACCTACTACAACCACCTGAGCATTGGCCGGCCGTTCACGCCGGGCAAACCGGGCAACTACACCTCGCAGTATTTCGATGACACCACCGGGCCCCTGTTCCCGTTCGGTTACGGCCTGAGCTACACCGATTTCAGCCTGAGCGACATGGCGCTGTCGTCGACCACCCTGAACACCACCGGTAAGCTCGACGCCAGTGTCACGGTGAAAAACACCGGCAAGCGTGACGGCGAAACCGTGGTGCAACTGTACATCCAGGACGTCACCGGTTCGATGATCCGTCCGGTCAAGGAGCTGAAGAACTTCCAGAAGATCATGCTCAAGGCCGGCGAGCAGAAAGTCGTGCACTTCACCATCACCGAAGATGACCTGAAGTTCTACAACGCCCAGCTCAAGTACGCGGCAGAGCCTGGCAAGTTCAACGTGCAGATCGGCCTGGATTCCCAGGACGTGACGCAGCAGAGCTTTGAATTGCTGTAACTGTTAAAGCTACACATAAAACTGAGGGAGCTGGCTGCCAGCTCCCTCATTGTTTTTGCGGTGTTGAATCAGCCCCGGCGATCGAGCAGATTGACCACCACCCGATCCACCCATCCCCAGATCCGCTGCTTCACCCGCCGCCACAACGGCCGGCGCTGCCATTCCTCCAGACTCACCTGCTGACTCAGGCCGAAGTCCTTCTCGAAACTCGCCACCACCGCTGCCGTCAGTGACGGATCCAGCGCCTCCAGATTCGCCTCAAGGTTGAAGCGCAAATTCCAGTGGTCGAAGTTGCATGAGCCGATGCTCACCCAATCGTCCACCAGCACCATTTTAAGGTGCAGGAAACACGGCTGATATTCGAAGATCTTCACCCCGGCCTTGAGCAGACGCGGGTAGTAGCGATGCCCGGCGTAACGCACCGACGGGTGATCGGTACGCGGCCCGGTCAGCAGCAGGCGCACGTCGAGGCCACGGGCGGCGGCCTTGCGCAGGGAGCGGCGGATTTTCCAGGTCGGCAGGAAGTACGGCGTGGCCAGCCAGATGCGCTTCTGGCCGCTGTTCAGTGCGCGGAACAGCGATTGCAGAATGTCGCGATGCTGGCGGGCGTCGGCGTAGGCCACACGGCCCATGCCCTCGCCGGTGTCGGGTACGCGCGGCAATCGCGGCAGGCCGAAATTCGCGTGAGGCTTCCAGGCCCGGCGATGGCGGTTGGCGATCCATTGGCGGTCGAACAGCAATTGCCAGTCGAGCACCAAGGGGCCCGTGATCTGCACCATCACTTCGTGCCATTCGCTGGTGTCGTGGCCCGGGGTCCAGAATTCGTCGGTCACTCCGGTGCCGCCGACCACCGCCAGACGCTGATCGACCAGCAACAGCTTGCGGTGATCGCGATAGAAATTGCCGACCCAGCGCCGCCAGTTCAGGCGATTGTAGAAACGCAGCTCGACACCGGCGAGCGTCAGGCGCTGACGCAAGGTCAGGGTGAAGGCGAGGCTGCCGTAATCATCGAACAGGCAACGCACCCGCACGCCCCGCTCGGCTGCCAGCACCAGCGCCTGAACCACGGTTTCGGCACAGGCGCCGGCCTCTACCAGATACAGCTCCAGTTCGATCTGCTCCCGTGCGCGGGCGATTTCCTCAAGCATGCGCGGGAAGAATTGCGGGCCGTCGATCAACAGTTCGAAGCGGTTGCCGTCACGCCACGGGAACACTGCGCCGCGCATGTCAGCGCGCCGTGAAGATCAGCACCGCACCCACCGGCACCGACAGACTGATGGCCGACAGGCCGGACATTTTGCGCAAGCTTTCCAGCCCTGGCAGCAGATCGAAATCCTCGGCGCTGATCACCAGCGGCTCCAGCGTCACCACTTGAAAGCGTCGGTCATCAAGGCGCGTGGCGAGCAGTTCAGCGGGGTATTCGTGCTGTTTGCCGTGCAGGTTGACGGTCAGTGGCAGGCGCAACTCAAGTTGCGCGCCGGGGGCCAGATCGTTGATCGGGCGCAGGTCGATTTGCGTGGTGATGGTCGCCTCGGGAAATTGCTCGATCTGGAACAGTTCCTTGCGCATGCGTTCGTCGCGCAACGGGATGCCGCTGTTGATCGAGTCCAGCTCGACCTCGACTTCGGCGCGGCCATCGGGATCGACCTTGCCGTGCAGCACCAGAAAGCGCTGCACTTCGGACACGTTGGCGTTTTTCGTGCTGACGAACGACAGCCGCGACGACTCGCCGTCCAGATACCAGTTGGCCTGGGCCGGCAGCGCAGCGGCGCCCAGCAGCAGGCCGGCGAAGGCGTTGCACAGAGAACGGTTGAACATTGAAGACTCGTGGGGCCGATAAACCTGCACGAACCTTAACTGGCCGTGGCGCTATTGCAAACTGTCAGTCTGTGCAAAGGCTCAGACCAACGCCTGCTGCACCTGGCCAATAGTCGCCGCGAGGCTGTTGAGGTGCAGGCTCAGCACCCGCTCCACCGGCGCCTGATCCATCGGCCAATGCAGCGCCATGCTGCCGACCAGTTGCCCCTGCGCACGAATCGGCAACGCCACTGCGCGAATCAGGAACGGCAGGCGCACCGGGTATTCCCAATAACCTTCGGTGCGCTGACCGAAACCCTGATGCAGGGCTTGCTCGGTGGCCTGGAACACACCGTCATCCGCCAACTGTTCGCGCTCGGCCAGGCGCCGCACGTCCTGGCTGTCGAGCTCTCCCAGACAGGCCCGGCCCATCGCCGAATGAAACAGGCTCGCGTGATGACCGACGATCTGACAGTTGTTCGGATAGCGTTTGCGCAGCACTTGCGGGATCGCGCTTTCCATCACTTCAACCCGCTCGCCGTCGAAGCACGACAGATCCGCCACCAGCCCGGTGCGCTCGCTGAGTTCGAGCAGCATCGGCGCGGCGCTTTCCACCAGATGGCGCTTGAAGCGTTGCTGACGATCACCGAACAGCCGCTTGGCGCACAACCGGTAGCGACGGTCGCTGAGGCCGCGATAGATCCAGCCCTGCTCCTGCAAGGTGGCGAGCATCCGCGACACCGTGGCTTTGGGCAGGGTGGTCAGGTAGTGCAACTCTTCGAGTCCCAACGCCTGATGCTCGCCGAGCAACTCGACGATGGCCAGCGCCCGTTCGACCGAGCGCACGCTGCCGGTGTCTGCCTTGCTGCCCATGTGTTCGACCTCCGTGGATGCGGGTGAAAGATCACTTCGTGCAGCAAGATGCGGGCCGCTCAGGCCGATTGCAGGCATGCCGGCGGTCGCCGCTCGACCCAGCGCGTCAGTTGCTCATGAGCATAGGCCAGTTGCAGCACCGCCCGATCCGCCTGGGCCGGGCCGATGATTTGCAGGCCCATCGGCAACCCGGCCGGGTTGAAACCCACCGGCACGCTGATGCTCGGCAACCCCGCCAGTGTCGGGCCGATCACCACTTCCATCCAGCGATGATAGGTGTCCATGGTCTGCCCGCCGACGACTCGCGGCCACGGTTGCTGTGCATCAAAAGGGAACACCTGGGCGGTGGGCAGCAGCAGGAAATCGTAACGCTCGAATAGCTCGCTCACCGCGCGATACCAATCGCTGCGCGCGACCGATGCCTGATAGACCTCGGCAGCGGTCAGACGCAAACCACCCTCGATTTCCCACTGTGCTTCGGGTTTGAGCAGCGCCCGTTTTTGCGGGTCGGCATAGGCCGCGCCGAGGCTGCCCTGCACCAGGAAATGCCGGTGCGTGAGCCAGGTCTGCCACAAGCGCTCCATGGAAAATTCCGGCTGACAGGCTTCGACGTGGCAACCCAATGCACTGAAATCCGCCAGCGCCGATTCGCACAGGCTCAACACGCCATCGTCCATCGGCAGATAGCCGTTGTAATCGCCGAGCCAGCCGAGGCGCAGGCCGCTGCAGTCCTGTTGCAGATCCAGCCCGAAATCCCGAGGCTCATCGGCCAGCGACAGCGGTACGCGCGGATCGTAACCGGCCTGGGTCGAGAGCAATCGCGCGACGTCGGTGACCGTGCGCCCCATCGGCCCTTCGGTGGCCAGTTGCTGGACGAACACTTCCGGCGCCGGCCCATGGGGCACGCGGCCCTGGGACGGGCGGAAACCGAACACGTTGTTGAACGCTGCCGGGTTGCGCAGCGAGCCCATCATGTCGCTGCCATCGGCCACCGGCAGCAGGCGCAGGGCCAGTGCCACCGCCGCCCCGCCGCTGCTGCCGCCGGCAATCAGGCCCGGATCGTAGGCGTTGGTGGTGGTGCCGAACACGCTGTTGTAGGTCTGCGAACCGAGGCCGAACTCCGGGACGTTGCTCTTGCCGATGATGATCGCCCCGCAATCGCGCACCCGCGCCACGCTGATCGCGTCGTGCTGCGGCACTTGCTCGGCAAACAACGGCGACCCCAGGGTGGTGCGCAACCCGGCGGTGGCCGCCAGGTCCTTGATCGCCTGGGGCATGCCGTGCATCCAGCCCCGGGACTCGCCGTGATCCAGTTGCCGGTCACATTCATCGGCTTCGCGCAACAGCACGTCCTGCGGACGCAGCGAGACCAGCGCGTTGACCGCCGGATTGAAGCGTTCGATGTGCGTCAGGTAGGCCTGCATCACTTCGCGGCACGACACCTTGCGGGCATGGATCGCCCGGGACAGCGCATCGGCATCAAGGGCGACAATCGGATCAATGGCTAACGGACTCACGGTTTCACTCCCAGGTTGAGCGCAACGGGTTTCTTTGCACGCGGGGCCTCTTGCAAACAGTAAGTACCGAGCAGGGTCAGCAGGCAAGCGAACAACACATAGAACGACGGCGCCACCGGGGTGTTCAGAACTTTGCTTAGCCAGGTGACGATCAGCGGCGCGAAACCACCGAACACCATCACCGCCACGTTGTAGGCCACCGACACGCCAGTGGAGCGCACTTCAATCGGGAACTGCTCGGCCAGCGCTGTCGGGGCCGGGCCGAAGAACCCGCCAATCGCCGTGCACAGCAACAGTTGCATCACCAGCAAGCGTTCGATCGAAGGCGCCGCCGCGACCCACACATAGAGCGGATAGACCATGACGAAAAACGCCAGGGTGAACGCCATCAGCACCGGCCGCCGACCGAGGCGATCGGACAGGGCACCGGACAGCGGAATCACCACGGTCATCAGCCCCACCGCAAGCATCTGCACCAGCAGCACCTGATCCAGCGGCAGGCCGAGGTTTTTGTGGGCGAAAGTCGGCATGTTCACCAGCACCACGTAGAACGACACCGTCGCACCGCAGGCCAGGCCCATCGATACCAGCAGGCTGCGGCGATGTTCGCGCAGCACCTGCCAAAGGCCGGGCGCGGCGCCTTTGGCTTTTTTGCGCGCTTCGAGAAACTCTTCCGGTTCTTCCATGTGTTTGCGAATCCACAAGCCCACCGGGCCGATCAACAGACCGAGCACGAATGGAATCCGCCAGCCCCAACTGTCCAGCGCTTCGGGGGAAAACAGGTGCGTGACCAGCGCCACCATCGCCGCACCACTGAACACCGCCAGGCATTGCCCGACCAGTTGCCACGAGCCATACAAACCCTTGCGATGGGCCGGCGCGCTCTCCACCAGAAACGCCGTGGCGCTGGCGTATTCACCGCCCGTGGCAAAGCCCTGAAGCATCCGCGCCACCACAATCAGCAACGGCGCACCCATGCCGATGGCGGCGTAATTCGGCGCGAACGCGATCAGGGCGATGGACACGGTCATCAGGCGGATGATCATCTGCATCGCAGCCTTGCGCCCTTTGCGGTCGGAATAGATGCCCAGCAGGATGCCGCCCACCGGGCGCATGAAAAAGCCGACGCCGAAAGTCGCCAGCGCCATCAGCAGCGAGGCGTAGTCGTCGTCGGACGGGAAAAACTGCCGGGCGATGATGCTCGCCAGAAAGCCGTAAACGATGAAGTCGTACCATTCCAGGGCGTTGCCGATGACGGCGGCGACCACTTGCCGGGTGCGCGAAACGCCTGCGTTCGAAATCTGCATGGGGATTCTCCAGAAGCTGTGGGTAGACCACGCAGGCACGTGCACACCTGCGTTCCAGCGGCAGCAAAAAATGAAGAAATCAGGCCGGCTTGAGCCAGCTCTCGGTGAGCGCGCCCCAATACGCCGCGCCGGTCAGCAGGATGTCGTCGTTAAAGTCGTAGGCCGGGTTATGCACCATCGGCCGCGCCACGCCGTTGCCGATGAACAGGTAGGCGCCGGGGCAGCGCTGGAGCATCCAGGCGAAGTCCTCGCTGCCCATCAATTTTGGTGTGTTGCCATCCACGGCATCGGCGCCGACCAGTTCGACGCCGACCTGACGGGCGAACTCGGTTTCGGCGGCGTGGTTGACCAGCACCGGGTAGGCAGGACGGTGTTCGAGGGTCGAGGTGCAGCCGAAGCTTTCGGCCTGGGCTTCGATGATCGAGCGCACGCGGTCCAGTGTCTGAACGCGGACTTCGGCGTTCAGCGCACGCAGACTCAGGCGCAGGATCGCCTGTTGCGGAATCACGTTTGCCGCTTCGCCGGCCTGCAACGCGCCAACGGTCACCACCGCCGCCTGCTGTGCATCGATGTTGCGCGCGACCACGGTTTGCAAAGCCATCACCACACTGGCCGCCGCCACCAGCGGATCCACCGCCAGATGCGGCATCGATCCGTGGCCGCCGACGCCTTCGATGGTCACCGTGAGCAGATCCTGCGAAGCCATCATCGGCCCTTCGCGAAAGCCCAGGTGCCCTGCCGGCAGGCCCGGCATGTTGTGCATGCCGAACAGCGCATCGCATGGGAAGCGTTCGAGCAGGCCATCGGCGAGCATCGCTTCGGCCCCGCCCTGCCCCTCTTCGGCGGGCTGGAAAATCAGCGTCAGGGTGCCGTCGAACTGACGGGTCGCCGCCAGATAACGCGCCGCACCGAGCAGCATCGCGGTGTGCCCGTCATGCCCGCAGGCGTGCATGCAGCCCTGATGACGACTGCTGTAGGCGACACCGGTATTCTCGATGATCGGCAGCGCATCCATGTCGGCCCGCAGCCCGAGTTTGCGTGTGCTGCTGCCGTTGCGCAGCACGCCGACCACGCCAGTCTTGCCGACGCCAGTGTGGACTTCATAGCCCCACTCTTGGAGCGAGCGGGCGACCAGCGCCGAGGTGCGGCTTTCCTCGAAACCGAGTTCTGGGTGGGCGTGAATGTCCTGGCGGGTGGCGTGCAGGTCGCCAGCCACGTCGTTGAGCCAGGCCAGAATGTGCTGATGTCGGGGCATGACGGTTCTCCTCGCGCGGGTGTTTCCCGGTCTTGTTGTTCGGTGTTGTTTCACGACACATGAACGGCAGGTCGTGCTCACCGCCAGATAACCGCGAGACACGCGAGAGGACAATCGAATGTGGTTCCACAGGGTGGAACCGGATCAGGGTTGCAGGCGACAGCCTTGGCGTTCGCCTTGCCACCGGGCGCTGTTGCTACGCCCCATGCCGCTGGCGGTAACCAGTTTTTGCGTGCGGTCATCGGTCAGTTCGCTGGGCAACCATTGCTTCACGTAGCCACGGCAATACTCGGCGTCGTTGTTCATGACGTAGCGGCACGAGCAATATTCCTTGGCGGTGTAGGCGCTGATAATGTCCGGGAAGGCCCACAGATTCTCGCGCTCGTGCCAGCCCCAGCCCAGCAGCACGACAAGCAGCACCAGCAGGATTCGTCTGAACAACTTCATGGCCGCACCGCCCCGAGCACACGCTTGAGCAATTCGTTGTGGCGATAGCTGCCGTCGCGGTCATCGCCGTAGCGCACGATCACCAGTTTTTCGCTCGGGATCACGTACAGCGCCTGGCCCCAGTGGCCGAGGGCGGCGAAGGTGTCGGGGGGGGCGTCGGGCCACGGCGAGGGGGCACCGTCTGCCGGTCGATTGAGCCACCAGTGGCCGCCGGGCACGGCTTCGTCCTGATTAGCCTTGTAGCCGGCGAAGGGTTGGCGATTGAAGGCGACCCAATCCTTGGGCAACAACTGCCGGTCGTTCCAGCGTCCGTCCCGTTCCATCAGCAGGCCGATTCGCGCCAGATCCCGGGCCGTCAGGTAAGCGTATGAAGACGCGACGAAGGTGCCCGTGGCATCGGTTTCCCAGGTGGCATGGCGGATGCCCAAAGGATCGAAAAGTGCCGTCCATGGATAGTCGGGATACCGCTGCGGGCCGACGATGGTTTTCAGCGCCGCGACCAACAGATTGCTGTCGCCGCTGGAATAGCGGAACGCCTGACCCGCTGGTGCGTAGCTGTCGTGGTCGGCGGTGAAGGCGGCCATGTCGCGATGACCACGGGTGTAGAGCATGGCCACCACCGAGGATTTCAGCGGGGCGTATTCGTAGTCTTCCTGCCAGTCGATGCCCGAGGCCCAGTGCAGCAGATCCTGGATCGTGATGGCCGGGTGTTTTTCCAGCACCGGGTAAAACTTCGCGACGGGATCATCGAGCTTGAACAAGCCTTCGCCGTACGCCACGCCGAACACCGTGGCCATCAGGCTTTTGCTGATCGACCAGGTCAGGTGCGGCGTGTCGGCGGTGGTCGCAGCGGCGTAGCGTTCATAGATGAGCTGGCCGTCGCGGATCACCAGCAAGGCGTCGGTGCGGATGCCTTGGCGGGTGTTGTCATCGCGGGTCGGGAAGGCGTAGGCCTCCATTGCATCGACGGCCGGGCCGGTGAGTTTCGGGCCGCTCGGCCACTGCTCGCCCGGCCATTGTTCGGCCTGAACCGTGAAGCTGATCAGCAGCAGAAACAGGGACAGGCCTTTGAACATGGTGAGGGCTCTGGGGATGAACCTGACAAGACTAGCCGGCGTTCATGACAGATGTGTTTTGACTTGCCGCCAACGCCTTGGCCAGACGCTTGGCCCGCACACCTGCGGCCAGTTGCATGACCGACTGATCGCGCTGCCACATCGCTGCCCATTCCGGATTGCCGTCGAGCAGCGCCTGATCGACTTCCGCTTTAAGCCCGTCGAACTGCGCAAACAAGCCACCGAGCAACACATGCCCCGCCGGATTGTTCGGTGGCTGCCGACTGACCTCCGCGCAACCGGCCAACAGCGCCAGCAAGCGCAATTGCAGCGGCTGCGGCCAGCCGCTGTCCTGACCGACGCCGTACAGCCACGCGGTCATTGCGCTGAGCACATAGACATCTTCAAGGCTGCGGAACGGTTTGACGTAGGCATCCCAACCGTCACCGGCGAGCAGTTCGCACAGAGCGTCGTCGAGATACAGGCGGCCATGGCTGATGTCCGGCATCAACGGCAGCGCCGGGAGTTTTTCCACGCGCACGCCGGATTCGCCGGGGTACACCACCGCCAGGCTCAGGCGCGGCGATTCGCCGGGTTGCTCACTGCGGGCGGCGATCAACAGCCAGTCCGCTGCATCGCCGGCGGTGACGAAATCCTTTTGCCCGCTAAGGCGCAGATCCGTGAGCCGGGTCTGCATGTCCGCCGGTCGCAGGCTGCGCTGTTCGGTCGCACACAAAGCCCCCAGGCTCGGCGGCGCGCTCGGCCAGAGCATCCGCAACGCCGCCTGATAGCCCACCAGAAACGCCAGCCCCGGCGTCGCCATCCGCCGCCCTCCCACCACCGCCAGTTCGAACGGCGTGACGCTGCCCAGTTGATGCAGCAGCGTGGCGAAACCCTCCGCCAGATCGGCAACGGCGGGCAGGCGTTCGCGACATTCAAGCAGGGTCGACCAGGTCATCAGAGGCTCCTCGTGGGCTGTCATATAAGCATCACCAAACATTCATGGCGATGACACCGGGGCTACATAGCCTGACTTTGCACAACACGGCTGCATAAAGAAAGTCGATCGGCTGTAACCCACGACGGGTTAAAGGCCCGTACGGAGATTCAAATGACTCAGATCGCCCGCATCAGCGACACCGGCAATGAACGCCGTCTGCAAGCCGAACGCCTGATCGGCGCCGAGGCCTTGCAGCAAGCCCAGGCCTTGCGTTTCAACGTGTTCAGCGGCGAGTTCAACGCCAAGCTGAAAGGCGCGGAACTGGGTCTGGACATGGATGACTATGATGTTCACTGCAGCCACATCGGCGTGCGTGACCTGAACACCGGCCGCCTGGTGGCGACCACCCGTTTGCTCGATCACACCGCCGCCAGCAGCCTGGGCAAGTTCTACAGCGAAGAAGAATTCAGCCTGCACGGCCTCGCCGGTCTGCAAGGCCCGATCCTGGAAATCGGCCGCACCTGCGTCGACCCGGCCTACCGCAACGGCGGCACCATCGCCGTGCTCTGGGGCGAACTGGCCGAAGTCCTCAATCAGGGCGGCTACAGCTATCTGATGGGTTGCGCGAGCATCCCGATGCAGGACGGCGGCGTACAGGCCCACGCGATCATGCAGCGCCTGCGCGAACGTTACCTGTGCACCGAACACCTGCGTGCCGAGCCGAAGAACCCGCTGCCAACCCTGGATATTCCGTCGAACGTGATTGCCGAAATGCCACCGCTGCTCAAGGCCTACATGCGCCTGGGCGCGAAGATCTGCGGCGAGCCGTGCTGGGACGAAGACTTCCAGGTCGCCGACGTGTTCATCCTGCTCAAGCGCGACGAACTCTGCCCGCGCTACGCCAAGCACTTCAAGGCGGCCGTGTGATGAGCCGGCTGCGGGTGTACGCGCGGATCGCGCGGGTGCTGCTGGTGGTGACGCTGGGTTTGAGCATGGCCAGTGTCTTCGGGGTTTTCGAGCGATTGGGTCTGGCCCATTCGATGCAACGCCGGCAGCGCTGGTCGCGGTTTTTCATGGCGCGCCTGAGCAATGCCCTGCCCTTTCGCGTGACCGTCCATGGCGAGCTGCCGAAGCAGCCGATGCTGTGGGTCAGCAACCATGTGTCGTGGACTGACATTCCGCTGCTCGGGATGCTCACGCCGCTGTCGTTTCTGTCCAAGGCCGAAGTGCGCACCTGGCCGGTGGCCGGTTGGCTGGCGGCGAAGGCCGGCAGCCTGTTCATCCGTCGCGGTTCGGGCGACAGCCAGTTGATCCGCAAGCAGATGACCCGTCACCTGCAAACCGAACATCCGCTGCTGATGTTCCCGGAAGGCACCACCACCGACGGTCGTTCGCTGCGTACCTTCCATGGTCGTCTGCTGTCGGCGGCGATTGATTCGGAAGTGAAGCTGCAACCGGTGGCGATCCGTTATCTGCGCAATGGCGAGATCGATTCGCTGGCACCGTTCATTGGCGACGACGATCTGCTGTCACACCTGATGCGTCTGTTCAGCAACGACTGCGGCGATGTGGAAGTTCATCTGCTCAAGCCGATTGCCTGCCAGGGTCGGGAACGCGCGGCGCTGGCGTACGAAGCCCAGCAAGCGGTGCAGAAAGCGTTGTTCGGCGAGGTGGCCAAACCGGCCGAACCGCGTCGTGCAGGCGAGCTGATCGCTGCCTGATCGTCAACATCTGCCTACAGCTGCCGGCCTGCAAAGTCCTGCAGCTGTGGGTAGAACAAGCGAAAGTCGTCACTGAGCGGTTCGTACAAACGCCGCAATTCCTGCATCGCCCCCGCCAGTTCTTCAGGTTTGCTCAGGCGCCGGGAAATCCCGCGCAGCACCTGCTCCAGCACTTCAAATTCCTGATACGAACCCAACCAATCATTGGCCACCATATGCGGGGCGATCTTCGCCAGGCGCTCGGGCAATTGCCGCTCGCTGGACAGCACTCGGTATACGTCAGTGGTGAATTGCGCCAGCGGTCGGTCGGCGTAGAGCGCCCAGTCCCGGGCCAGGCAATGGTCGAAGAACACGTCGAGGACGATGCCGGCGTAACGGCGACGGGTCGTGGAAAAACGCGCCAATGAAGCGTCCACCAACGGGTGGCGATCGGTAAAGACATCGATCTGACGATGCAGGGCAATCGCCGCTTCGATCTCCGGATCGAACTGCCCTTGCAGCCGTCCTTTGACGAAATCGCCATACAGACTGCCGAGCCATTGACCGGGACGCTGGCCACCGAGGTGCAAATGTGCGAGATAGTTCATGGGCGCAGCTTAGCACCGCGCCCGCGTTTGTTTACACTTCACATATCGTTATAACCCGATATACCGATTTATGCGGTCGTCAGATCGAATTCATATTGGTATATCGCGAAATACCGATTTAAAGTTCGCCTCATCGCGATATAGCGCTACACACATCACGAGCAACCAGCCATGAACATTGACCTCGACGAAATAATAAAAGCCCTGGCACACCCAGTACGGCGAGACATCCTCAACTGGCTGAAAGACCCGAAAGCCCAGTTTCCGGAACAGATCCACAACCACGAGTACGGCATCTGCGCCGGGCAGATCGATCAACGCTGCGGCCTGTCGCAATCGACCGTCTCCGCCCACCTGGCCACCCTGCAACGCGCCGGGCTGATCAGCAGCCAGAAGGCCGGCCAGTGGCACTTTTTCAAACGCAACGAGGACGTGATCCAGGCGTTCCTCAGCACCCTCAGCAAAGAGCTCTGACCCTTAACGTCAGCCAGCCAAAAGGACCCAACGATGCCCCTCTCGCTCCTCATACTCGCCTTGAGCGCCTTCGCCATCGGCACCACCGAGTTCGTCATCATGGGCCTGCTGCCCGATGTGGCGGCCGACCTCGGGGTGTCGATTCCCGGCGCCGGCTGGCTGGTGACCGGTTACGCCCTGGGCGTGGCGATTGGTGCACCGTTCATGGCGATGGCCACCGCAAGACTGCCGCGCAAGGCTGCACTGGTCGCGTTGATGGGCATCTTCATTATCGGCAACCTGCTCTGCGCCATCGCCACTGACTACGAGGTGCTGATGTTCGCCCGAGTCGTCACCGCCCTCTGCCACGGTGCGTTCTTCGGCATCGGTTCGGTGGTCGCGGCCAACCTGGTGGCGCCGAACAAACGCGCTTCGGCCGTAGCCCTGATGTTCACCGGTCTGACCCTGGCCAACGTACTCGGCGTACCGCTGGGCACCGCACTCGGTCAGGAAGCCGGCTGGCGCTCGACCTTCTGGGCAGTGACCGTGATCGGTGTGATCGCGCTGATCGGCCTGATCCGCTTCCTGCCGGCCAAGCGTGACGAAGAAAAACTCGACATGCGCGCCGAACTGGCTGCGCTCAAAGGCGCCGGGATCTGGCTGTCCTTGAGCATGACCGCATTGTTCGCCGCCTCGGTGTTCACCCTGTTCACTTATGTCGCACCGCTGCTGGGCGATGTCACCGGCGTCTCGCCCCGTGGCGTGACCTGGACCTTGATGTTGATCGGCCTGGGCCTGACCGTCGGCAACATCATCGGCGGCAAGATGGCCGACAAAGGCCTGGCCGCGACACTGATCGGCGTGTTCATCGCCATGGCCGTGACCTCCACCGTACTGACCTGGACCAGCATCGCGCTGATCCCGACCGAAATCACCCTGTTCCTCTGGGCCACCGCGTGTTTCGCCGCCGTGCCAGCCCTGCAAGTGAACGTCGTGACCTACGGCCAGGCCGCACCGAACCTGGTCTCGACCCTGAACATCGGCGCCTTCAACGTCGGCAACGCCCTCGGCGCCTGGGTCGGCGGCAGCGTCATCGCCCACGGCTACGGCCTGACCAGCGTACCTCTTGCTGCTGCGGCGCTCGCGATCCTGGCACTGCTGGTCACCCTGATCACCTTCCGCCGGAACGGCAATCCCGAGCTGGCCACCGCTAACTGATTCACTCACTTACCTCACGAGGGTTGTATCTCATGGCAACAATTTTCGATCCGATCAAACTGGGCGACATCGAACTGTCCAACCGCATCATCATGGCGCCGCTGACCCGCTGCCGCGCCGACGAAGGCCGCGTACCGAACGCGCTGATGGCCGAGTACTACGTACAACGCGCCTCGGCCGGCCTGATCCTCAGCGAAGCCACTTCGGTGACCCCGATGGGCGTCGGCTACCCGGACACCCCGGGCATCTGGTCCAACGATCAGGTGCGCGGCTGGACCAACGTGACCAAGGCCGTTCACGCGGCAGGCGGCAAGATCGTCCTGCAACTGTGGCACGTCGGGCGAATTTCCCACCCGTCGTACTTGAACGGCGAAGCGCCGGTTGCACCGAGCGCCATCCAGCCTAAAGGCCACGTCAGCCTGGTGCGTCCACTGGCCGACTTCCCGACGCCTCGCGCGCTGGAAACCGCTGAGATTGCCGACATCGTCGACGCCTACCGCGTCGGCGCAGAAAACGCCAAGGCAGCCGGTTTCGACGGCGTGGAAATCCACGGCGCCAACGGTTACCTGCTCGACCAGTTTCTGCAAAGCAGCACCAACCAGCGCACTGACAACTACGGCGGCTCCCTGGAAAACCGTGCCCGCCTGCTGCTGGAAGTGACCGACGCGGCCATCGAAGTCTGGGGCGCCGGCCGTGTCGGCGTGCACCTGGCACCGCGCGCCGACTCCCACGACATGGGCGACGACAATCTGGCCGAAACCTTCACCTACGTCGCCCGCGAACTGGGCAAGCGTGGCATCGCCTTCATCTGCTCCCGCGAGAAAGAAGGCGCCGACAGCCTCGGCCCGCAACTGAAAGAAGCCTTCGGCGGCGCTTACATCGCCAACGAACGCTTCACCAAGGACAGCGCCAACGCGTGGCTGGCCGAGGGCAAGGCTGACGCTGTGGCATTCGGTGTGCCGTTCATCGCCAACCCGGACCTGCCGGCACGTTTGAAGGCCGATGCGCCGCTGAACCAACCGCACCCGGAAACCTTCTACGGCAAAGGCGCGGTCGGCTACCTCGACTACCCGACGCTGTAAGCCACACTGCAGAAACACAAAAGCCCCTGACTCTCACGAGTCGGGGGCTTTTTATTTATTGAAGCGTTTTCATTGCAATACAGCGAAACCCTTTTCAACTTCCCTTGAAAATCATCAGCAACTAACTTTCAACCCGCCACAATAAAAAAAGATGTACGGATCACTATAGCTACTCCTGACATCTTGGATCCAACGAACAAACCAAACATTCAAGGAAGATAAATCATGAACTCTCCAAAACTGCTCGCCCTTTTCTCCCTGATCGGCGTTTTATCTGGGAGTGCTTTTGCTGCTCAACCTCAGGAAACCGTTATCGCCTTCACCGTCAATAATGTCAGCAGCAGTGCGATCGAAATAAAACCGGGCGACGGGAGTAAAATCGAACCGTACGAATTCGACATCCTTAATTTCTCTAAAGACTTGAAAATCAGCAGCTTACGAGAAGGAGACAGTGCAGGCTTCGGCCACGCCTTCCTACTCACATCGGGGGACAAGTCCTGTTACTTCTCCAGCAGTATCACCCTTACAAAATTGAATGGGGTTATCTCTCCGATCATTCAAGGTGAAGCTCGAACAACAGGCAAGACACCGGCCATCTGCTCCACTGGGAATATTGAACAGCCCAAAAACCAACCTTATAGCTACAATGTAAACATCTCCATGGGAGACTTAAAAAAATAAACTCAACGCTGAAAAACCGCCTTACTCTCTGATAAATAGCCAATCCGAAATCAGCTCGACTCTGAAAGAAGCAGGGCTGATTTTCGCAGGGTATATTTCGGCTACTTATACATCCACTTGACTGTCGGCATCGATAGATTCAAAGGTCTGTGTTGATATTTGACGCCATGGACAAGTTATTGCTGCTGGCGTCCCTTCACAGAACCAACACAATTTCCCTACAAAATACATAGCCCGCTACGTATAAACTTCGCGCCGCAAACCTGTATAAATGCAGGTTGATCGGCGCGACCGTGTTAATGACGAATTTTGTTTCATTTGCGCAGGCTGGGGCTCAGGCGCAGCATGTCCAGCCCGGTATCGACCCAGCGCTCGGCTTCGGCATACAGCTCGAAACTGTCCGGGGCCAGCAGCCATTGATACAGGATGCCATCGATAAAGGCGTGAATGCTGATGGCCGCGCGGGCGGTGTCGAGGTCTTGCGGCAACTGCCCACGATTGACTGCATTACTCAATGTCAGCGCGATCCGCACATTGCAATCGAGGCTGGCCGTCCGACGCTGTTGGCGCAGGTCGCACATTTCATCGGTGAACTCGCACTTATGAAACAGAATTTCGTTGATACGCCGGGTTTTCGGGTCCAGCGCAACTTGATGAAACAAATGAATCAGCAATTTGCGCATGCAGCCCAACGGGTCTGGCTCGTCCTCGCTTTCGCTGGCCTTGGCCAGCTCGTCCAGCGGTTCATGCAGCGTATCGAGCATCGCCTGCAACAGGTCGGCCTTGTTGCTGAAGTGCCAGTAGATGGCGCCGCGCGTCACGCCGGCCATCGTCGCGATGTCCGCCAGCGTCGTGCGCGCAACGCCCCGCTCATAAAAAGCTTTCTCGGCCGCTTCGAGTATCTGGCTTCGTGTCTCTTGAGCTTCCTCTTTGGTACGACGGACCATGGCAGTAAAACCTCAAACAGGATGTTTCAGGGATGGCTGAATATCCGCTGAATAAAAAGGGGTGGATCTCTCGCGGATCGACTCCCCCGGCCTACAATTTCAGACCTTGCGACGACTTTTGTAACCAGGTGGGTACGCGGCAAAGGTATTTACAAACAACCATGAACGTAAGTATATTCCTTAGCAAGCTACTTATCCACCCGGTACCCTATTTTTACCCTTCCACACTTCTTGTGCGCTTTTCGCGCGCCTGACCCGAGGATCTTCATGCAATTCAAGCCAGCTGTTACCGCTCTGGTCACTGCCGTCGCCCTGGCATCGCTGCTCAGCGGATGTAAAAAGGAAGAGGCGGCTCCCGCCGCACCACCTCCTCAGGTCGGCGTCGTCACCCTGCAACCACAGGCCTTTACCCTCACGTCGGAACTGCCGGGGCGCACCAGTGCGTTCCGCATTGCTGAAGTCCGTCCGCAGGTCAACGGCATCATTCTCAAGCGTCTGTTCAAGGAAGGCGGCGATGTCAAAGCCGGCCAGCAGCTGTATCAGATCGATCCGTCGGTCTATGAAGCGACCCTGAAAAGCGCCGAAGCCAACCTGCGTTCGACCAAGTCGATCTCCGACCGCTACAAGCAACTGGTCGACGAACAGGCCGTGAGCCGTCAGGAATACGACACGGCCGTGTCCAACCGCCTGCAATCGGAAGCTTCGCTGCAGAGCGCGCAGATCAACGTGCGTTACACCAAGGTCTACGCGCCGATCTCCGGGCGTATCGGTCGTTCTTCGGTCACCGAAGGCGCACTGGTCAGCAGTGGCCAGGCCGATGCGATGGCGACCATCCAGCAACTGGACCCGATCTACGTCGACGTCACTCAGTCTTCGGTCGAATTGCTGGAACTGCGCCGCGAGCTGGAAAGCGGCCGCCTGCAGAAGGCCGGCGACAATGCCGCAGCGGTCAAGCTGACCCTGGAAGACGGCAGCCAGTACAAGCTCGACGGTAAGCTGGAATTCTCCGAAGTATCGGTCGACCCGACCACCGGCTCCGTGACCCTGCGCGCCGTGTTCCCGAACCCGGATCACACCCTGTTGCCAGGCATGTTCGTTCGCGCCCAGCTGCAGGCCGGTGTCAACGCCGCCGCCATCCTGGCGCCGCAACAAGGCGTGACCCGTGACCTCAAGGGCACGCCGACCGCGCTGGTCGTCGGTGCGGACAACAAGGTCGAACTGCGTCAGCTCAAGGCCAGCCGTACCGTCGGCAGCCAGTGGCTGATCGAAGACGGCCTGAAAGCCGGCGATCGCCTGATCACCGAAGGGCTGCAATTCGTCCGCCCTGGTGTTCAGGTCAATCCGACCGAAGCGACCAACGTAGCCAAGAACCCGGCACCCGCCAAGGCAGCTGACAAAGCCTACGGCGGCAAAGGGGAGTAACTCATGTCGAAATTTTTTATCGACCGTCCGATTTTCGCCTGGGTAATTGCCCTGGTGATCATGCTGGTCGGGGCTCTATCGATCCTCAAGTTGCCGATCAACCAGTACCCGAGCATTGCGCCACCGGCCATTGCGATTTCCGTGACCTACCCGGGTGCTTCGGCACAAACGGTTCAGGACACCGTGGTGCAGGTGATCGAGCAACAGCTCAACGGTATCGACAACCTGCGTTATGTGTCGTCGGAAAGTAACTCCGACGGCAGCATGACCATCACCGCGACCTTCGAGCAAGGCACCAACTCCGACACCGCGCAGGTCCAGGTCCAGAACAAGCTGAACCTGGCCACCCCGCTGTTGCCGCAGGAAGTGCAGCAACAGGGTATCCGCGTGACCAAGGCAGTGAAGAACTTCCTGCTGGTAATCGGCGTGGTATCGCGTGACGGCAGCATGTCCAAGGACGACCTGTCCAACTACATCGTGTCGAACATGCAGGACCCGATCTCGCGGACTGCCGGTGTCGGTGACTTCCAGGTCTTCGGTGCCCAGTACGCGATGCGCATCTGGCTCGACCCGGCCAAGCTGAACAAGTACAACCTGACCCCGGCCGATGTCAGCGCCGCGATCTCGGCGCAGAACGTGCAGATTTCCTCCGGTCAGCTCGGCGGTCTGCCGGCGCTGCCAGGCCAGCAACTGAACGCCACGATCATCGGCAAGACCCGCCTGCAGACTGCCGAGCAGTTCAAGGCGATTCTGCTGAAGGTCAACCAGGATGGCTCGCAAGTGCGTGTCGGCGATGTTGCCGACGTCGGCTTGGGTGGTGAGAACTCCAGTATCGCGGCGCAGTTCAACGGCAAACCGGCTTCCGGTCTGGCGGTGAAACTGGCCAACGGTGCCAACGCCCTCGACACCGCCAAGGCCCTGCGCAAGACGATTGACGACCTCAAGCCGTTCTTCCCGCAAGGCATGGAAGTGGTGTTCCCGTACGACACCACCCCGGTGGTGACCGAATCGATCAAGGGTGTGGTTGAAACCCTGGTCGAAGCGATCGCGCTGGTGTTCCTGGTGATGTTCCTGTTCCTGCAGAACTTCCGCGCCACTGTCATCACCACGATGACCGTGCCGGTGGTATTGCTCGGTACGTTCGGCATCCTCGCGGCCGCCGGTTTCAGCATCAACACCCTGACCATGTTCGGTATGGTGCTGGCCATCGGCTTGCTGGTGGACGACGCCATCGTCGTGGTGGAAAACGTCGAGCGGGTGATGGCCGAAGAAGGCCTGTCACCGAAGGAAGCGACCAAGAAGTCCATGGGCCAGATCCAGGGCGCACTGGTCGGTATCGCCCTCGTACTGTCGGCGGTACTGCTGCCGATGGCGTTCTTCAGCGGTTCCACCGGTGTGATCTACCGTCAGTTCTCGATCACCATCGTCTCGGCCATGGCCCTGTCGGTAATGGTCGCGCTGATCTTCACCCCGGCACTCTGCGCCACCATGCTCAAGGCGATTCCGAAAGGCGAGCACGGCACGCCGAAACGCGGTTTCTTCGGCTGGTTCAACCGCAACTTCGACCGTAGCGTTCGCAGCTACGAGCGCGGCGTCGGCAACATCCTGCAGCGCAAGGCGCCGTACCTGCTGGCCTACATCCTGATCGTGGTCGGCATGATCTGGCTGTTCACCCGCATTCCGACCGCGTTCCTGCCGGAAGAAGACCAGGGCGTACTGTTCGCCCAGGTACAGACGCCTGCCGGTTCCAGTGCCGAACGCACGCAGGTGGTGATCGATGAAATGCGTACCTACCTGCTGGATAAAGAATCCAGTTCGGTAGCCTCGGTGTTCACCGTGAACGGCTTCAACTTCGCCGGTCGCGGCCAGAGCTCGGGTCTTGCGTTCATCATGCTCAAGCCATGGCACGAGCGTGACGCGAACAACAGCGTGTTTGCCCTGGCTCAACGCGCCCAGCAGCACTTCTTCACTTTCCGCGATGCGATGGTGTTTGCCTTCGCCCCGCCGGCCGTACTGGAGTTGGGTAACGCCACCGGTTTCGACGTGTTCCTGCAGGACCGCGCCGGTATCGGTCACGACAAGTTGATGGAAGCCCGTAACCAGTTCCTCGGCATGGCTGCGCAGAGCAAGGTGCTCTATCAGGTCCGTCCGAACGGCCTGAACGACGAGCCGCAATACCATCTGGAAATCGACGACGAGAAGGCCCGTGCCCTGGGCTTGAGCCTTTCCGACATCAACAGCACCCTGTCGATCTCCTTCGGTAGTAGCTACGTCAACGACTTCATCGACCGCGGTCGTGTGAAGAAGGTTTACGTGCAAGGTCAGGCCGGTGCTCGCATGAGCCCTGAAGACCTGAAGAAGTGGTACGTGCGCAACAGCGCCGGCACCATGGTTCCGTTCTCCGCGTTCGCCAAGGGCGAGTGGATCTACGGTTCGCCGAAACTGGCGCGCTACAACGGTGTAGAAGCGATGGAGATCCTCGGTTCTCCGGCGCCGGGCTACTCGACCGGTGAAGCGATGGCCGAAGTCGAAGCGATTGCCGCCAAGCTGCCGCCAGGTGTCGGTATCTCCTGGACCGGTCTGTCCTACGAGGAACGTCTGTCCGGCTCGCAAGCGCCAGCGCTGTACGCTCTGTCGCTGCTGATGGTGTTCCTGTGTCTGGCGGCGCTGTATGAAAGCTGGTCGATTCCGATCGCGGTCATGCTCGTGGTGCCGCTGGGGATCATCGGTGCGCTGATGGCCACCAGCCTGCGCGGCCTGTCGAACGACGTGTACTTCCAGGTAGGTCTGTTGACGACCATCGGTCTGGCGGCTAAAAACGCCATTCTGATCGTCGAATTCGCCAAGGAGCTGCACGAGCAAGGGCGCAGTCTGCGCGATGCAGCGATCGAAGCCTGCCGCATGCGTCTGCGACCGATCATCATGACGTCGCTGGCCTTCGTCCTCGGTGTTGTACCGTTGGCGATCTCCACCGGCGCAGGCTCGGGCAGTCAACACGCGATCGGTACCGGCGTGATTGGCGGTATGCTCACGGCCACGATCCTGGCGATTTTCTGGGTCCCACTGTTCTTCGTCACTGTGTCGTCCATGGGCCAGCGCAAAAACGCCGGCAAGGATGACGCCATAGAAACTCCTAAAGAGGCTGGCCAATGAGCAAGTCGCTACTCTCCATCGCAGTCGCCGCCTTCGTGCTGAGCGGTTGCTCGCTGATACCGGATTATCAGCAGCCGCAAGCACCGGTGGCCGCGCAATTCCCGCAGGGCCCGGCGTACTCGCCGGCCCAGGCACCGGCGCAGGCCGCTGCCGAGCAAGGCTGGAAGCAGTTTTTCCATGACCCTGCCCTGCAACAGCTGATCCAGGTCGCCCTGGAAAACAACCGCGACCTGCGTGTCGCGGCGCTGAACATCGACGCCTATGCCGCTCAGTACCGCATCCAGCGTGCCGACCTGTTCCCGGCGGTGTCGGCCAATGCCAGCGGCAGCCGTCAGCGGGTTCCGGCCCGTGCGTCGCAGACCGGTGAAGCGAACATCACCAGTTCGTACACCGCCACCGTCGGCATCAGCGCCTACGAACTCGATCTGTTCGGTCGGGTTCGCAGCCTGAGCGAACAAGCGCTGCAACAATACTTCGCCACCGAAGAAGCGCGCCGCAGCACCCAGATCAGCCTGGTGGCCAGCGTGGCCAACGCCTACCTGACCTGGCAGGCCGACAAGGAACTGCTGAAGCTGACTCAGGACACCCTCGGTGCCTTCGAGGAAAGCTACAAGCTGACCAGCCGCAGCAACGAAGTCGGTGTGGCTTCGGCGCTGGACCTGGCGCAGTCGCGCACCTCGGTTGAAAACGCCCGCGCACAACTGGCGCGCTACACCCGCCAGGTCGCTCAGGACGAAAACAGCCTGACCCTGCTGCTCGGCACCGGCGTGCCGGCCAACCTGCAAGCGGCCAAACCGCTGTCGGATGACCTGCTCAGCGATGTGCCGGCCGGTCTGCCGTCGGATCTGCTGCAACGTCGTCCGGACATCCTTCAGGCCGAGTACAACCTGAAGGCGGCCAACGCCAACATCGGCGCGGCCCGTGCAGCGTTCTTCCCGAGCATCAGCCTGACCGCCAACGCGGGCAGCCTGAGCCCGGACCTGTCCGGCCTGTTCAAGGGCGGTTCGGGCACGTGGCTGTTCCAGCCGCAGATCAACCTGCCGATCTTCAACGCCGGCAGCCTGCGCGCCAGCCTCGACTACGCCAAGATCCAGAAGGACATTGGCGTGGCGAACTACGAGAAGTCCATTCAAACGGCCTTCCAGGAAGTCGCCGACGGCCTGGCCGCGCGCCAGACCTACACCGAGCAGTTGCAGGCGCAGCGTGACTTCGTTCAGGCCAACCAGGATTACTACCGTCTGGCCGAACGTCGCTACCGCATTGGCGTCGACAGCAACCTGACCTTCCTCGATGCCCAGCGTCAGCTGTTCAGCGCCCAACAGGCCCTGATCACCGACCGCCTCGCGCAGTTGACCAGTGCGGTCAACCTGTACAAGGCATTGGGTGGTGGCTGGAATGCGCAAACCGCGCAGAACGAGCCGCTGAAAGAAGAAGCGCCGAAGATGAAGTTGTTCTGATCGTCTCGCGATAAACAAAAAGCCCACCATTCGGTGGGCTTTTTGTTGTCTGCGCAACGCCTTCAGCCGCCGACACCGTTGAGCAGAAACACCGGTTCTTCCAGATAATCGAGCCCCAGGCGGTTTTCGAACATTTCATCGCGCAGCGCCGCCGTGGTGAAACACCCGAGGTTCAGCGCGGTGGCCACCAGTGAAAACGTCTGGCTCAGGTGCCCCGCATCCATCAGCGCCACCCGCAGCGCCCGGCTGAACTCGTACTTCCAGGACAACCGCTCGACCCGCGCGGTGGACACGAACACCGCGGCCGCGTCCTTCACCCAGGGTTGCCCGCCACTGGCCTCGCTGATCCAGGTTCTAGGATCTTCCCGCGACAGCAACTCCAATCCGTGACGACGTACGGAGTAGTGATAAAGCCCCCGTTCGAAACCCTGCACATTCATCAGCACCGCATACACCTCGGTGGCTTGCAGCGAGCCGCCGGAGGGCGAGGTTTTCTTCAGGAAATAATCGCCCATACCGTTCGGCTCCATCGCGGTCACGCCCCAGGTGTAATAGAGCAGCAGGGACAATTGCGTCGGGGTCAACGGCTTGCCGCTGAACGCCCGAGACGTACGCCGGGCGCACAGCGAATCAAGCAGTGTCGTTTCGGCGAGGGTCTCGCCGGGCACCAGCAGCGGGTTTTCCAGGGCAATGAAAGGATGAGAGTGATAGTCCTTGAAGGATGACGGCTGACGCTGCTGCGAGGCCTTCTGTTCAAGCTCGGCCTCAAGCTCGACGACGCTGACGTAGGGCGTCTGCAAACCGGTGCGGGTGCTGAGGTAAAACTCCAGCGCCGCCTCCCAGCGCGACCAGAGCTTGAGCGGTTGCCTGTGCACCCTGTCCCGCGGACCTGCGACAGGCTGCACAATCCCGTGACTCACCAGCGCCTGCAAAAAAGCCAGATGACTGCCCTGCTCCGGGCTATTCAAAACGCCCGGCAGCATCAGCGCACTCTCAAGCGAATGCGGGGTCATGAAGTGGTTCAACAACGGCAGCAACGTCAGGCAGAAATCCAGACTCAGGCCCGACTGCCGATCCCGCAGCGCAAAGGATGAAGACCCGACACTGAACCACACGCTTTCCCTGAGCTTGAGCAACGAGCCGGGCTCGAGGGCCGGAGTGTCCGGCGCTGGCGGCGGCTCGCGGCCCTGCCAGAACATATCCCTGGGCTTGAGACGCTTGATGTCGCGAATCAGGACCTCCAGTTGTGCATCGTCGGTTCTGTCGGCGATGTCCCATTCCAGCGTCACCGCCCTGACCGGGGACACCGCAAACAGCTGCGCCAACAGGTCCCAGTCCCGACGCGGATGCCCGGTGTGGATTTCAATCAGCCGATCCAGCGGCAACGAACGCAAGTAATCCTTGAAGTCGTAACCCAGCGCTTTGGCGGTGGTGATGGCGCTGTCCAGATCCAGCAGAAACCCCGCACCGCTGCGCTGCACCACGCTTGAAATGAATTCGCCTTCCGACTGCTCGGGGGCGTCGGCCAATGAAAACAGACGTGGCGCGTTTTCCAGCACCAGCGGTGTCGCGGTCAGCGCTTGCAGCTCAAGGGCGTTGGCAACCACCGTGTCGGCCACTTCCGCTGCCAGGGTCGGCAAGATGAAGTGCTGGGTGTCGCCGCCGTGAAACCGCGACCAGGAAATGTGCTCGGCCAGCCAGGGTGATCGGGTTCTGTCGCACAGCCGTCGGGTCATCTGCAGAAACTCGCGATCCATCGCGATGCCCACACTGCCGAGAGACAGGCTGGAGGAATGCAACAGGCTGGGCGTCTGCTCCCCGACTTCGAGCAGTCGCGGCTCGAGGATGCTGTGGGTCGGCTGAAACTCCAGGTAATCGAAATATGGCAGGCCTTCGGCGAGGATCCGCTCCAGAGTCGGATCGACTGCATGATCCGCAACCCGGTGCCGGGGCAAGTGATACTCCAGCCCTACCCCGGCCTCGGGAAACCGCGAAGCATCAAACATCGTCATGATTGCCTCCCGGGCTCAGGCCGTTGCACCCAATACCGGTGGCGTCGTGGTCAATGGCGCCGCAGCGGCGAGCCGTCCGGCGTATTTGCTCTCCATGGCCCGCACCTCGGCGGCAAGGTTTTCCAGCAACTGGCGCCCGTGGGGCGTGAAATCCTCACTGCCTTGAAGGTCCGGCAAGGCCCGGATCAACCCCCGCAGAATGAACAGCAGACGGTTCTGCGCCCGCTGCAATTCCTCGTCGGAACGCGACCGCACCCGTTCCATGTACTTGACCAGCGCGATGTACACGTAAAACGCATGAAAGTAGCCATACAGGTCACGTTTCTGGCCCGACCACGGCAAGCTGAATGACGCCTCCTGCGAAGCATCGGGGTCGACGACCGCCGACACCTCGACGACGTGATAAAGCAACTGATGAGTCGCCTCATGCACCAGGGATTCCTCAAGATCGAGAATCGAGTCATCCCGGCTCGCCAGAAGGATGACGCCGGTGTAGCGCGAAGCCGAACAACTGCGAAAGGTACCGTCCGGCAGGTAACAAATGGATTTGATCAGAGACTTCATCTGTTCGCGGCAGGCCGGCCAGGTGTGCTCGATCCGCAACAAGGCAATCTTTACCACGTCAGCGAAGAACCGACTGGAAACACCGCCGCGCTCCAGACGCTTGCGGGTCGCCTCGTCTTCCGGGAATTCATAACTGGGCGGCGTGGCCTGCATGATCAGCGGATCGGCGTCGAACCGGTAGACCGGCGGGTCGTTCTGAACCACGACCGACTTGCTCCGGGCCTTGACCCTGTCGAGCATCTCGGGAAACTCGAATAATGTCTTTTCCAGTTCGGCAGTATTCTCTGACTTTCCGACCAGAAAGTGATTGGTTAAACGAAACGCCTGCCCAGTCCATATCTGAAAAACCGGGTCATTGATAATCGAGGCCTGCTCACGGGGTGGCAGCAATACAAGTTCCACCGCCTGATCGAAAAACACCGAGAACCGCGATTCTCCGGAAAACAACTTGAATAATTCGGCATATAAAACCATGAAGATGGTGAAACGATTGCGACTGACATGTTCAAGTAATATTTCAAATCTTGAATATCTGGCATCGGCAAGAAATGTGTTCCCTTTAAACAAGTCATCAACCGTCGAATCAAATTCGCCGTGGTTTCCAATATCCATTTTTCAACCATCCTTTCAGGCAGGCGGCAATGGTTTCGCCATGGTCAGACTGGCGATGTCATAGCCCAATTGTTCATAAAGACCACGCGCCGGCAGGTTGCGGCCAAACACATGCAGACGCATTTCCTCGCAGTCGTTCTGGCGCGCCCAGGTTTCGGCGGCCAGCATCGATTGCCGGGCATGACCCTGACGGCGCTCGCCAGGCTCGATGTAGATATCCAGGATGAAGGCAATCGGCTTCGTGCCGACATGTCGACGGGCGATCCACAACTCGCCGATGCGTCGCTGGTTGTCCCGGATCACCCAGAGCTGATGGTTTTCGGTCAGCCGTCCCTTGTCCAGCAACTGCGCGAAAGCCGTGGCGGATCGGTGCGAGGCTTCTGCCTGGCTCCATTCTCCCGAGGCGACCATGCCTTGGGCATACTCGTCGACCGCCCTTTCGGTGAACGTCACAAAGTCCGCGTCGTCCATGGGAATCAAGGTGACTGACATACGTCGCTCACTCCCTCTGCATGCACTTTGCAATCGGGCCATTTGGCGCGCACAGAGCCGGATCGCCGCTCCACGACACGCCAAACAGCCCCCCGGGCATCAGTCCATCCGTGCCTGAATCTGTTGTTGCTGGTCAAAGATCGCAGCCGTTCCCAGTTTGTCGCGAATACCCGCCCCCGCGGTGCCCAGTTTTGCCACATCAATATTCTTGACGGCGCTCAGTTCGGTTGCGCTCAAGTGCACACCAATGCCCTTGGCCGCGCCTTCAGCATCCTTGTGCAACTGTTCCGCAAAGTCCTTATCAATAAGGGCACGACCAACCACCGTCGCGAGACGTTCCTGATTCACTTTTGCAGGCATGTTATCTCTCCTTGTTATCAATAATTAATTCTCTCGAGAGCGACAACAAACCTCCCTGCCCCTTTCGAGAATTTTGAATATAGCAATGCCTGTTTCCTTTGCCAGTTACAACGCAGCTTCCCGTTAAACCTTTTCACGATAAGCGATAACGCCAATTATTAAGTTGAACCCGCGATGATTGAGAGAGCCTTTATTACAACAATTACTGTAGGTAATTTCCTACAACTAAAGAAATAAGCACATCCACAATCGCCATTAATAGAACGCCGCCGGAACAACTCGTTAATACGAAACATAAACACGGGATTTCATTAAGAATGCGCTGAGAACGGGAAATAAAACCCTCGCCGATTAGCGTTCGATAATCGCACAAAACCCTGTTTACCCCGATTGAATCCCCGTGCCGATCCCCCTCACCATTGCCCACACCAACAAAACCAATAAAAACAGGTTCATCCCCATGACCACGCGTCCTCCCCGCTCGGGCTGATCCCGCCCTTCGTTTCATCGAGTCCGTTTCTTGTCTGCAACCTCCGGTTGCGGCTGCGAACTGCTTCATCCCAAACAATTAGAGAGACCCGAGCCCATGACACGTTCCACAACACCTTACGCACTCAGCCTGATCGCCCTGGCACTGGCCGGCGCCGCTTTGCCCGTCGTGGCCGAAGAAGCCGGTTTCGTCGAAGGGGCCAAGGCCGACCTGAACCTGCGCAACTTCTACATCAATCGCAATTTCACCAACCCGACCAAGGCTCAGGGCAAGGCCGAAGAGTGGACGCAAAGCTTTATCCTCGACGCCAAGTCCGGTTTCACCCAGGGCACCGTCGGTTTCGGCATGGACGTGTTGGGGCTGTACTCGATGAAACTCGATGGCGGCAAAGGCACTGGTGGCACGCAACTGTTGCCGCTGGATCATGACGGTCGCCCGGCGGACAACTTTGGTCGCACCAACGTGGCGTTCAAGGCCAAGCTGTCGCAGACCGAAATCAAGGTCGGCGAATGGATGCCGGTGCTGCCGATCCTGCGTTCGGACGACGGCCGCTCGCTGCCGCAGACCTTTCGCGGCGGGCAGATCACCTCGAAGGAAATCGCCGGCCTGACCCTGTATGGCGGCCAGTTCCGCGCCAACAGCCCCCGTGACGACAGCAGCATGAGCGACATGTCGATGTTCGGCAAAGCCGCGTTCACCTCCGACCGCTTCAACTTTCAGGGCGGCGAATACGCGTTCAATGACAAGCGCACGCAGATCGGCCTGTGGAACGCCGAACTCAAGGACATCTACAGCCAGCAGTACGTCAATCTGATCCACAGCCAGCCACTGGGCGACTGGACCCTCGGCGCCAACCTCGGTTTCTTCTACGGCAAGGACGACGGCAGCGCCCGGGCCGGCGAGCTCGACAACAAGACCTGGTCGGGGATGTTCTCCGCGCGATACGGCGGCAACACCTTCTACGTCGGCCTGCAAAAACTCACGGGCGACAGCGCCTGGATGCGGGTCAACGGCACCAGCGGCGGCACCCTCGCCAACGACAGCTACAACTCAAGCTACGACAACGCCCGGGAACGTTCCTGGCAACTGCGCCACGACTACAACTTCGCCGCCCTCGGCGTGCCCGGCCTGACCCTGATGAACCGCTACATCAGCGGCGACAATGTGCACACCGGCACCATCACCGACGGCAAGGAATGGGGCCGCGAATCGGAACTGGGCTACACCGTGCAGAGCGGCACGCTGAAGAATCTGAACGTCAGATGGCGCAACTCGACCATGCGTCGCGACTTCAGCAACAACGAGTTCGACGAGAACCGGTTGATCATCAGTTACCCGATCAGCCTGCTCTAGGTCGCTGTGCCATCCGTCAGGATTAATGGCACGCCGCCAGCCGCCGAGTAGAGAGGGAGCACCTGAAGGACTCAGGTGACCCACCCTCTTCGCTTCCCAGGGTTTGATTGATCAGAGCCACGGCCGCCATCGCGAACCGGCTAGCGATGACGTCCGCTTGAACGCTTTCACTCTCGGGATTCGACACCCAACTCATCCCACACCGACTCGGCCAGATGAAAGGTCGCATTCGCCGCCGGAATTCCGCAGTAGATCGCGCTCTGCATGATCACTTCCTTGATCTCGCCACGGCTCACGCCATTGTTGGCCGCTGCGCGCAGGTGCAACTTGAGTTCGCCTTCGCGGTTCATGCCGATCAGCATGGCGATGGTGATCAGGCTACGGGTGTGGCGCGGCAGGCCCGGACGGGTCCAGATGTCGCCCCAGGCATGACGGGTGATCATTTCCTGGAACTCCGAGTTGAACTCGGTCAGCGTGGTCAGGCTGCGATCGACATGGGCGTCGCCGAGGACCGCGCGGCGCACTTGCATGCCGTCGTCATAACGTTGTTTCTCGTCCACGGAAATCCCCTCAAGCGGCCAGCAGAAATGTCAGCACGCGGTCGCTGAACGCGTCGCCGGCCTGAACGTTGGAAAGGTGCGCTGCGTAAAACTCGGCGTACTCGGCGCCGCGCACATGTTCCTGAATGAAATGTCCGCCGGACGGCGGCGTCACTGCGTCTTCAGTACCGGCGATCACCAGTAGCGGCGCCTTGATCGACGATAACTGCTCACGGAAATCCGCATCGCGCACCGCCGCGCAGTTGGCGGCGTAACCTTCAGGATTGGTCGCGGCCAGCATGTCGGTGATCTGCTTGGCCGCTGCCGGATGGGCGGCAGAAAAGTCCGGGGTAAACCAACGGGCAATCGATGCATCGCGCAACGCGACCATCGCCGCCGGGCCGTCGCGCAGCACGGTTTCGATGCGCGGGTTCCACACCGACGGATCGCCGATTTTCGCCGCCGTGTTGCAGACGATCAGTTTGTTCAGCCGCTGACCGGCATTGATCCCCAGCCACTGACCGATCAAGCCGCCCATCGACAGACCGCAGAAATGCGCACGTTCGATGTGCAGCGCATCCAGCAGTGCCAGCACGTCGCGGCCCAGTTGCTCGATGCTGTAAGGGCCCGGCGTCACCAGCGACTGGCCGTGGCCACGGGTGTCGAAACGCAGCACGCGAAAGTGCTCGGTGAACGCCGGCATCTGGGCGTCCCACATGTGCAGATCGGTGCCCAGCGAGTTGGACAGCACCAGCACCGGCGCATCGACCGGGCCTTCCAATGAGTAATGCAGTTCGCCATCGGCGAGTTGAACGAAAGCCACAGCCCTCTCCTTCAGACAGATAACGCGTGATGTTCGGCCACCGCACGCTCGACCCAGACCTGCGCCTGACCGAGGTAACGGGCGGGATCGAGCAGATGATCCAGTTCGGTAGCGCTGAGTTCGGCGGTCACTTGCGGTTCGTCGCCGAGTACCGCACGCAGATGGCGTTGTTCAGCCACCGCCCGTTTGCAGCATTGTTCGAGCACATGATGCGCGGTGTCGCGGCCGACCCGTTGCGCGAGGACGATGCTCACTGCTTCGGCCAGCACCAGGCCTTGGGTCAATTCCAGGTTGCGGGCCATGCGCGCGGCATCGACTTCCAGACCGTCGGCCAGCAGTCGCGCCTGTTGCAGCGCACCCGACACCAGGCAGCAGATGTCCGGCAAGGTTTCCCATTCGGCGTGCCACAAGCCGAGGCTGCGCTCGTGCTCCTGAGGCATGGCGCTGAACAGCGTCGAGACCAGACCAGGCACGCGGGTCGCCGCACCGATCAACACCGCCGCGCCCACCGGGTTGCGCTTGTGCGGCATGGTCGAGGAACCGCCCTTGCCCGGCGCTGAAGGTTCAAATACTTCTGCCGCTTCGGTCTGCATCAACAGGCTGATGTCGCGGCCGAATTTGCCGAGGCTGCCGGCGATCAGACCGAGCACCGCGCCGAACTCGACGATGCGATCACGCTGGGTGTGCCACGGTTGTTCCGGCAGGGTCAGTTGCAGTTCTTCGGCCAGCGCATGGGCAATCGGCAATGCCTGTTCGCCCAGCGCTGCGAGGGTGCCCGAGGCGCCGCCGAATTGCAGCACCAGCAGGCGCGGCTTGAGTTCGCGAAGACGCTGTCGGCTGCGAGTGATTGCACCGAGCCAACCGGCGATCTTCATGCCGAGGGTCACCGGTGTTGCATGTTGCAGCCAGGTGCGTCCGGCCAGTGGCGTCGCCGAGTAGCGTTGCGCCTGGGCCGCGAGGGCGTCGGCCAATTGCGCCAGCTCCCCTTCGATCAGTTCCAGCGCCTGACGCAATTGCAGCACCAGCCCGGAATCCATCACGTCCTGGCTGGTGGCGCCCAGATGCACATAGCGCTCGGCCTCGACATTGGTTGCGGCAATCCGTTTGCCCAACGCCTTGACCAGCGGAATCGCCGAATTGCCCGCCGTGGCGATGGCTTCGCCCAACGCGGCGAAATCAAACAGCTCGGCGCGACAGGCGTTTTCGATGGATGCCACAGCACTCGCCGGAATCACCCCGACCCGCGCTTCGGCCCGGGCCAGCGCCGCTTCGAAGTCGAGCATCGCCTGCACCCGGCCCTGATCGCAGAACACGTCGCGCATATCGCGGGCAGTGAAATAGGCATCGAACAATTGATTGCCCGGTCGCTGAGTCATAAACAGTCCTTGCAGGCGCGGGCCGTTGTGACCCGCGCACTTCGGTTTAGAGATCGTGGTGCAAGTAGGCGGCCTGTTTCGGCAGGCGCAGGCTGAACAGGAACGCCACCGCCATCATCACCGTGACGTACCAGTAGAAGGCGTTTTCCATGCCCCCGGCTTTCAGGCTCAGGGCCACGTATTCGGCCGAACCGCCGAAGATCGCGTTAGCCACCGCGTAGGCCAGGCCGACGCCGAGGGCGCGGACTTCCGGCGGGAACATTTCGGCTTTCACCAGGCCGCTGATCGAGGTGTAGAAACTGACGATCGCCAGCGCCACGGTGATCAGCACAAAGGCCAGGAACGGGCTGCTGACGCTTTTCAGGCTCAACAGGATCGGCACAGTGAACAGCGTACCGAGGGCGCCGAACCAGAGCATCGAGTTACGCCGGCCGATCTTGTCGGCGAGCATGCCGAACAGTGGCTGCATGCACATATATAAGAAGAGCGCGCCGGTCATGATGAAGCTCGCGGTCTTGGCGTGCATGCCGGCGGTGTTCACCAGGTACTTCTGCATGTACGTGGTGAAGGTGTAGAAAATCAGCGAGCCACCGGCGGTATAGCCGAGGACGGTGATGAACGCAGCCTTGTGATCGCGGAACAGCGCCCGGATGCTGCCGGCGTCTTTGTGTTCGCGTATTTCCTTGTTGGTGGTTTCTTTCAGGGCGCGACGCAGGAACAACGAAATCAGCGCCGCCACCGCCCCGACCACAAATGGAATCCGCCAGCCGTAGGCCCGCAGTTCATCTTCAGAGAGGAATTGCTGCAGGATCACCACCACCAGCACCGCCAGCAGTTGCCCGCCGATCAACGTCACGTACTGGAACGAGGCGAAGAAACCGCGCTGGCCCTTGAGTGCCACTTCGCTCATGTAGGTCGCGGTGGTGCCGTACTCACCGCCCACCGACAAGCCCTGCAACAGGCGCGCGAACAGCAACAGCACCGGCGCCCAGACCCCGATGCTGTTGTAGGTCGGCAGACAGGCAATGAGCAACGAGCCGAAACACATCATCAGAATCGAGATCAGCATCGAATTCTTGCGCCCGTGCTTGTCCGCCACTCGGCCGAAGATCCAGCCGCCGATCGGTCGCATCAGGAACCCGGCCGCGAACACGCCTGCCGTGTTGACCAGCTGCACCGTGGGGTTGTCAGAGGGAAAAAACGCCGGGGCGAAATAGATCGCGCAGAAGGCGTAGACGTAGAAGTCGAACCATTCGACCAGGTTGCCGGACGAGGCGCCGACAATGGCGAAGATGCGCTTGCTGCGCTCCTCACCGGTGTAATGAGCTGTGGTGGTTGTCATTGTTTTTCACTCGATAGGGACAGTGAGAGTCTAGACACACTTCGCAACAATCCCGTTCCACATTGGATCAGCGACACACCTTCCCTGTGGCAGGGAAGGTGCAGTGTTCTTTCAATAATCGAAGAACACGGTTTCCGCGTCAGTGCCCTGCAGGATCACATTCCACTGATAAACACCCGCCGCATCCGGCTTGGCCAGCAACGTGGTGCGGCGCTCGGCCGGTACGCATTCGAGCAGCGGATCATTGACGTTCGCCGGATCGCCCTCGAAATAAATCCGCGTCAGCAAGTGCTTCACCAACCCGCGCGCAAACACCAGCACCACCAGATGCGGCGCCTGGGTCGAGCCTTTCAGGCCTTCGACCGTGCCCGGTTTGATCGTGGTGAAACGGAAGCGCCCTTCGGCATCCACCGGCACCCGGCCGAAACCTTCGAAGTTCGGGTCCAGCGGTTTGGCCTGTTCGTCTTCCGGGTGATCGTATTTGCCGGCGGCGTTGGCCTGCCAGACTTCGAGCATGGCGTCGTTGACGACATCGCCGTTGCCATCCACCACTTGCCCGCTGATCGCCACGCGCTGGCCGAGGGTCAGTTCGTTGGCGAGGTTCTCGCGGTTCAGCCAGGTCAGGCCGATGTGGTAATACGGCCCGACGGTGTGGGACGTGGTCGCAGTCAGGGTCATCTCATTTCTCCATCGGCGTGGCTTCGCGGCCGCGCAGCACGATGTCCCAGCGATAAGCGAGGGCGTAGGACGGAATGGTTTTTTCCAGATCGAAAGCGGCGATCAGGCGTTCCTTGGCCGAGGTGTCCGGCACGCAGTTGTAGATCGGGTCATACGGCAGCAATGGGTCGCCGGGGAAATACATTTGCGTGACCAGACGCGTCAGGATGCTCGGCCCGAACAGCGAGAAATGCACGTGCGCCGGGCGCCAGGCGTTGTGGTGGTTGCCCCACGGATAGGCGCCGGGCTTGATGGTCTGGAACTGATACCAGCCGTCGGCGTCGGTCACGGTGCGGCCGGTGCCGGTGAAATTCGGGTCCAGCGGTGCGTCGTGCAGATCACGGGCGTGGTTGTAGCGACCGGCGGCGTTGGCCTGCCAGATCTCCACCAGAATCCCCGGCACCGGCAGACCGTCTTCATCGAGTACACGGCCGTGAATGATAATCCGCTCACCAAGGGGCTCGCCCTGATGCTGGGCAGTCAGATCGTTGTCGGTGTCGGCCACACGCTCGGCGCCGATGGTCGGGCCGGTGATTTCCGACAGCGAATGCGGCAGGAACACCAACGGCTTGGACGGCGAGCGCAAATTGGTGGATTGATAATTCGGGTGCAGGTACGGCGGCTGGGTGCCTTCCTGCGGGCGGCGGTAACCAGGCTTGTCAGTCATTTCGCTTTCCTCTGTTCTTGTTCGTCACGGCTTGCGTCAGACGCGTTCGATGGCCAGGGCCAGACCCTGGCCGACACCGATGCACATGGTCGCCAGACCTTTCTTGCCACCGGTCTTTTCCAGCTGATGCAGGGCGGTCAGCACCAGGCGCGCGCCGCTCATGCCCAGCGGATGACCGAGGGCAATCGCGCCGCCGTTCGGGTTGACTTGGGCCGCGTCGTCCGCCAGTCCCAGTTCGCGTAATACCGCCAGACCTTGGCTGGCAAACGCTTCGTTGAGTTCGATCACATCGAAATCGCTAACTGCCACGCCAAGACGCTCGGTGAGTTTGCGCACCGCCGGCACCGGGCCGATGCCCATCACCCGTGGCGCGACCCCGGCACTGGCCATGCCCAGCACTTTGGCCCGAGCGGTCAAACCGTGTTTTTTCACAGCTTCAGCCGAAGCCAGAATCAGCGCGGCGGCACCGTCGTTGACGCCCGAAGCGTTGCCGGCGGTGACGGTCTTGTCCGGGCCGTTGACCGGCTTCAGTTTGGTCAGGGCTTCAATCGTGGTGTCGGCGCGAGGGTGTTCGTCCTGGCTGACCACGGTTTCACCCTTCTTGTGGGCGATCCGCACTTCGACGATTTCCTCGGCGAAGTAGCCGGCAGCCTGGGCGGCGGCCGTCCGTTGCTGACTGCGCAAGGCGAAAGCGTCCTGATCCTCGCGCGACACTTCATAGTCGTCGGCGACGTTGTCGGCGGTCTGCGGCATTGCGTCGACGCCGTACTGCGCCTTCATCAACGGGTTGATGAAACGCCAGCCGATGGTGGTGTCTTCCAGTTTCATGTTGCGCGAAAACGCCGCGTCAGCCTTGCCCATCACGAACGGCGCGCGGGACATCGACTCGACACCGCCGGCAATCGCCAGCTCCATTTCGCCACTGGCGATGGCGCGGAACGCCGTGCCGATCGCGTCCATGCCCGACGCGCAGAGACGATTGAGGGTGACACCCGGAACGCTGTCCGGCAGACCGGCCAGCAGTAGCGCCATGCGCGCCACGTTGCGGTTGTCTTCGCCGGCCTGGTTGGCGCAGCCGAGGAATACTTCGTCGATGGCGCTCCAGTCCACCGACGGGTTGCGCTCCATCAGGGCCTTGATCGGCACGGCGGCCAGGTCGTCGGCGCGAACAGCCGCCAGACCGCCACCGAAACGACCGATGGGGGTACGAATCGCATCGCAGATATAAACGTCGCGCATCATGCTTCTCCCGGTGCCTGGCCGTGGGCCGCCGCGGTACGCGCTTCGAGATCACGCAGGGCGGTCAGCTCGACCTCGGTGGGTTCGGCGCTGGTGGCAACGCTGTCGGCAAAACGGATCGCCCAACCGGTGGCGGCGACCACTTGCTCGCGGGTCACGCCCGGGTGCAGTGCGGTGACCACGAATTCGTGGGTGCCCTCTTCCGGCTCCATGATGCACAGGTCAGTGATGATCCCGACCGGGCCGGCGCCCGGCAGGCCCAGACGTTTGCGCGAATCGCCGCCCTCGCCATGGCCGACCGAGGTAATGAAATCGAGCTTGTCGACAAACGAACGCGCCGACTGTTTGAGGATGATCAGCACGCTTTTCGCGGAGCCGGCGATCTCCGGCGCGCCACCGGCACCCGGCAAGCGCACTTTCGGCTGGTGATAGTCGCCAACCACGGTGGTGTTGATGTTGCCGAAACGGTCGACCTGCGCTGCGCCGAGAAAACCGACGTCGATGCGTCCGCCCTGCAACCAATAGCGAAAAATCTCACCGGTCGGTACGACGGTGTCGGCGGTTTCCGCCAGTTCGCCGTCACCGATCGACAGCGGTAATACGCTGGGTTTGGCGCCAATCGGGCCGGACTCGTAGATCAGCACCACGTCCGGCGAAGAGGTCAGGCGCGCCAGGTTGGCGGCTTTCGACGGCAGGCCGATGCCGACGAAGCACACCGAGCCGTTCTTCAGGCGACGGGCCGCGGCGACGGTCATCATTTCATTGGTGGTGTAAGTCATTACTTGGCCTCCGAAGCAGCGGCCAATTTGGCCTGGAACTCACTGAAGTCAGCGCAGCCATGGATGTATTCGTTGATCCACGCGGTAAACGTCTCACGGTCGCGGGCGATCGGGTCCCACGCCTGATAGAAGCGGTTGTCACGCTCGGTGTAACCGTGGGCGTAGGACGGATGCGCGCCACCGGGCACATGGCAGACCGCGCTCAGGGCCCAGGTCGGCAGCACACAGGCGTTCATCGGCGCGTTGAGGTTGTCGACGATTTCTTCGACGGTGACGATGCAACGCTTGGCGGCCAGCGCGGCTTCTTTTTGCACACCGAGGATGCCCCACAGCAACACGTTGCCCTGACGGTCGGCTTTCTGGGCGTGGATCACCGTCACGTCCGGGCGCACCGACGGCACCGCCGCCAGCACTTCGCCGGTGAACGGGCACGTTACGGATTTGATCAACGGGTTGACCTTCGGCAGGTCAGAACCGGCGTAGGCCCGCAGCACCGCAAACGGTAGGCCGGAGGCGCCGGCGACGTAGGCATTGGCCAGGTCGGCGTGGCTGTGTTCTTCGATTTCCAGCGCGTGTGGCCATTGTTTCTCGACCGCGTCGCGCAGACGGTGCAGCGAACCCACGCCAGGGTTGCCGCCCCAGGAGAAAATCAGCTTGCGTGCACAGCCGGCGCCGATCAGTTGGTCGTAGATCAGGTCAGGCGTCATCCGCACCAGGGTCAGATCTTTCTTGCCCTGACGAATGATTTCATGACCTGCCGCCGTAGGGATCAGGTGAGTGAAGCCTTCGAGCGCGACGGTGTCGCCGTCGTTGACGAATTGCTTCACCGCGTCGTGCAGCGAAAGGATCTCAGCCATGGAGCGGGCTCCCGTTTTTGTAGTGGATCGCCAGTGATAAAAAGGCGCGAGGTTGTGCGCCGGAGTCACTGAAGATTAAGCCGCTGATTTTCGCCAAACAATCCGATAATCGACTGAGTGTTCGTTTATCGAACGGATTGTTATCAACCTAATGATCGCCCCGAGTCCGGGGCGATCGACCTCGATATCAGGTCGCGTCCGCGTGACTGACCAGGCCCTTGATCACCACCGCTGCCGTGGCCAGCCCCGCCGGGATCACCAGCGCTGTCAGCACCTGTTCGAAATTCCAGCCCAGGCCCAGCAGGGTCGCGCCCATCCACGCCCCGAGAATCGCACCGAAGCGGCCGATCCCGAGCATCCACGAGACACCGGTCGCCCGGCCTTGAGTCGGGTAAAACCGCGCTGCCAGCGACGGCATCGCCGATTGCGCGCCGTTGACGCACATGCCCGCCACCAGCACCAGCGTCGCCAGCAGCGTGATGTTGCCCAGGCTCTGCCCGACCGCGTAGGCAAACACCCCTGCCAGCAGGTAGAAAATGCCGATGACCTTGTGCGGATTGAAGCGGTCCATCGCCCAGCCTACGCCGACCGCGCTCAACACCCCGCCGAACTGGAACAACGCGCCGATGAACGCCGCCTGCTCCATGCTCGCGCCGCTGTCGCGCATCAGGGTCGGCAGCCAACTGGTCAGCAGGTACACGATCACCAACCCCATGAAGTAGGTCAGCCACAGCAACAGCGTGCCGGTGCTGTAGGTGCCGGAGAAAATCACCGCGAATACGTTGCGTGCCTTGACGGTTTTCTGTTCCGGCACGCTGAAACTCGCCGCCTGGGCGACGGTGGCCGGGTCGATCGGTGCGAGGGTCTTGCGGACTTTGTCGGTACCGCGATTACGCACCACCAGGTAACGCGCCGACTCCGGCAGCCAGACCAGCAACACCACGGCGAGGATCAGCGGCAGAATCCCGCCGATCAGCAACAAACTGTGCCAGCCGAACGCCGGAATCAGCTTGGCCGAGATGAACCCGCCGCCGGCCATTCCGAGGTTGAAACCGCAGAACATGCTGGTCACCAGCAGCGACTTTTTGCGCTCCGGGGTGTATTCCGACAGCAGCGTGGTGGCGTTCGGCATGCCGGCACCCAGTCCCAGACCGGTGAGGAAACGCAGCACCAGCAATTGCTCGACGTTGGTGGCGTAGGCCGACGCCAGGCTGAAAGCACCGAACAGAAAGACCGCACCGACCAGTACGACCTTTCGCCCGAAGCGGTCAGCCAACGGCCCGGAGCCCAGTGCGCCGAAGACCATGCCGATCAACGCGGCGCTCATCACCGGGCCGAGGCTGGCGCGGTCGATGCCCCAGTCCTGGGACAGGGCCGGTGCGATAAACCCCATGGCCGCGGTGTCGAGGCCATCGAGGAACACAATCAGAAAACACAGAATCACCACGCGCCACTGATAGCGCGAGATCGGTTGGGCGTTGATGAAGGACTGCACGTCGAGGCAGTTACCCACAGCGGACTGAGGCTGGTTCATTATTTTTATTCCACGCAAAAAACGCAGTCGAACGGCGACCGGCCAAAGACTGGCACGGACACAAGCATATAAGGGGGGAATCAGGCGTTGCGCTAAAACCGGCAACAGGAACGGGAGCGGCGACAGTCGGGGAACGTGCGCATGGGATGTTGCCTCTTGTCATTATTATGGGAGTCGACGATCCGGCGGGCTCATTCACAACAGCGCCGGATGACGCTGCCGCGACATTAATGATCCGGGGGTTTTAGCGTCAATTCGATAAACGCAACTCTGTGCGTTTATCGAACAGCTTCATCAGGCGAACAACTGCGCGCTGAGGTCGCGGCTGGCACTCAACAGGCCCGGCAGAAAGCGCTGTTCCAGTTCGGTACGGCTGACGCGACCGGCGTGGGTGCTGACGTTGAGCGCGGCCACCACCTGGCCGGAGGCGTCATACACCGGCACCGCAATCGAACGCAGGCCTTGCTCCAGCTCCTGATCGACGATGCACCAGCCCTGCTGCCGCACTTCCTGCAAACACTCGAGCAAGGTGTCGGGGGTGTGGAGCGTGCGGCTGGTCTTGGCCACCAGTTCGGCGTGGTCGAGGTATTCGCGCAACGACGTGTCGTCCAGCGCCGCCAGCAGAATCCGCCCCATGGACGTGCAATACGCCGGCAGACGCCCGCCCACCGACAGGTCTACCGAAATCAGGCGCTGGGTGGTGGCCGAACGCGCGATGTAGAGAATGTCGTCACCTTCCAGCGTGGCCATGTTGCAGGCCTCGTGAAGCTGCTCGCTCATGCGGTCGAGGTAAGGCTGGGCGGAAACCGCCAGCGGCGTCGAAGACAGATAGGCGTGACCGAGGGTCAGCACTTTGGGCAGCAACGAATAAGTACGGCCGTCGGTGGTGGCGTAGCCGAGCTTGATCAGCGTATGCAGGCAACGGCGCACGGCGGCACGGGGAATTTCCGTACGGTGGCTGATCTGGGCGATGGTCAAGTGACGCTTGCGTTCCTGAAACGCCTGGACCACCGCCAGGCCACGGGCCAGAGAGGTCATGAAGTCCGGATCGCCGGTCAGGGCCTGGATGCGTTTGGCCGGTGAAGCAACGATCGGCGGCGCCACCGACGTAAAGGAATTGCGCATTTGATCGTTCATGTCAGGTCCTTTTTCCTGTACGGATCGACGGCTATACAAGCGGCTCGCAGACAGATGCACAAGCGCCAGATCGCCAACACCGGGCGATTATCGAACCGTCGACCGATAATCGCAACGATCCCTGCACCCCGGCGGGAATCGCTCACGACCGTTTTAAACTCGGTATCACCTCATGCACCCGGCGCCTTAGTTGTTCGGCTAAATGGCGCCAGAAACACAACACCCGACAACAACGATGCAACTATGGGTAAAAGTTGCGAGTCACAAAACAATCACACATCCGGAACCGTTTTTAACTTGGCAAAGATAGTCAATCCCGAATCGGCCGCTATAATGCACCTCAGTGGCGCCGCACTTTTATTTGCCGTCGACGCCATTCGCTGAGGCGATGTCCATTGCCTTCAGCCCCGGCCAGCGCCTGATGATCATCACCCATGCACCGCCAGCGCGCTCGCTGAAACAGGAAACTGATGCTGCGTCAGTTTTAATCTGGTGCCGTAGCCGCCTGTAACATGGAAGTCTTGACCGCCCTGCCGATAACACCGCTGCCTGTTCAGGCCGTGGCTTGTTGGCGAACCGGTTCAATCGATTCGTTGCAGTGCGTTTCACCAGACATTTATCTCAACTCATACAGGTAGCACTGTGACGAAAGACGAACTGCGCGCGGAACTTGAGCGCCAGGAACAACGTTACAAGGAAGTTTACGGCGGGGAAGTCACCACCTACGCCGCCCAGCCCGAACCGGAACGCAAAGCCTGGCGTAAACGCCCCACCGTTCAGGATCAGGTCTTCCAGCAAGAACTGAAAAAAATGGAAGAGGAACTCAAAGCCGAAGAGCCTTGACGCCTTCCTTTGAGACTTTCGAGGGTAAGCGTACTCACCGGGTTACAAGCACGGTGGACTGACGATGCCTTGCGCGCCCGCTACCCGCGGGCAGCGGCCAACTCCCCTGTATTGCACAGGTTTGGAGCATGTCAGACACGTTTCTCAGATATTTCATACACGCTTCTGCCCCCTCTCGCACACCGGCCAATCCGCCGACGCTTCGCATTTTTTCCAATTGAATCAACACCTTGCAAAACCCTGTAAAAAGCTTGGGTAATGCACCTTGATACAAATTAATTTGGCGAAGAAGGTTACCGATGAGCAGGTAGGGGATCGATTTCCAGTCTTTTCTGGCATAATCGCGCCCCCTTATGACCGGGTCAGAAAACCTTCATGATCGATTTATTCAGCGGACTGGATGCCTGGGTGCTTGTGAGCCTCCTGCTCGCCCTGACATTTGTCCTCGCCTTCGAGTTCATCAATGGATTTCATGACACCGCTAACGCGGTAGCCACTGTTATCTACACCAAAGCGATGCCGCCTCACCTGGCGGTGTTCTTCTCGGGCGTGTTCAACTTCCTCGGCGTATTGCTGGGCGGTGTCGGCGTGGCGTATGCCATCGTCCACTTGCTGCCGGTAGAACTGCTGATCAATGTGAACACCGGCCATGGTCTGGCAATGGTGTTCTCGCTGCTCGCCGCCGCCATCGCCTGGAACCTGGGCACCTGGTACTTCGGTATCCCGGCCTCCAGTTCCCACACCCTGATCGGTTCGATCCTCGGTGTCGGCCTGGCCAACGCCCTGATCAACGAGATTCCACTGGCCGACGGCGTCAACTGGCAGAAAGCGATCGACATCGGCGCTTCGCTGGTGTTCTCGCCGATGGCCGGTTTCCTGATCGCCGCGCTGATCCTGATCGGCCTGAAATGGTGGCGCCCGCTGTCGAAAATGCACAAGACGCCTGAACAGCGCCGCAAGATCGACGACAAGAAGCACCCACCGTTCTGGAACCGTCTGGTCCTGGTGATCTCGGCCATGGCCGTGAGCTTCGTGCACGGCTCCAACGACGGCCAGAAAGGCATCGGCCTGATCATGCTGGTACTGATCGGTATCGTGCCTGCGCAGTTCGTACTCGACCTGAACAGCACCACTTACCAGATCGAACGTACTCGCGATGCGACCCTGCACCTGAGCCAGTTCTACAAGCGCAACGCCGATACCCTGGGCGAGTTCCTGGCGCTGGGCAAAAGCGTGGAAGGCGACCTGCCGGAGAAATTCCGTTGCAACCCGCAACAGACCGAACCGACCATCAACGCCCTGCTCGATACCCTCAAAGGTGTGGCGGACTACCACTCGCTGTCGTCGGAAAGCCGCATCGAAGTGCGTCGCTACCTGCTCTGTCTGGACGACACCGCGAAGAAAGTCAGCAAACTGCCAGGCCTCGCCGCTCGTGAAAAAGCCGACCTGGATAAACTGCGCAAAGACCTGACCACCACCACCGAATACGCCCCGTTCTGGGTGATTCTGGCGGTCGCCCTGGCCCTGGGCCTGGGCACCATGGTTGGCTGGAAACGTGTGGTACTGACCATCGGCGAGAAGATCGGCAAGCAAGGCATGACCTACTCGCAAGGCATGTCGGCCCAGATCACCACCGCCAGCCTGATCGGCCTGGCCAACATCTTCAGCCTGCCGGTGTCCACCACCCACGTCCTCTCCTCGGGCGTGGCCGGCACCATGGTCGCCAACAAAAGCGGCCTGCAAGGCGGCACGGTGAAAACCATCCTGCTGGCCTGGGTCCTGACCCTGCCGGCCACCGTGGCCCTGTCGGCTGGTTTGTTCTGGCTGGCGTCGAAGGCGCTGGGTAGCTGATAGATCGTGGTAATGAAAAAGGCGTGATTCGAGAGGATCACGCCTTTTTTGTTGGCTTCAGAAATGGGACACGGAGCGTCCCGGGCTGCACTCCCACGCAGAGCGTGGGAACGATCAGCATCCCGCGCTTGCCTTTGCTTCCACCACTCAACACGATGAGCGTTAGCTCGAGTAAAGCTTTTGACGTGCCGGCCCCTTCGGCAGGCTGAGTGGAGGGATTTATCCGGGGGTGGGCGCGTAGCGCCGTTCGACGGAGTCGAACACATCGAGAGGAGGTGCAGCGAAGCAAACCGGAGGCGATGCCCCCGGATGAATCCCGGAGCGAAGGAACGCCGAGCCTCAGCGAGGTGCCGAACGCCGGGGCCCAGCGTTTTGGTTACTTTGGGGCGTTTGCCAAAGTGACTCGCCGTAAGGGCGAAACCGCCAGCGGCAACACCCGCAGAAACGGATATTCACAAAAAACACCCACAACATGGTCGGCCCAGAGGCCGCCAAGAAGACAAAAAAAAAGGGGCAACCGAAGTCGCCCCAAAATGCCTTGCGTGCTCATCAAATCCAGAAAGACCCAATCTTACTTCTTGCGCTTATTCGCATCTTTCCAGATAAAAAATCCAAACCCTGCAAAAAACAGAACCATCAGGCCCACGGTCAGGACCCCGGCAAACACCACGTTATCGAAAAACATGACTGGCCTCCTGGCCCCTGCTCTGCTGCGATGGAACTAAGTTAACCAATCAGGCAGGCGCAGGAATTGACCGGGATCAATGCCGGTCAACACGCGGGAGAAAGGAGGGGGAATAACTGACCTGCATCAACGGATGCAGGGGAGATCAACGCTTTTTCGGTTTGTTTTTCGACTTTTTCTTCGGTTTGCCCAACGGCATGGCCTGCTCGAACGCCTGTCGCACTTCATTCAGGCGCTTCTCGTTGAGGTCATGAACCCGCTTGGCGCGTTCGGTGCTGAGGTCGATCAGTTTGTCGTCTTGGCTCATGGCGTTCGGTGCATCGCTTGGACTGAATCACAACTGCCGGATCACCGACAGGACTGCGCCAATAATGCGGCCTCGCGCCGGCGCTGACCAGCCATCGGCGCAGGCGCTATACAACAAATCGTGTACCGGCCAGCGCTTTTGCCCGCACACTCTGCGCTTTGCACTGTTCCGAGGATGTCTGCCGTGCCCTTGCATCAGGATCTGCCGCCGCTGATGGCCCTGCGCGCCTTCGAGGCCGTGGCCCGTCACTTGAGCTTCATCAAGGCTGCCGACGAACTGTCGGTGACGCAAAGTGCGATCAGCCATCAGGTGCACAAACTCGAGGAGTTCCTCGATCAGCCGCTGTTCGTGCGCCGCACCCGCGCGATCGACCTGACGCCGGCCGGCGAACAATACTATCGACAGATCGAGCCCGCCCTCGCCGCGATTGCCTCCGCCACCCACGACTTGCGCGGCGAGCGCCCCGCCACCCTGCGCATCGGCCTACTGGCTTCCTTCGCCACCTTGTGGCTGGCGCCGCGCCTGGCGGACTTCAACGCCAAATACCCGAACATCCACGTCGAACTGCTGCCCGCCGTGCAACTGGCCGATGTCGACGGCGGCGAGGTGGACCTGGCAATCCGCTACGGCAAGGGCGGCTGGCCGAAAGTCCAGGCACGCCGGTTCATGACGGAAACCCTGACGCCGGTGTGCAGCCCGGCCTTCAAGACCCGCGGCGTGCAAAACGGCCCGCTGCTGATGGCCAAGTCGCACCAGCCGTTCGAATGGATCGACTGGCAGCAACACAGCGGTATCGTCCTGGCGCAAGTGCCCAGCGTCATGCTCCACGACTACAACATCGTGGTAGAAGCGGCGGTGGCCGGCCAGGGCATCGCCATGGGTCGCCAATGCCTGATTGATCGTCGACTCAAGGAAGGCGCACTGGTGCCAGCCTTCGACACTCCGCCAATGTCCGGCGAAATCGGCTATTGGCTGGTCACTCCGGAGCGCCCGCCAAGCCCGGCGGCACAGGCGTTCAGCCAATGGCTGGAGCAAATCGTCGACGCATGAGTTTTTTGGATACGTCGAATCAAATCTATCCGTTTGTCGCCCACCCTCCTGCACCAACATGCTGGAGTCCTCATTCAGGAGGACTCCACATGACCGACTCAATCAAACAACGCGTCCAGCAACTCGGCCTGCAACTGCCTGCACCAAGCCAGCCGGTGGCCAACTACGTCAGCCACGTGATCAGTCAGAATCAGTTGTACATCGCCGGGCAGATTCCCATGCTCGATGGCAAACCTGCGTTTCTCGGGCGCCTCGGCGAAGCGATCTCCGACGAAGAAGGGGTCAACGCCGCCGAACTTGCCGCATTAGGCCTGCTGGCTCAGCTGAGCGATGCCTTGGGCGATGACCTGTCAAAACTGGTGCGGATCATCCGGCTCGGCGCGTTTATCGCCAGCACCCCGGACTTCCCGCGCCAAGGCGTGATCGCCAACGGCGCCTCGAACCTGCTGGTCAACGTCCTCGGCGACAAGGGCCGCCATGTGCGCACCGCCGTCGGGGTGTCGAGCCTGCCGGCCGGCGTGGCGGTGGAAGTCGACGCGATCTTCGAGCTCAAGCCGTGAACGTCGACGAAGTCCTGCGCCTGCGCGACGCCACGCCCGGCTGCGCGCAGGTGATCCATTTCAATCACGCCGGGGCCTCACTGCCGAGTCAGGCGACCCTCGACGCGGTGATCGGGCAACTGCAACGCGAAGCGCTCGGCGGGCCGATGGAGACGGCGGACATACAAGTGCAGGAACGCGCGCGCAGTGCCGCAGCCGCCCTGCTCAACGCCCAACCCGAAGACATCGCCTTTGCCAGCAGCGGCTCGGCGGCCTGGAGTCAGGCATTCAATGCACTGGGGCCGTGGCACTCGGGCGAGCGGATTCTGGTCGGTCGCCATGAATGGGCCGGCAACCTGGCCTGCATGGCCGAAGCGGTGAAGGCCGGTGCGCGACTGGAAGTGATCCCTTGCGATGCCCGTGGCGCCGTCGATCCACAAGCTCTGGCGCAAATGATTGACCGCCATGTGCGCCTGATCGCCCTGACCTGGCTACCGGCCAATGGTGGCCTGATCAACCCGGCGACGCAGATCGGAGCGATAGCCCGACGTCACGGCATCCCCTATTTCATCGACGCCAGCCAGGCGCTGGGGCAATTGCCCTGTGACGTCCAGGCCTTGCAGTGCGACATGCTCAAGGGTGCGGGGCGCAAGTTCCTGCGCGGGCCGCGCGGTACGGCGTTGATGTACATCCGGCCAGAATTCCTGCAACGACTGTTGCCCGTGCAGCGCGACGTACTCTCGGCACCGTGGGATGGCCAGCGCTTTACCTTGCGCGACGACGCCCGCCGCTTTGAAACCAGTGAAGTGTCATTGGCGCTACTCGCCGGATTGGCCAATGCGCTGGAGGAACATGAGCGCATCGGAGCAACGGCAATCCGAAAGCGGATCGTTGAGCTGAGCCAACCACTGCGCCGGCGTATGAAGGAGATTCCCGGGCTGACACCGCTAGATCTGGGGTCCGCCAACGAACAATCCGGACTGATCGCCTTCACGCTGGAAGGCTGGGATTGCGTGGCGCTGAAGCAGGCGCTGGCCGAACGGCGAATCAATATCGGCGCCAATGGCGTGGCCTACACGCCGCTGGACATGCAGGCGCGCGGGCTGAACTCGATTGCGAGGGTGTCGGTAAGTTATCTGAATACCGCAGAAGAAATCGAAATATTGCTGACGAATCTGGCTGAACTGGCCGCGCAGCCTCAGATCTCGATGTCGACCCACAAGCCCTGACGCGGCTGGTCTTCCATCAGCGGCACTACCGGCACGGTGTTGTCGGCATTGAGTTCGGTGCCCGGTACGGCGAGGTGCGCTTCGGGGTCGTCGTCGGCTTCACGGCGACGACGATCACGCTCCTGCTGGCGGCGCTGCTCTTCGCGCAGCAGATAACCGTCTTCTTCCGGATCGCGCTTTTGCAGGTCGATTGTGCTTTCGTTGGAGCTTTCCTGCACCGGCACCACCGGAGGAATGTCCGGCCGCTGGCGGATCGGGTCCTGCTGGGAAGTGATCGGCACGGCGCTCAAGGGGAGCATCGGTGGCAGCATATGAAGGGTCTCCTGTCAGCAGGCTATCGGCTGCGGCATCGGCGCCTTGAGCCATCGGTCGCAAACTTGTGACCGGATCGGCACTCGGTTGTGCCGCAATCGCTCGTAAAACCGACGCATGACCTAATCTTCCTTCAGTTGGCCGTCGGCATTTAATAGCCGCACGCGACGCCTAATCCTTTGGCCTCAGGGCCTCATTCCGTTAAGATAGCCCGCTTTTTCAAGGTGGGAGTCAGGCAGCATGGCGCAGCAGTATCAACCGGGGCAACGCTGGATCAGTGACAGCGAAGCAGAGCTTGGTTTAGGCACCGTTCTGGCACAGGACGGCCGCTTGTTGACCGTGCTTTACCCGGCCACTGGCGAAACCCGCCAGTACGCGCTAAGGAATGCGCCCCTGACCCGCGTGCGATTCTCGCCGGGCGATTCCATTACCCACTTCGAAGGCTGGAAGATGACCGTGCGCGAAGTCGAGGATGCCGATGGCCTGCTCGTCTATCACGGTCTGAACGCCGAGAACGAAGCCGTCACCCTGCCGGAAACCCAGCTGTCGAACTTCATTCAGTTCCGTCTGGCCAGCGACCGTCTGTTCGCCGGCCAGATCGACCCGCTGTCGTGGTTCTCCCTGCGCTACCACACCCTGGAACACACCAGCCGCCAGTTGCAGTCTGCGCTGTGGGGCCTGGGTGGCGTGCGTGCACAGCCAATCGCTCACCAGTTGCACATTGCCCGTGAAGTCGCCGACCGCATCGCGCCACGGGTACTGCTGGCGGACGAAGTGGGTCTGGGCAAGACCATCGAAGCCGGTCTGGTGATCCATCGCCAACTGCTGTCGGGTCGCGCCAGTCGCGTGCTGATCCTGGTGCCGGAAAACCTCCAGCACCAGTGGCTGGTGGAAATGCGCCGCCGCTTCAACCTTGAGGTCGCGCTGTTCGACGAAGAACGCTTCATCGAAAGCGATGCCGTCAACCCGTTCGAAGACACCCAGCTTGCCCTCGTGGCGCTGGAGTGGCTGGTCGACGACGAAAAGGCCCAGGACGCCCTGTTCGCTGCCGGCTGGGATCTGCTGGTCGTCGACGAAGCACACCACCTGGTCTGGCACGAAGAAAAAGTCAGCCCGGAATACTCGCTGGTCGAACAACTGGCTGAAGTCATTCCCGGCGTGCTGCTGCTCACCGCCACCCCGGAACAACTCGGCCAGGACAGCCACTTCGCCCGTCTGCGCCTGCTCGACCCGAACCGTTTCCATGACCTGGCAGCCTTCCGCGCCGAAAGCGAGAACTATCGCCCGGTGGCCGAAGCCGTTCAGGAGCTTCTGGACAAGGGGCGCCTGTCGCCTGCCGCACACAAGACCATCCACGGTTTCCTCGGCAACGAAGGTGAAGCCCTGTTGACCGCCGTCAACGATGGCGACACCGAAGCCAGCGCCCGCCTCGTGCGTGAACTGCTCGACCGTCACGGCACCGGCCGCGTGCTGTTTCGTAACACCCGCGCCGCCGTGCAGGGTTTCCCGGAGCGCAAACTGCACCCGTACCCGCTGCCATGCCCGGACGAATACCTCGAACTGCCACTGGGCGATCACGCCGAGCTGTACCCGGAAGTCAGCTTCCAGGCCCAGCCGGATGCCAGCGAAGAAGAACGCTGGTGGAAATTCGACCCGCGCGTCGAGTGGCTGATCGATCAGCTGAAAATGCTCAAGCGCACCAAGGTGCTGGTGATCTGCGCCCACGCCGAAACCGCGATGGACCTGGAAGACGCCCTGCGCGTACGTTCCGGCATCCCGGCCACGGTGTTCCATGAAGGCATGAACATCCTTGAGCGTGACCGCGCCGCCGCCTACTTCGCCGACGAAGAGTTTGGCGCACAGGTGCTGATCTGCTCGGAAATCGGCAGTGAAGGTCGCAACTTCCAGTTCGCCCACCACCTGGTGCTGTTCGATCTGCCGTCGCACCCGGACCTGCTGGAACAACGCATTGGTCGTCTGGACCGGATCGGCCAGAAACACATCATCGAACTGCACGTGCCGTACCTGGAAACCAGCCCGCAAGAGCGTCTGTTCCAGTGGTATCACGAAGCACTGAACGCGTTCCTCAACACCTGCCCGACCGGCAACGCCTTGCAGCATCAGTTCGGCCCGCGCCTGCTGCCGCTGCTGGAAGAGGCTGACGATGGCGAGTGGCAGACGCTGATCGACGAAGCACGCACCGAGCGTGAGCGTCTGGAAGCCGAGCTGCACACCGGTCGCGACCGTCTGCTGGAGTTGAACTCCGGCGGTGCCGGCGAAGGTGAAGCGCTGGTCGAGGACATCCTCGAGCAAGACGATCAGTTCGCCCTGCCGATCTACATGGAAACCCTGTTCGACGCGTTCGGCATCGACAGCGAAGATCATTCGGAAAACGCCCTGATCCTCAAGCCGAGCGAGAAGATGCTCGATGCCAGCTTCCCGCTGGGCGACGACGAAGGCGTGACCATCACCTACGACCGCAACCAGGCGCTGTCGCGTGAAGACATGCAGTTCATCACCTGGGAACACCCAATGGTGCAGGGCGGCATGGATCTGGTGCTGTCCGGTTCGATGGGCAACACCGCCGTCGCGCTGATCAAGAACAAGGCACTCAAGCCGGGCACTGTCCTGCTGGAACTGCTGTACGTCAGCGAAGTGGTGGCTCCGCGCGCCCTGCAACTGGGCCGCTACCTGCCACCGGCCGCCCTGCGCTGCCTGCTCGATGCCAATGGCAACGACCTGTCGGCCCGTGTGGCGTTCGAAACCCTGAACGATCAACTGGAAAGCGTGCCACGCGCCAGCGCCAACAAGTTCATCCAGGCCCAGCGCGATCAGCTGACGCCACGGATCAACGCCGGTGAAGAAAAGATCACCCCGCGTCACGCCGAGCGCGTGGCCGAGGCCCGCCGTCGTCTGGCGGCCGACACCGACGAAGAACTGGCACGCCTGACCGCGTTGCAAGCGGTCAACCCGACCGTGCGCGACAGCGAACTGGTTGCCCTGCGCAAACAGCGCGAGCAAGGCCTGGCCATGCTCGACAAGGCGGCGCTGCGACTGGAAGCGATCCGGGTGCTGGTAGCGGGTTAAACCGCCCTGCTCCTCCGCCACACATGAAAAGGCCCGCAGCGATGCGGGCCTTTTTGTTTGTCTGAAAATTGCGGCGATTACGCAGTCACCACAGCGCCCTCAGACTCAACCACCGCCACCAAGCCCTCCTTCATCCGCTTCGCATCCCGCACAAAACACCGCGCCGCCAGAAACAGAAACACCATGGTCAGGAACAGTGCCACCGGGATCAGGTACATCGCGTCATGCAGGCCGACCGCCTTGAACGCCTCGGTCATCTGCTCGGCGCCCGCCGAAATCATGGCCGACTTGGCGAAGTGATCGGACAAACCACCGACCACCACCGGCCCCAGACCACCGCCCAGCAAATACAACCCGGCAAAGAACAGCGCCATCGCCGTGGCCCGCAGGCGCGGTTCGACCACGTCCTGAATCGCCGTGTAGACGCAGGTGTAGAAGTTATAGGCAAACAGCCAGCCGACACTGAACAGCGCGACAAACACACCGATCTCGATCCGCCCGGCGTGCAGTGCCCAAGCGGTGCACACGGTGGAAATGTTCAGGCTGAACGCCGCAAACAGCAGCCGCCCGTTAGCCACGCGCTGATGGATCTTGTCGGCGATCCAGCCGCCGAGCGTCAGACCGATCAGTCCGGTCACGCCGACGATCAGCCCCGTGGCCACTGCCGCTTCCTGCAACGGCATCAGAAAATAGCGCTGGAGCATCGGCACCAAAAACGAGTTACAAGCATAGGTGGCGAAGTTGAAGCACAACCCGGCCATCACCAGCCACAGAAAAGTCGGCACCGCGAGAATCCGGCGGACCGGCTTGTCGACTTTCTCCTGCGACACTTGCACGGTCTCCGCCGCGCCGCGCTTGGGTTCCTTGATGAAAAACATGAACACCGCCAGCAGCAACCCCGGCACGGCAGCAATAAAGAACGGCGCACGCCAGCTGTCGAACGCCTTGACCATCGCGCCGATGGTGAAAAACGCCAGCAGCAGCCCCAACGGCAAGCCCAGCATGAAGATGCCCATGGCCCGCGCGCGACGGTGCGCCGGGAACAGGTCGCCGATCAGCGAGTTGGCGGCGGGCGCGTAACTGGCCTCACCGATGCCGATGCCCATGCGCACCAGCAGGAAACTCCAGAAACTGCCGACCAGGCCGTTGACCGCCGTCAACGCGCTCCAGGTCGCCAGCCCCCAGCCCATCAGCTTGCTGCGCGAGCCGGTGTCGGCCATGCGCCCCAGCGGCAGGCCGGCAATGGCATAGACGATAGTGAACGCGGTGCCGACGATCCCCAGCTGAAAGTCGCTGAGGTGCCATTCCATGCGGATCGGCTCGATGATGATCGCGGGGATGGTGCGATCGAAGAAATTGAACAGGTTGGCGAGGAACAGCAGGAACAGAATGCGCCAGGCATTCGCCGCTTGGGTCGAGTTCTGCATGGGTCCGTCTCTTTTATTGTTATAGGGCTTCACTGCCGACGCATCCGAGCCCGGAACCTGCAATCTAGTCACGCTCGTCGGGACTGTCTGTGATCATTCGTCAGCCTGATGACGGGCCATGGCCGTGTAACGAAACGTAAGCCCTTGAAATGCTTCGAATCCCCCGAAAACCGGGGGTTTTGCGGAAAAATCCGGCAATGAAAAAATACTTTCACGCCCCCCTTCCCAACGCCGTGGCAAAGCCTAGAATGGCCGCCGGATCCGTCCGGATCCTGCCGATCAATCCCTTTGATGCCCCCCTAATGTCCGAAGTCAGTCCGTGTCTGAGTTGCGGTGCCTGCTGTTCCCATTTTCGTGTTTCATTTTTCTGGGGGGAATGCGCATCCTCCGGCGGGACCGTACCCGACGAACTGGTCACCCAAATCACGCCCAGCCGGGTCGCGATGATCGGTACCGACCGCAAAGCGCCGCGCTGCACCGCGCTGGAAGGCGAAGTCGGAAAATCGGTGGCCTGCACGATCTACGACAAGCGTTCCAGCCCCTGCCGCGAGTTCGAGGCGTCGTGGGAAAACGGCGAGCAGAACACCGACTGCGACAAGGCGCGTGCCCGTTTTGGCCTGCCGCCATTGCAACCGCACTGGAACGAAGTCGCCTGAGCTACCGAGCGTACGAGGCTTAGCGCCAATCGCTATGACGCTCATGCCAAAATCATTAGAGCCAATGTGCCACCACCGCTTGCGCCCCGAAATCGGCCTCTATACTGCATTCATTCGCCTGCGTTGATGACGCAGTAAGGAAGCACTCAGAGACGGGGCATGCTATGGAGTGGCTTGGTTTGCAGTTTGTTGCCGAGCTGCCGGAGAGCGGGCAGGTCATTCTCAATTGCACACACAATCCCTTGCTGGTGCTGATCGCCTATCTGGTGGCCTGCGCCGCAAGCTTCGCTACCCTCGACATGGCGGAACGCGTCGGCCATGCCGAAGATCCCGGATCACGCAGGATCTGGCGCTGGATCGGGGCCACCTGCCTGGCCGGTGGCATCTGGGCCATGCATTTCATCAGCATGCTGGCGTTCCAGACGCCGATCGACATCCAGTACGATCAGTCCATCACCCTGTTTTCCCTGCTGATCGCCGTGCTGGCCTCCTGGCTGGCCATGCACACGCTGAGCGAGCCACAGCCCAGTCTGCTGCAATACCTCAAGACCGCCATCGTCATCGGCTTGGGCATCGCCGGCATGCACTACGTCGGCATGGCCGCCATGCAATCGGCGGCCACGGCCTACTACGACCCGACCCTGTTCGGACTGTCGATCCTGATTGCAATCGGTGCCAGTTTCGCCGCCCTGTGGGTGGCCGGGAATTTGCGTGAAGGCAGCGGCCTGCACAACCAGATGCTCAAATACGTGGCCACACTGATTCTCGGGGCCGGCATCATCAGCATGCACTTTACCGGCATGGCGGCCTTGCATCTGGTCCTCCCGGAGGGGAGCATTCCCACACTGAAGGTCGACTCCAGCCATCTGCAACTGGGGCTCACCGTCGCCTTTATCACCCTGCTGATCCTCGGCAGCGCCATCAGCGCCGCACTGGCCGACAAGAAACTGCAGAACAAGGAACAGGACCTGCGCCGGGTCAACATGTTGCTCAGCCAGCTCGATCAGGCGCGGATGTCGCTGCAGCAGGCGGCCAATTACGACGCCCTGACCAACCTGATCAACCGTCGCGGTTTCAACCAGCTCTTCGCTGAAAAGCTCAGCCAGAAATCCACCGAGGGCGGCATGCTCGCGGTGATGTTTCTCGACATCGATCACTTCAAACGCATCAACGACAGCCTCGGCCATGATGCCGGCGACGAACTGCTCAAAGTCATCGCCCAACACATCAAAGGTTCGGTGCGCGGTCATGAAGACGTGGTCGCCCGTTTCGGCGGCGACGAATTCTGCATCCTGATCGGCCTGCGCGACCGAGAAGAAGCCCGCAACCTGGCCCAGCGCATCATGCTCAAGATGAAGGAGCCGATCGAACTGGCCGGCCGGCGCATGGTGATGACCACCAGCATCGGCATCAGCCTGTTTCCCGAAGACGGCACCACCTGTGATGAACTGCTCAAGCACGCGGACCTGGCGCTGTATCAATCCAAAGGTGCTGGACGCAACGGCGTGCACTTTTTCGATTCCAACCTGAAAAACCGCGCAAGCCTGGAGCTGCAACTGGAAGAAGAACTGCGTCTTGCCCTGCGCGAAGAGAACGGGCTGATGCTGTATTACCAGCCGATCTTCGAACTGAAGACCGGCAAGGTCACCAAGCTTGAAGCGCTGATTCGCTGGCAGCACCCGGTGCACGGCCTGCTGACCCCGGATCGCTTTATCGCCATCGCCGAAAACAATGGCCTGATCGCCGAACTGGACAACTGGGTGTTGCGCAAGGCCTGTGAAGACCTTGGCGAATTGTCGCGCCATGGCTGTGATGACCTGAAGATCGCCTGGAACTGCTCACCGCTGAATCTGGCCCGGGAAGAACTGGCCAATGAAATCGAACACGCCTTGCGCAGCGCCGGCGTTTCCCCCGAACGGCTGGAGCTGGAGGTGACCGAGAACGCCCTGATGGGCAACATCGCCAACACGCTGGTGCTGTTGCGGCAGATCCGCGCCCTGGGCGTGTCGTTGTCGATCGATGATTTCGGCACCGGTTATTCGTCGCTGGCCTACCTCAAGCGACTGCCGCTCAACACACTGAAAGTCGACCGCTCATTTATCCTCGATATTCCCAAAGCCACCGCCGACATGGAAATCGTCCAGGCGATCATCGTCATGGCCCACACCCTGCACTTGCAGGTGGTCACCGAAGGCGTGGAAAGCCTGGAGCAATACGAATTCCTCGAACGTTCGGGCTGCGACTTCATTCAGGGCTACCTGCTCAGCCGTCCGGTGCCGCTGGACGAACTGCGCCCGGTCCTGGAAGAGATCAATCAGCGCAAACACTCCCACGCGGTCAATCCGCTGACGCTGGCTCGCGGTACATTTTCACCAGTGTTGATGGATCTTTCGCCAAAAAGCCCTGCGCCCCATGCAGGCGCATCAGTTGTGCGGCCAATCCGCTGATCGGCGTGGCCGAGCCCACTTCGCGAGAAAACTTCACCGCCGTGTCGAGATCCTTGAGCAGCGTACGCACGTGCCATTTCACCGGTTCGAAACGGCTTTCGGCCATTTGCGGGGCGAGGATCTGCAGCGGCTTCGAATCGGCGAAACCACCGGCCAGTGCCTCGGCGATCAGACTGGCGTCGACCCCGGACTGCTCGGCCAGCGCGACCACTTCGGCAATCACCAGCGCATTGCACGCGACGATCATCTGGTTGCAGGCCTTGGTCACCTGGCCGGCGCCGACGCCGCCCATGTACGTGACGCGCTGACCGAGGGCGAGCAACACCGGGCGTACACGTTCAAGATCCGCGGCATCACCGCCCACCATGATTGCCAGACTGCCAGCCTCGGCCCCGACCACGCCGCCGGACACCGGTGAATCGAGCCACGTCATGCCAGTCCTGTCGGCCAACTCAGCCGCCATCTCGCGAGTCGCCGTCGGTTCCAGGCTGGAAAAATCCACCAGCAACTGACCGCGCTTCGCCCCTTCGGCGACACCGACCGGGCCAAACACCACCTCACGCACCACCGCCGTGTCAGCCAGGCACAGCATCACCACATCGGCGTGCCGACACAGCTCGGCGGGCGTCGCCACCTGCCGGGCACCGGCCTCGACCAGCGGCGCGCATTTGTCCGGATTGCGGTTCCACACGGTCAGCGGATAACCCGCTGCCAGCAGACGCCGGCACATCGGCAGGCCCATCAGACCGATTCCGGCAAACCCCAACGAAGGTAGCGTTGACATCATTTAGCCTCCTTTTGATTAAAGATCGCCGAATAATGGCCGATCCATCATCAATCAGGAAAGGATTCCCCCGCGCGGCACTCAGGCCAGAACCCTGACGCACGGGCCAAATACGCGCAGTAAAAAGACGCGAGATTCCCATTCCGTGAGGCTCGACGACACCGGTCGCCGAACCAACCAGTCCAGGTATATGGCGCACAATGACTTCTAAAAACAATCCGGCCACTGCGGTATCCGATCTGACCCTGAGCCCAGCAGCGAACAGCCCTGCCCCGATGAAGCCATTGCCTCCTTCGCGCCCGTTGGGCACCCAGCAATACCTGTATTTCACCGAAACCAACACCGACCGCATCCTCGACAACCTCGATGGCCTGCGTGACCTGGTGTTCCCGCGCCCGCCGCACCTGGAAGGCGACAACGAGCAGCACAACGATCAGGAATTCCCGTCGGTGTGCCTGATCGGCCTCGGTCGCTGCGGCTCCAACATCGCCCTCGACGTGGCGGAGCTGGTGTACAACGCACGCAAGTTCTACCTCAACGAATTCAACAACGAAGATCGCGCGGCTGACCGGCGTCTGGCGACCGACAAAGGCTACAGCCCGGCCCAGTGGATCAAGCAGAACCTGCGGATCGGCCCGAACAAGTCGACCAAACCGGTGTTCCTGGTCGAGCCGCTGGTGATGCTCGGCGACCTGGACAAAGACATTGCCGGACGCATCCGTTTCTCGCGCAAGGGCGAAAAGAGCGGCTTCCTGCGCGACTACAGCAAAATGAAGATCATGGACTTGTCCGAAGTCCACGCCGGCGGCGCCGGTAACGCGCCAATCCTCGGCCAGTACCTGGCGAAGATCATCCTGAACAAGGACACCCAGCGCTTCTCCAGCCCTGACTGGAAAATGATCCACTCGTACCTGATCGACAGCTGCGGCATCAAGGCCAACCAGTCGCGCCTGTATTTCTCGATCTTCAGTGCCGGCGGCGGTACCGGTTCGGGCATGGCCTCGGAATTCGGCCTGGCCCAGCAACACTCGTACATGAACAAGACGTTCGACACCAAGCCGATGGACGAACATGACGGCAAGAGCGGTCATTCGTTCGTGTTCGAGCCGATCTTCACCAGCGGCATCTGCGTGCTGCCGAACATTTCCGACCACCGCAGCGAAATGTCCGAGGCGCTGCACATCAACGCCGGTCGCCTGCTGTGCAAATACCTCTCGGAAGAATGGGATTTCTCGTACAACTTCGCCAACGAAGACAGCAGCGAAGCCAGCGTCATGGGCCGTATCCGCCCATGGAACGCGATGATGCTGATCTCCAACGACATCATGCGTTACGCCGAAGAAAGCGATGACGGCAACATCCAGAACATTGATGTCAATGCGATGGAGAAGCACGCCAACCAGTACATCTCGCAGCAGATCTTCAACATTCTGACGGCGCAGGCGGTCACGACCGACTACGACCAGAACTATTTCCGTCGTGCCGGTATCGACATCGGCGAGACCATTCGCCTGGACGCCAACGACCTGTTCATGAGTCTGGCCGGCCCGGTGGCGATTGCCTACGCAGAATCCGTGGTGCCGGAAACGCCGCCGCCGAGCAGCGACAAGTTCAAGGTGTTCGACAAAGAGCCACAGCGCCTGAACATCGACGACCTGTTCTTCCGTTCGATCGACCTGCCGCACTTCAACAAGGTCACCCAGGCCATCGAAGGCATCAGCCTGCTGCCGATCGAATCCAAGCGTTATCGCGCCTCGCTCGAGCAATACAAGAACTCCGGCTACGACGCCGCTGCGCTGCATGACCTGCACTTCTTCAAGAACTGCTCGTCGGTGGTCTCGATCGTTTCGCTGCCGAAAGACTACAAACTGTCGTACATGGACCTGAACCGGTTGAAGACCCACCTCAACAGCCTGTTCCCCAACACCACGCTCAAGCGTTACGCACTGGTGATCGGCGCCTCGGCGAACCTGTCGCTGACCACCCTGATCGCCAAGAGCCCGTGCCTGTCGGACGACTTCCTGACCCTGATCGTGGCGTTCATCAAGCGTTGCTTCGCGAAGAACCCGTACCGTTTCGACGAGACCCTGGACAACTCGATCCTCGACTTCATCATCAATGAAGAATTCGACGAAGACCGTATCGACGAATTGCTCAACGAATTCGAGAACCCGGCGAAGATCCTCGATACCAACTGGTACGCGATCAAGCCGATGTACGAGAAGAAGTACCGCGAGCTGATCAACGACAAAGAGAAGTTTGTCTCGATCAACGACATCCGCCTGTCGCGCGATTGCGTGAAGAAGTCGATCAAGTACCTGCGCGAGATCTACCGTCACCGGATCGGCAAGACCAAGGTCATCTCGCTGAATAACCATACTGGCAAGACTTACTCGGTCTGATCGAAGACCGAGGCGACTCCATCGCGAGCTGGCTCGCGATGGAGTCCTCGAATTCCCCGATTTATTCAGCCTTTCCAACATCCAGAAACAATTAAGCAGCCGTTAGGCTGCTTACTAAACTGTGCCCGTTACGTTTACGTCACCGTTATGCCACCCCCGCTTGTGGCATTTCTCTACGGCAACGTGCCATCACGCTACTCGGCTACACACTTTTCCTCGGTGATCGCGCGCACCAACAAGGCGCACCACCTCAGGCGGACGCCCTTTCCTGGACCAGAATCCATGGCCGAACCACGACCGCCCACATCTGCGGATCACGTTCAAAAATATCCAGCGCCCGCGTTTCAGACAGCTTGGCGACTTTGTCTTCGGCCAGCCAGGCAGCGACTTTCTCGCCTTGATCCGATGCCACGGCCTCGGCCACGGCGATCAAATCCAGGTCAGCGTCGACCCACAATAGGGCACCCTGGGCGTAGAAGCGCTCCAGCTCCTTCCAGGTAATAGATGCGGTTTCACCAAGCAGCTTGGCATAGAGGGTGCTAGGTTCTTGATTCATGGGACTGTCCGGAAAAGAAATCGGCGCGAATGATAACGTCGGTGGTCCAGCAGAAAAACCCGGTAGCAAAAGGCTGTACCGAACGAAAAGAGCAGGAAGGCCAGGGAATGCTGATGATTGGGGTATAAGCCCTCTGAACGTCCCGCCGCAATTCTGTCTTTTTCTTTCATTAAAGCGACATCTCCAGAATTTGCCCCTGGGCGCCAGCTTCCCAGGCCAACAACCGGCGCTCTACACTGTACCGGTACAGTTGCCGGGGGCATTTCCGGACGATATCGCGATGATATCTGGCCCGGTTCTGCTGCTACGGCGTCAGGACTCTAAAAAAATACAACAGTAAGAGTGGAGCACTATGACTAAGGCTACTAAGCAGATTTCCAAACTGTTTGCCGCTATGGTACTGGCCGGGGTTGCCAGCCATTCGTTCGCAGCTGACACCATCAAGATCGGTATCGCCGGCCCTAAAACCGGCCCGGTAGCCCAGTACGGCGACATGCAGTTCAGTGGCGCCAAAATGGCCATCGAACAGATCAACGCCAAGGGCGGCGTCGACGGCAAGAAGCTCGAAGCCGTTGAATACGATGACGCTTGCGATCCGAAACAAGCGGTAGCCGTAGCGAACAAGGTCGTCAACGACGGCGTCAAGTTCGTGGTCGGTCACCTGTGCTCCAGCTCCACTCAGCCTGCTTCGGACGTTTACGAAGACGAAGGCGTGATCATGATCACCCCGGCTGCCACCAGCCCGGACATCACCAGCCGTGGTTACAAAATGGTGTTCCGCACCATCGGTCTGGACAGCGCCCAGGGCCCTGCCGCCGGCAACTACATTGCCGATCACGTGAAACCGAAAATCGTTGCTGTTCTGCACGACAAACAGCAATACGGTGAAGGCATCGCCACCGCCGTGAAGAAAACCCTGGAAGGCAAAGGCGTCAAGGTTGCCGTGTTCGAAGGCGTCAACGCCGGCGACAAAGACTTCTCCTCGATGATCTCCAAGCTCAAGCAAGCCAACGTCGACTTCGTCTACTACGGCGGCTACCACCCAGAGCTGGGCCTGATCCTGCGTCAGTCCCAGGAAAAAGGCCTGAAAGCCAAGTTCATGGGTCCGGAAGGCGTGGGTAACGACTCCATCTCGCAGATCGCCAAGGACGCGTCCGAAGGCCTGCTGGTGACCCTGCCGAAGTCCTTCGACCAGGATCCGGCCAACGTTGCTCTGGCTGATGCATTCAAGGCGAAGAAAGAAGACCCGAGCGGCCCGTTCGTGTTCCCTTCCTACTCGGCGGTTGAAGTGATTGCCGGCGGTATCGCCGCTGCCAAATCCGAAGACCCTGCGAAAGTGGCGGCTGCCATTCACGCCGGCACCTTCAAGACCCCGACCGGCGACCTGAGCTTCGATGCCAAGGGCGACCTGAAGGACTTCAAATTCGTGGTCTACGAGTGGCACTTCGGCAAACCTAAAACCGAAGTTTCGCCTCAGTAAGGCGCTGCCTGACTGACTGCCAATAAAGCCCACGGCGTGCCGTGGGCTTTGTTTTACGAATGTATTGGGCCGCGCTGGCGTGATCCGCCAGTCTCCCCACCTGAAAATCTCAAAACCGTCATCAGCGGTTCGCTGGCAAAACCCGGATTCGAAGTGGATAAAGATCCACGGGGCCGGGCGGGAAAATGACTCCACCAGTGAAATGCGTATCAGGTTTTTAGGAGCGCTGTAATGCCTGACATCTATCACTTCTTCCAACAGCTGGTTAATGGCATGACCATTGGCAGCACGTATGCCCTGATCGCCATCGGCTATACGATGGTCTACGGCATCATTGGAATGATCAACTTCGCCCACGGCGAGGTGTACATGATCGGCTCCTACGTGGCCTTTATCGCCATCGCCGGGCTGTCCATGATGGGACTCGACAGTGTTCCACTGTTGATGACCGCCGCTTTTCTCGCAACCATCGTCGTGACCAGTGCCTACGGTTACAGCATCGAACGCGTCGCCTACCGCCCCTTGCGCGGCAGCAACCGTCTGATCCCGCTGATTTCCGCCATCGGCATGTCGATCTTCCTGCAGAACACGGTTCTGCTGGCGCAAGACTCCAAGGACAAATCCATCCCCAACCTGATCCCCGGCAACTTCTCCATCGGGCCAGGTGGCGCACATGAAGTGCTGATTTCCTACATGCAAATCGTGGTGTTCGTGGTGACCCTGGTCGCCATGCTCGGCCTGACGCTGTTCATCTCCCGCTCTCGCCTGGGTCGCGCCTGCCGCGCCTGTGCCGAAGACATCAAGATGGCCAACCTGCTGGGCATCAACACCAACAACATCATCGCCCTGACCTTCGTCATCGGTGCTGCGCTGGCGGCCATCGCGGCCGTGCTGCTGAGCATGCAATACGGCGTGATCAACCCGAACGCCGGTTTCCTCGTCGGCCTCAAGGCCTTCACCGCGGCGGTACTGGGCGGCATCGGCAGCATCCCCGGCGCCATGCTCGGCGGGCTGGTGCTCGGTGTGGCGGAAGCCTTTGGTGCCGATATCTTCGGCGACCAGTACAAGGACGTCGTGGCGTTCGGCCTGCTGGTTCTGGTGCTGTTGTTCCGGCCAACCGGCCTGTTGGGTCGTCCGGAGGTTGAGAAAGTATGACTAGGAATCTTAAACAGGCGCTGTTCAGCGCCCTGCTGGTGTGGGCGGTGGCCTACCCGGTACTCGGTCTGAAGCTGACCATCGTCGGCATCAACCTCGAAGTGCATGGCACCAGTACCTCGACATTGATCACCATTGCCGTCTGCTCGGTACTGATGTTCCTGCGAGTGTTGTTCGACCAGCAGATCGGTGCGGCGTGGAAATCCTCACCGAACCTGCCAAAAATGCCGGCCAAGGCCAGTAGCTTCCTGACCCTGCCGACCACCCAGCGCTGGATCATCATTGCGTTGATCATCGGTGCACTGGTCTGGCCGTTCTTCGGCTCTCGCGGCGCGGTGGATATCGCCACGCTGGTGCTGATCTACGTGATGCTCGGCCTCGGCCTGAACATCGTGGTCGGCCTGGCAGGCCTGCTCGACCTCGGTTACGTCGGCTTTTATGCCGTCGGCGCCTACAGTTATGCGCTGCTGTCGCACTACTACGGTCTGAGCTTCTGGATCTGCCTGCCGATCGCCGGACTGATGGCGGCCACCTTCGGCTTCCTGCTCGGTTTCCCGGTACTGCGTCTGCGCGGTGACTATCTGGCGATCGTGACGCTGGGCTTCGGTGAAATCATCCGTCTGTTCCTGCGTAACCTCACCGACATCACCGGCGGCCCGAACGGCATCAGCAACATTCCGAAGCCATCCCTCTTCGGGTTGACCTTCGACAAGACGGCCGCAGAAGGGATGCAGACCTTCCACGAGTATTTCGGCCTGACCTACAACCCGGTGAACAAGGTGATCTTCCTTTACCTGATCGCGGTGTTGTTGTCGCTGTTCGCGCTGTTCGTCATCAACCGCTTGCTGCGCATGCCCCTGGGTCGTGCCTGGGAAGCGTTGCGCGAGGACGAAATCGCTTGCCGCGCGCTGGGCCTGAATCCGACGATCATCAAGCTCTCGGCGTTTACCCTGGGTGCCTGCTTCGCCGGTTTCGCCGGCAGTTTCTTCGCTGCCCGTCAGGGGCTGGTGACGCCGGAGTCCTTCACCTTCATCGAGTCGGCGACCATTCTCGCCATCGTGGTGCTGGGTGGCATGGGCTCGCAGCTGGGCGTCGTACTGGCCGCGGTCGTGATGATCCTGTTGCCGGAAATGATGCGTGAGTTCAGTGAGTACCGCATGCTGATGTTCGGCGCCCTGATGGTGCTGATGATGATCTGGCGACCTCAAGGTCTGCTGCCCATGCAACGTCCTCACATGGAGCTGCGCAAATGAGCCGCGAGATCCTGAAAGTCGAAAATCTGAGCATGCGCTTCGGCGGCCTGCTGGCGGTCAACGGCGTGGCCCTGACCGTGAAGGAAAAAGAGGTGGTTGCACTGATCGGGCCGAACGGCGCGGGCAAGACCACCGTGTTCAACTGCCTGACCGGTTTCTACAAGCCGAGCGGCGGCAGCATCGTGCTCGACGGCGAATCGATCGAAGGCCTGCCGGGCCACAAGATCGCCCTCAAAGGCGTAGTGCGCACCTTCCAGAACGTACGGTTGTTCAAGGACATGACGGCGGTCGAGAACCTGTTGATCGCCCAGCACCGTCACTTGAACACCAACTTCCTGGCCGGTCTGTTCAAGACCCCGGCGTTTCGCAAAAGCGAGCGCGAGGCCATGGAATACGCCGAATACTGGCTGGACAAGGTCAACCTCAAGGAATTCGCCAACCGTCCGGCCGGCACCCTGGCCTACGGTCAGCAACGTCGTCTGGAAATCGCCCGCTGCATGATGACCCGTCCGCGGATCCTCATGCTCGACGAACCGGCCGCCGGCCTGAACCCGAAGGAAACCGAAGACCTCAAGGCGCTGATCAGCGTGCTGCGTGAAGAGCACAACGTGACCGTGCTGCTGATCGAACACGACATGAAACTGGTCATGAGCATTTCCGACCACATCGTCGTGATCAACCAGGGCACGCCTCTGGCCAACGGCACGCCGGAACAGATCCGCGACAATCCTGAAGTGATCAAAGCCTACCTGGGGGAAGCGTAAATGCTGCAGTTCGAAAACGTTTCCACCTTCTACGGCAAGATCCAGGCCCTGCACAGCGTCAACGTCGAAGTCCTTCAGGGCGAGATCGTGACCCTGATCGGCGCCAACGGTGCCGGCAAGTCCACCCTGCTGATGACGCTGTGCGGTTCGCCGCAGGCGCACAGCGGCAGCATCCGCTACATGGGTGAGGAACTGGTCGGCCAGGAATCGTCGCAGATCATGCGCAAGAGCATTGCCGTGGTGCCGGAAGGCCGTCGGGTGTTTGCCCGACTGACCGTCGAAGAGAACCTGTCCATGGGCGGATTTTTCACCGACAAGGGCGACTATCAGGAACAGATGGACAAGGTTCTCGGACTTTTCCCACGCCTGAAAGAGCGCTTCAACCAGCGCGGCGGCACCATGTCCGGCGGCGAACAGCAAATGCTCGCCATCGGCCGGGCGCTGATGAGCAAGCCGAAACTGCTGCTGCTCGACGAACCGTCGCTGGGCCTGGCACCGATCATCATCCAGCAGATCTTCGACATCATCGAACAGCTGCGCAAGGACGGTGTGACGGTGTTCCTGGTCGAACAGAACGCCAACCAGGCGCTGAAAATCGCTGACCGTGCGTACGTTCTGGAGAACGGCCGGGTGGTGATGCAAGGCACCGGTGAAGCGCTGCTCACCGATCCGAAAGTGCGCGAGGCGTATCTCGGCGGTTGATCACGGAATCTGCTGCAAAAAATGAAATGCCCGCATCGAAAGTTGCGGGCATTTTTTTTGCTATTGACAGTATCGCCAACGATTATAAAAACCTGTCAAATCTGACAGTACCACCAGAAACCAGCCGGCTCGTAACATTCCATGGCGTAACAAACCTGATATCTGCCTGGAGATACAAACATGAGTAATGCAAACGACTACTGCAAACTCCACTACGCAAATGAGGTAATCGAATCAACCGTTCATGGAATAAGTCGTGGTTCTGACAAGTCTGATTATGTACATGCCGCCATTGTCCGAAACCAGACGCATACGTTTCTATTTAGCATGGTGCTCGGCCCCCGTACCAATGGTCCAGGGACTTATGAGTTTGGGAAGGATGACATTTTTGCGTATTTCATCGTGATCGAGAACGAGACGGGCAAGGTAGACAAAGGTGGAGCTATAACCGGGGGCATTCTACAACTCGATCAATATAGTTCAGGAGCATTAGTGCTTAGAGGTTCTGCCAGCAATTTATCAGGCGTTGACCAGCCACCGTTTAAAGGCGCGGAATTCAGAATCAACTCCGACTGGTGAACCTAGATAATCTTCTGTGTATAAAAATCAGATAAGCGTTCTCCTGCTCATTTCCCAACTGTGCAAAAGCCGCAGTTTGAGAGCAGAGAGATTGCGCCCAATAACAAACGGCCTTCGGGCCGTTTTTTTTGCCCGGCAAAAAAAATTTGTCGATCGCTGTAACGCATCGCCAGGTCGTTTCTCTAGTGGGGTAAGCAAGCGCACATCGCTTGTTCCAACCCAAGTTGAAACCGGAGAAACATCATGACTGCTACCACCCGCACCCTGTCCGCCACCGCCCTGGTTCTGGCCCTCGGTTCCGCCCTGAGCATGGCCGCCGTTTCGACCGTCCAGGCTGCCGACAACACCAACATGGAAAAATGCTTCGGCGTGGCCATGAAAGGTCATAACGATTGCGCCGCCGGCGCCGGCACCACCTGCGCAGGCACGGCGAAAATGGATTACCAGGCCAACTCCTGGAAGTTCGTTCCGAAAGGCACCTGCGCCACCACCGAAAGCAAAACCTCGCCGACCGGTTTCGGTCAGATGGAAGCCTTCAAGGCCAAGTCCTGATCCGGCGGCTGCCCGAGTGTCGATCATGATCACTTCCTGCGACCATGCCTCCACCCGCACTCGGGCAGCCCTCCCCGGGCTCCCGCCCCGTGCCGGGCTGGGGCTCAAGACCGGGCACTTTCGTGAAGTGCTCGGTTCTTTACCGGACATCGGTTTCTTCGAAGTCCACGCCGAAAACTACATGGTGGCCGGCGGCCCGTTCCATCACTTTCTGGGTTTGATCCGCGAGGCGTATCCGCTGTCGCTGCATGGCGTCGGCCTGTCCATCGGTGCAGAAGGCCCGCTGGATGTTCAACACCTCAAACGCCTGGCGGCGCTGATCGAGCGTTATCAACCCCAATCCTTTTCCGAACACCTGGCCTGGTCGAGCCACGGCCCGGTGTTTCTCAATGATCTATTACCCCTGGCTTACGACACGCTGACGCTGAATCGCGTCTGCGATCACATCGACCAGGTGCAGAACACTCTCAAGCGCCCGATGCTGCTGGAAAACCCGGCGACGTATCTGGCATTCCAGCGCTCGACGATCGACGAAGCGGACTTCATCCGTGAAGTCATCCGGCGCAGCGGCTGTGGTTTGTTGCTGGACGTAAACAACGTCTATGTCTCGTGCATCAACCATCAGCGCGATCCCCTGGCCTACCTCGACGCACTGCCATTGCACGCCGTCGGCGAGATTCATCTCGCGGGTTTTGCCGAAGATTCCGACAGCCTCGGTGATCGCTTGCTGATCGACGATCACGGCGCACCAATCGATCAGGCCGTCTGGTCGTTGTACCGGCAAGCGCTGGAACGCGTCGGCCCGGTTGCGACGTTGATCGAGCGGGACAATCAGCTGCCGGCCTTCAACGTGCTGTTTGCCGAGGCGCAACAGGCCGATGAGCTTCTGCGTTGCGCAGGAGGTCGGCGATGAGTATCCAAGCCACTTTCAGCGCAGCACTCCTCGACATTAGCCAGCCCTGCCCCGACGGTTTGTGCAGCGCCAATGGGGCCGATCCAGCCAGTCGATTCGCGGTGTACCGCAACAACGTGCAGGGTTCGTTGAGCAATGCACTGGCCGACAGTTATCCCGTGGTAATGCAGTTGGTAGGAGAGGAATTCTTCCGCGCCATGGCCGGAGTTTTCATTCAAAACCATCCACCACACAGTCCGTTGATGAGCGACTACGGCAGTGATCTGGCGGACTTCATCAGCGGATTCGAACCGGCGTCGAGCGTTCCTTACCTCGCCGATGTCGCGCGGCTGGAGCGCTTGCGCACGCTGGCCTATCACGCCGCCGATGCATCGCCGTTGAGCCAGGAACAGATTGCTGCTGCATTCGCTGATCAAGAGGCTCTGAGCAATCTGCAAATCGGTCTGCATCCTTCGCTGCATGTGCTCGATTCAGCCTTTGCCGTGGTGGATATCTGGGCCGCGCACCAGCACGACAACACGCTGGCCGGGATCGATCTGAATCACGCCCAACAGGCGCTGGTCCTGCGCAACGGCCTGGAGGTCGAGGTATTCGCCGTGGATCACGGCGCCAGCCAGTTCATTCGTCAGCTCAAGGCCGGCCTGTCACTCACTCAGGCGCTGGAATCTGCAGAAGCCTTCGATCTCAGCCAGACCCTGGCCCTGTTGATCAGCCGCCATGCCCTCACTCATTTCCACCCAAAGGTTTCGCCATGAACAGCCTCGTTGCCCGTGCCATTGCACTGCTGGAAAAAATCCCACACAGCCTGATCGCCTTCATCGCACGTTTTTCCATCGCGGCGGTGTTCTGGAAATCCGGGCAGACCAAGGTCGAGGGTCTGGCCATCGACCTGATCGACGGCACCTTCCAGATCGGCTGGCCGCACCTGGCCGACTCGACGATTCCGTTGTTCCAGAGCGAATACCACGTGCCGCTGGTGTCACCGGAAATTGCCGCTCACCTGGCAGCGTTCGCCGAACACTTCTTCCCGATCCTGATCCTCGTCGGCTTCGCCACTCGGTTTTCGGCGCTGGCATTGCTGGGCATGACGTTGGTCATCGAGTTGTTCGTGTACCCCGACGCCTACCCGACTCACGGCACCTGGGCCGCCGTTCTGCTGTACCTGATGACCACCGGGCCGGGCAAACTGTCGATCGATCATCTGATCGCCCGACGTTACCGCTGAAGCCGGTCCAACGCCTCGCCGCTGCGCTTGAACCAGCCGATCAGGTAGTCCGCCAGCACTTGGGTACGTTTCGGTAACCCGCCCTGATACGGATGCACCAGGTACATCGGCATGCGCCGGGTCTGAAAATCACGAAGGAGCCAACGCAATCGGCCGTCAGCCAATTCCGCCTGCAGCAGATAGGACGGCAAGCGTGCGATGCCGGCGCCGGCCAGTGCGGCTTTCTTCAACAGGTTGTAGTGATTGCTGGCGAACGGCCCCGATACCCGCACCCGCAACAATTCGTGCTGCTGGTGATACAGCCATTCTTCGCGACCGCTGTAATGACTGTTGAGCAGGCAACGGTGTTCGACCAGTGCCTGCGGTGTCAGCGGCTCGCCGAAACGCTCCAGATACGCCGGACTGGCACAGGTCATTTCCTGCCAGGCAAGCAAGGGCCTGGCTACCAGTCGCTCGTCGTTGGCGACTTCTGTGCGAATAGCCAGATCGAAGCCATCGCGGGAGAGATCGCGGTAGCTGTTGTTCAACTCCAGCTCGATCTGCACTTCCGGGTATTTCTGGGAAAACTCCAGCAACAGTCCATCAAAGAACGTTTCCCCCAGCGACACCGGCACCGTCATACGCACGGGACCGGCCATGTCGTCCTTCAATCGCGCCAATGCCTGACGCGCCCTTTCGACCTGGACTACAAGCGCCTGGGCCTGCGGTAACAGCGCCGCCCCCGCCGCTGTCAGGCTCAGCCGACGCGTCGTGCGCTGCAGCAACACCACGGAAAACCGCGTTTCCAGCTGACTGATGCGCTTGGACAACTGCCCCTTGCTGCACCCCAGTTGCTGCGCCGCCAAGGTAAAACTGCCCGCCTCGATCAACACCGCGAACGCCGCCAGATCATCCATCTCGCTCATGGATTGTTTCCATTTGAAAACCAAAGGTTGCCCATTAGCGCGCTTATCAGCGGAAAAAACCACTCTAGACTGAAACCTCGTTCAATCACTTGAGGCAAGCACGATGAAAATTCTGTTGATCGGCGCAGGCGGCACCATCGGTTCGGCCGTGGACAAAGAACTGTCGCAGCGTCACGACGTCATTCGCATCGGCCGCAGCAGCGGCGATTTCCAGGTGGATATCAGCGACAGCGCATCGATCCGCAAGCTGTTCGAAAAGACCGGCAAGTTCGACGCCCTGGTGTGCGCCGCCGGCAACGTGACCTTCGCCCCACTGGGTGAAATGAACGAAGACAGCTTCGCCCTCGGCCTGAAAGACAAACTGATGGGCCAGGTCAACCTGCTGCTGATCGGCCGCGAGTTCGCCAACGATGGCGCGTCGTTCACCTTTACCACCGGCGTACTGAGCCACGACCCGATCCGCAGCGGTGCTTCGGCTGCACTGGTCAACGGCGCGCTCGACAGCTTCGTCCGCGCCGCCGCCATCGAGCTGCCACGCGGCCTGCGCGTAAACTCGATCAGCCCGACCGTGCTGGTGGAAGCCATGGGCAGCTACGCCCCGTACTTCCGCGGCTACAAACCGGTTCCTGCGGCGGATGTGGCATTGGCCTACGCCAAAAGTGTCGAAGGCTTGCAGACAGGTCAGACATTTCACGTGGGTTGAAAACCTCGGCATGCGGCGCTGGGCCAGTGTCGCATCAAGGTGTCAAAGGCTCCAGCAGCGTGGGCAACAGGTCCCTTGCGACCTCGCGCGGCACGCTTATCCTCAGGCTCGGGCCTTTGATCACCGATTGAATCGTCGCGTTCGACACTTGAACGCCGTTGATGGACAACTGCAGGCGCTGATGCATTCCCTCAGTCGTCACCCGCTCCAGGCGACGCTGCGCCTCCGGGCTCAACGTGACATTGAGCATGACGGCCTGCGGATTCGGATCATCATTTCGTCTGAACTCTAGGTTCATTTCGGAAAAGTCCGCACCGGATGAAAAAGCAATGTCAGCCGCTATCGACTGCAGCGACGCCATCATTCCCATTGCCGCCAACAGCAACCTGCCTGATCCTTTCATAACGCCTCTCCTCTCTAAAAGGCGGACAAGGTACGGCCAAATACCCTTCGTCCCGACTCCCAAAGTTAAGCCAAATGTTTCCAGTACGTGGCAAGTCCAACTCATGGTTGTGATAAGCGGTCAGCCTGCGTAACGTGGCGGCACTTGTCTGGAGAGCCAAAGATGCGTGTTGCCCGTTCCTTGATCGTTGTTGCCCTGCTCCCTCTGTTTGCCGCGTGCCAGTTGTTCGATGGCGCGCGGGAAAGCGCCTCCCACGTCGGCCAGACGCGGATGCAGGGGCAACTGACCGCTGCCGACGGCAAACTGGTGTTCCAGGCTTGCGGCGAGCAGCGCCAATACGTGGTCAACGACATCGGCGGTACCAGCGTCCTGCAAGAGGCCGCCACGCTGGCCGATCAACAGGGCAAGCTGTTCGCCGACGTGCGCGGAAAGATCGCCGGTGACCGCCTCGACCTGACCCAGTTGTATCGCGTCGAACGTTCCGGCACTGCCTGCGATGATCCGAACTTCAAGCAACTGATCCTGCGCGCTGCCGGCCATGGCCCGGAATGGAACGTCAAGGTCAGCGGCAAAGGCATGGTCATCGACCGCGAAGGCCAGCCACCGCTCGCCGTGCCCTACGTCGAAGAACAACTGGGCGACGGCCGTTTCAATCTCAGCAGCGAAGCCAACAACCAGCGCCTCGAGCTGTGGGTGGCGCCGCAGCGTTGCGTCGACAGCAACACCGGCAGCGTGCAGCACATGAGTGCCGAGCTGCGGATCGACGGCAAGGTGCAGCGTGGTTGCGGGTATTTCGGCGGTTCGCGCAACGACTGATCGTTTTACCCTCACGGGATCCGGCCGTTGCGGCTTATAATCGCCGCCTTCAAACGCCCTGGCGCAGTTGTGCGCCCCGCGAACCGGATCCTGTCATGTTACGAATCACTGAACTCAAGCTGCCGATCGACCATCCCGACGAAGACCTGCGCGTTGCCATCGTGCAACGCCTGGGCATCGCCAGCGATGACCTGCTCGATTTCACCTTGTTCAAGCGCAGCTACGATGCGCGCAAAAAGTCCTCCGAACTGTGCTTCATCTACACCATCGACCTCGAAGTGCGCGACGAGGCGAAAGTGCTGGGCAAGTTCGCCGATGACCGCAACGTCAACGTGGCGCCGGATGTCAGCTACAAATTCGTCGGCCAGGCGCCGAGCGACCTGAGCCAGCGTCCGATCGTGGTCGGTTTCGGCCCGTGCGGAATCTTCGCCGGCCTGCTGCTGGCGCAGATGGGCTTCAAGCCGATCATCCTCGAACGCGGCACCGAAGTACGTCAGCGCACCAAGGACACCTGGGGCCTGTGGCGCAAAAGTGTGCTCAACCCCGAGTCCAACGTGCAGTTCGGCGAAGGCGGCGCGGGCACGTTCTCCGACGGCAAGCTGTACAGCCAGATCAAGGATCCGAAATTCCTCGGCCGCAAAGTCTTGCACGAGTTCGTCAAGGCCGGCGCCCCGGAAGAGATTCTTTACGTCAGCAAGCCGCACATCGGTACGTTCCGTCTGACCGGCATGGTCGAGACCATGCGTGAAGAGATCCGCGCCCTGGGCGGCGAAGTGCGCTTCCAGGAGCGCGTCACCGACGTGCTGATCGAAGACGGCCAACTGGTCGGCGTCGAGCTGGCCAGCGGCGAAACCCTGCATTCGAAACACGTGGTCCTGGCCCTCGGCCACAGTGCCCGCGACACCTTCCGCATGCTCCACAGCCGTGGCGTGTTCATGGAAGCCAAGCCGTTCTCGGTGGGTTTCCGTATCGAGCACCCGCAATCGCTGATCGACCGTGCGCGACTGGGCAAGTACGCCGGTCACCCCAAGTTGGGAGCCGCCGACTACAAACTGGTGCACCACGCCAAGAACGGCCGTTCGGTCTACAGCTTCTGCATGTGCCCGGGCGGCACCGTGGTCGCGGCGACTTCCGAGCCGAATCGCGTGGTCACCAACGGCATGAGCCAGTACTCGCGTAACGAACGCAACGCCAACTCCGGCATCGTCGTCGGCATCACCCCGGAAGTCGATTATCCGGGCGGACCGCTGGCCGGGATCGAGTTGCAGGAGCGTCTGGAGTCCCACGCCTTCATCCTCGGCGGCAGCGACTACAAGGCGCCAGCGCAACTGGTCGGCGACTTCATCAACGACATTCCTTCGACCGAACTGGGCGAAGTCGAACCGTCGTACAAACCGGGTGTAGCGCTGGGCGATCTGGCTCTGGCGTTGCCGGATTTCGCCATCGAAGCGATTCGCGAAGCGTTACCGGCGTTCGAGAAGCAGATTCGCGGTTATTCGTTGCACGATGCGGTGCTGACCGGGATCGAGACGCGCACCTCGTCGCCGCTGCGCATCACTCGTGATGAGACGCTGCAGAGCATGAACGTCAAAGGTCTGTTCCCGGCCGGTGAAGGCGCGGGTTATGCGGGCGGGATTCTGTCGGCGGGTGTTGACGGGATTCGCATCGCGGAAGCTGTCGCACGCGACATCCTCGGTCTGAAAGACTGATCTGCAATACCTGAAACAATGCAAAAACCTGTGGGAGCGAATTCGCTCCCACAGTCGTATTCGGCGTCAGATATTGGCACGCAGAACCGAGGCTGGCAGCGCTTCACCCTTCTCGGCACTCGCTGCCACCGCCGCCATCAACCCATCCAGCTCATAGCCCTGCGCCTTGAGCCACGCCTGATCGTAATACGTGTCCGCGTAGCGCTCGCCGCCGTCGCACAGAATCGCCACGATCGACCCCGACTCCCCCGCCGCTTTCATCTGCTGCGCCGCCATCAGCGCGCCGATCAGGTTCGTCCCGCTCGACCCACCCACATGCCGCCCCAGACGCTGCGCCAGGTAATGCATGGCCGCCAGCGACAAGGCATCCGGCACCTTGACCATCGCATCGATCACCTTGGGCAGGAACGACGCTTCCACCCGTGGCCGGCCGATGCCTTCGATCCGCGAACCGTGATCCAGACGCAAGCTGGCATCGCCGGTCTGGTAAAAGTCGAAGAACACCGAACGCTCGGCATCGGCACACAGCACGCGGGTGCAATGTTGGCGATAGCGCACATAACGGCCGAGGGTTGCGGTGGTGCCGCCGGTGCCGGGGCTGGAAATCAGCCAGGCCGGGCACGGGTGCTGCTCGTAGCGCATCTGCTGGAAGATCGACTCGGCGATGTTGTTGTTCGCCCGCCAGTCGGTGGCGCGTTCGGCGTAGGTGAACTGGTCGATGAAGTGCCCATCGTGTTCGCGGGCCAGACGTTCGGATTCGGCGTAGATCTGGGTCGGATCGTCCACCAGATGACTCTTGCCGCCATAGAACGCGATCTGGGCGATCTTCTCCTTGGACGTGGTCGCCGGCATCACCGCAATGAACGGCAGCCCCAGCATCCGCGCGAAATACGCTTCGGAAATCGCCGTCGAACCACTGGACGCCTCGATCACCGGCGCGCCTGGCTTGAGCCAGCCGTTACACAAGGCGTAGAGAAACAGCGAACGGGCCAGACGGTGCTTGAGGCTGCCGGTGGGATGGCTGGACTCGTCCTTGAAGTACAACTCGATGCCCGGGAACCCCGGCAGCGGCAAGGGGATCAGGTGCGTGTCGGCGCTGCGCTGGAAGTCAGCTTCGATGATCCGGATGGCTTCGCGGGCCCACTGTCGGTTGTCGCTCATGGCTGTTGATCTCGTTGAATCGGGCAGAAGTGCCTTCACAGGCTCAGCCCCCAAGCTTAGGAAAAAACCTACGGCACCGACAGATACAGCTGAGCTTCAATCCCTTGGGCAACTGCTAGGCTCTGCTGCACGTCGACTGGGCGCTCTGTAACCACATATAACAAAAAAGAATATAACTTTTGTTTTAACAACTAACGGTACGGGTTAGGGTGTCCCACCTTTTGACTTTATCGATGGAGAGCGACCTTGCCTCTGCGTAGCACTTTCACGCGTTTCTTTCAGTTGGAAGCTGCCAGCGGTCTGTTACTGATCGCCGCGGCCATCCTGGCTTTAATCATCAACAACTCGCCGCTGTCGTGGTTGTACAGCGGCCTGCTCGATACCCCCGTGGTGGCGCAGATCGGCGCGTTGAAAATCGCCAAGCCCTTGCTGCTGTGGATCAACGACGGCCTGATGGCGCTGTTCTTCCTGCTGATCGGCCTGGAAGTGAAGCGCGAAGTGCTCGACGGCCAGCTATCGAAACCGTCGCAGATCGTCCTGCCCGGCGCGGCGGCCATCGGCGGCATGCTGGTGCCGGCGCTGATCTACTGGTTCCTCAACCGCGACAACCCGGCCGCCCTCGATGGCTGGGCGATTCCGACCGCCACCGACATCGCCTTCGCCCTCGGCGTGCTGGCCTTGCTCGGCAAGCGAGTGCCGGTGTCGCTGAAGCTGTTCCTGATGACCCTGGCGATCATCGATGACCTGGGCGCCATCGTGATCATCGCGATCTTCTATTCCGGCGAACTCTCGACCCTGTCGCTGGGCCTGGCGGCGGCGTGCATCGCGGCTCTGGTAGCGATGAACCGGCTCGGGGTGGTCAAGCTCGGGCCGTACATGATCATTGGTCTGATCCTGTGGGTCTGCGTCCTCAAGAGCGGTGTCCATGCGACGCTGGCCGGCGTGACCCTCGCGTTCTGCATCCCGCTGCGCACCAAAAACGCCGAGCCTTCGCCGCTGCTGACCCTGGAACACGCACTGCACCCGTGGGTCGCCTACGGCATTCTGCCACTGTTCGCCTTCGCCAACGCCGGCCTGTCGCTGACCGGTGTGACCGCCGAAAGCTTCACGCACCACGTACCGATGGGCATCGCCGTCGGCCTGCTGCTGGGCAAGACCGTTGGCGTGTTTGGCCTGACCTGGCTTTCGGTCAAGACCGGCATCGCCGCACTGCCTCAAGGCGCCAACTGGGGCCAGGTGCTGGGCGTGGCGATCCTCTGCGGCATCGGCTTCACCATGAGCCTGTTTGTCGGCTCCCTCGCCTTCGTGCCGGGCGCCAGTGAATACGCCGGAATGGACCGGATGGGCATTCTCACCGGCTCAGTGTTCGCTGCATTGATCGGTTATGCGGTGACATTGGCGGCAAGCAGAAAGAACACCGCACTGCCTTCCTGATACGCCATGGATCGCCGTAGCGAACAATCCCCACGTCTTTAGAGACGCGTCCTACAGCCACGATTTTCCTGCTTCGTTAACGTCGTGCAGCCCCTTTCGAGGGGCTGCCGATGCATGAACGAAAGGACAATCAGTGGCTGGTCAAAAGGACATTCCCCGGGTTCCCAACCCACCGGCAGGCGACGGGCATCGCTTCACCTACCGCTACATGACGGCCACCGAACTGGCCGATCAGCAAACGCGACAAGACAAGTACGACGCCATGCTGGCGCGGCAGGATGCTTTCGAACGCAGCCGTGAGGTCGCGTCGAACAGGCCTGAGCCGGTGCGTGCCGGCTGCGTGTTCGCCAAGTCCTGCAAGTTGCCGGACGCGATCATCGATTACTCGAATCCTTCGGGGATGGTGCCGACTGACAGCCTGAAAGATTACGGCGACCTGATCCTGCTCGGTGGCCGTGAAGCCGATGACAGCGGTGGCGTTGCACTCAAGAAAATCAGCGGCACTGCCATTCCATTGGGCCTGGGCAGCTTTGCCCTTGCCGGCGAAGCTTTCAAGGCATTCCCGGCCATGGCCTCCGCCGCCGTCATGACCCCTTTGGTCGGGCTGGTGGCGTTGCTCATGCCATCGAACCTGGGCGACAGCGCCCTCTACACCGAAGACCAGTTGCTCGCCCTCAAACAGGCCCGAACCCGCGTGCGCCTGCGTGTCGAACAACAGGCCGACGGCAGCCTCAAGGGTTACGGCTTCTACACCGGCAAGAATCGCGACTGGGAGATGGTTGATGTCGCGCAGTTCACCGCACGTGGTAACCGGTTTGTCGCTGACCTCGGCGAAGGCATCGAACTGATCTGGACGCCCGCCGTGGACGGTTCCGACATCCTCGGTATTCCGGCACTGGAGGCTGCTCCGCAGGCACCGCATATCTGGGTGTACCCGCCGACGAAAGCGGCGGACGGGATTCTGGTGAATCCGGTTTATCCGCCGGAGTATCGGGATTTCATATTGGTGTTTCCGGCGGACTCTGGAGTTCGGCCGCTGTACATAGTGGTTGCACGTCCGGTTTCTGGGGATCATGTCTATCATGTTCCACCGGACGTTCTACCGGCCTTTCCCGATGCTGTACTTGTTCGTAAAAAAAGCCATCGCAAGCGCTGGGAAAGCAAGAAACGCATTTACGAGTGGGACTATCAACACGGAGCCGTCGAGGTTTACAACTGGGAAGGAGACCATCTCGGTGAGTTCGATATACACACAGGCGAAAAAACTGGCAAAGCAAGATCTAAACGACGCACCTCAACCAAATAACGAATGAGAGTTCAACTATGATTTTTATCGCCCTCACTGGCTTTTTCCCTGAACCGAACCCGGATAATTCATTGCAGTATCAGAAATCTGTCCCACAAGCTTTAGAACTGGATGTTCTTAACGTTATGGGGTGGTCATCCTTAAAAGACGTCCCGATGGGCGAGCATGAATTAACCGACACACAAGCCAGAGCGGCGATGGAAATCATTGGCTCCCCCTTCAGGAACGACTTGATGTACTGCATTGGACTTTGCAGTAAAGGCTGAACCTTGAGATTTTTAGTAGAAGCTTTTGACAAAAAAACAGACTTCCAGGCTTTCGTGATTGAGTTGCCAGCGGGATGTGATGAGCAAATAAAAGCCATCATGGGTTGGACAAAAGAGCAACACGGCTGGGAAGGTTACGATTTAAACCCCCAACAGATACAAGCGATCGAAAAACTTATAGGTAGATCAATTGTGAATCAGGATTTCTACTTCCAATTAACTTGCAATATATAAAAACACTCTACGCTGTGAGAGTTCCAGGAGAACCTTGTGGGTTTGAAAGTCAGACTCGATTGGTATGACAAAGAAACTAGTCTCGGCCTCGGAGAAGAGTTATCGAAAGACTTCGGTGACGATGGCTCCGTGATCGAGGCGCTGGGCATACCAATAGAAAACAACATAAACAACGGCAGTTTTAACGTTATCAACGACTGGGCAAATATTCTTCAAACCCATTTTACTCATGCCATCAATTTAGCTTTGTATGACTACCAGGTCTCGTTCGACTACTGCGATCACTGGTAAACACCAAACAAAAAACCCCAACCAGTCACCTGATCGGGGTTTTCTTTTACCGCTCGTTCGCGCTTAGTGCGAAACGCGGCTGGTCCCGCCAACAGTCGAAATCCGTACGCGCTCACCGACGCGGAACACTTCGTTCTCCTGCACTTGCTGCACGTAGGCACGCATGCTGCCGTCGTCTTCGCGCACGGTGATTTCAACGCCTTGGGTACGGGTCAGGCCTTCTTCGGTGGCGGAACCGATCAGGCCGCCGGCCACAGCACCGATAACGGCTGCAACGATGCTGCCTTTACCGCCGCCGATGGCGCTGCCGCCGACACCACCCACCGCTGCACCGGCGAGGCCGCCGATCGGGGTCTTGGTGCCTTCGATTTTCACCGGACGCAGGGATTCGATGGTGCCCATGCGAATCGTCTGCACGCGACGCGCTTCGTCACGGGAGTAGGAGTCACCGGTCAGGCTCGATTGGCAGCCGGTAAGCAACATCGCCATCGTGGAAAAGGAAGCAACCAGCAGAACAGACTTACGCATAGGATCAACTCCAAAGGACAGGTATTCATTAAACTCCGCAGCTTGACGCCTGTCACGGCGCCGCCCGGATAAATTTGGTTTCATTCAGGCCCGGTACAGGGCCTCCACGAACTCACCCAACAGTAGCGCCAAAATACATAGCTTGCGCCGCCGACCCCAAGGATTTTCATGGATTACTTCATCATTGTCGTCACAACCGTCGCCGGTTTGTACTTCCACTGGTGGTTGTACGTGCGGATCAAACGCTGGATGGACCGCGATCTGGCATTGTCACTGGCCGGCAAGGATGAAGGCAAACGCGCCTTCATGCTCGAACGGCTGGCGCAAGCCCGATCGCAGAAGATCAGGCGTCGGGACCTGCCGAAGTGGCTTGAGGCCGCTGCGGCAGGCTATCCCGCTCGGTAGACTGCTTAAGGTGCCAGACGTTCAAGAATCCAGTCGGCGCCCTGCAAACGGTAGTTGAGGCGATCGTGCAGACGGCTCGCGCGGCCCTGCCAGAATTCGATGCGCTCGGGGAGCAAGCGATAGCCGCCCCAGTGTTCCGGGCAGTCGGGCTGGGTGTCGGTGAAGCGTTGCTCGGTAGCCTTGAGCAAATCTTCCAGTTCACCGCGGCCGTTGATCACCCGGCTCTGCGGTGACGCCCAGGCACCCAGTCGGCTGCCCAGCGGGCGCACTTGATAGTACGCGTCGGACTCCTCGGGCGTGACCTTCACCACCCGCCCTTCGATACGCACCTGGCGCTCCAGGGTCGGCCAGAAGAACGTCATGGCCGCGAACGGATTCGCGGCCAGGTGCTGGCCCTTGGCGCTTTCGTAGTTGGTGAAGAAGGTGAAGCCCTGCTCGTCCAAGCCCTTGAGCAGCAGAATGCGGCAGTGCGGACGACCGTCCGCATCGACCGTGGCCAGGGTCATGGCGTTGGCTTCCACCGGGGCCTGCTCGGTTTTCACCGCATCGGCAAACCACTGGTGGAACAGCGCGAAAGGCTCGGCCGGGGCTTGCGCCTCGGTCAGGCCATCCCGGGTGTAATCACGACGCATATCTGCCAGAGCCTGGGTCATGGCGCATTCCTTTTCGTTAGCGGATTACTGTTTTGCCGCGTCGGTCGCAACGACTTTCTTGTCGCTTGCGGCGGCTTTGGCTGGAGCGGTTTTCTTGGCCGGAGTCTTCGCTGGTGCCTTCTTCGCTGGCGCCTTGGCAGCCGCTTTCTTGGCCGGAGCCTTTTTGGTCGCCGGTACTGCGGCTTTCTTCGCCGCCGGCGCCGGGGTGACCGGTTTGGCGACCGGCTTGACGTCCTGGGCAGCGACCATGGTCACTGGTGCCGGAGCCGGCATGTTGTACTTGCTCAGCAGTGCAACCATGGTGTTTTGCGGGGTCACCAGCAGTTCGACACGACGGTTCAGGGCACGGCCTTCAACGCTGTCGTTGGCCGCACGCGGTGCTTCGGAGCCCATGCCACGCAGCATCAGGCGATCACGCTGCAAGCCGCTGAGACGGAAGATCGCTGCCACGGCCTGAGCGCGTTCCTGGCTCAGTTTGGTGTTCGCCGGGGCTGCGCCAGTGGTGTCGCTGTGACCGAGCACCAGCACGGCGGTTTTCGGGTCGGCTTCGAGAATTTTTGCCACGCGGGTGAACGGGCCAAGGGTGACCGGCAGCAGCATCGCCGGACGATCCGGGTTGAACGAGCCTTCAACCGGCGCGATCACGACCAGCACGTTTTCACGGCGTTCAAGTTGCAGATTGCTGTCCTTGATTGCGGTGCGCAGGCGCGGCTCGTAGTCATCCAGCCAGGCCTGAGTGACCTTTGGATCCGGCATCGGCACGACTTTGGCGGTGTCCTGCGACTTGCCGCCGAACGGCCACCACCACTTGCTGCCCGTGTCGGCATCAGCCTTGGCGACAACAGCCGGTTTGGCTTGAGGTTTTACTTCGGGCTTCACGTCGGCCTTGGCCTTGTCCGCCGAGTCATCGGAACCGAACGGCCAGTACCAATGGCTGCTGCTCTCGGTCTTGGCGACCGGCGCGATGGCGGCCGGTTTCAACGGTGCAGGGGCCGGAGCCGGCTCCTTGGCCGCGACTTTGTCGGAAGAACCGAACGGCCACCAGCTGCCGCCATCGGCGTCATTCTTCGGAGTCTGTGCACAACCGGTAATCGCGAAACACAGGGCCAGGGCGAGAGTTTGTTTGGACGACATTGGAAACCCACAAAATAAGTAATGGACAATCAGAGGACTTTCGCCCGGATAAACAGACGCTTTGAATCGAAAAACCGGTCGAGGTTCCGGCCCTGGAACCTCTGGTAACGCTTTACAGACAAGTGGCAAGTACCCGCGCCAGCTTCTGCGCGCGCGGATCCATCAAGACGTACGGCCCCAGGGTATTTGTCACAAATCCGAAGGCCACATCGTGCTCCGGATCAGCAAAACCGATGGAACCGCCCGCCCCCGGATGCCCGAACGCCCGCGGGCCGAGGCCGTAGGTGGCGTTTGGCACGTCAGGTTGATCGAGCATGCAACCGAGACCGAAACGGGTGCGGGTCAGCAAGGTCTTGTCCTCGCCGAGGCTGTGTTCGCGGGTCAGCTCATCAAGCATTTCGCTTTCCAGCAGGCTGCCGTCGAGCAGACCGGCGTAGAACCCGGCCAGGCTGCGTGCATTGCCGTGGCCGTTGGCCGCCGGTTGCTGCATGCGGCGCCATTCCGGTTTGTTGGTGCTGGTAAGCACCGACGGCGGATTGGTGAAGGCGCGAGTGGTCATGGCTGTTGGCTCGCGCATGGTGACTTGCAACAGGCGCTGGGCGGCGGCGTCGCCAACGTTACCCTTGCCCCGTGCGATGTGCGCCACGCGATGGAATTCTTCGTCGGCCAGGCCGACATGGAAATCCAGCCCCAGCGGTTTGGCGACCCGCGCCACGATGGATTCCCCCGGCCCGCGACCGTCGGCACGCCGCAGCAACTCGCCGATCAGCCAGCCGTAAGTGATCGCGGCATAACCATGACCGGTGCCCGGCGTCCACCACGGCGCTTCGGCCGCGAGGGCGTCGACCATGGTTTGCCAGTCATACAGGGCTTCGGGGGCCAACAGTTTGCGCAGGGCCGGCAGGCCAGCCTGATGGCAGAGCAGTTGACGCAGGGTCACGGATTCCTTGCCGGCGGCGGCGAATTCCGGCCAGTAGCGGGCGACTGGAACATCGAGTTGCAACTTGCCTTCGGCCACCAGTTGCAGCGCGGTGACGGCAGTAAAAGTCTTGGTGCAGGAAAACAGGTTGGCGATGGTGTCGCTGTGCCAGGCTTCGGCGCCGTCCTTGTCGGCGGTACCTGACCAGAGGTCGAGGACGGTTTCGCCGCCGACCCGGATGCACAACGCGGCGCCACGTTCCTGGGGATCGTCGAACAGTGCCGCGAAAGCTTCGCGCACCGCTTCGAATTGAAGCTCGTAATGTCCCTGAATCTGCACCCGCAACTCCCCCGCGAAAACGCTCTACAAAGTGGCCCGCATTGTTCCAGCCCTTGAGGGTTTTGGGAACAGCGGCGGGCCGGGCGGTTCTGTCTTAATGGCCGTTGCCGGAATGCCCACCGGTATGGCCGGCGCCCTGCCCCGGGCCTTTTCCGGCCTCGCCTTTGCGTCCGCCTTCGGTTTCGTGACCGACCTTGTCCGCCGCCGCAGCAGCCTTCGCGGCTTCTTTGCCAAGCTGATCGATCGTCGCCAGATTGCTCTTGCGCACGGTTTCGACAAATCCCTGGTACGGTAAGTCGGTCACACCGACCAGACCGAAGTGGCCGTTCTCACCATCAAGCAGACGTCCGGTCACCGGTTGGTCGAGGTACTGGAACCAGTGCACACCGACGATCGACGGTTCGCTCAGCGCCTGCTTGAGGAAGTTGGCGTAGGCCGGGCCACGGTCTTCTTCCTTGTTCAACGGCGTCACACCGCCCCAGAACGGGCCGCGATCGGTCGAACCGAAGTTGAACTCGGTGATCAGCACCGGTTTGTCGAGGCTGCGCAGCGCGGCGAAGTCATAGCCGTCCTGCGGTTGCAGGGTGTACATGTTGAAGCTCAGCACGTCGCAATACTGCGCGCAGGAGGCCACGGCTTCCGGCGTGCTGATGGCGAACCGGCCGCCCAACAGCAACTGGTTCGGCGCGTGCCATTTCAGCGAATCGGAAATGGTCTTGAAGTAGGTGTCGGCGAAAACTTTCTGGAAGTATTTGAAGTCGGCCTCGATTTCCGGATGCTCCGGATTCGGCAGCGGCGCTTCGAAACCCGGATCCTCCATCAATTCCCAGGCCGGCAGATCGATGCCCCAGGCCTTCGACAGCCCCGCCTGATTGCGGTACTTGTCGCGCAACTGCTTGAGGAACGCACGCTTGGCCGGAACGTCAGTGGTCATTTTCAACGTGCCGTAGGCCAGCGCGTAACGCGACTTCGGATCATCACCGGGACCGGCCCAGGCCAGTTCGTTATCGGCGAAGTAGCCGATCAGCCACGGATCGTCACGGTGATCGCGGGCAGCAATCGCCACGGCACGTTCGGTGGCCATGGCGAAACGTGGGTCGAACGGGTCAGGCATGCCGCCCCACCAATCGTTGCCGGTGCTGATACTGGTGTAGTCGCCGACGATCGACAGCGGCAAGGTGTACGGCACACGCTCGGCGTCGCTCAGTTGCGGTGCGCTCCAGTTGCCGACGGTGTTGAAGCCCCACGCCTGCAGACGGTCGAGGGTGTGGCTGGCCCACTTCTGCTCGTCGATGGCGGCTTTGCACGGCGCAGCAGGCGCTTGCTCAGTCGCCGCCGGAGTCGCGCAAGGTTCGCCGTAAAGGCGTTGCAGGTTGGCGCCATAGAAGTCGTACCAGCGTCCGTTGCCGTAGCCACGGCCCTGATCGGAACCATTGCCACCACGGTTGTCGCCCTCGCCGAAGTGACTGGCCAGTGGCTCGTCAGGTTTTGGCAGGGATTCGAACATGTACTCGCGACCGGCCACGTAGGTCTGGTTGACCTCCGGGCTGACGGTGTTCACGCCCAGGGAATAGAACGGATGGCCTTCCGGCGTCACCAGATACCAGCGGCCATCACGTTTTTCAGTGCGGAAGAAGCCGCTGGCCTTGAATGCCGGGCCTTTGCTCCAGCCACCGAACTTGTCCAGCGACGATTTTTCGCGCTCGGCCAGCCAGGTTTTCAGCTGTTGCTGTTCCTTGGCGGCGGCGGATTTCAGTTGTTCGTCATTGGCGACTTTCTCTGGCCATTTGCTGCGGGTCGACTGACCGTAGGCATCCACCAGATTGCCGTAGGCGGCTTTGATCACCTCGCCCTCGTCCTGCACGCCAAAGCGCTCCAGCAACAGGCTTTGCGCGGCTTTCGGCTGGTCCATCGAGAGGCTGACGGACACCACCTGGCTGCGATCCAGTTCACCGTTGCTGCTGGCCAGCAACACGCGCTGCCCGTCGATGGTCATTGGCATCAGCGGCCCGGCCTTCATGCCCTGGCTCAGCGGCGAGGTCGCGGTCAACGGTACGAGCAAGGTCTGCGCCGGGCCGGCCGGCAGATCAACGCGGCTGACCAGGGTCTTGCCGTCGTTGCTCTGGATTTGTACGTAAACGGTCACGGCCCAGTTCATCGCACTCTGGATGCGCAGGCTCATCATGCCGGACTGCGACCAGTCCCAGGCACCGGTCTGCGGGCTCAGGCGCAAGGTCGGGCGCGCCACCGGATTGAAGGTCACCCGGCGCAGCACTTCGCCTTCGGGGGTCTGCTCGGCGTTGGCTTGCGGCAGGTCGGCGTTTTCGGTCGCGACTTTCACCACGTCGGCGGGGCGGACAAAGTTGAACAAGGTCTGCTGCCCGGCAGGTGCCGCCAGCAAAGGCGCAGCGAAAACCAGGGCAAAAACGGCAGGCAACGAACGACGAATCATGAGAACGGATTTCTCCCTAACGACCAACAATGGCCAATGGAAAAGCGATGGCGCAGAGATAGACAACGCGGCGGGCAAAACTGCCCACCGATGTCTCAGGATATTTCACGACGGAAAGGAGGCAACGCATTGAGGATCGCCTTGCCGTAGCGCTGGGTGACCAGCCGCCGATCCAGCAAGGTGATGGTGCCGCGGTCTTCTTCGGTACGCAGCAGACGGCCACAGGCCTGAACCAGTTTCAGCGAGGCGTCGGGCACCGAGATTTCCATGAACGGATTGCCGCCCCGGGCTTCGATCCACTCAGACAGTGCGGCTTCGACCGGATCGTCCGGCACCGAGAACGGAATCTTGGCGATGACCACGTGCTCGCAATAGGCCCCCGGCAAGTCCACCCCTTCGGCGAAACTGGCGAGGCCGAACAGCACGCTGGAATCACCGCCATCGACCCGCGCCTTGTGCTTGTTCAGGGTTTCCTGTTTCGACAGGTTGCCTTGAATGAACACTTGCTTGCGCCAGTCGCGGTCGAGGCCGTCGAACACGTCCTGCATCTGTTTGCGCGACGAGAACAACACCAGCGTGCCACGCGAACCTTCGACCAGATCCGGCAACTCGCGGATGATCGCGGCGGTATGAGCGGCAGCATCACGCGGATCGGCCTTCAGGTCCGGCACCCGCAACACACCGGCATCGGCGTGATGGAACGGGCTCGGCACCACGGCGGTGACGGCTTTCTTCGGCAGGCCGGCGCGCATGCGGAAACGATCGAACGTGCCGAGCGCGGTCAACGTCGCCGAGGTCACCAGGCAGCCGTAAGCCACGTTCCACAGGCTGCGGCGCAGGGTTTCGGCGGCGAGGATCGGGCTGGCGTTGACCTCGATGTCGAACAGCGAACCGCTTTCCGCCAGCGTCAGCCAACGGGCCATCGGCGGGTTGTCTTCCGGGTCTTCGGCGGTGAACGCGGTCCACAGCTCCCAGTTGCCGGACGCACGGGACAACAGGCTGCCGAACAGTGGGTACCATTCTTCGGCCTGGTTGCTGGCGATGCCGATGTTGACCTCGCCGTCCATGCCTTCCTTGAGCAGGTCGGTCAGGCGGGTGAACAGGTCGTTGAGACGGGCGTAGCCTTTTTTCAGCTCGATACCCATCTCGCGCATGTGCTCGGGAATCACCCCGCCGATGAAGCGATGACGCGGGCGCTCACGGCCCTCGACGTCTTCGCCGGGCTTGAAATCGGCGATCTGCTCGCAAGCGGTGAACATGAATTGCTGCTGGGTCTTGATCTCCCGCGCCAGCTCCGGCACCTGCTCGATCAGCTTGCCGAGGTCGCCCGGCAGCGGATGCTGGGCCAACAGTTTGGTGAGGTTCTTGGCGGTAGTTTCCAGCCAGTCGGCGGTGGAACGCAGACGCGTGTAATGGGCGAAGTGGCCGATGGCCTTGTCCGGCAGGTGATGACCTTCGTCGAACACATAAATGGTGTCGCGCGGATCGGGCAGCACCGCCCCGCCGCCCAGTGCCAGGTCGGCCAGCACCATGTCGTGGTTGGTGACAATCACGTCGACCTTGCCCATGCCTTCGCGGGCCTTGTAGAAGGCGCACTGGCCGAAGTTCGGGCAATGACGGTTGGTGCACTGGCTGTGATCGGTGGTCAGGCGCGCCCAGTCGGCGTCTTCCAGCGCGTTGGGCCAGCTGTCGCGGTCGCCGTCCCATTTATTGCCGGCGAGTTTCTCGATCATGCTGGTGAACAGCTTCTGGCTGGCCTCATCGACCTCGATCTTGAAGCCTTCTTCTTCGAACAACTGCGCCGTGGCGGTCTGTGCGTGGCCTTCCTGCAACAGCATATCGAGCTTGGACAGGCACATGTAGCGGCCACGGCCCTTGGCCAGGGCGAAGCTGAAGTTCAACCCGCTGTTGCGCATCAGGTCGGGCAAATCCTTGTAGACGATCTGCTCTTGCAGGGCGACTGTCGCGGTGGCGATCACCAGGCGTTTGCCGGCCAGTTTCGCCGTAGGAATTGCGGCGAGGCTGTAGGCCACAGTCTTGCCGGTACCGGTGCCGGCTTCCACCGCGACAATCGCGGGGTCGCCACTGCGCCGGCCTTCGTCGTCGGTGTCGATATCCCCGAGGACCTTGGCAATTTCAGCGATCATCAGGCGCTGGCCGTAACGCGGCTTGAGGCTCTTGGCCTCTAGAAAACGCGAATAGGCGCCCTGGATCGTGGTTTTGAGTTCAGTGCTGATCATGTGTTGTCGGGCGCAAAAACGCTGGATAAATTTTCAGTGGTTCGGATCGGCCGCTATCATACCCCGCTAATCAGTCCCGCGCAGAACGGAGTACCCCAATGACACCTTTTAGCCTCGTTTACCCCCTGCATGTCCTTGCCGCCCTGGTGTGGGTCGGCGGCATGTTTTTCGCCTGGATGGTGCTGCGCCCGGCGGCCGTGAAGGCTCTGGACAGCCCCGGCCGACTGACCCTGTGGGTGGAAGTGTTTCAAGGTTTTTTCCGCTGGGTGTGGGGCGCGGTGATTCTGCTGCCGGTGACCGGGGTGGGCATGTTGCATCTGCAGCACATCGGCTTCGAGACGGCGCCGAAGTACGTGCAGGTGATGATGGGCTTGTACATCGTGATGACGGCGCTGTTCATCCGGATTCAGGCATTGATGCTGCCCGAATTGCGCACGGCGGTGCAGGCGAAGGATTGGCCGGCCGGTGCAGCGGTGCTGGGGCGGATTCGCAAGGTGGTGGGGTTCAATCTGCTGGTCGGTTTGGCGCTGGTGGCGATTGCCGCGGCGCGGCCGTCGTTCTGAAGTGAGGCTGATCGTTCCCACTCAGTGGGAACGATCAGACAGGGGATGGCTTATAGGCGCTGTACGGTGACAGACCCCGCCGCTCCCGCAGGCCCCGGCTGCCCGTCAGCCCCAGGTTTGCCGCTCTTGCCGCCATCGGCGCGATACACCAGGCACCCCTTGGACTTGCCGCCCGCCCCCGGTTTGCCGCCAGGCCCGGCCGGGCCACCGGCACCACCGGCGACTTCAACCTTGATCAACTCGGCCGGAAACTCACGGGGTACTTCCAGGCGCACCAGCGCGCCCGGCGCTCCCGGCTGGCCATTGCTGCCGTCACTGCCATCGAAACCGTGTCCGGCCTGGCCCCAGGTGCAGCCCGGTTCCTGACCGTTGGCGCCGTCGAGCCCGACGAAGCCCGGCGCACCGGTGCCGCCGCGTGCATCGACGATCAGCTGCGGTGCATTCAGCGCCTTGAATTGCAGATTCAGGTTACGTCCGGCACGGGCCGCTTTTTCATAGGTCCCCGGTGCACCGCGAGCGGTGATCCGGCTGCCTTCGGCTAACGCGGCGCGAGTGACTTTCAGATCCAGCGCCTGTTCACCCGGCACGATGGCGATGCGCGCTTCGCGGCCCAACTGCAATTCGCCGACGCTCAACTCGGTCACGTTGGAGGGCACCAGCAAGGTGCCGTAATCGGCGACCACCAGTTTTTCCAGTTGCAAGGTGCTGGCGGTGTTGGGCAAACGCATCAGGGAATTGGGCTCGACACTCACCACCTGGGCACAAGCCAAAGGACTGATGAATGCAGCGAGCAGGCAAAGTTTACGCATGGGAAGCCTCCGGAGCGGCCGGGGCCGGGATGGTTTGCAGGTGGAAAACGCCGAACAGCAGGACACGGCCGCGATCACGCCACGGGTGCGGACGACCTTTGAGGCTGCGATTGCACAGCAGCACTTCCAGCAGATGGATCGCCAGCAGCAGAACAGCGGCCAGATTGACCAGCAGATGCAACGGATGAACAAACGGCACCAGTTGATTGGCCAGTACCACGCAGCAGAACACCAGGGTCAACAACCGCCCCAGCCCACAGAACACCTTCATACGCTCCCCCGTGTTGCGAATTATTCTTTGGGCGCACAGTAACGGCTTCCGTACGGGATAAGCCAGAGGGGGAAATAAAAAAGTTCCGGGCACTCGTCGGATGTCTGCCGGGGCGACGATGAACATCGCCCGACAGCTCTAGCCTGCGGACTACAGACACGTCCTAACGATTGATGTGCAGTTCCACGCGACGATTCTGCGCACGTCCCTCTTCAGTCTCGTTGTCGGCGACCGGTTCCCGTTTGCCACGCCCTTCGCTGGTGAGTTTGTCCGGCGCCAGCCCCTGGCTCAGCAGATAGGCCGCCACGCTGCTCGCGCGACGTTCCGACAACGCCTGGTTATAAGCGTCCGAACCCTTGCCGTCGGTGTGACCGATGACCTTGATGCTCACCACATCGGCGTTGCGCAACTTGTCCATCAGCGAATCCAGCTGACTTTTCGCCGCAGGTTTGAGGTCGGATTTGTCGAAGTCGAACAGCACGTTGCCGGCATCGCTCAGGGTGATGACTTCGGATTGCGGGGCCGGTTCGGCCGGTTTCTCGGCGACCGGGTATTGCGGCAGCGGACAACCACGGTGATCGACCGGGGTATTGGCCGGAGTGTCAGGGCAACGGTCGCGACGGTCGAACACGCCATCGCCGTCCTCATCGCCATCCTGGGCGTAACAGATCAATCCGCCGGTGAGGATCCCCAGCGCTGCGCCGCCACCGGCCCAGCCACCGCTTTCAATCGCGCCCAGACCGCCGCCGACCAGTCCGCCAATTAGGCTGCAGATCGGCCAGGTACGTTGATTGAGGGGGGCAGTGCCATCGCTGTGAGTAGCGCAACCGGTCAAGAGACTGCCAAGCAGCAGCACCGGCAAGACGGACCTTGAGAATACACTCATTGTGAAAGCTCCTGTGTCACCGGCCCATACCGGTTACACAGGAGTAAAGACCCGCATCCGCGACTGCACAAGCCGCGGATGCGAGGGGGGCTAGCGTTCGATTTTGATTTCAGTGCGACGGTTCAGCGCACGGCCATCGGCGGTTTTGTTATCCGCCACTGGCTGGCTTTCACCGGCACCGGTCACCGAGACGAAGCTGGAACGTGGCACACCATCATGGATCAGGTATTCCACCACCGAGTGCGCCCGACGATCCGACAGTTTCTTGTTGTAGGCATCGCTGCCCACGCTGTCGGTATGACCGGTCACGGTCAGTCGCGCGGTGCTCGATTCCTGTTTCAGGCGCGTGGCGACCTTGTCGAGTACCTGTTTATCGGAAGGCGTCAGGGTGGCCTTGTCGAACTGGAAGTGAACATCGCGGATGACGATGGTTTCTTCCTTGACCACTACAGCTTCTTCAACCACTGGTGCAGGGGCTGGTGGAGGGCAGCCGTCAGCATCGACCTGCACGCCTTTAGGCGTATGCGGGCACTTGTCGCGACTGTCCGGCACACCATCGCCGTCTTCATCGCCATCACCGTGCACCCAGCAATAGGCTGCTGCCGTACCGCCGACGAGTAATGCGCCATAGCCTGCCCATGCAGAGCTTTCCGTCGCACCGAGACCCGCTCCGACGACACCGCCGACTGCCGCACAGGTCGGCCAGTCGGTTTTCTGCAAACCTGCGCAACCAGTCAACACACTGGTTAGCAGAACCAAGGGTAATGCTGTCCGAACTATGCTCATCTAGTTTTCTCCTGAGGGATCGGCTTAGAACCGATTCAGGGAGTAAAGACCGGAGTTTTAATCTCCGCCAGCAATAGGCCACTGCTGTTTGCGAGCGTGTTCACAGGACTTCGGCGCATTTGGCGCAAACCCGCAGGACAGAGATCTAGGCCTCGACGCCCGGGCAGGCTAGTCTTGGCGATCTGATTGAGGAACTTCGATGAACGTCGCCCTGTCTTCCCGCACGCCACAGCAGGCACTGGCCGCCCTGCTGGACCGCTACGCCCCGGCCCGTCTGCTGCTGATCGGCGCCAGCGAATTCCCCGCACTGGCGGCGTTCAAGGACGCGCACCCGGACACCCGCGTCGCCCATGCCGCGCCCGGTGCCTTGCCGGCAGAACTGGCCGCACAGCGTTTCGACCTGGCGCTGGTGGTCGACTGCCTCGAACATTTGCCCAAGCGCGACGGCCTGAATCTGCTCGGCGGAATCCGCAACCTCAACGCCAGCCGCATCGCGGTGCTGGCGGACCTGTCGGCCAGCGGCTGGCAGGAAACGGACTTCTATTCACTGGCCCTGCAAGCCAGCGAGCGTTTTGCCCGCGACGAGCAGGTTCTGACCCTGTTCACCTATGATCTGCTTGACTACAAACAAGTCCCCGACTGGCTCAACTCGCGATTCTGGGCCAATCCGGAAAACTTCGGGAAATACTGGTGGTAATGCAATGAGTACAGCCATTTGCCCTTGCGGCAGCGGCAACCTGCTGGATGCCTGCTGCGGCCATTATCATGCGGGCCATCCGGCACCGTGCGCCGAAGCCCTGATGCGCTCGCGCTACAGCGCCTACGTGCTGGGCCTGATCGATTACCTGGTGGCGACCACCCTGCCCGCCCAGCAGACAGGGCTCGATCGTCAGTCGATCAGCGCCTGGAGCGCTTCGAGCACATGGCTCGGGCTGGACGTTGAAAGCTCGGAAGTCTTCGGCGGTCAGCCGGAACACGCCTTCGTCACCTTCACTGCGCGCTGGCACGACAGCCAGGGTGAGCACAGCCACCGCGAGCGCTCCTCGTTCGTGCAGAACGCCGGTCACTGGTACTTCATCGACCCGACCGTGCAGCTCAAACTGGGGCGCAACGATGCCTGCCCGTGCACCAGCGGCCAGAAGTTCAAGAAGTGCTGTGCGGGGTATTTCGGCAGCTGAGGCTAGACTGGGCATCAAAGGGAGTTAAACCATGCTCGGTCAATGGCGCACGTTCAAGGCTTTCACACTGCTCATGTTCCTGGGGATCAGCTTCTCGGGGCTCGGCGGCTGCACTTCATGGTTCGCCGACGACACCCTCGACCCTGCCGTGCATCTGGTGAAAGTCGAAGTGGTGCGCGCCAAGTTGCTGGAGCAGAAATTCATCCTGCACTTTCGCATCGACAATCCCAACGACAGTGACCTGACCGTGCGCGGCCTGGAATACCGCGTGCATCTGTCCGACATGTTGCTGGCCGAGGGCGAGCATGAGCACTGGATCACCGTCGGCCCCAAAAGCAGTGTTTTCTATAAAGTGCCGATCCGCACCAACCTGTGGCCGAAGGTCAAAGAGGTGGTGAAAATGCTGAAGAATCCGCACCAGCAGGTTCCCTATCGCCTGCAGGGCGAGATGGAAACCGGTTTATTCATCGCCCACTACGTGCACCTGGAGCGCAATGGCGTGATAATCCCCGCCGATTTGATTACGGAGTGACCCCGATGACCCAGCAACCTCATGTCCATGGCCCTGACTGCAACCACGATCATGACCATCACCATGATCACGACCATGGCCATGTTCACGGCCCGAACTGCGGCCATGCCCACCAGGAACCGGTGCGCAACGCCTTGAAAGACGTCGGCCGCAACGACCCTTGCCCATGCGGCAACGGCAAGAAATTCAAGAAGTGCCACGGCGCTTGATGTTTCGGGCGAACATTCGTTTCGCCCGTTAGATCGCTATCGCGGGCCTGCTCGCGATAGCACTGTCACCTGCGGCTTTCAGCCTGCCGCCAGAATTCGCCCGCTGCTGACCACCGTCGCATACTCCCCATGCAGATTCCCCAGCGACATCCCGTGCACCTCTTCAGCCGAACGCGGCGTGCCGAAATAATCGGCCTTGTCGAAGGTAAAGCACGCATCCTCCGCCACCCACGCATCAAACCCCAGATTGCCCGCTGTGCGCGCCGTGGACTCCACTGAATTGTTGGTGGCCACGCCGACGACCACCAGTTGCTCGATTCCCGCCTCACGCAACTTCGCTTCAAGCTTTGTTGCACAAAACGCATCCGGCACCTGTTTCCGGATCAGCCATTCGCCGTCCTGCGGCAAAAACCTTTCCTGAAATTCCACACCTGACTGCTCGGGCCAGAACACCGAATCCGGCGAGCGCGACAAGTGCTGCACATGGATCACCGGCCGCCCGCTGCGCTGCCAAAAGTTCAGCAAATCGAGGATCCGCTCTTCGGCCAACGGATTATTCCGCCGCCCCAGACGCGGCTCCAGAATGCCTTTTTGCTGGTCGATGATGATCAGTGCAGCGTTGGCCTTAAGCTCCATGGCGATTTTTCTCACGCGGGGTCATTGAATTTCCCGCACTTGAGCATCACTTCCTGTCACTAAGCAAGCTATCGAACGCACACAGGACAACCTGAAGCCGGCGTTTGCTGTCCGCACGTAAGCCATTTTCCTGATTTGGAGCTTTCCATGATCGACCTGTATTACTGGACCACGCCCAACGGCCACAAGATTTCCCTGTTCCTCGAAGAGGCCGGCCTGCGCTACAACGTGCACCCGATCAACATCAGCCAGGGCGAGCAGTTTCAGCCACACTTCCTGAAGATCGCTCCGAACAATCGCATCCCGGCCATCGTCGATCATGAGCCGGCCGATGGCGGCGAGCCGTTGTCGCTGTTCGAGTCCGGGGCGATTCTGTTGTACCTCGCGGAAAAGACCGGCAAGTTCCTGCCCCAGGACCTGCGTGGTCGCCAGGTGGCGCTGCAATGGCTGTTCTGGCAGATGGGCGGGCTGGGGCCGATGGCCGGGCAGAATCATCACTTCAGCCAGTTCGCCCCGGAAAAAATCCCCTACGCGATCAAGCGCTACATCGATGAAACCACCCGTCTGTACGGGGTGCTGGACAAGCAACTGGCCCACAATGAGTTCGTCGCCGGCAGCGAATACAGCATCGCCGACATGGCGATCTACCCGTGGATCGTCTCCCACAAATGGCAGAGCCAGAACCTGGAAGACTTCCCGAATGTGCAGCGCTGGTTCAACCACATCAAGGATCGCCCGGCGACCGTGAAGGCCTACGCGCTGGTGCAGAAGATCAATCCGCCGAAGGCCTGAGTCACCCGGCCTGATCGTTCCCGTACGCGGGAACGATCAACGGGAAGAAATAACCGCTCGCCCCGCTTGCGCGGCCCCCTCCTGCTCACTAACGTAGCGGCTTTATTGCGCCCCCAGCCTCTACACCCCCGCAGGAGCTTTGCCATGGCCTCGCCAGCCCTTTCACATTTTCTTCCCCGGTTCGGCGTTGCCGCAGCAGTGACCGGTGTCTTGAGCCTCTCCGGTTGCCAGACCTGGAACGCTCAGGACACCCTCCCGCCCACCTCCGGCGTGCAGCCGCTCAAGGGCCTGGCGCAGAACGTTTCGGTACGCCGCAATGCCATGGGCATGCCGCTGATCGAAAGCAACAGCTTCCATGACGCGCTGTTCGCCCTCGGCTATGTGCACGCCAGCGACCGCATCAATCAAATGGTCACCCTGCGCCTGCTGGCCCAGGGTCGTCTGGCGGAAATGTCCGGCGCGTCGATGCTCGACGCCGACCGCTACATGCGCGCCGTCAACCTGAAGAAAAGCGCCGGCGAGCTGTACAAGGCTTCGTCGCCACGGCTCAAGCGCTTCTTCGAGGTCTATGCGCGGGGCGTCAACGCCTACCTGTTCCGCTACGCCGACAAGTTGCCGGGGGACCTGGCCTCCAGTGGCTACAAGCCTGAGTACTGGAAACCGGAAGACTCGGCGCTGATTTTCTGCCTGTTGAACTTCAGCCAGTCGGCCAACCTGCCGGAAGAAATTGCTTCGCTGGTGCTGGCGCAGACCGTCACCACCGACAAACTCGCCTGGCTGAATCCGTCCGCCCCTGACGAAAACCTGCCGGTGGCCGAAGCCGACAAGTTGCAAGGCATCAAGCTCAACGGGCAGATTCCCGGCCTGAGCGAACTGAGCAACGCCAGCGAACAACTGGCGGCGATGAACCTGCTCGGCGCCAGCACTTCGAACAACTGGGCGATTGCCCCGCAACGCAGCCGCAGCGGCAAGAGCCTGCTGGCCAGCGACAGTCATGGGCCGCTGGCCGCGCCGTCGCTGTGGAGTTTTGTGCAGATTCACGCACCGAAATATCAGGCCGCCGGCGTGACCGTCGCCGGTCTGCCGATGGTGCTGGGCGGATTCAACGGCAAAGTGGCGTGGAGCCTGACCAGCGTGTTCGGTGACAACCAGGACCTGTTCTTGGAAAAAATCCGTCGCCAGGGCAGCAGCCTGACCTACGAGGTCAACGGCAAATGGCAGCCACTGGGCGTGCGCAACGAAACCTATTTCGTCAAAGGCCAGCGGCCGATTCGCGAAGCGGTATACGAAACCCGCCACGGCGCGCTGCTCAACAGTGCCCAGGCCGCGGCTCAAGGCGCAGGTTTCGGCCTGGCCTTACAGACCCCGAGCTTCACCGATGACAAATCCCTCGATGCGTTTTTCGATCTGAGCCGCGCGCAGACCGTTGAACGCGCCTCCGACGCGAGCCGGGAAATCCGCGCCATCGCGCTGAACCTGGTGTTTGCCGATGCCAGCAACATTGGCTGGCAAGTCACCGGACGTTTCCCGAACCGCCGCGAAGGCGAAGGCCTGCTGCCATCGCCGGGCTGGGAAGGTCGCTACGACTGGGACGGTTACGCCGACCCGATGCTGCACCCGTACGATCAGGACCCGAGCCAGGGCTGGCTCGGCACCGCCAACCAGCGCGTCATTCCTCACGGCTACGGCATGCAACTGTCCAACTCCTGGGCAGCGCCGGAACGTGGCGAGCGCCTCGCCGAACTGGCCGGCGGCGCCAAGCATGACGGTCGCAGCATGATCGCCATGCAGTACGACCAGACCACCACCTTCGCCACCAAGCTGAAGAAGATGTTCGAAGCCCCGGGCATGGCGCAGCCGCTGAAACAGGCGATCGACGCTCTGCCGGAAGCGGACCGCAGCAAGGCCCGCGAGGCCTTCACCCGTCTGATGGCGTTCGACGGCAAGCTCAGCCCGACTTCCGCTGACGCGGCGATCTACGAGCTGTTCCTGCAGGAAAGCATGAAGCAGATCTTCCTCGACGAGCTTGGCCCGCAAAGCAGCCCGGCGTGGAAAGCGTTTATCGCCAATGGCGATCTGTCCTACGCCGCCCAGGCCGACCACCTGCTGGGCCGCGAAGACAGTCCGTTCTGGGACGACGCCCGCACGCCGCAAAAAGAAGACAAACCGGCCATCCTCGCCCGCAGTCTGGCAGCGGCGATCAGCGCCGGCGACAGTCAGTTGGGTGGCGATCACAAAGCCTGGCAGTGGGGCAAACTGCACCGCTACGAGTGGAAGAATGCCAACAGCCAGACCGTTCGTGGCCCGCTCGCGGCGGGTGGCGATCACACGACGCTGAATACGGCGGCGTTTGCCTGGGGTCAGGACTTCAACACCACCCGTGCGCCATCGATGCGCTTTATCGTCGACTTCGGTCAGAGCGAACCGCTGATGGGCCAGAACGGCACGGGGCAATCGGGTAACCCGGTGAGCCCGAACTACCTGAACGGCATCGATCCGTGGCTCAAGGGCCAGTACATCGGCCTGCCGATGCAGCCGCAGAACTTTGATCGGGTGTATGGCAAGACGCGGTTGACCCTCACTCCCGGCAAGTAAGCGCGATCCCCTTGTGGGAACCAGTCTTCTGGCTCCCACAAGGGTTTTGTGATGACCCGAAAAAACAATCGAACTTCTGACTTCACGCAAACCTCATAGCTAACAAGTCCCTCCATTCCGGTAACGCCATGGACCTTGTTATCGCCCGCCCCGAAGGCCTGTACTGCCCCGCCGGGGATTTCTACATTGATCCGTGGCGCCCGGTCGAACGCGCGGTGATCACTCATGCCCACGGCGATCATGCCCGCACCGGCAACGCCCACTATCTGGCCGCCAGCGCCAGCGAAGGGGTTCTGCGCGCGCGACTGGGTCAGGACATCAACCTGCAAACGCTCGAGTACGGCCAGCGCCTGACTCACCACGGTGTCACCTTGAGTTTTCACCCCGCCGGGCACGTTCTGGGTTCGGCTCAGGTACGTCTGGAATACGGCGGTGAAGTCTGGGTCGCGTCCGGCGACTACAAGATCGAGCCCGACGGCACCTGTGCGCCCTTCGAGCCAGTGCGCTGCCACACCTTCATCACCGAATCGACCTTCGGCCTGCCGATCTACCGCTGGCAGCCGCAGGCACAGGTGTTTGGCGAAATAAACCAGTGGTGGCAGGCGAATATCGAGGCCGGCAAGACCAGCGTGCTGTTCTGCTATTCCTTCGGCAAGGCCCAGCGAATCCTGCACGGCATCGACGAAACCCTCGGCCCGATCCTCAGCCACGGCGCGGTGGAACCGCTGAACCGGGTCTATCGCGAGGCGGGTGTGTATCTGCCACCGACGATCTACGCCGGCGACGTGAAGAAAAACGATCCGTTGCTGCGTCAGGCGCTGGTCATCGCCCCGCCCTCGGCCGGTGGCAGCAGCTGGATGCGACGTTTCGGCGACTACAGCGACAGTTTCGCCAGCGGCTGGATGCGCCTGCGCGGCACCCGTCGGCGGCGCGGCGTGGATCGCGGTTTCGTGCTCTCGGATCACGCCGACTGGCCCGGCCTGTTGTGGGCCATCGAACAGACCGGCGCCGAACGGGTGATGGTCACCCACGGATCGATCGGCGTGCTGGTCCGCCACCTGCGCGAACAAGGGCTGGACGCCCAAGGCTTCAACACCGAATACGGTGACGACGAACAAGACAACATCGCCGTCGAACCCGACGTTGCCGAGGTGCAACCATGAAAGACTTCGCCGGGTTGTACGCCGAACTCGATGCCACCACCTCCAGCAAGGCGAAACTCGCGGCCATGCAGACCTTCTTCGCCACGGCGGCACCGGAGGATGCGGCCTGGGCGGTGTACTTTCTGTCGGGCGGACGACCACGGCAACTGATCCCGGTGCGAATCCTGCGTGATCTGGCGGTCGAGGTGTCCGGGCTCGAGCCGTGGCTGTTCGAAGAGAGCTATCAAGCCGTCGGCGATCTGGCGGAAACCATCTCGCTGGTACTGCCGGAAAATCCGCACACCTCCGAGGCCGGTCTCGCCGAATGGATCGAACAGAAACTGCTGCCGCTACGGGGTGAAACTCCGGAGTACCTGGCCCGACAGTTGCCGGCACTGTGGGCGCAACTCGACCGGCCGAGCCTGATGCTGTGCATCAAACTGATCACCGGCAGTTTTCGGGTCGGCGTGTCCAAACTGCTGGTGACCCGCGCCCTCGCGTCGATGGCCGGACTGGACAGCAAACGCGTAGCGCAACGATTGGTGGGTTACACCGATCTGTCCAACCGGCCGAACGCCGCCAGTTATCTGAAACTGATCGCCCCCGAATCCAGCACCGAGCACGCCCAACGCGGCGGTCAGCCTTATCCGTTCTTTCTCGCCCACGGTCTGTCACAACCGGTCGAACAGTTCGAAGCCCTGCTCGGCCCGGCCAGCAACTGGCAAGTTGAATGGAAGTGGGACGGCATCCGCGCGCAAGTGGTCAAGCGTGATGGACGCCTGTGGATCTGGTCCCGTGGCGAAGAACTGGTAACCGAGCGCTTCCCCGAACTCGACACCCTTGTCCACGGTTTGCCCGACGGCACGGTGATCGACGGCGAAATCGTGGTCTGGAAAAACCCGCATCCCACCACCGAAGACGCCTTCGACCCGCAATCGACAGCGCCACCGGCGGTGCAACCCTTTGCCCTGCTCCAGCAACGGATCGGCCGCAAGACCCTGGACAGGAAAATCCTCGAAGACGTGCCTGTGGTCGTCCTCGCCTACGACTTGCTGGAATGGCAGGGCGAAGACTGGCGCAACCAACCGCAATCCCGACGCCGCGAGCAACTGGAGCACGTCATCGCGCAGTGCAACAACCCGGTGCTGCTGCCCTCCCCGGTGCTGACCGGCAGCGACTGGTTCGACCTCGCCCGTCAACGCGAAGCCTCCCGGCGACTGGGCGTCGAGGGCATGATGCTCAAGGCCCGGGACGCGATGTACGGCGTCGGTCGCACCAAGGACATGGGCGTTTGGTGGAAATGGAAAGTCGACCCGTTCAGTGTCGACGCGGTGCTGATCTACGCCCAGCGCGGGCATGGCCGGCGCGCCAGCCTGTACAGCGATTACACCTTCGCGGTATGGGACGGCCCGCCCGGCGCCAGCCCGCGCGCACTGGTGCCCTTCGCCAAGGCCTATTCCGGGCTCTCGGACGCGGAAATGCGCGAAGTCGACAGCATCGTGCGCAAGACCACCGTGGAAAAATTCGGCCCGGTCAGCAGCGTGACGCCCAGCCTGGTCTTCGAGCTGGGTTTCGAAGGCATCGCCCTGTCGCGCCGGCACAAGAGCGGCATCGCCGTGCGCTTTCCGCGCATGCTGCGCTGGCGCCAGGACAAGACCGTCGACGAAGCGGACAGTCTGGCGACCTTGCAGGATCTGCTGGTCTGATTCCTGTCCCGTAAAAGCCCTTCCTGCGCTTAAAAGGTGCAACGCTTTTTCGGTGCCCGTTTTCGGGCACTGTTGCGGCTGCGCCCTCACTTCCTACACCTTTTAAAACACTTGTTCGGGACTCTGGTTCGGAAATTGCTACTTTCTATAAGTCGTAAGCGTTCCAGTAACAATAATTCTGCGCCACAAGCGCTCATATTGGTTCTTAGGGATTGAATAATGAAAAAAGCATTGCTGACCCTTTCTGCACTGGCGTTGTGCATGGCCGCCGGTTCCGCACTGGCCAAGGAATACAAAGAGCTGCGTTTTGGCGTTGACCCTTCCTACGCACCGTTCGAGTCGAAAGCGGCCGATGGCAGTCTGGTGGGCTTTGACATCGACCTGGGCAACGCGATCTGCGCCGAGCTGAAGGTCAAGTGCAAATGGGTCGAAAGCGACTTCGACGGCATGATTCCGGGCCTCAAGGCCAATAAATTCGACGGTGTGATCTCGTCGATGACCGTCACCGAAGCCCGCGAAAAAGTCATCGACTTCTCCAGCGAGCTGTTCTCCGGCCCGACTGCGTATGTGTCGAAGAAAGGTTCGGGCATCACCAACGACGTGGCCTCCCTGAAAGGCAAAACCGTCGGCTACGAGCAAGGCACCATTCAGGAAGCCTATGCCAAAGCCGTGCTGGACAAGGCCGGCGTGAAAACCCAGGCCTACGCCAACCAGGATCAGGTGTATTCCGACCTGACTTCCGGCCGTCTCGATGCGGGCATTCAGGACATGCTGCAGGCCGAACTGGGCTTTCTGAAGTCGCCACAGGGCGCCGAATACGCAGTCAGCGAGCCGGTTGACGCACCGTTGCTGCCAGCCAAAACCGCTGTCGGTATTAAGAAAGGTAACACCGAGCTGAAAGCGCTTTTGGATAAAGGTATCAAAGCGTTACACGACGACGGCAAATACGCCGAGATTCAAAAGAAACACTTTGGCGATCTGAATCTGTACAGCGGCAAATAATGCCCCGGCGCCCATCCTCGATGGGCGCCTTTTTCATTCAGTCAGGTTGCTGATTTATGTTCGAAAACCTCTTACAAAATCTGGGGCTCTCCGCCTTCAGCCTCAAGGGCTTCGGTCCTTTGCTGTTGGAAGGCACCTGGATGACTATCAAATTATCGGCGTTGTCGCTGTTGGTGGCCGTGTTGCTCGGCCTGCTCGGCGCCAGTGCCAAGCTGTCAAAAGTCAAACTGCTGCGCCTGCCCGCCCAGCTTTACACCACGCTGATTCGCGGGGTGCCGGATCTGGTGCTGATGTTGTTGATCTTCTACAGCCTGCAAACCTGGCTGACGACGCTCACCGACTACATGGAATGGGAATACATCGAAATCAATCCGTTCAGCGCCGGGGTCCTGACCCTGGGCTTTATCTACGGTGCGTATTTCACCGAAACCTTCCGTGGCGCGATCCTCGCCGTACCGCGTGGCCAGGTTGAAGCCGCCACTGCGTACGGGCTCAAGCGCGGACAGCGTTTTCGCTACGTGGTGTTCCCGCAAATGATGCGTTTCGCCCTGCCCGGCATCGGCAACAACTGGATGGTGATGCTCAAGGCCACCGCGCTGGTCTCGATCATCGGCCTGGCCGATCTGGTCAAGGCTGCCCAGGACGCCGGTAAAAGCAGCTATCAACTGTTCTTCTTTCTGGTACTCGCCGCCTTGATCTACCTGCTGATCACCAGTGTTTCCAACGTCATCCTGCGCTGGCTCGAACGCCGCTACGCCGCCGGTGCCCGGGAGGCCGTACGATGATCGAACTCCTGCAGGACTACTGGAAAGCCTTCCTTTATACCGACGGCCAGAACATCACCGGGCTGGCGATGACGATGTGGCTGCTCAGCGCTTCGATCTTCTTCGGTTTCATCGTGTCGATTCCGCTGTCGATCGCCCGTGTCTCGTCGCACTTCTACATCCGCTGGCCGGTGCAGTTCTACACCTACCTGTTCCGTGGCACGCCGCTCTATATCCAGCTGCTGATCTGCTACACCGGCATCTACAGCCTGGCCGCCGTGCGCGCCCAGCCGCTGCTCGACAGTTTCTTTCGCGATGCGATGAACTGCACGATCCTCGCCTTTGCCCTCAACACCTGCGCCTACACCACGGAGATCTTCGCCGGGGCGATCCGCAGCATGAACCACGGCGAAGTCGAAGCGGCCAAGGCCTACGGCCTGACCGGCTGGAAGCTGTACGCCTATGTGATCATGCCGTCGGCGCTGCGTCGCTCGTTGCCGTACTACAGCAACGAAGTGATCCTGATGCTGCACTCGACCACCGTGGCCTTCACCGCGACCATCCCGGACATCCTGAAAGTCGCGCGGGACGCCAACTCGGCGACCTTCCTGACGTTCCAGTCGTTCGGCATCGCCGCGCTGATCTACCTGACCATCACCTTTGCGCTGGTCGGCCTATTCCGCCTCGCCGAACGCCGATGGCTGGCCTTCCTCGGGCCGACTCACTAGGACCTCTCTGCAATGCGCCACCAGATACATGACCTGCTGGCCCCGCTGCCGGGGACCGCACGACAGATCCACAGCTTTCACTTCGGCCCGGACAAGGCCAAAGGCAAGATCTACATCCAGTCCTCGCTGCACGCCGACGAACTGCCCGGCATGCTCGTGGCCTGGCACCTCAAGCAGCGCCTGGCGGAGCTGGAAGCCGCTGGCCGCCTGCGCAGCGAAATCGTGCTGGTGCCGGTGGCCAACCCGGTCGGCCTCGAACAGGTGCTGATGGACGTGCCACTGGGCCGTTACGAGCTGGAGAGCGGGCAGAACTTCAACCGCTGGTTCGTCGACCTCAGCGAAGAAATCGGCAACGAGATCGAATCGCAGCTCTGCGACGACCCGCAGCGCAACCTGGAACTGATCCGCACCAGCCTGCGCAACGCCCTCGCCCGGCACACCGCCACGACTCAGCTGCAATCCCAGCGCCTGACCCTGCAACGGCTGGCCTGTGACGCGGACATGGTGCTGGACCTGCACTGCGATTTCGAATCCGTCGTCCACCTTTACACCACGCCCGAGGCCTGGCCGCAGGTCGAGCCGCTGGCGCGCTACATCGAGTCCCGGGCGAGCCTGCTGGCGACCGACTCCGGCGGCCAGTCGTTCGATGAGTGCTTCACCTTGCTGTGGTGGCAATTGAAGGAGCGCTTCGGCGAACACTTCGAGATTCCGCTGGGCAGTTTCTCGGTCACCGTCGAACTTCGCGGCCAGGGCGACGTCACCCATCCGCTGGCCAGCCGTGACTGTGAAGCCTTGCTCGATTACCTGATTCACTTCGGCGCCATCGCCGGCGAGCCGAAACCCCTGCCGGATCTGCCGCTCCCCGCCACGCCGCTGGCGGGTGTAGAGCCGGTCGTGACACCGTTCGGCGGGCTATTGGTGTACACAGCCACGCCCGGCCAGTACCTGGAAGCCGGGCAGAAAATCGCCGAAATCATTGACCCGATCACCGACCGGGTCACGCCAGTCCATTGCACCGCTTCCGGTCTGCTCTATGCCCGCTCGCTGCGGCGCATGGCGACGGCCGGCATGGTGATCGCCCACGTCGCGGGCGCCGAAGCCTATCGCAGCGGCTACTTACTTTCGCCTTGAGGATGCCTGTCCCATGTACAAACTGACCGTAGAAGGCCTGCACAAAAGCTATGGCGACCATCAGGTGCTCAAAGGCGTTTCGCTCAAGGCCAAGACCGGTGACGTGATCAGTCTGATCGGCGCCAGCGGCTCGGGCAAAAGCACCTTTTTGCGCTGCATCAACTTTCTCGAACAACCCAACGACGGCGCGATGAGCCTCGACGGCCAGGCGATCCGCATGGTCACCGACCGCCACGGCATGCACGTCGCCGACGCCAATGAACTGCAACGCCTGCGCACGCGGCTGGCGATGGTGTTCCAGCACTTCAACCTGTGGAGCCACATGACCGTGCTGGAGAACATCACCATGGCCCCGCGCCGGGTGCTGGGCTGCAGCAAACAGGAGGCCGACGACCGCGCCCGTCGTTATCTGGACAAGGTTGGCTTGCCGGCACGGGTGGCCGATCAGTACCCGGCCTTCCTGTCCGGCGGCCAGCAGCAACGGGTGGCCATTGCCCGCGCGTTGGCGATGGAGCCGGAAGTCATGCTGTTCGACGAGCCGACCTCGGCACTCGACCCGGAACTGGTCGGCGAAGTGCTGAAGGTGATTCAGGGCCTGGCCGAAGAAGGCCGGACCATGATCATGGTGACCCACGAGATGAGTTTTGCGCGCAAGGTGTCGAGCCAGGTGCTGTTCCTGCACCAAGGGCTGGTGGAAGAAGAAGGCGCGCCGGAGGAAGTGCTGGGTAATCCGAAGAGCGAACGCCTGAAGCAGTTTCTCAGCGGCAACCTCAAGTAAGCCCGCTGCCCTGCCGGCAGGGTCCCCATAACGAAATATGGCCCGTCGGCTGAAGTCTTTCAGGACATCAGCCGACGGGCCATGCATTCACTCACGGATCAGGCAACGGGCGCCGGTGGCGGTTTATCCGGCAACGTAGGCTCGCCGGGTTCGGTCGGCTCTTCGTTGGGGGTATCGGGATCAGGCTGGTGAGGGATTCCGCCGGCCGTGGTGATGGGCGGGTGTGCCAACAACGACCAGGCCAATACGCCAACCTGATTGGGCTCGAGCCTTGCCAGTTCGGCAGTGATTTGCGGATCGATCTTCATGGAGCACTCCTCGGCGAAGGCCCGTTGCGCTGTTCGCGAAACGGGCAGTACACCCCATAGAGTGTCTACCCGCCGAAGAATTCCCGGTAACTGCCGGATGGACGGCTCAGGTGCGCGGCAGGGTCACGCCACGCTGGCCCTGGTACTTGCCGGCACGGTCCTTGTAGGAGACTTCGCATTCCTCGTCGGATTCGAGGAACAACATCTGCGCCACACCTTCATTGGCGTAGATCTTCGCCGGCAGGTTGGTGGTGTTCGAGAACTCCAGGGTCACCTGGCCTTCCCACTCAGGCTCGAGCGGGGTGACGTTGACGATGATGCCGCAACGGGCGTAGGTGCTTTTGCCCAGGCAGATGGTCAGGACATTGCGCGGAATACGGAAGTATTCAACGGTCGTGGCCAGGGCGAAGGAGTTCGGCGGGATGATGCAGACGTCACTGTGAACGTCGACGAAGCTGCCGGCGTCGAAGTTCTTCGGATCGACGATGGCCGAATTGATGTTGGTGAACACCTTGAAATGACTGGTGCAACGCACATCGTAGCCGTAGCTCGACACACCGTAGGAGATCACACGGCTGTCGTCGCTGCCGCGCACCTGGCGCTCGACGAACGGCTCGATCATGCCGTGTTCCTGCGCCATGCGGCGAATCCACTTGTCCGATTTGATGCTCATGGCGGGGTGTCCTGAATAGCGAGGTGGAAAAAATCTGTCCGGCATCTTACCGGGCGCGCCGCCGGGTTCAAAGTCCGGGCTGCAATTCTCGCCGAACGTGCAGGAAATACGCGGCCTGGCGACGAACCGTCACACCGCCGATCCTTAAAACAGAGAAACCTTCGCAAGAAGCATTGGCACGTTCCGGAAAAAGGGTTAAGGTGGCGCCACTGTGCTGCTTGTGTCACTGAGAATCTCTACACGATATGTTGAATTTCGATCCAACCATCTACAAGAATTTTTCCTGCTCTTTGCACTCAGTCTCGGCCAGGGTTCTTCCTGTGTCGCAGTTATCTTTGTTCAAGGAGTTACACCATGTCTAATCGCCAAACCGGTACCGTTAAGTGGTTCAACGATGAAAAAGGCTTCGGCTTCATCACTCCACAATCCGGTGACGACCTGTTCGTTCACTTCAAAGCTATCCAATCCGACGGCTTCAAAAGCCTGAAAGAAGGCCAACAGGTTTCTTTCATCGCTACCCGCGGTCAGAAAGGCATGCAAGCTGAAGAAGTACAAGTTATCTAACTTGTAGCTTCTTTAGTAAAAAGCCCCGCCCTTAAAAGCGGGGCTTTTTTGTGTCCGCAAGTTTTGTTCGCCCCTGCCTGCACCTCAGCTCTATATGATCCGCGCCCTGGAATTCACATGGAAGAAGCAGGATGCAGTTCATTTCTTGGAAAGCGCTCAACGCGCTACTGCTGGTACTGACGCCACCACTCAACGCCGATGCAGAGCCGGCCCCTGAACATCCCACAGTAATTGTCGGGATGAACCCTAGAGCAACCTATCTGGCCAAAGGTCCAGAGGTAAATGGCCACGCGTCCATGCAGCTTAGAGCTGCCGCACTACTGACCCTTGAAACGCCTCACTCATGCGGGAGCAATGAGGTCTACCTCACGCCGGAGTCATTAGGAATTCCCAACGAATCGTTTCGCCGCGCACTCGGAGAAGTTCAGGACTTGATCGACCAAAAAGTCCCACTCCTGCTGACGCTTTCGGCGTGTGAGCGAAAGCGAGCCTTTTTCAAAAAGGTACGCCCCTGTACTTCTGAAGAATGCGTCGACCTCATGACTCCCCTAGTGGATGGCAAACTTTATCTCGACGAACACTTCGCTCCCGTTGGTAGAGTCAGGGCGTCGTACTACCTCAAAATGCCGATGACCTATGACGGCAAACTCCAAGCATGGAATGCGCAAATCTTCTATCAGGACAGCCAGGCCCTGCGCAGCGACTACTTTGTCGATAACGAAGATTTCGTTTCAGGAAAACCAGTCCACACCTACAAGTCCTACTATCAAAACGGCAAGCTGCGCAAAAGCTACCGGAACGACGCCAGCGGCCAGCTTCAGGGAGAAGCGATGATGTATGCCGAAAATGGCACCGTCATCAAGCGGGAGAACTACCTCAACAACGAGCTAGAAGGAACTCAATCCATCTACCATGACAATGGCAAGCTTGCCGAGTCCTACAAATGGCATTTAGGCAAACGAGTAGATGGCGAGTACCCCAAATATGATGAAAATGGAGCCCTGATAGGCCGAACGAGCTACCGGAACAACGTGTGGGACGGCCCTAGCCTCGGTTACTTCCCGAACGGAAAGCTGCGCTACAGCACCCTTTTCGTGAACGGCAAATCAGAGGGCCCCACCACCTACTATTTTGAAGATGGAACAAAACAGTTCACCCGAAACGATGTGAATGGCAAACCAGTTGGCTGGATGGTCACATATTTCATCGACGGCAAAGTAAAGGAAAAAGAGTTCTACAAAGATGGAAATCGACTGAGCTACGAGCAATGGACTCAGCAAGGCGTGCAAACGCTGCAATGGCAGTGGGACGCACAAAACCGCAAGCAAGGGGACTTCAAGCGGTGGTATGAATCTGGCCAGCTAAAAGAACATCAAAAATATCAGGATGACAAACTTCAAGGCTCGTCCGCTACGTGGCACGAAAACGGTGAGATGGCGTCGTCTGCCGGCTACGTAGATGGAAAAGAACATGGCCCGATCCACTTCTGGAGAGACAACGGCAGTCTGAGCTACGAATGCCAATACCTGATGGGCAAAAAGCTGGAAAAATGTACCTACATTTCCGCCAAGGAAGATAAATCGAAGAAATAAAAACAAAGAAGCCCTGCAACTCTGAAGCTGCTGGGCTTGCTTCCACCTCGGAGTACAGCCTTACCAGGCCACGCCAAACCCGGCGGTGTAGCGGGTCTTGTTCAGATCAGCATCCTTGGTACCGCTGATGATGTCACGCTCGGCCTTGAGGTTGAGCGACGCCCAGTCCGTCACCTTGTAGCGCAGGCCCACTTCCGAATCCAGGGCATAGTTGGCGACGTCCGACAGTGGCTTGCCAATCTCGCCAGTGGTGAAGAACTGAACCTTCTTGCCGATCAGGTAGCGGTTGTAGTCCCACTTCATCGCGACAGAATAGAAGTTGTCCTTGCCGCCATCGCTGTACTCGTAGTCGGTGCGGTTGAGCAGCGAGCCGAGCGAGAACGCCCCCAGCTCGTCATCCCAGAACTGGTAGCCCGGACCGGTACCGACCACCCGCTGGCGCGACAGCTCTTCGACGTAATCGCGTTTGTAGTTCAGGCGCCCCTGCCAGAACCACTTATCAGTCAGGAAGCGGTCCAGGGCGTATTCGGCACGCCAGTTGTTGGTGGTCACCACCTCATCCTGAACTTCGCGGTTGTACTCGCCCTCAGCGGTATGACGCCAACGGCCATGGCGCGCCGAGGTCTTGAAGCCGATGTCGTAGTCATTGGTGTCTTTTTCAGCACGTTGATAATCCAGGGCCAGGTCGACATTGCCCTTCCACACGAGATCCTCGACCACGGGCTTGGGCTTGAGAATCTGCTGGATGCTCGCCAGCTCGACGGTTTTCGGCGCTTCACCGTTGGCCAGGGTGACCTTGCCGTCTTCGGCGGCGGTCAGCGACTTGGCTTTCTCGCCGTTGTAGGCGTCCTGCTTGACCAGCAGTTCCTGATCACTTTCCAGCGTCTTCACCTGCTTCCAGTCGATGGTGACCGCACCGGCGTACTGGGTCTGGACCAGCAACTTGCCGCCGTCGAACAGGGTGATTTTGCCGCTCAGCTTGTCACCGTTCTTCAACCAGACGGTATCGGCAAGCAAGGGCGTGGACGCACTGAAGACAGCAAGGCACAGCAGGGTTCTGGACAACATAAGCGAATCGGGAGCTCAAGTTTGCGAAAAAAGGGTCGGCATTATCCGTAGGAATAATCCCCTGACAAGGAATGACTCGGCTATTTCTGTTGAGTTCATTTCTCAATTGCCCGATGACGGATTAACCTTTAACCCATGAATCGACCCTGTTCAGGAACGGCGCACGTGACAGACCCGATACAAGCCTGCGAAAACGATCCGCAAATCCGACGCACGGCACTCTACTCGACCCTTGCCCAGGTACCTGAGGGCAAGGTCGTCAGCTATGGTCAGTTGGCTGAACTCGCCGGGTTGGGGCGCGCCGCCCGCTGGGTCGGCCGCACCCTGAGCCAATTACCCGGCGACACGAAGCTGCCCTGGCACCGGGTACTCGGTGCCGGCGGTCGGATCAGCCTGCCGGTGGGCAGCCCTTCCGGAGATGAGCAGCGGGCACGATTGCGTATGGAAGGCGTTACCATCCTGAACAATCGTGTGGATATTCGGCGTCATGGCTGGCGTCCGGTAGAGCACAGCGGTTAGAGTGCGCGCTTTGTTTTCGCAATCTTGAGGCAGACTTCAGCCCATGCCCCGTAAAACCTGGCGCGCCGCGCTCGCCGCCTATGCCAGTCCTTCGACGCTCGTGCTGTTGTTGCTGGGTTTCGCCGCCGGCCTGCCGTACATGCTGGTGTTCTCGACACTTTCGGTCTGGCTGCGTGAAGCCGGTGTAGCCCGTGAGACGATCGGCTATGCCAGTCTGATCGGTCTGGCTTATGCCTTCAAATGGGTCTGGTCACCGCTGCTCGATCAATGGCGCCTGCCGTTGCTCGGCAAGCTGGGTCGACGCCGTTCGTGGCTGGTGCTTTCGCAATCGCTGGTGATCCTCGGCTTGATCGGCATGGGCTTCTGCGACCCGCAGAAACATCTGTCCTGGCTGATCGCCATCGCCGTGATCGTCGCCTTCGCCTCCGCCACCCAGGACATCGCCGTCGACGCCTATCGCCTGGAAATCGCCGAAGACAACCGCCAGGCCGCACTGGCCGCCAGTTATATGTCCGGCTATCGGGTCGCTGCCCTGCTCGCGACCGCCGGCGCCCTGTTCTTCGCTGAGGGCTTCGGCTCCACCGGGTTCAACTATCAGCATTCCGCCTGGACCGGCACCTACGTGCTGTTCGGCGCATTGATGGTCCCAGCCCTGCTCACCACACTGCTGATGCGCGAGCCGCCCGTGCCGTTGCGCACCCAGTTGCAGGCCGGGCGCTATACCTTCATGCATCAACTGATGTCGGTGTTCGTGCTGATCGTCCTGCTGGTCTCCGTACCGGCCATGTTCACCCAGCTCTACAACACCGATTTCGCCAGCGTGCTGTTCGGCACCATGAGCCCGCTGGACCTGCTGCTGGAAGACCGAGCGTTCCTGCGCGCCATCCTCTATACCCTGCTGACCGGCCTGTGCCTTTCGACCATGGGTCGCCGTGGCCTGGCGCCGGTGCTGACCCCGGTCAACGACTTCATCCTGCGCTACCGCTGGCAGGCCCTGCTGTTGCTGGGCTTGATCGCCACCTATCGGATGTCGGATACGGTCATGGGCGTCATGGCCAACGTGTTCTATATCGATCAGGGTTTCACCAAGGACCAGATCGCCAGCGTCAGCAAGATCTTCGGCCTGATCATGACGCTGGTCGGCGCCGGCATGGGTGGCCTGCTGATCGTGCGCTTCGGCATCCTGCCGATCCTGTTCATTGGCGGCGCGGCGTCGGCAGGCACCAACCTGTTGTTCGTGATGCTGGCCGACATGGGCCCGAACCTGAAGATGCTGATCGTGACCATCTCCCTCGACAACTTCAGTTCGGGCATGGCCACGTCGGCGTTCGTCGCTTACCTGTCCAGCCTGACCAACCTGAAATTCTCCGCCACCCAGTACGCCCTGCTCAGCTCGATCATGCTGTTGCTGCCTCGCCTCATCGGCGGCTACTCCGGGGTGATGGTGGAGAAGTTCGGCTATCACAACTTCTTCATGATCACCGCACTACTGGGTGTCCCGACGCTCGTGTTGATCGCCTTGCACTGGTTCCAGGAGAGCCGCCGCGAAGGCCCGACGCCGACACCGGAACCCGTGCCGACGCCGGTCGCCGAAGAATCGTAAGACATCTCGCACCCGGCGGGAGGGTTCCCGCCGGGCCTGCACTTCTGTACGTCGGCAGCTCTCGCCGGTACACTGCTCCGTCATTTCCAGTCATAGCAACCGACAACGGCCAACCATGCGCACCAGTCAATTTTTGCTCGCCACACAGAAAGAAACGCCTTCCGACGCGGTCGTGATCAGCCATCAGCTGATGCTGCGCGCCGGCATGATCCGCAAACTCGCCTCGGGCCTGTACACCTGGCTGCCGATGGGCTTGCGGGTTATGCGCAAGGTAGAAGCCATCGTTCGCGAAGAGATGAACGCCGCCGGCTCTCTGGAAGTGTTGATGCCGAGCACCCAACCGGCCGAGCTGTGGCAGGAATCGGGTCGCTGGGAAGAATACGGCCCTGAGTTGCTGCGTTTCAAAGACCGTCACGGTCGCGATTTCTGCGCGGGCCCGACCCACGAAGAAGTGATCACCGATCTGATGCGCAACGAGTTGAGCAGCTACAAGCAGTTGCCAATCAACCTGTACCAGATCCAGACCAAGTTCCGTGACGAAATCCGCCCACGCTTCGGCTTGATGCGCGGCCGTGAATTCATCATGAAGGACGCGTACTCGTTCCACGCCGACCAGGCATCGCTGCAGGTCACTTATGACCGCATGCACGAAGCGTACTGCAACGTGTTCACACGCCTTGGCCTGAAATTCCGCCCGGTTGAAGCCGACAACGGCTCCATCGGTGGCGCCGGCTCCCACGAGTTCCACGTACTGGCCGAGTCCGGTGAAGACGATATCGCCTTCAGCAACGGCTCCGACTACGCCGCGAACATCGAGAAAGCCGAAGCCGTACCGCGTGAAACTTCCCGCGCTGCGCCGGCCGAAGAACTGCGTCTGGTTGATACCCCGGACACCAAGACCATCGCGGCCCTGGTGGAGAAATTCAGTCTGCCGATTGAAAAGACCATCAAGACCTTGATCGTGCACGCCGAAGAAGAAGGCAAGCTGATCGCCCTGGTCATCCGTGGCGACCACGAACTCAACGAAATCAAGGCTGCCCAGCAACCTGGCGTCGCCAGCCCGCTGGTCATGGCGTCCGATGCTGAACTGCGTGACGCCATCGGCGCCGGCGCTGGTTCTCTCGGCCCGCTGAACCTGCCGCTGCCAATCATCATCGACCGTTCGGTCGAGCTGATGAGCGACTTCGGCATCGGTGCCAACATCGACGACAAGCACTACTTCGGCGTGAACTGGGAACGTGATCTGCCGGTTCCGACCGTGGCCGACCTGCGTAACGTCGTGGCCGGCGACCCGAGCCCGGACGGCAAGGGCACTCTGGACATCGCGCGCGGCATCGAAGTCGGGCACATCTTCCAGCTGGGCAACAAGTACAGCAAGGCGATGAAGTGCGAAGTGCTGGGCGAGAACGGCAAGCCTGTGACCCTGGAAATGGGCTGCTACGGCATTGGCGTGTCCCGCGTGGTGGCGGCGGCCATCGAGCAGAACAACGACGAAAACGGCATCATCTGGAGCGACACCCTGGCGCCGTTCCAGATCGCCCTGGTACCGCTGCGCTATGAAACCGAGCAGGTGCGCGAAGCCACCGACAAGCTGTACGCGGAACTGACCGCGGCCGGCTTCGAAGTGCTGCTGGACGATCGCGACAAGAAGACCAGCCCGGGCATCAAGTTCGCGGACATGGAGCTGATCGGCATTCCACACCGGATCGTGGTCAGCGACCGCGGTCTCGCCGAAGGCAACCTGGAATACAAGAGCCGTACCGAAGGCCAGGCGCAAGCGCTGCCGGTTGCCGACGTACTGTCCTTCCTTCAGGCCCGTATCCGCCGCTGAAACCAGATAGAGACCTCATGTTCAAGCGAAACACCTTAGGCCTCGGAGGCGCCACCTTGTGTGGCGCCCTGCTGGTCAGCGGCTGTGCCAATCACATGTCACAGCGCAGCGAGCACGAAGAGCGGGTCGAGCGAAAGCTGCTCGATCACAGCCTGCAGATCGATGTCGGTGAGCCTAAGGTGCTCGAGCTGCCGCAACGACGCGTGAAGATCAACGAGCAGAAAACCTTCGAAGTCACCGAGTTCGAAGTCACCCGTCGTTATGACCGCTACACGCCTTACCAACCCTGGCGCGAAATCTACGAGATTCCGCTGGGTGCAGTGGCGGTGGTGGCCGGTGTCGGCGCGAATGTGGTCAACGTGTTCGCCCTCGGCACCCTGCCGGACAGCGTGACCAAGGACTGGCTGAGCTACGGATTCGCCGGGCTCAATCCGTTCATGAACGTGCAGTCCCATGGTCGTGCACAGCAGAACCTGGCCGGTATCGATGAAGTCCAGCGCGACAAGCGCATGGAGTATTCGAGCCTGCCGTGGAGCGAGCGCCCGGTACAGGTCAAGGCCGGCAAGCAGACCTTCGACATGACCACCGACCGTAACGGTGTGTTGCGCCTGAACCTGCTGGACAGTCCGTTCGCCGAGAACGATCTGAATCATGTGGGCAAACTGCAGATCAGCGTCGAAGATGCCAAGGATGACGTGCATTCCGACTCGTCCCTGACAATCAGCAGTCACCTGCGCGGCAAATTGCTGGAAGCACACGGGCTGATTTACGACGATCTGGAAGACGACGAAGTGAGCCAGTGGGTTCACCGGGTCAAGCGTCTGTCGGAATTGGGTCTTGAAGAAGAAGCCAGTGAGCTGGAGCAAAGCCTGATCGAACTGACGCGTAACGATCCCGAGTTGCAGGCTGAGTTTCTCAAGTCTCTGACCAAGGATGCCGGGCGACTGGTGGCGGATCCAGGTCCGAACTGAAAGCCGCTTTAAAGGAGCCCGAACCTGTTTCGGGCTTTTTTATGCGCGCTACCGCTCAAACAACTCCATTTGTTCAAAGCCGCCGCGCAAATCCTCCAGCCGCACGCCCACCCCAAGCAGCCGCACCGGTTTGCCACCGCGATTGAACGCCTGCGTCAGCATCAATTGGTAACTGCCCAGATCCCGCCCTGCCCCGGCCTGTTCCAGTGTGGTCTGGGTGAAATCGTGAAACTTCACTTTGACGAACGGCTTACCCGGCCGGTAACTGCTGTCGATCCGCGCCATACGGGTTTTCAGGGTTTCCAGCAGTTCAGGGAGCTTGTCCAGGCAACTGCGCAGATCCGGCAGGTCCACGTCGTAGGTGTTTTCGACGCTGATCGACTGACGACGACTGTCGTTATGCACCTGACGGTCATCTATCCCACGCGCCAGGCTCCACATCCGCTCGCCAAAACTGCCGAATTCACGCACCAGCGCCAGCTTGTCCCACTCGCGCAATTGCAGACAGTCGTTGATACCGAGCTTGCCCAGCTTGTCAGCGGTGACTTTGCCGACACCGTGCAACTTGCTCACCGGCAGACCGCTGACGAAGTCTTCGACCTGGTCCGGGGTGATGACAAACAGGCCGTTGGGTTTTTTCCAGTCACTGGCGATCTTGGCCAGAAACTTGTTCGGCGCGACGCCGGCCGAGACCGTGATGTGCAATTGATTGGAAACCCGGCGCCGAATGTCCTGGGCGATTCGCGTGGCGCTGCCACCGAAATGCGCGCTGTCCGAGACATCCAGGTAGGCCTCGTCCAGCGACAGCGGCTCGATCAGGTCGGTGTAATCGCGAAAGATCGTATGAATTTCCTTCGACGCCTCGCGATAGGCATCCATCCGCGGCTTGACGATGGTCAGGTCCGGGCACAGTTTCAAGGCATGCCCGGAAGACATCGCCGAACGAACGCCGTAAGCCCTCGCCTCATAGTTGCAGGTGGCGATCACCCCGCGTCGGTCCGCCGAACCACCGACCGCCAACGGCTTGCCGGCCAGACGCGGATCGTCCCGCATCTCGATGGCGGCGTAGAAACAGTCACAGTCGACGTGGATGATTTTTCGCTGAGTCATGGCAGAAAAGGAAACGTGGCAAGCCGGATCGGCAGTATCTCACTGACACCTGTATATAGCACCAGTAGTATGAAGGTTCTTTTCCAGCGGTAGGAAACTTCCTCTGAATTTACTTTCTCAATCGAAATCAACCTACCAATAGAGCTGAAACCCTTGCCCAGCCTGACTCGCGGCCCCATCAGCCCTACCAAAAAGTCGCTAACCAATTGAACCAGAACAGATTTTATCCGGATTGAAGGTTGACACCCCGGCGTTCCTCTGTAGAATGCCGACACACAGACGCGGGATGGAGCAGTCTGGTAGCTCGTCGGGCTCATAACCCGAAGGTCGTCGGTTCAAATCCGGCTCCCGCAACCAAACATCAAAAAAGGCTACTCGAAAGAGTGGCCTTTTTTGTGCGCGTCTGTTTTTCATTCGGGCAACCTTCCGGGCCAAACAGGAATCCTTTGCAATTCCGAAACTTACCGCCCTCCTGCGACGGATTGACGCGATTTCACGCTTATTTGACCCTTCGCGGGATTAACGGTTGACACCCCGCCGTTCGCCTGTAGAATGCCGCCACACAGACGCGGGATGGAGCAGTCTGGTAGCTCGTCGGGCTCATAACCCGAAGGTCGTCGGTTCAAATCCGGCTCCCGCAACCAAACATCAAAAAAGGCTGCTCGAAAGAGTGGCCTTTTTTGTATCTGTGGAAAAAGTCCTTTCGCAACAATGATCTGTCACTGTGCAGTGAACCGCTCAGGATCTTCAGACCCGCCGAGTTGCGACTATGCTTGAGTCGCGGGCAAGACGTCTGCAATCCGAGACCTGCCCTCGCCGATACCCGACGAGAGGCGTAGTATTTTGTGATTATTTTTTTCTACAGGGATTGGTAACTTGGCTGGATACCCCCATCCTGTCGCGCACAATCCAAGAGGTGATTGATGCGCGCCAACTCGTCTGATCCACAAGACACCCTCACCGTGAATCCACCGATCAAGCCTGAGCGCATGCGCTTGCTGGATCGAATCAGCAAATACCGGCAACCGATTGGTCTGGCGGTCACTTTGCTGTTGTTCGCTATCGCGCTGATTGCCTGTCGCCATCTGCTCAGCGAACTCGACCTCTATGCCTTGCACGACTCGATTCTCGATGTACCGAAGCCCGCCCTGCTTGGCGCTTTCGGCGCGACCGTTGTCGGCTTCATCATTCTGCTGGGCTACGAATGGTCGGCCAGCCGCTATGCCGGCGTAACCATCCCGCCACGCACGCTCGCGCTCGGAGGCTTCACTGCTTTCGCGATCGGCAACGCCATCGGCCTGTCGATGCTGTCCGGCGGCTCGGTGCGCTACCGTTTATATGCACGACTTGGCCTGGGCGCTTCGGAAGTAGCGCACATGACCCTGTTCGCCAGCCTGTCGCTGGGCTGCGCTCTGCCGCCGCTGGCAGCGCTGGCGACCCTGAGTGACCTGCCGGCCGCCTCCCAGGCCCTGGGCCTGTCCGAGGGTCTGCTGGCCACGATTACCTCTGCCGTGCTGTTGCTCGGCGCTATTCTGGCCATCGGCATCTACCGTCGGCGCCTGCCGGAGCAGCCTTACCGTGACAACCTGCTGGTCAAGGTCGGGCGCCGCACCCTGCGCCTGCCGGGTCGACGCCTGACGTTCCTGCAACTGGTCATCACCGCTCTCGACGTGGCCGCTGCCGCCACCGTGCTTTATCTGCTGCTGCCGGAAGCGCCGCCATTCGGCGCATTCCTGCTGGTGTACCTGCTGGCCCTGGCTGCCGGCGTCCTCAGCCATGTACCGGGCGGGGTCGGTGTCTTCGAAGCCATCCTGCTGGCGGCGTTCGCCGACAAGCTCGGCGCAGCGCCACTGGCCGCCGCCCTGCTGTTGTATCGCATGATCTACGTGGTGCTGCCATTGCTGGTGGCCTGCGTGCTGCTGCTGATCAACGAAGGTCAGCGCCTGTTCCAGACCCAGACCATGCGCGCCGCCTCCGGTCTCGCCGCACCGATCCTTGCGGTACTGGTGTTTCTTTCCGGCGTAGTGCTGCTGTTTTCCGGCGCGACACCTGAAATCGATACCCGCCTGGAACACATCGCTTACCTGATCCCTCATCGCCTGGTCGATGCCTCGCACTTCGGCGCCAGCCTGATTGGCGTGTTGTGCCTGATGCTCGCCCAAGGCTTGCGTCGCCGACTGTCGGCAGCGTGGATGCTGACCACCATTCTGCTGCTCGTAGGCGCCCTGCTCTCGCTGCTCAAGGGTTTCGACTGGGAAGAAGCCACGTTGATGACCCTCACCGCCGCGCTGCTGGGGGTGTTCCGTCGCTCGTTCTATCGCCCGAGCCGTCTGACCGAAGTGCCGTTTTCGCCGCTGTATCTGGTAGCGAGCCTGTGTGTACTCGGTGCCTCGACCTGGCTGTTGTTGTTCGCTTATCAGGACGTACCGTACAGCCATCAATTGTGGTGGCAGTTCACCCTCGACGCCGACGCCCCGCGCGGTCTGCGTTCGTTGCTCGGCGCCGCGGTGCTGTTGCTGGTGATCGCCCTGACCTGGCTGCTGCGCACCGCCCGCCCGGTGATTCATCTGCCGACGCCCGATGAACTGGAGCGCGCCACGAAGATCCTGATGGCCTCCTCGCAACCGGATGGCGGCCTGGCCCTGACCGGTGACAAGGCGATGCTGTTCCACCCCAACGACGAAGCCTTCCTGATGTACGCGCGTCGCGGCCGCAGCCTGGTGGCGCTGTACGACCCGATCGGTCCCGGCCAGCAGCGGGCGGAAATGATCTGGCAGTTCCGCGACCTGTGCGACATCCACCACGCCCGTCCCGTGTTCTATCAGGTGCGCGCCGAGAACCTGCCGTACTACATGGACATCGGCCTGACCGCGATCAAGCTCGGCGAAGAAGCCCGGGTCGACCTGCATCGCTTTGACCTGGAAGCCAAGGGCAAGGAGATGAAGGATCTGCGTTACACCTGGAACCGCGGCACCCGCGACGGTCTGTCGCTGGAGATCTTTGAGCCGGGCCAGGCGCCGATGGATGAACTCAAGGTGATTTCCGATGCCTGGCTGACCGGCAAGAACGTGCGCGAGAAAGGCTTCTCCCTCGGCCGTTTCAGCGACGATTACCTGAAGCATTTCCGCATCGCGGTGATTCGCTTCGAAGGCCGTCCGGTGGCGTTCGCCAACCTGCTCGAGACTTACAGCCATGACCTGGCCAGTCTCGACCTGATGCGCTCGCACCCGGACGCCCCCAAGCTGACCATGGAGTTTCTGATGGTCGGCCTGATTCAACACTATAAGAGTCACGGATACGCGCGCTTCAGCCTGGGCATGGTGCCGTTGTCGGGGTTGCAACCCCGGCGTGGTGCACCGCTGACCCAGCGTCTGGGCTCGATGGTTTTCCGCCGTGGTGAGCAGCTGTACAACTTCCAAGGCTTGCGCCGCTTCAAAGACAAGTTCCAGCCTGACTGGGAACCCCGTTATATGGCGGTGCCCGCCGGACTCGATCCGCTGGTGGCACTGGCCGATACTGCTGCCCTGATCGCGGGCGGCTTGACTGGATTGGTGAAACGCTGATGATTCAACGCTCCCTGAAGTACATCCTGGCCGCACTGATCGTGCTGGCCGTGATTGCCGGCGGCGGTTACTGGTACCTCAAACGCCCGGCACCGGAACCGACCCTCGAACAGCTCACGCCGGCTGACGGCACCGTCATGACCCGGGTCATCCCCGGCACCAAGCCCAAGGCCCAGGTGCTGGTGGCGGTCGAGGACGACAAGAAACTCTCCGACAATCAACTGACCACCCTGAGCCGCAGTGCCTCGGCGCAGATCGTCCAGGTGATTCTGCCCAAGGACTGCCTGCTGCAAAGCCGCGCACTGCAAAGCGGTCTGCGTGAACTGAACGGCCCGGCGACCCTGGTCAGCGGCATCGGCCCTGGCGCCGTGCTGGCCTGGCGCTGGCTGTCCGAACAGAAAGACGACAAGGCCCAGGCCGTGTCGGTCGACCTCGCACTGGAAAAAGGCGGCTGCACCCACCTGCTGCCGAAATCAGCCGCCCACGGCCACTGGCTGGTGGCCTGGAACGACAACCCGGACGACACCAGTGCCGGTTTCGTGCGCGATCAACCGAACGCCGAAACCAGCATCAGCGACTACGACATCAACCTGCCGCAAGTGCTGAACAACGAACTGCGCAAGATCCTCGTCGGTGGCGACAAAGCCGCTGGCGGTCTGCAGATCCCGGTCGTGGAAGTCCCGGCCGGCCAGGCCAAGGACACCGTGACCCTGTTCCTGTCCGGTGACGGCGGCTGGCGTGACCTCGACCGCGACGTGGCCGGTGAAATGGCCAAGATCGGCTACCCGGTCGTCGGCATCGACACCCTGCGCTACTACTGGCAGCACAAGAGCCCGGAACAGAGCGCGCTCGACCTGACCGAACTGATGCAGCACTACCGCCAGAAATGGGGCACCAAACGCTTCATCCTGACCGGTTACTCGTTCGGTGCCGACGTCCTGCCGGCCATCTACAACCGCCTGCCGGACACCGAGCAGCAGCGCATCGACGCAATCATCCTGCTGGCCTTCGCCCGCACCGGCAGCTTCGAAATCGAAGTCGAAGGCTGGCTCGGCAATGCCGGCAAAGAAGCCGCCACCGGACCTGAGATGGCCAAGCTGCCACCGGCCAAGGTCGTTTGCATCTACGGCGAAGAAGAGACGGATGAAAGCGGCTGCACCGACAAGACCGCGGTGGGCGAAGCGGTGAAGCTGCCTGGCGGCCACCACTTCGACGAGAACTACCCAGCGCTGGCCAAGCGCCTGGTGGATCTGATCGAGAAGCGTCAGGCCAAGGATCAGCCGGCAGAGTGATCTGAAGCGCCCCAACGAAAAGCCCCCGCAACCTTAGGGTTGCGGGGGCTTTTCGTTTTGGCAAACGCCCGAGATCCTTGTGGGAGTCGGGCTTGCCCGCGATGGCGGTGGGTCAGGCAACTGATTTGTAAACTGATACACCGCATTCGCGGGCAAGCCCGCTCCCACAGGGATCTCCACTGGATTCTGATAAGTGCACAAACACAAAAAAGCCCCCGCCAGCCACAAGACCGACGGGGGCTTTTCAGTTCAGACGGAGCCTACATCTCCACCTGCGTCCCCAACTCAATCACCCGGTTCAACGGCAGATTGAAGAACCGCAGATTCCCGTTGGCGTTCTTCAACATGAACGCAAACAGCGCTTCACGCCAGCGGGCCATGCCTTCGAGTTTCGAGGCGATCACCGTTTCGCGGCTGAGGAAGTAGGTGGTGCGCATCGGGCTGAAGTCGAGGTCGTCCAGATGGCACAGCTTCAGCGCCTGCGGCACGTCCGGCTCGTCGGTGAAGCCGAAGTGCAGGATCACCCGGAAGAAGCCTTCGCCGTGGGCTTCGACTTCGAAGCGTCGGGATGGCGGGACGCGCGGGATGTCTTCGTAGACCACGGTCAGCAGCACCACTTGCTCGTGCAAGACCTGGTTGTGCAGCAGGTTGTGCAACAGCGCATGCGGGACAGCGTCGGAGCGCGCAGTCAGGAACACGGCGGTGCCCTGCACGCGGTGTGGCGGCTGGACGCGGATGCTGCTGATGAAGATCGGCAGCGGTAATGCGCCTTCGTCCAGGCGCTCGACCAGTAGTTGCTTGCCGCGCTTCCAGGTGGTCATCAGCACGAACAGCGCGATACCGGCGATCACCGGGAACGCACCGCCCTGCACGATCTTCGGCACGTTGGCGGCGAAGTACAGACCGTCCACCAGCAAGAAGCCGATCAGCACCGGCACGGCCAGCACCGGCGGCCATTTCCACAACAGCAGCATGACCGCCGACACCAGAATCGTGGTCATCAGCATGGTCCCGGTCACCGCCACACCGTAGGCCGAGGCCAGAGCGCCGGAGGACTCGAAACCGATCACCAGCAAGACCACGCCGACCATCAGCGACCAGTTCACGGCACCGATGTAGATCTGGCCCTGCTCATCGCTGGAGGTGTGCTGGATGTACATGCGCGGGATGTAACCGAGCTGGATCGCCTGACGGGTCAGGGAGAACGCGCCGGAGATCACCGCTTGCGAGGCGATCACCGTGGCCAGGGTCGACAGACCGACCAGCGGAATCAACGCCCAGCTCGGCGCCAGCAGGTAGAACGGGTTGCGCGCCGCTTCCGGGTTGTCCAGCAGCAAGGCGCCCTGACCGAAGTAGTTGAGCACCAGTGCCGGCAGCACCAGCAGGAACCACGCGCGGGCAATCGGCTTGCGGCCGAAGTGGCCCATGTCGGCGTACAGCGCTTCGGCACCGGTCAGCGCCAGCACCACGGCGCCGAGGATCGCCACGCCCATGCCGGCATGCACCATGAAGAAACGCACGGCCCAGATCGGGTTCAGTGCCTTCAGTACTTCCGGGGAATGGCTGATGCCGTACACGCCGAGGGCGCCGAGCACCAGGAACCAGGTGACCATTATCGGCCCGAAGAGGATGCCGATCCGCGCTGTACCGTGACGCTGGATCAGGAACAGACCCACCAGCACCACCAGCGACAATGGCACGACCCAATGGTCGATCCCGTCAAACGCCAGGCCCAGGCCTTCGATGGCCGAGAGTACGGAGATCGCCGGGGTGATCATGCTGTCGCCGTAGAACAGCGCCGCACCGATCAAGCCGCAGACCACCAGCAGCGAACGCAACTTCCTGCGCTCCCCCGCTGCTCGTCGCGCCAGCGCGGTCAGGGCCATGATCCCGCCTTCGCCCTGGTTGTCGGCGCGCAGGACGAACATCATGTACTTGATCGATACGACCCAGATCAGCGACCAGAAGATCAGCGACAGAATGCCCAGCACCCCATCGTGGTTGACGGGTACGCCGTAACCGCCGGAAAACACTTCTTTGAGGGTGTACAACGGGCTCGTGCCGATGTCGCCGTAAACTACCCCGACCGCCGCGACCAGCATACTCAGCGGCTTGGTGGCCGAACCCTCGGCGCCTGCCGCGTGACTACTTGCCTGACCCATCCAACACTCCTGATTTCCAGACCGGCTTCTTTGAACGAAGCACTATGCTTTTTGATGCAGCATGCGCTGTTTTACCTGTTGTTACAGTCGTTTTGTTGACTGTAAAAAATTGGTAAAGCGTCTTGGCGCGAAGCATAGCGCAGCACTCGTCGCATTTCCCTGCATAAAGCTGGTCAAGTGCGCTGCTCATCGCTAGAATTGCGCACTTTTTGATCAGAGGCGCAGTTCAAGCGCCCGTCCGTCGGCTTCCGCCATCAGGCAAGCGGCGTCACAAAACACCGAGGTTAGACATGTCCACCACTCCTGCGCCGGCCAATCCAAAGGTTGGCTTCGTATCTCTGGGTTGCCCGAAAGCACTGGTCGACTCCGAGCGCATCCTGACCCAGCTGCGCATGGAAGGCTATGACGTGGTGTCCACCTATCAGGACGCCGACGTGGTCGTGGTCAACACTTGTGGCTTCATCGACTCGGCCAAGGCCGAATCGCTGGAAGTCATCGGCGAAGCGATCAAGGAAAACGGCAAGGTCATCGTGACCGGCTGCATGGGCGTGGAAGAAGGCAACATCCGTGACGTGCACCCGAGCGTGCTGGCCGTCACCGGTCCGCAGCAGTACGAGCAAGTGGTCAACGCCGTGCACGAAGTCGTGCCGCCACGTCAGGATCACAACCCGCTGATCGACCTGGTGCCGCCGCAAGGCATCAAGCTGACCCCGCGTCACTACGCGTACTTGAAGATTTCCGAAGGCTGCAACCACAGCTGCAGCTTCTGCATCATCCCGTCGATGCGCGGCAAACTGGTCAGCCGTCCGGTCGGCGACGTGCTCGACGAAGCCCAGCGTCTGGTCAAATCCGGCGTCAAAGAGCTGTTGGTGATTTCCCAGGACACCAGCGCCTACGGCGTTGACGTCAAGTACCGCACCGGTTTCTGGAACGGCGCGCCGGTGAAAACCCGCATGACCGAACTGTGCGAAGCACTGAGCACCCTCGGCGTCTGGGTCCGTCTGCACTACGTTTACCCGTACCCGCATGTCGACGAGCTGATCCCGCTGATGGCCGCCGGCAAGATCCTGCCGTACCTGGACATCCCGTTCCAGCACGCCAGCCCGAAAGTCCTGAAATCGATGAAACGCCCGGCGTTCGAAGACAAGACCCTGGCACGGATCAAGAACTGGCGCGAAATCTGCCCGGACCTGATCATCCGTTCGACTTTCATCGTCGGCTTCCCCGGCGAAACCGAAGAAGACTTCCAGTACCTGCTGGACTGGCTGACCGAAGCCCAGCTCGACCGCGTCGGCTGCTTCCAGTACTCGCCGGTCGAAGGCGCGCCGGCCAATGACCTGAACCTCGACATCGTTCCGGACGACGTCAAGCAGGATCGCTGGGAACGCTTCATGGCGCACCAGCAGGAAATCAGCTCGGCCCGTCTGCAAATGCGCATCGGCCGTGAAATCGAAGTGCTGGTGGACGAAGTCGACGAGCAAGGCGCGGTCGGCCGCTGCTTCTTCGATGCCCCGGAAATCGACGGCAACGTGTTCATCGACAACGGCAGCAACCTCAAGCCGGGCGACAAGGTCTGGTGCAAGGTGACCGACGCCGACGAATACGACCTCTGGGCCGAACAGATCTAAACGCGAAAAATACGAAAAGCCCCGCTCTCTTTTACGAGATGCGGGGCTTTTTTACGGCTATCGTTTGTGGGGGGAAGGACTCCCCTCATTCATGACAAAGAGGCTAACGGGCATGCGTCACCATTCGGTCATCCACACGCCGAAACTCAGCGACTATCAGGAACTGACCCGGGTCTGGGAGGCCTCGGTCCGCGCGACCCATGATTTTCTGCCGGACAGCTATATCGAGCTGCTGCGCAATCTGGTGCTGACCCGCTACCTCGATGCGGTGATGCTGATCTGCACCAAGGACAGTCACCAGCGCATCACCGGGTTCGCCGGGGTGGCGGCAGGCAAGATCGAAATGCTGTTCATCGACCCCGAACATCGCGGCCAAGGCCTGGGCAAAAAGCTGCTCAATTATGCGATGCAGCACCTGAACGCCGATGAACTGGATGTCAACGAACAGAACCCGCAGGCCTTGGGCTTTTACTTCAAACAGGGGTTCGAGGTGATCGGCCGGTCGGAAGTCGACGGCATGGGCCAGCCTTATCCGTTGCTGCACATGCGTCTGAAACAGCCGGAACAGCGCGCCGTACGCGGCTAAAAGCCACACGGTACAAATGCAATCGCGATTAACCGGCGCCAGGCAGGTACAATGCCCACCCCTTTTTTGTTACGGCCCTGTCATGACTGACCCGATTCGCCTCTCCAAACGCCTCATTGAACTGGTCGGTTGCTCCCGCCGGGAGGCCGAGCTGTTCATCGAGGGCGGCTGGGTCACCGTGGACGGCGAAGTCATCGACGAGCCGCAGTTCAAGGTCGGCGACCAGAAAGTCGAGCTCGACAAGGACGCCAAGGCCACCGCGCCGGAGCCGGTGACCATCCTGCTCAACGTCCCGGCGGGCGTGGACATCGACACCGCCATGCAGTCGCTGAACGCCGAAACCCTCAGCGAAGAACACCGTTATGGCAAGCGTCCACTGCGCGGGCATTTCCTGCGCCTGACCGCCAGCGCCGACCTGCAACCCAAGGCCAGCGGGCTGCTGGTGTTCACCCAGGACTGGAAGGTGCTGCGCAAGCTCACCGCCGACGCGGCCAAGATCGAGCAGGAATACGTGGTCGAGGTCGAAGGCGACATGGTCGCCCACGGCCTCAATCGCTTGCAGCACGGCCTCACCCACAAGGGCAAGGAGCTGCCGCCGGTCAAGGCCAGCTGGCAGAACGAAAACCGCCTGCGCTTCGCCATGAAAAACCCGCAGCCGGGCATCATCGCCCAGTTCTGCGAAGCGGTCGGGCTGAAGGTCGTCGGCATCCGCCGTATCCGCATCGGCGGCGTATCGATCGGCAAGGTGCCGGCCGGCCAATGGCGCTACCTGTCCGGCAAAGAGAAGTTCTAAGGCCTCTGTTGCCGCCACACATTCCGGCATCGCGCCTGCGCGGTGCCCACAGCGAAAGATCAGGACTGCAAACATGGTTCATAACGACGTATTGCGCAGCGTGCGCTACATGCTCGACATCAGCGACAAGAAAGTCGTCGAGATCATCAAACTCGGCGGCCTGGACGTGACCCTCGCCGACGTGGTGACCTGGCTCGACAAGAAAGAAGAAGACGAAGAAGGTTTCGTGCGCTGCCCGGACGAAGTCATCGCTCACTTCCTCGACGGCCTGGTGGTGTTCAAGCGCGGCAAGGACGAAAGCCGTCCGCCGCAGCCAATCGAAGTGCCAGTGACCAACAACATCATCCTGAAAAAGCTGCGCGTGGCCTTCGAACTGAAAGAAGACGACATGCACGCGATTCTCAAGGCCGCCGAGTTTCCGGTGTCCAAGCCTGAGTTGAGCGCGCTGTTCCGCAAGGTCGGCCACACCAACTACCGTCCGTGCGGCGACCAGTTGCTGCGCAATTTCCTCAAGGGCCTGACCCTTCGCGTTCGCGGTTGATCCTTTTCAGAACGGCGACTTCGGTCGCCGTTTTCATGCATGCCCCTCCATTCCCTGCAAAAATAGTGGCTCCGCTTTTCGCGGCCGGCGACTAGGGTGTACTGAACCCTAGCCCTCAGGATTCGCCATGCACCCGTATTTTTCCCTGCAAGGCCGCACCGCCCTGGTGACCGGCGGCACCCGTGGTATCGGCAAAATGATCGCCAAGGCGTTTGTCGAGGCTGGCGCCCGTGTGTATGTCTGCTCCCGGGACGCTGAAGCCTGTCATCAAACCGCTGAAGAACTCGGTGCATTGGGCTCCTGCCAGGGCGTAGCGGCGAATCTGGCGACCGAAGAAGGCGTAAAAGAACTGGCAGCTCGATTGGGCGAACAGATCACCCATCTGGACATTCTGGTGAACAACGCCGGCACCACCTGGGGCGCACCGCTGGAGAGCTACCCGGTCAAGGGCTGGGAAAAGGTCATGCAGCTCAACGTGACCTCGGTGTTCAGTTGCATCCAGCAGTTTCTGCCTTTGCTGCGCAAGGCTGGCTCGGCAGCGAATCCCGCGCGGATCATCAACATCGGCTCAGTGGCCGGGATCTCTTCCTTTGGCGAACAGGCCTACGCCTACGGGCCGAGCAAAGCGGCCCTGCATCAACTGTCGCGGATTCTCGCTCGTGAACTGGTGAGCCAGCACATCAACGTCAACGTCATCGCGCCGGGGCGCTTCCCGAGCAAGATGACCCAGCACATCGGCAGTGACCAGCAGGCACTGGCCGAGGACACTGCGCTGATCCCGATGAAACGCTGGGGCCGCGAAGAAGAAATGGCGGCGCTGGCGATCAGCCTGGCGAGCACTGCCGGGGCCTACATGACCGGGAATATCATTCCGCTGGATGGCGGGTTCAGTCTGTAGACCGGCGACGCGCCCGGACGGGTTATCATGCCCGCCCTGCTCCGTTTCGAATGCAAACCATGACTTACAGCGTCTCCCCCATCGGCTTCGTCCGCTCCTGCTTCAAGGAGAAGTTCGCCATCCCGCGCCAGCCGCAACTGGCCCCTGCCGCCCGGGGCGTGCTGGAACTGGTGGCGCCGTTCGATCAGGGCGATGCGGTGCAGGGGCTGGAGCAGGTCAGTCACGTCTGGCTGCTGTTCCTGTTCCATCAGGCGCTGGAAGAAAAGCCGCGACTGAAGGTCCGCCCTCCCCGCCTGGGCGGCAACAAGTCCATGGGCGTGTTTGCCACCCGCGCCACTCACCGACCGAACGGCATCGGTCAGTCGGTGGTGAAGCTGGACAAGGTCGAGGCCGATCGCTTGTTCATCTCCGGCATCGACCTGCTGGACGGCACGCCGATTCTCGACATCAAACCCTACGTGCCCTACGCCGATATCATCGCTGACGCCTCCAACAGCATCGCCAGTGCCGCGCCGCAACTGATCGACGTGCAGTGGACGGACGCGGCACTGCAACAGGCGCACACGCACGCTCAGCGCCTTGCCGAACCTTTGGTCGAGCTGATCGAGCAATGTCTGGCTCAGGATCCGCGTCCGGCGTATCAGACGCCCGCGCCCGAACGTGAATACGGCGCGCAGTTCTGGGATCTGGATGTGCGTTGGCATTACCCGACGCCGGAGCAGATCCGCGTCCTGGAAGTCATCCCCGCCAACGACTAAATCCCGGAAACGAAAAAGCCCGCGTTGCCTTCTCAGGCAACGCGGGCTTTTCTTTGGCATCGTCGGGATTACTTCTCGACGAACGCACGCTCGATCAGGTAATCACCCGGCTCGCGCATCCGCGCCGAGATCTTCAGGCCGAAGCTGTCGAGCACTTCGCTGGTCTCGTCGAGCATGCTCGGGCTGCCGCAGATCATCGCGCGGTCGTCCTGCGGGTTGATCGGTGGCAGGCCGATGTCGCTGAACAGCTTGCCGCTGCGCATCAGGTCGGTCAGACGGCCCTGATTCTCGAACGGTTCGCGGGTCACGGTCGGGTAGTAGATCAGCTTGTCACGCAGCGCCTCGCCGAAGAATTCGTTCTGCGGCAGGTGCTCGGTGATGAATTCGCGGTAGGCGACTTCGTTGACGTAACGAACACCGTGAACCAGGATCACTTTCTCGAAGCGCTCGTAGGTTTCCGGGTCCTGGATCACGCTCATGAACGGCGCCAGACCGGTGCCGGTGCTCAGCAGGTACAAATGCTTGCCCGGGTTCAGGTCGTCCAGCACCAGGGTGCCGGTAGGCTTCTTCGAGATGATGATCTCGTCGCCTTCCTTCAGGTGCTGCAGCTGGGAGGTCAGCGGACCGTCCTGCACCTTGATGCTGAAGAACTCGAGATGCTCTTCCCAGTTCGGGCTGGCGATCGAGTAAGCGCGCATAAGCGGGCGGCCGTTGGGCTGTTGCAGGCCGATCATCACGAACTGACCGTTCTCGAAGCGCAGGCCCGGATCGCGGGTGCACTTGAAGCTGAACAGAGTGTCGTTCCAGTGATGAACACTGAGGACACGCTCGTGGTTCATGTTGCTCATGTACGTGGGACTCCTGGAGATTGATCTGCGCTTGCCCGGCTGGTCTTGAAGAATGCCGACGGTGCGCAATTGCATCGCATTCTAATAGCGCCGACAATATCTGTTAACTGGATTATTAAGATAAGGGTTATCGGTTATATCGATATGCGATTTACTCTTCGTCAACTGCAAGTCTTCGTCGCCGTCGCCCAGCAGGAAAGTGTGTCCCGCGCTGCGGGTCTGCTCAACCTGTCGCAATCGGCCGCCAGCACGTCCATCACCGAACTGGAGCGCCAGTCCAGCTGCCAGCTGTTCGACCGCGCCGGCAAACGTCTGAGCCTCAACGCCCTCGGCAAACAGTTATTGCCGCAAGCGGTGGCCCTGCTCGATCAGGCCAAGGAAATCGAGGACCTGCTCAACGGCAAATCCGGTTTCGGCTCGCTGTCGGTGGGCGCGACCCTGACCATCGGCAATTACCTGGCGACGCTGCTGATCGGCGGTTTCATGCAGCGTCACCCGGAAAGCCAAGTGAAGCTGCACGTGCAGAACACTGCCAATATCGTGCAACAAGTGGCGCATTACGAAATTGATCTGGGTCTAATCGAAGGCGATTGCAGCCACCCGGACATCGAAGTGCAGAGCTGGGTCGAGGATGAACTGGTGGTGTTCTGCGCCCCGCAGCATCCACTGGCCAAACGCGGCAGCGCGACCATGGAAGAGTTGACGCATGAAGCATGGATTCTGCGCGAACAAGGCTCCGGCACCCGCCTGACCTTCGATCAGGCAATGCGTCACCATCGCAGTGCGCTGAACATTCGTCTGGAGCTGGAGCACACCGAAGCGATCAAGCGCGCGGTGGAATCAGGTTTGGGGATTGGCTGTATTTCGCGCCTGGCGCTGCGTGACGCCTTCCGGCGCGGCAGCCTGGTGCCGGTGGAGACGCCGGATCTGGATCTGGCGCGACAGTTCTACTTCATCTGGCACAAACAGAAGTACCAGACGTCCGCCATGCGCGAATTTCTCGATCTGTGCCGCGCCTTCACCGCCGGGGTCCAGCGCAGCGACGAGATCGTCCTGCCGACGATCGCTTAAAGCAGAATCACCGCCCACACCAGGGCAATCATGCTCAGTGCCACGAATTGCGCGGCGCTGCCCATGTCCTTGGCGTTCTTGGAGAGTGGGTGCAGTTCCAGGGAAATGCGGTCGATGGCCGCCTCCACCGCGGAGTTCAGCAGCTCGACGATCAGCGCCAGCAGGCACACAGCGATCAGCAACGCCTGCTCGACACGGCTGACATTCAGGAAGAACGTCAGTGGAATCAGCACCACGTTCAGCAGCACCAACTGACGGAACGCCGCTTCGCCGGTGAAGGCTGCGCGCAAACCGTCCAGCGAGTAACCGGAAGCGTTGAGGATGCGTTTCAGGCCCGTCTGGCCCTTGAAAGGTGACATAAAGTAGATAACCGACCAAAAAGAAGTGGGGAAGCTAGATCAACGAAAGTCAAAAAAGCGTGAAGACGCCAGCTATTACTGGCTCGGAATTGACTCAAGTTGTTGCAAGAGTAAAGCTGCCTGAGTCCGGGTCCGCACGTTCAACTTGCGAAAGATCGCCGTGACGTGGGCCTTGATGGTCGCTTCCGACACGCTCAACTCATAGGCGATCTGCTTGTTGAGCAGGCCTTCGCAGACCATGGTCAGCACCCGGAACTGCTGCGGCGTCAGGCTCGCCAGGCCATCGCTGGCAGCTTTGGCCTCGTCGGAGACGCTGACCGCTTCGAACGCCTGGGGCGGCCAGAACACGTCGCCGTCCAGAACTTTGCGCACGGCTTCCTGAATCACGCTCAAGTCGCTCGACTTGGGAATGAAACCGCTGGCGCCGAACTCCCGCGACTTGACCATCACCGAAGCTTCTTCCTGCGCCGAAACCATCACCACCGGAATCTGCGGGTACTGCCCGCGCAACATCACCAGCCCGGAAAATCCGAAAGCGCCCGGCATGTTCAGGTCCAGCAGCACCAGGTCCCAGTCGGCCTTTTCGGTCAGGCGGGCTTCCAGTTCGGCAATGCTCGCCACTTCCACCATTCGCACATCCGGGCCAAGGCCCATCGTCACCGCTTGATGCAGTGCGCTACGAAAAAGAGGGTGATCATCGGCAATCAGGATGTCGTATGTGGCCATTTTTCAAATGATCCTGTTTTTGATGGCAGACCCGATGCATTCGAGTCTCACCAAGGCAACTCAAGATGCCGACGCTTTTGCAGCGGCATCCACAGGGGCACGTTCAACGCCAATCACGGACAAAAACGGCGTTTCAAACCTTGGCCGCACCCCAATCGGCGCCAAGCATGCCCAGCGAAGCCGGGGTGGTCAAGCAACACGGCCACTGCTTTAGCAGTATGGGCCAGTATCAGACGGGCACCGGCTGCGCATTTCGAATGAACGGCAGCAACTCGGCATGGGCCGGCGTCGACACGTTCACATCAAGCTGCTGTTTGGCCCCCAGGTAATGCTGGCTGAACACATCGAAATAGGCGTCCAGCGCCGAGGCGGCATCCGTGTCGCCCGCCAGTTCCAGGCACAGCGCCGCCACTTCGGCGGTGCACAGGTGCTCGCTGCGGGTCGAACGACGCAGGCGATAGCGCGACAGTTTGTCGGGCAACAGACTAAGGATCGGCAAGCGGTCGAAGTACGGGCTCTTGCGGAAAATCTTGCGGGCCTCGGTCCAGGTCGCGTCCAGCAGAATGAACAGCGGACGCTTGCTGCTATCGAGATCCACGGTGTTGGTCACCCGCGAAGGCTCGACGTATTCGCCGGGAAACACCAGATACGGCTGCCATTGCAGGTCGTTCAGCAGCGCCAGCAGTTGCTCGTCCGGTTCGGTCCGGGACCAGATGAAGGCGTGATTGTCCTGCACGATGTCGGCAATCAGCCAGCCGGTATTGCTCGGCTTGAACACTTCCTTGCCGGTCATGATCAGGCAGACACCGGAACGGGTGTCGACAGTCGGGCGCCAGGCGCACAGGCAATGGCTGATGATCACCCGACAGTCACGGCAACGTTCGGAGCGAAAGCCTCGGGCCTGAATCGGCTTGATGCCCTCATCCTCGCGCTGATCACGCAGGCGGGCCACGGCGTTGGGGGCATGGTTCATTGCGGGCGACGCCGACTGACAGGAAAACTCGACACGAACAACTCTCGGCAAGGCAATAAAGGCCGGCAGTTTATCAGAGCGACGGGCACAAGCCTGTACCCTCCCGACCGGCTCCCCTATAATTCGCCGCCACTGAACGCACAGCCACGGGGCTGGTCGAACCACCAGTCACTGAATCAGGAGAGTTTCATGCTGCGCCTTATCGTTCCTACCGCGGCCATTGCGCTGGCGTTGTCCTTCAGCGCACAGGCTGCGTCCCTGAAAGAGCAGAACCTGAACAAGGAACTGCAAAACGTCGCTGCTCAAAGCAGTGCCGGCACGCCACGAGCGATCAACGAAGACATTCTCGATCAGGGCTACACCGTCGAAGGCACCACGCTGATCAACCACCTGAGCGTGCAGGCAAGCCATGCCGACAAGATGCGTGCCGATCCCAAGGCCGTGTATTTCCAGCTGGGCGCCTCGGTCTGCAACAACCCGTCGTACCGCAAGCTGATGGCCAAGGGTGCCGTGATGCGTTACGACTTCAGCGAAGTGAAGACCAACAAGGCCATCGGTTCCGCCAGCTATCAGGAATCGGATTGCCCGAAAGCCGCACCGGCGAAGAAAAAATAACTTTCCGCAAAAGTAACTATCTGGAATTGGCGCGCCGCTGTTCATCCTCGGCGCGCAGTTCGGCCAGCAAGGCCTGCAGATAACGCGAACGGCGATCCCCTCCCGACAAGCGCCGGCAGCACTCCTCTTCGAGACTCACATGATTGGTCTCGGCCGATGCTTTCAGCATTCGATACAGCTGCGTATCGATCTCCAGAATGACTCTGGTCATGTGTCCCGCCTCCTTGCCACCCGCAAATCCTTGAAGAGCGTGCACCTTGCGTACGGTCGTTGACGCAAAGTTGTCGTACGGCGCCTTTAACTTAGTAAATCAGAGCATTCAGCCCTCGACGTGGCATCGGACGAGCGGTGAAAACACTTCGCAAAGCGACAATAAGCAGTTGCCAGGAAAGACTTTGCGGCGCAATGCTCAATGAGCGAGAAATGCTTTGAGGGTCTAGATTCAAAGTATTCCCGATCATTTTATTAACGGCAGGAAAGGAGCTGCCGGATGTTTATTTTCTTGCAGCGCGGCACTGACGCCGCACGTCAGGGCCGAAGGCTCTGTGCAGAAGGAGAAGTTGCATGCCTTACCAACCGAATGACCTGCTCAGCCGTCATTTTCAGGAAAGCGGCCACGACCTCACCGGCAAGGTCGAAGAACAACTCAACCTGGTTTCCCCTAACAGTCCGAACATCCCCATCTATCGCGACATGATCCTGACCGTGCTGCGCATGGCCCAGGAAGACCACAACCGCTGGAACGCCAAGATCACCCTGCAGGCCCTGCGTGAACTGGAGCAGGCGTTTCGAACGCTGGAACAGTTCAAGGGCCGGCGCAAGGTCACGGTGTTCGGTTCGGCGCGCACGCCGGTCGAGCATCCACTGTATGCCATGGCCCGCGAACTGGGCGCAGCCCTGGCCCGGTCAGACATGATGGTCATCACCGGTGCCGGTGGAGGAATCATGGCCGCGGCGCATGAAGGGGCCGGTCGCGATCACAGCCTGGGCTTCAACATCACCCTGCCCTTCGAACAGCACGCCAACCCTACCGTGGACGGCACCGGAAACCTGCTGCCCTTCCACTTTTTCTTCACGCGCAAACTGTTCTTCGTCAAGGAGGCCGATGCACTGGTGCTGTGCCCCGGCGGTTTCGGCACGCTAGATGAAGCACTGGAAGTACTGACCCTGATCCAGACCGGCAAGAGCCCGCTGGTGCCGGTGGTACTGCTGGACGCGCCGGGCGGCACGTTCTGGCAAGGGGCGCTGGATTTCATTCGTCATCAACTGGAGGAGAACCGCTACATCCTGCCAACCGACCTGAAACTGATGCGCCTGGTCTACAGCGTTGAAGAGGCGGTGGAGCAGATCAACCAGTTCTACAGCAACTTCCACTCCAGCCGCTGGCTCAAGCGTCAGTTCGTGATTCGGATGAACCACAGGCTAAGCGATCAGGCACTCGATCACATGCAGGAAGCCTTCGCCGATCTGTGCCTGAGCGACCGGTTCCATCAACACGCCTACAGCGGCGAGGAACACGACGAGGCGCAATTCAGCCATCTGGCGCGACTGGCCTTCGCCTTCAACGCCAGGGATCACGGGCGCCTGCGCGAGCTGGTGGACTTCATCAACCTGCCGGAAAACTGGGCCCAGTCCAGACCACAAACGGCGCAGCACAACCGCGAACCCTCGAAGGTAATCTGAAGGCAAAAAAAAAGCGGCCCGCTATCGAAATAGCGGGCCGCTTTTTTATTTTTTGATTGAAGCTGGAGCCGATTTAATCGTCCATCCCTCTGCCGCTGAACAAGCGGTTGATCATCTCCATCGAGAACCCTCGATACGCCAGAAACCGGCCTTGTCTGGCTCGCTCCTTGGCGTCGACGGGAAGCTGTCCGGAGAACTTCCGTTGCCACGTGTCCGTTAGCTGCTCCTGCCAGCTGATACCGCTCTCACGCAAGGCAAGTTCGATATCGGCACGCTGCAAGCCGCGCTGGCTGAGTTCCTCACGAATCCGCAACGGGCCATAACCTGAACGGGCGCGGTAGGAAACAAAGCTTTCCAGATAACGGGCTTCGGAAAGCTGCCCCTCCTCCGTCAAGCGGTCGAGGGCTGTTTCGATCATCTCGGGTGGGGCGCCGCGCTGACGCAGTTTACGCGTCAGCTCGACTCGACCGTGCTCGCGACGTGCGAGCAGGTCCATTGCGGTACGCCGCACCGCGACGAGGGTATCGAGTACGGCGGTTGTCATCGGTGCAATCAGATGTCAGCGTCAGCCAGGTCATCTTCGGTCTCTTTGACCGCAGATGCCTTGGAGTCAGCGATCACGGCTGGCGACAGCAGCTTGTCACGCAGTTGCTTCTCGAGCTTGGCCGCGACTTCCGGGTTGTCTGCCAGGAACTTGGCCGAGTTGGCCTTGCCCTGACCGATCTTGGTGCCTTCGTAGGCATACCAGGCGCCGGACTTCTCGACGAAACCGTGCAGCACGCCCAGATCGATCATCTCGCCGTTCAGGTAGATGCCCTTGCCGTAAAGAATCTGGAACTCGGCCTGACGGAACGGCGAAGCCACCTTGTTCTTCACAACCTTGACGCGGGTTTCGCTGCCGACCACTTCGTCGCCTTCCTTCACCGCACCGGTACGGCGGATGTCGAGACGGACCGAAGCGTAGAACTTCAGCGCGTTACCACCGGTGGTGGTTTCCGGGCTGCCGAACATCACACCGATCTTCATGCGGATCTGGTTGATGAAGATCACCAGGCAGTTGGCGTTCTTGATGTTACCGGTGATCTTACGCAGCGCCTGGGACATCAGACGGGCTTGCAGGCCCACGTGCATGTCACCCATTTCGCCTTCGATCTCAGCCTTCGGCACCAGTGCAGCCACGGAGTCGACGATGATCACGTCAACGGCGTTGGAGCGCACCAGCATGTCGGTGATTTCCAGGGCCTGTTCGCCGGTGTCCGGCTGGGAAACCAGCAGGTCGTCGACGTTGACGCCCAGTTTGCCGGCGTACTCAGGGTCGAGGGCGTGTTCGGCGTCGACGAATGCGCAGGTCGCGCCGGCTTTTTGGGCCTGGGCGATCACGGACAGCGTCAGTGTGGTTTTACCGGAAGATTCAGGACCGTAGATTTCAACAATACGACCTTTTGGCAGGCCGCCGATGCCGAGCGCGATGTCCAGACCCAGAGAGCCGGTGGAAATGGCCGGGATCGCCTGACGATCCTGATCGCCCATACGCATTACGGCACCCTTGCCGAATTGACGTTCGATCTGACCCAGGGCCGCAGCCAAGGCTTTCTTCTTGTTGTCGTCCATTAAAGTCCTCACGTAATCAATAAGGCCTGACGGCCAACACCTGTATAAGTAGCCAGTATTATTCCACAGCGTTCACGGATCGCCTACCCCTGATTTTCGATTTCTCGTGCCGCTAGTCGCAGGAGCCCCTCTAGCGCGGCCTTCACCGTTTGTCGGCGGACTTCATCGCGATTGCCGGGGAAGTGCTGCACCTCGCTGGAAACCGCATCGCCCACACCCCACGCCAGCCACACCGTGCCCACCGGTTTGCCCGGCGAACCGCCGTCCGGCCCTGCAATACCGCTGACCGCCACGGCAAATCGCGCTCGGCTGTGTTTCTGCGCGCCGCGCACCATCGCCTCGACCACCTCGCGACTGACGGCGCCCACCGTCCCGAAGAGTTCGACGGGCACGTTCAGTTGCTGGGTTTTCTGTCGGTTGGAGTAGGTCACATAACCGGCCTCGAACCATGCCGAACTCCCCGGAATCCGGGTAATCGCTTCAGCGATGCCGCCGCCGGTGCAGGACTCGGCCGTGGTGACGTGGGCATTGAGCAACTGCAGGCGTCGGCCAAGTTCGGCCGCCAGTTGGGTGAGGTCTTTCACGGCACTCTCCGGATCAGGTGGAATGTCTACCACCGTACACGAGCCGGTTGCGCTTTCAATACACAAGCTTATTCAAAATGTGCAGGCGCCAGCGCTCTGATATAGGCCTGACAGGCCTGCAGGGCAATCAGTCCGCGGTCGCCTTCACCGGTGATGGCGACAATTCGTTGAGCATGCGCCGGGTCAAGTCGGGCGCGTACGGTTGCATGATCCACGCTGCCGGTGCCGGAGGCGGCTGGCACACCGCCGCCTTGGGCAGCGTCGCCTGCGTCGATGAGGACTGACAGGCGCAGATCAGCAGTGGCAAGGCGATCGCGCAGGCGATCCTGATCACGTTGGGCATCGCTGAGTGCTCGATAGTGGGTTTGCTCACTGGCCGTGAGCCGTTGCTCCAGGGCCAGACGCTTGTCCTGCTCGGCCTGTTGCGCAGTGGCGGCCGCCAGGGTCATTTGGTTGAGGGTTTCGGCGTGCAGCCGCGCCTGTTCAGCCAGTTGGCGGCCGTAACGCCAGTCCTGGAATTGCCAGGCCAGCGCCGCCGCCCCCGCTGCCAGCAGTACCAGGCCGATCAGCCGCCCGATACTCAGACTGAAGGCAGGCATAACACCGCCCTCGCCCGCCCCCAAAGCTCCAGCCGATCCTGCAACCCGTTCAACCCGCCGTTGATGCGCCGGGTGATGCTGTTGAACTCATCACGGTCGGCCAGTGCGTTCAGGCCGTTCTGCTCCCAGAACCACGCCGCGGACTCGGCCGCCCATTGCGGTTGCTCGAGCAACTCCGGCAAGGCCAGCAGTCGTTCATCGCCGAACAGCCCGAGGCTGCACTGGCGATAGTTGGTGCGGCCGGTGATCTGGATCAGCCCGCGGCCGCGATACTTCTGCCCGTCGCCATCGGCTTCCGGTGTATTGCCCAGACGCAAGGCCAGCGTACCGGTGTCGTATTTGCTCAGGTATTGGTTGTTGCCCAGTTCACGCACGTACTGCAATTGGCCGGACTCATGCCCGACCTGGGCGAGAAACGCGGCAATGCGCTTGGGCGCGTCGATGCGATGGCGAGCCATGGCGTCGTTGAGCGGTGAAACAAAAACGCCCGCTTGGGAGCGGGCGTTGGGCATGATGGTTTTAAGGTTGTCTTCTGTAATTTGCATAATGCGTAATCCTCCCTGGATGCTCCGATTGAATCACGACTGACGACCGAGACCGGTCAGCCATTTCTTTGCCAGGGTTTTCAGGGTGCCATCAGGGGCACTGTCTTCTTGCGACGAAAACACCCAGCCGAGGGTGCCGAAATTCGCCATCCAGTCGATTTGCGGTGTTGGAGTGATCTCGGTGATATCGACCCAGAGCAGATCCGGGTGAAACATCTCGACCATGTTTCCGTCGGTCGAGAACAGTTCGACCACCGTGTCGTTGACGATGCGTGCGTAGGTTTTCATCAGGCGTACTCGTAAATGATCACGACACCAGGGGCACCTGATGTTCCTGATTTGCCAGCCAGATTGGGGCCGATAGCGACCCCGCCGCCGCCGGATCCATATCCCGAGCCGGGGTAGCCGGGGAAGCTGGTAATGACGGTGGTGCCGAACCCGAGGCCACCACTGCCCAACGGAGAGCTGCCACCATGCCCCGCCAGCGTCGAACTATTGACCGAGATGCCCGGTGATCCCGGGGCCCCGGCTGAGTTGACGATGTTCCCGCCGGACGCAATTTCACCGGGATACCCGCCCACACAAAGTCCTGCCGACGATCCGGAAACAACACCGACCCAGAGGGAACCCTGACCTCCCGGTGCCGATACCAGCGAGCCCAGCGAGCTGGTTCCTCCGACGCCGCCGTTCGTCTGTGCGGCTCCGGCAGCCCCACCGGCACCGATCGTGACAATCTGACTCGCACCGATCCTGTCGCTCGGCAACCGGGTCTCGGCGTAACTGCCGGAAGCACCACCACCGGAGACGGCATATTGATTCGCACCGGTCGCTGCAATACCCGCACTCCCGCCACCACCGCCCACGACTTTGACCAATACGGATCGCATCCCCACGGTCGGCGTATAAACACCGCTGACAGCAAATGTCTTCACATTCAACAAACGACCACCCCCGGCATTGCCGCCACTGGCATACACCAGCAACCAACTGTCCAGCGCAGCGCTATACACCACCGAACACACACTGCCGCCGACAATCTCGGCTGGCCGTAATGCACTCTGTGCCAGACTCAATAGCGGTTTGGGCAGAAGACCATTCGGTGCAAATGTGCTCGCTCCGGTGTTGGCATTGCCTGCGGTGAAACGCAGCGCCAGACCGTCCTTCAACGTCGTGATGGCCGGCACATAATTGGCCATGTAGAGATTGGCAGCGCCGATATCCGCTGCGTGTTTATCTGCACCGGCCTGGCTGATTTTCCTGATCGCCTGCAGCAACTGCGTCGCATCGCTTTCGCTCGGCTCAAGGCCCGCAGACTTGACGACATTCAGCAGCTCGTCGGTGATGCCATTGCCCCAGGTCGCGGGGATCAACGACCCCGGCAACCCGCCAACGACGTCTTCATTGACGAACTTGCCATTCACCAGCCCTATGCCGGGAACGCTTTTCGGGTAATCCACGTTTGTATCTCCTCAGTTTCCGTTGTGCAGCAAGCCTTCAAGCCAGTCGGGCTCTACCGGACGAGCGTGCGCATCAGGAAACTCCGGATCGTTGGGCCAGTCGCGCAATGCCTGCCGATAGGCGAGAAGCTGTTTGAACTCTTCGGCGCGCAGGGTCGTGCCGTCGCCGACTTCCAGCTCCTCAGCGTCACGCCATACCAGCCATTGGGTGTCGCGAAGAACAGCATTGCGCCATGCGCGTTCGTGAGTGATCGCAGCCTCAGGGGAGATGACCGGATCGGTCAGTACGGGTTGCCCACTGGCACTGGCGCTGATGACCTTGCCCGTTGCCTGCCCGGCAAACAGTTCGGCGTATTGGGCGTGGGTGATTTCTACGGCGCCTTCAGGTAACTCCGGAGAAGGGCTTTCGACCCGATCAAATCCGAGTGTCTGTGCAAAGAAATAGATCTTCATCGTTATCGCCCCCAAACCAGAATGCGGCCCATGATGCCCGGTGCCGGTCTCACACTCGTGCCGTCGACATTCCTGACCCGCGCCGCAGCTACCGATGTTGTTGAAAGGGTCGAATCAAACGCCCAGACAGTCGTGTTGCCCGCGCTCCAGCCGGACGGGTTCCCCTCATCGGCCACTCCGCCGACGATCGCCGTCTGGAACCTGACCGGCAAAGACAGGCTCATGATGCCGTTGGCGTCAGAACCACCCACAACCCATTGCAGAATCAAACCGCTGGGCAGTTTTTGATAACCGGCACTGGCTAGCTGCAAGGTAAAGGCGTTTGAATATTTCAGGCTCGCAGTGCCATGGACCGTCCAGATGCCATAGCCCTTCACGAACTGCGCGCTTTCACCGCCGTTGATCGTGATCGAACTCAAGTAAGCACCCTGCGGGCAGATTTGTGTTCCGGTTTTACTGGCGATCGTGATGACTGAGTTGCTGAGGCAATGAAAACTGAGAGTGGCACCATCGGGGACACTGGAAACCTCAGGCAGTGTCACGGTGTAAGCCGCGCTTCCACCCAGTCCGAATGCGCACCCCACATCTGCAGCCGTGAGCTGCGTCGTGTCGACCAGACTCCGGGCACTGGCATGGTTACCCAACGCACGTTGCACGAACTCCGGCGTGGCCACCGCTTTTCCGGTATCGAACTGCGGCGGAGTCGCAAACAATCGGGAACTGCGCAACGCACCCAGCAACTGATTGTTCGACGCCTCGCTGGGCGTCATGCCAGCGGCTTGAACAACGCTGAGAATTTCCTGCGTGACACCATTGCCCCACGCCGCCGGAATCAGCGAACCGGGTTTTCCGGCAACCGGATCCTCATCGGCAAACTGTCCATTGACCAGCCCGACGCTGGGTACACTCTTGGGATAGTCCAAGGCTTATCTCCTTATCTGAAAACATGGGTTGCGTGATGGCTTCAGCCAATCGCGCCGGCCAGCCACTGCGGTGCTGAGGGCCGCGAAGCGGATGACGGATATGCGCCGGAACCAGGCCAGTCCCGCAATGCCTGGCGGTACTCGAGCAGCTCCAGGTATTGCTGGGCCTTGAGCGTTGTCCCGCGTCCCAATTCCTGCTCATCGCGGTGGCGGGTGACCCGCCATTCGGTGGCTGCGAGAGCCGACTGACGCCAGGTACGCTCCGCCGCCAGAGGCTGGTTTTCCTCAACCACGGGGGCCTTGGCGACAACTGGATTTTGCGGTTCGTACGCAGGCTCGATAGCGGGAGCTGTCTCGTCCATCGACGCGCCGATTTCGACGTTGACGCCTTCGGGCACCGGTACCATCGCCGCGACAAACGCAGGCGCGAACAGTTGTTCGATCGCGAAGTCACCGGTGTCGATCACTTCGACCGCGACACCGTTTTCAATACGTGCATAACGGGCCATTACTCGTACTCCCAGATTTCACAGAAGGCGTTGCCACCGGCGCCGCTCACGACTGATGCGGATGCATTGTTCGAGCACGAACCACTTCCTCCCGAGCCACGAACACCGGCAATACCAATGCTGTTCACACCTATCAGCGGCGCACCGCCATCGAACGGGCTGGGGCCTCCGCCCCCGCAGAGCATTCCCCAGTTGCCGTTGTACATCGCAAAGGTGCCGGTGATGCCCCGAGCACTGCAGAGGTTGCCGCCCGTAACGACTTGCCCTCCCGAACCGCCTTGCACAAAGCCGGACGCCGTTGGGGACGTCAGGACGGTAATCGTCTGCCCGCCCATGCCTCCCGAAACACTCAGGTAGGAACCGAAAGAAGCGCCGCCACCGGCCAGGCCAACCGCGTTACGTGGGGCACCGCCGGCGCCCAGAGTGACCGGAACACCGGTCAGCATTTCCGGCGTGACGTCATACAGGCTTTCCCCATAAGCGCCCGCCCCGCCGCCACCGCCAATGCCTAAATTAGTCGCCGGGATGGGTGCACATCCGCCCCCCGAACCACCCGCCCCGACCAGCCGCACGCGAATCCGTCTGGCCCTCGGGTTCGGCTTGTAAACCGTGATCCCGACCGCGTCGATCTGCCGGACCGCCAGCAACCGCCCCACCGCATCGGTGATGCCGTAGCCCGCCAGCGTGGTCGGGGTGTTCTTCAGTTTGGTGAAGTCGACCAGGGCGCCAATGGCCGTTGCTAATTGGTTGGTCTTGGTCTCGTCCGGCGTCAGTCCGGCCGCCTTGATGGCGTTGAGAATTTCTTGCGTGACACTGTTGCCCCAGGCGGCGGGGATCAACGACCCGGGCGTGCCGGCAACGGGGTTTTCATCGATAAAACCACCGTTGACCAGGCCGACGCCGGGGATGCTTTTCGGATAGTCCATTGCGCTGCTTCCTGTGCTGCAATCAGCTGGTGACGGTTGTGCCGGGCACAGCCGGCCAAGTGATTTCTTCCGGGAAACCGGTCTGCTTTTCGATTCGGTTCAGCTCGACGCTGTAGAGCTTCCACTCGAGCAGTTGCAGCTCTTCTTCGTGGCTGGCATCGCCGATGTCTTCGGCGTATTGCAGGGGGGCGATGCGCAGGACGGCGTCGCGCAGCAGCGTGTCGCGCTTGTCGATAAGGCCAGACTTGATCGCGGACAGGTGGGCCGTTTCATCGAGCATCCACGCTTGACCATTCCAGATATATCCCTCTCCTGGCCAGACATCGGCAGTAAGGTCATCCGGTAACTCACCTGGTTCAACCCAGATCTGTATCGCACCGCTGTCCTTCCTGTGAACCACTCCCCGGTGATCGCTCACCTCACGAGGAACTCCGTTCACCAGAACCCAGACACGGCCATTTCCAGGCGATGGCAATTCGAAAGGCAATTGCACTGAATTGCTGGGCAACTGAACGCCAAGTCCAGGCGTCTCGGCAAATTCAACGGGACCGGACAGGCAGCCCACATGATCGAACAGATAATTAAACATGAGCACCTCAGATAAGTTTGATCCGGCCCGGATAGGCAATGTTTCGGGGACGGGTGATACCGCCATGATTCAAAAGATCTGCGTCCGAAATCGGCGAAACGGTTTCAGAAGGGGTGATGTATTTGACCGTGGAGCCCGCGTAATCGGTGTAATTGCCCATGTCGAACCCCAGCAGGGCTTTCTGGGAAATGATGTTTGTTGCGAACAGAATATTGTCGCCCACGCCATTGTCGCCCTGGACCAGCGAGCCTTTTTGCCAAGACCCCGGTACACGTCCCGGATCGATCAAACCGCCTTCAGACAGTACCCGCAGGAACTCGCCACGGGCTTCTGGCAAGCGGAAATTTGTGGCTCCATCCCCAGAGGACCATGCACCGGCGCGATCGGCTTCGGAACGCAACATGCCGGACTGTTGCGCGTGATCCCAGAGCCACGGCCACTCCGTTCGGCTGAGTAACGAGCCATTCAAAGCGGCATAGCCACCGGGCAAAACGGAAAGCGTGGTCTCGAAGGCAATGTGCCCCACTGACGAGCCGTCCAGGCGTCCCACCGGCCACCAGTTACCCGCTGCATCACTGCGCAGATGCCACCAGTCGCCATTGCCCATCAACACCAGAAAGGGGTAACCATTGGACGAAAGGTGTGTATGAAAGCGGATACGGTCAGTACCGGACGTCTGAACAACCAGTCGATTGCCACTGTTGTCGACGCGGCGAACGATAACGTCACGCACGCCCAGACCGATGCTGGCTGCCGGCAGGGTCACTGTGGTGGCTGCCGGGCTGCCGTCGATGAGCACAAGGCCAAGCTCCTGTTCGGTCAGAGCTTTGGAGGCTGCCAGCCGCGTCACCACCGAACGCATCGGGCTGGCGTTGCCGACAATCGACTGAATTGCCTTGAACAACTGCCCTGTATCAGCCTCGGCGGCGGTCATCCCGGCGCCAGCGATCACGTTGACGATCTCTTGTGTAACGCTGTTGCCCCACACCGCAGGTATCAACGACCCGGGCGTTCCCGCCACCGGGTTTTCATCGACGAAGCGGCCGTCGACCAGGCCGACGCTGGGGACGCTCTTTGGATAATCCATTGGATGTTCGTTCCTCTTGAATGACAAATGAAACGTGGCTGCACGCGGGCTTTTGGCTTGCTCAACGGCGGGCGCAAACGCTTCTGTTCCTGAAAATAAAAAGCCCACAACAAAGTGGGCTTGGGTGAAGCGGATGGCGATTACGGAGCCGGGGTGGCCGTCAACTGACGAATGGCCTGCAGCGCCTCATCGGCGGCAGCGCGAGCCTGATCCATCTGGCTTTTGCTCGCGTACGCACGGATCTGGGTCTTGGCTTTCAGGCGCACGGTCCGCAGGGTCAGCAGGTTCTCGCTGAGTTGGGCAGCCTTGTCGAGGATCTGCTCGGCCGACTGTTTGGCCGACCTGCCCTTGGCTACCCAGGCAGCAACGGACAACGGCACGTCCTTTTTCGGGTAACCGGCGTCCTGATAGGCCTGAGCGTCGACCGCCGCCTGGGCGTACTCGAGGGCTTTGAGCGGGTCACCGGCCAGTGCGGTGCGTGCGCTGTCGGCGACTGCATCGAGATTGACGCACAATCGTTCGGTTTCTTCCTGCTGCAGTGCGGCGACTCTGTCGTCACTCAGCTCCCACTTCTCGCCATCCCAGACATGTGCGGTGGAGGGTTGTGCAGGACGCAAGCCTTCCTCGAACTGATGCAGTTCATGAATGATGATCATCGGATCAACTCCCAGGAAAAATTCACATTGACGGCGGCGGCAAAGTTGACCGCGATGCCGCTGGCGTAATCGGCCGGACCGACGCTCTTGAGCCCCATGCTGAACAGCAATTCGTCACTGGCGGCATTGCCCGCGCCCCAGGTATGTTCGGCCTGATACGCCTGCCACAGTGAGCGCAATTCGTTATGGTCGAAGCTGGCGGTCAATGTCGAAACCGTCGTATCGCTGACCACGTTGCTGGAGAAAATAAGCGCGGCGCCGCCGGCCGTTGCCCAGCCATCCCAGTTGCTGGAGGTGCCCACGGTCGGGTTGAGGAAGCAATAGTTGCCACCCAGCCATCCGCCCGGCGCGAAGTTCACACTGGTGATGCCGGTCGGGTGCGGCGTGGGATTGCCCACCACCAGACGCGCCGCTCGCGCATGTGGATCCAGCGGCAGATACACCACTCCATTGCCATTGACCGTCTGCGTCCACGACAACCGGCTTCGGTTGTAGATCAGCCTGACAGTCGGCACCGAACCGGGTCCGGCGGTGACAACCCAGGCCAGACAGATATCCAGCGGCGTCGACTGGAAGCCACCACCCGCTGCGCCATTTACCGTGCCCTTCAAACCTTCCGGTGTCGCGTCATAGACTGTGCCGCGCTGCATGTAAAAGGTCAGCGCACCGCCAATCACCTGAGCGCGCAGAAAGTAACCCGAACTCGGCAGCAGGTCGGCACTGCTCCAGGCCTGAGTGGTGAACGTACGCGAACGCCCCAACTGCCCTGCCACGACTTCCTGTCCGAGGCTGACCAATACGCCTGCCGGGATCGATACTCGGCCGCCACTGGTCGACACCGCGGCTGGCGTCACCGCCAGACGCCCGTCCGCTGTGGCCACGGTTGCCGCAGGCAAAGACCCGATCGGCAACGCCGAATCCAGATTCCAGCCCTTGGCCGTCACCGTCTGAATCGCCTGCAACAACTGATCGTATTTCTTCTCGTCCGGGGTCAGATCCCCGGCCTTGATCACGCTGAGAATTTCCTGCGTGACACTGTTGCCCCAGTCCGCCGGAATCAACGATCCCGGCGTTCCGGTCAGCGGGTTTTCATCGACAAATTTCCCATTCACCAGACCGGCGCTGGGCACACTCTTCGGATAATCCATTGCGTTATTCCCTAGTCATAATTGATGTGCACCTTGGTGTGCGCCGGTGCTGCCCGATGGATCATGCATTCGAGCGCCGAGCCCGGGTTCACGCCGAAGCGCTCACCCCAGTAACTCGCACCGAAACGCCGACCGAGCAGCAGGCGGCCGCCGGTGTTGAGCGTCCACATGAACTGCGCTTCCCAGGTGCCCCAGTGCGCGGCGCCGAAACGCGAACGACCCATACGCGGGGCTTCAAGCTCGGTGATGGTGGCGTTGGGGTAACCCTGGCTTTTGGCGATTTCCAGGTAGTAGCCGACGGCCTGGCTGCCGACCGCCAACAAGCGGCGGCGTACAGCGAGGCGACGGTCGTCGAACAGCGGTGTGGCGCCCAGGCACGGGTCTGGCAGGTTCATCACCTGTTCCCAGTCCGGCACCAGTTCGCTGACACCGGCCGGGTCCATCTCGTTGAGCAGGTCGGCCGCGCGGGCGTCGAGGCGTGCCAGTTCGACGGCGACGCCTTGCAGCACTTCATCGAGTTCCGGCACTCGCTCCGGATCCCACGCAGGTCCCGAAGGCAGCAAGGCACGCAATTGCGCCTGGTATTGCGCGGCGGTTCTTATGCCCCCCATACGCAACCTCCGAAGGTGAGCAGTTCGCTGTCGCCTGCCGCGACGTTCGCCACCGGGGCCGAAAGCACGTGATCGGTTTCACCCGCCGCGCTGCTGATCGCTTCGCGGATATGGCTGATCAACAGATCCGCGCCGAGGTCAGCCTCGCGGTTGTGCAGGTCGCGCAACTGGGTTTCGACAGCGGCGCGCACCGCGGTGGTATCGGGCGTCAGCTTCAGTTGATAGGTCACCGGTTTCTGCACCGGCGGGAGCACATGCACTTCAGCGGTCACCGGGCGCAGCGGCTCGATGTAAGCCTGTACTTCGGCCAGTTGATCCGCATTCGGCACCGGTTGCGGGTCGTCGTCACGCATGATGTAGACGCCCACGGTGCCCGGCCCGAGAAAGCCGCCACGGCACCAGGCGCGCGTCACGCCCGGCACTTCCAGCGCCCAGGTCTCGTAGTCGCTGGCCGAACCGCCGTGGGGGATGACGCGATAGGAGCGGATCACCCGCGAGCGCAGCGACTCCAGACTTTCCCGCGCCACCCCGCCGTTGAGCCCCGGCGCCAGCACCACAAAGCTGTTGCCGACCACACCGGTGATCGGCTGCACCGGCGTCAGCGCCAGACCGGCCTCGGCATTGCCCAGGCTGCCGGCATCAAGCGCGGCGATGGAGGTGCTGTTGACGCCATTGACGGTGGTACGCGCGGCGGTGACTTTGAAGGTGCGACCGTCGCTCGACTGCAGCAACGTATCGACGTCCAGCACCGCGCCCGCCGTCGCGTTGAAGCTGACGTTGCCGGTGGCGACCTGTGCCGGTTTGCGCGGCTGGTTCAGGCGCAGCGCGGCGATGCGTTCCAGGGTGGATTCATCGGCGGTATCGGGCAGGATCTGCTCGGCAATCCAGTCGAGGTAGCCGTACAGGCCATAAGCGGCACCGCCGAGTGTGCGGGCCAGGACTTGCGCATCGGACTGGCGCAGCGAATCGCCGGCCAGGTCGCTTTGGGTGCGCTTGATCAGCACCGGCAGCGAAGGGGTTTCAAACGGCATAGATCACCTGCCAACTGTTATCGGGGTTGATGTCCAGACGTTCGCCGTCGGCCAGGGTCAGGACCGTACGCAGGTTCAGGCGCTGGGCGTCGAGGCGTTCGCTGATGATGTCGATGGCGCTGCAATGGCCGTCGTCGATCAGCCACTGCAAGGCTTCGCGGGCATAAAACTCGGCGTCCATCTGGGTCTGTCGGGTCAGCTTGACCCGGCGCAGCAGCCACAACCGCGAACCGATGCGGTCGTCGGCTACGGTCGGAAAGGTGTCGCCCCACCAGCCGTAACGCTCCTCGTCGTCGAGGGCATCGTCGTCGGCCGCACGGCGCCAGGAGAACAGGCTGATCAGCACTGAACGGGTCAGCGCGGCGTGAAGGTTCTGACTGAAAAGCATCACTGACCTCCCGCCGGCGCGCCGGTCTGGCCGCTGCCCGCCTGCACGCCAACGTGCACGTGCTTGATCTGGCTGATGCCGCCAGCCATCTGATCGCCTTTGGAAACGATCTTGCCGGTCTGGTTGATCACCGGCGTCTCGAAGTTCACGGCGGTGCTGGCGCGGATGTTGAGGGTGGAGGTTTCGATGTCGATGATCCGCCCGCGCTTGAAGTGAATTTTGTCGCCTTCGTCGGTGTAGATCGCCACTTCGCCGGCCGCCAGCGATTGCAGGCGATAACGGCGGTCGGCGACCACCAGGGCAATGGCGTGGGAACGATCACCGCCCAGAAACGTGACGACGCCTTCGGCACCGGCCAGCGGATGGCTGGTGAAACCGTAGGGTTCGAAGTGCTCCATGTCGTCGTTCACTTCACCGGCGGTGAGGCGCATTTGCAGCGATTGCAGCTTGGAGGCCGAACTGGCGAGCACGACAGTGCCGCGCGCCAGCAGGCGTGTCAGTAGGCTCATAGGGTTTCCTTGGAGGGCGGGGTCGGGCTCAGGTTTTTTTCGGCGGCTAAGGATTGGCGTCGAAGGTATGCGGCGGCGCCACTTGCAGGGTGGTCACCGAGCCTTGCGCCGACAACGAGTACGTCACCTTGGAAATCAGCATGTCTTCATCGAACCCGAGCACCGGATCCTTGACCCGCACCAGGGTGTTGTGACGCCACAGGTCACCGTTGGACTGACGCCAGCCCTGCACCTGATAAGTGGTGGTCAGCGCCCGGCCCATACGGGTTGCGCTTTCCCATTGGGCCCGTTGCTGGGCCAGTTCGAAGGTCAGTTGCGAGCCTTCGTTGATGATCGTGGTACGCCGGCGCTTGAAGCTCAGGTCGGCCGCCACCGATTCCACTTCGCTGACCGATGCCCCGCTCTTCTTGTCGTTGCCCTTCTGCTGGCCGATCACCCGGTATTCAGAGAACACCTGGCTGAAATCCATCGGTGCATTGGCCGAGAGAATGTTCTTCCCCAGCTCCAGTGCATCGCTGGCGCGACCGCCGCTGCCCGGTTTGGCGAGCACCAGCCGGCCTTCGGCGTCATCGGTGGAAAACACCCGGTACAGCGAGAGCAAGCGGTCGATCGACTGAAACGCCGTTTCACCTGGCACGATCGTGTGCTTGCTCAGGCGTGCGGTCTCGGGAATTTCGTTGACCACCATCAACGCGTACTCCATGGCCAGGGCCTGGACGATGTTCAACAACGACTGATCCTGCCATTGGCCGGGGTTGTTTCGCGCCGCACAATCCACCAGATCCTGGGTCTTGGAACTGCCTTCGATGCTCAGGCTGATCTGCCGCCCGTCATAGCTGATCGGGGCCTTGAACACATAACCGGTGAGCACCAGATCCTTGCCGATCCGCACTTCGCACGGGTCGCCGGCCTTGATCCGCTGATCCACGGTCTGTCCCGGCCATTGCCAGGTGATGTCGAGTTTGAAGGTGCGGAACTGGCGCTCCAGGTCCGCGGTGATCTGCACGCTTTTCCAGCCGCCGTATTCCATGTCGCCGACGGTCAGCGTGACGCGATTGTCAGTCTCGTTCATGGCTCACTCCCTGGAAACTTTGACTTCGTTGGGTGAGAAGCTCGGATGAGACAGACCGTTGCGCTGAATGACCTCGGTCACCCGCGTGGCGTCGCCAAACTGTTTGTAGGCCACGACCACTGCCGGAAAGGTTTCCTGAAAGGTTTTGCTGACCAGTCGCACACCGGACGAAGCCACAGCCTTGAGGTGCGCGATCAGCGCTTCCTTCACATCGGCGATGGCCTGGTAGTGCGCGGGATCGGCCTTGTCCTGGGCCTTTTGCAGCGCTTCGCTCAACTCCTTTTGCAGGGCTTGCAGATCGTCGGTGACCGGCACTTCCTGACGAGTGATCGGCTGCTTCGATTGCTGATCCAGCGAAGGGGTCGAGTTCAGTTTCACCGGCGTCGACGCCACTGGCATCGAGGCAACCCACTGCGCGACTTTGACGATCAGGGTGTCCTGCACCAGATTGGCCATCGCTTGCGCGGCGGCGTTGGTGTCCTTGCCGGTGGTGATTTTCGGTGCGTCGGCCTTGCGGATGGCTTCGAGTTGTTGGGACACGTCGGCAATCACGCCACGGTAGCCCTCCTTCGCGAATTCCTTCAGCTCTTTGATATCGCCGAGCAAGCCCTTGAACTCCGCCGCCACTTCCTTGGGCAGCTCCTTGACGGCCCTGACCAGTTCGGTGATCTGCTTGTACTGCGCGATCAGCGGTTTGAGCTGCTCCTTGATCACGTCATACACGCCGGTCAGGCTGTTGCGCAGATTGGCGATGCCGATCCGCGCCGCCTTGATCAGGGTCATCGCCTGTTCGAAGCGCACCACCGCCGAACCGAGCAAACCGTCGGCCTTGATCAGCAGGACTTTTTGCGTGCTGACCGTCGCCGTGGGAAACGGCAGCGGCCGGTCCGGGTAGAACTTCAGGCTGAAGGTCACCATCCCGCCGTCCTGGCGAGTGTGAGTCATGTCGCACTCGCCGACCTTGACCTGCAAGCGCCCCAGCCACGGGTGCACCAGTTCGCCGCTGCCCTGCTCCAGGGCCTGGAGCAGCTTGTCGCGCTGCTCCAGGCAATCGGCACCGACGATGAACGCCGTCAGGTCGTGGGTCTTGGCCTGCTGGCCGAGATCCTCGAAAAACGGCAGGTCGCGTTGCGGGTATTCGTGCAATTGCCCCTTGCGACCGACCGGGGTTTTCGCCTGGTCGATCCAGAAGCCGACACCCCGAAAGGATGCCGGCAACAAACGGTCACGCCAGTTCATTGGAACCTCCTGCCGATAGCGAGCGATAGCCGATGCGCGAACTGAGCGCCAGCCCCGGTTGATTGGTTTGCGGTTGATCGGTGCGTAGCCCCGCCGGTGCATTTTCGAAGCGCACCGTCAGACCGCCTTCGAGCTGCGTGCGGTTGTTGGCAGCGCTTTGCTGGATCAGTGCGCTGGAGGATTGCGGCAAAGAACCGCCCTGCAACGCACTGCCGCCCTCGGGTTTCGGGCTGGCACCAAAGAATGCCGGCGCCAGTTCGCCCTTGCCTTCGGCATTGGTCTGGCGTTGCGCCTGGGTCAGGGTTTCAACCTTGCCGGTGACCTTGGCGATCAGTCCGGCGAAGCCACCGTCGAACAGTTCCTTGATCGGAGCGATGACGGTTTGCAGCTTTTGCCACAACTCGCCGAACCACTCGGTGATCGGTCCCCAGTTCTTGATGATCTGCCCCAACGGTGTCCATTCGAACATGTTGTGCAGGAACTCCAGCACTGGTGCGGCCAGCGCCTGCACCACGCCCCACAGCGCCGAAAACACTTCGCTGATCGGCTGCCAGTATTGCGCGATCTGCTCCAGCGGCGACCATTCGAACAGGCTCTGGAAGAAGCTTTTGACCTGCTGTGCCGAGGCTTGCAGCGTGGCCCAGATCGGTTCGAAGAACGTCACGATGGCGCCCCAGTTGTTGACGATCATCCCCAGCGGGGAGTAGTCGAACAAGGTGCCGAAGAAGTCCTTGATGGCTTGCGCCGCCGGTTGCAGCGAGGCCCAGATCGAGGCGAAGAAGCCGGTGATCGCGCCCCAGTTGTTGATGATCATCCCCAGCGGGGAATGATCGAACAGGGTGCCGAAGAAATCCTTGATGGCTTTCGCCGCCGGTTGCAACGTGGCCCAGATCGAGGCGAAGAAGCCGGTGATCGCGCCCCAGTTGTTGATGATCATCCCCAGCGGCGTCCAGTCGAACAGACCTTTGAGGAACGACATCACCGGCACACTCAAGGCCTTGAGCAATTCCCAGATCGCCGAAAACAGACCGGTCAACGGCCCCCAGTTTTCCAGAATCAGGCCCGCGGGCGACCACGAGAAAACCGACTTGAAGAAGTCGATCACAGGCGCGGTCACAGCCTTGACCTTGTCCCAGATCCCCGAGAAGAAACCCGTAACCGGTTCCCACAGCGCCGCCAGTGCCTCCAGCGGCCGCCAGTCGAGCACCGAACGCAACGTCGCCATTGCACTCGCCCCGGCGTTTTTCACGCCCTCCCACAATCCGGTGAAGAACGCGGAAATCGGTGTCCAGTTGGCCACGATCAAACCGGCCGCCACCGCAATGCCCATGGCGATCAGCATGATCGGATTGGTCTTGAGCACCATGCTCATCACGTCGAACACCTGTGTCGCACCGGTGACGGCGGTTTGCATGGCAGAAAACGCAATCGCCCCCGCCGCCAGCCCTTCGACCAGTTTCGGGTTGTCGGCCAGCAGGCTGCCGACCTGGGTCAGCACCGGTTCCAGCCCGACCACCAACGCCCCCACGGCCGGCACCAGTGCGGCGTCCACCGCGGCGGAGACCTTTTCCATCGACGCACTGAACACGTTCATGTTCTGCGCGGCGGCTTTCGGTGTTTCCGGCAGATCGACGGTTTTCGCCGTTTCGCTGACTTCGGTCAACTTGCCCTGAAACGCCGCAGCCGATTTGATGCCGTCCACGAACGGCGTAATCACGCTGCCGCCCTTGAACAGACCGCTGATGTCCAGTTTGCCGAGGCCGGTCTGTTCGAGGTTTTTCTTGAAGCTCTCGACCTTTACTCGCAGGGCACCGAGCTTGGGCGACAGTTCATCGATGCCCGTCAGCAGCACCGAGGTTTTCTCTTTCTTTTCTTCGTCTGCCATCACTGCACCTGCTGCATCGCATTGATCCGTTGCGCGTGCTCCAGCGATTCGCGGAGCACATCCAGTGGCCTGGCCATCATCTGTTCGGGGTCAACCTTCCAGAACCAGGCCAGGTCATAGGCGACCGAAATCAGGTCGGTGATGGCTCCGACGCCGCACTCATGAAAAAACTCGCAACGGCCCAGCTCAACGCGTTGAGGTCAGCCAGATCCAACTGGTTGACCGACGACGGCGGAATGCCGGCGCACACGGCGATGTATTTGGCCGCCACGTCCATGTCGAGGCTGACCTCTTCGCTCTTGTCGATCTTGTACGGCAGCGCCTTGATCGCTCGTACCTCCTGCACCGTCGGACGGCGCAGGACGAGTTCGGTCAGGGGCTCGCCGTGAGCTTCGATCGCAACTTGAAGCTTCACGGCGCCGCTCATTGCCAGGTCCCCTTGATGCCTTCGAATTTCAGTTCGATGGTGGCGTCATCGCCTTTGGAGACTGGCTCTTCGACCAGGTAGGCACCGGCCAGCACGTAGACTTTGCCGTTGCTGAATTCGCAGGTGACGGTGATGTCGGTGCCTTCGATCAGCTTCTTCAGCGGGAAGTCGGCGGTGTGCAGCGCAGTCACTTTGAACGACGGCGCGATGTCGGTTTCCTTGTAGAAACCCGGCACGACGGTTTCGCGTTTGACGGCCATCAGCGGGGCTTCGCAGCCGCCATTGATAGTCAGTTGTGCACCGTCGACCTTGACGTAGCAGGTGCCTGCAATCAGTTGACCCATGGTGTTACTCCCTTCAAATAAAAAGCCCACGCGAGGTGGGCTGAAATCACAGTGTCAAACGGGCCGATCAGGCGACGTCGTCGTACTGCAGACGGAACTGGTTGAGCAGTGCGAACACGCGCAGACCGTTGATGTAATCAGGCGGGAACAGCACGTTCACGCGGCTTGGGTCCTGCACGTCGCGCTCGACGATCAGGTGCTCGGCGAACAGCTCGGCGTTTTCCACGTGGCCTTCCAGTTCGAGCTTGGCGTACTGGGCGATCAGCTCACCGCGAATGGTCGTCGGGGTGACGATCGGCTGGCCGGCGCCGAAACGGGTGCCGTCGGAGGCCAGTTTGTGGCGACCGTATTTGCTGGTGATCACGCTTTGCAGACGACGCACGATGAACGCCGACTGGTGCATGGTTTCGCTGTCCAGGTACGAGTTGTCGGCCTGGCCGTAAGCGTTCTTCTGGTAGGTGGTGATCGAGCGCTGGATGCGCACGTAACCGCCTTCGTAGTACGCGGTGGCGATGCCGTAGTTGAGCAGCGACTGACGCTCGGTCAGGGTGAAGCGCTCGCTGGCCGGTGCCGGATCGACGCCTGGCAGGCTGCCGCTCTGGGTCGGACGGCTGGCGTCGGCCGAGATGAACACCGAAGTACGCGCAGCCAGTGCCGCAGCTTGTACCCATACCGGTTGCGGAACGCCCGGCTCCAGCGCCTGAATGGTCATGTGCTGGTCGTTGCGAGCCTGACCGGCTGCCACCAGAGTACCGACGGTGCCGCGCTTGGCGCTGTAGACGTGACCGAACAGTTGCTTGGCCCACGACCAGCGACCGGTGCTGTCGTCCATCACTGCTTGCCAGGTGTTGAGGGTGGCCAGGTCGGACCATGGCAGCGTGATGAACTCGAACGGCTCATCACCCAGTGCTGCAACGGCAGCCACTTGATCCGGTACACCGACACCGCCGGTCATGGCGGTGATGGCGGTGGTCAGGCCAGCCGGGGTTTCTTCGCCGTTGCTCTTGCCCAGGCGATTGAATTGCAGGCTGATGTCGTTGCCGCTCTCACCGGTCCATTTGGCGTTCAGGGTTACCACGCCTTCAGCGGCTGCAGCGCTCACCGGCAGATCAGCGGTGGCGTTGATTTTCTGTGCCAGGGCGGTGGCCGCCTGGGCAGCAGTGGCACCGTTGACCACGGTGGCCTGTACACGGACGCCGCCGACATACAGGTTGAGCACGCCAGCCTGAGTCGCGGTGCCGGTCAGGGTCAGCACGCCTTTGGCGATGGCGCCGGTGGCGTTGTGCAGCGGCAGGCACCAGATCTCACCGATCGGGTCGGCCTTGCGGAAGGTCTCGTACATGGACGCCAGCATCGAACCCTGGCCGCCAATGCTCTTGGCCAGTGCCACGCTGGAAACCAGCACCAGTTTGCCAACTTCGCTCGGAGCGATGTTGTCGTTGACCTGCGCCACGATCAGGCGGCGCATGGACGAGGACGCGCTATTGGCGGCCGAGTTGTCCATTTCGGCATAGAACAGCGGTACACGAATGTCCGCAGGAATGTTGCTGAATCCGATCGCCATTATTTGGCTCCCTTTTGTTTAGCTGTTGCGGTTTTGAGGGTGATATCGCCGTCGGCCAGACGCCGGCGCCACCAGGCGCTGTCCAGCACTTCACGGCCTTCCAGTGGCAGCAGGTCGCCTGCTTCCGGGTCCGGCACGGCACGGCCAGCGGCCGGCACTACGGTGATGCGGTTGCTCATGGGGTTACGTCTCCAGAGAAAGTCATTTCCACGCGCCCGTCAGGGCCCGGGTGTTTCAGGTTGGGGTCGGCCGGGTCGATCGCATCGACCCGCACGGTGACCCCGGTAAAGGACGACAAACCGTCCAGTTCACGTTCGTGCCAACTCTCCGCAGGCTGACTTGGCAGATTGCGGCCCAGCTGGAACTCGGCAAAAAAGCGCAGCCGGTAGAACGCACGGCTGCTGTTGATCGAGACCGTTTCGCCGCCGTCATAAACGATGGCGCTGTAGTCGGAACCGGGCTTGAAACCCACCAGCGCCCGCCACACTTCGGCGCGCAGGTCGTGCAACAGATCCAGCGCTTTTGTGGCGTCCGTGGCATCAAGCACCAGGATGATTTCGAAGCGGTCGCGGATCGGTTGGCTGGCAGAGTTCTGTGCGGTGCTGGCGCTGGCCAGATCGGCCAGCGGTAAAACGTGGGCCGAGGGCATCGGCAGATTCGGGTTGCCTTGCAGAAGCGCCAGGTCGACACCTGTCGAGATATGGCCAGGGCTTGGGCATTGCGCACGCAGCTGCGTGAGGATCGGGGAGATCTTCATGGGGAGCGTTCCAGGATTAGTGAGTGGCCACGGTGATGTATGTGGCTGAGAGGTCGGGTGGATCAGTCCTTGGCTTTTGCCTCGGGATCCAGGCCCTTCGCTTCGATCAGGCAGCGATAGCTTTCTTCGCGCTTGCCACTGGCGGTGACTTTTTCAATCGACCAGCGGCCGCGCATGAAGTCCGGCCAGGTGTCATCGAGCACCAACAGGCCTTCGGCCACCAGCAGCGGATCACCCGGGCATGTGACCTTCAGCGTGTATTTCTCGCGCAGCATCTTGCGCACTTCGGCTTCGCCAATGGTTTTGGCTTCTTCCTCATTGGCCAGTTTCTGGCGAATGACCTTGTAAGGCTCGGAACCGGTGATCACCTCCCGCAGCTTGCCAAGAGCATCGTCCCAGAAGCTGGTCTTGCAACCCTGGTTCTGGGTACGAGCGGTCTCTTCCAGCGTAGCGCTGATGAAGGCGTGATCGCCCGGCCGATTGTTGCTGGTTACCGACAGCCTGACGTCCGGTATCACCTGGCCTGAAAAGTTTTTGAGCTGCGCCGGTTTCGCCAATACGTAGAGTTCGTTGACCGGTTTGGCAACCGCGTCGTATTTGCGCGCCATTCGCGTGATGAAGCTCATGTCGGTTTCGTTCGACTGGTCGACATGGGCGATCCTGATCAACGCCAGTTCGGGATCGACGCGCGGCGAAAAACCGTGCGGCGAGACCAGTTTGCCAAACAGTGCACCAAGGGTTGTGGGCCCGTGGCTGGCCGTGCGCCTCTCCCTGAATCCGGTCTCGTCCTTGCCACTGAAAGGCGCGGCCGTAGCGACCAGCGTCAGGCGCAGCGGAAACAGCGTCGGTGTCAGTCGAGTGATCCTGAACTGGCCCTTTTCGACCAGCCCGGACTCCCGATAGCCAACCCGCAGACCGACTGTTCCACCCAGGGTCGGCAAGCCTTCAAGACCTTCCAGGTCAATCACCAGCGTCAGTTGATCGGACTCCATTCCGGCGGCATCAATGTGTTCCCAACTGATCAGGCGCTGATTCAGCAGGGCCTCGTGGGCCCCGTAGATTTCAATCGTCGGCGTGAATCCCTGTGCCATGCAGCCTCCTTAATCCCAGGCCAGAACCGGTTTGATCGCGGCGGGTCGGCTGTCGAGTTCCGGCAGTGTCACCCAGACACCTGCCGGCAGGATCGGGCCTTGCTCGGCCAGGGTCGGGTTGAGTTTCCACAGGGCTTCTTCGGCAGTGTCATCACTGCGACCGGTTTCGCGGTAAAGCAAAAGATTCACCGAGTCGCCGGCCACGCTTCGTACCTTACGCATTGTTGAACTCCGCCAATTCGAGGGTCCAGTCGACCACCATCGCCGTACCATCATCGATGATGCAGGTCTGGGTTTCCTGAACCGTGGTGATTCGCCACAGGCCCCAGTTTCGGCCGATGCCATCAATCAGCGGCAGCGGCACACGAAGGGCTTGCAGCGCCCGCAGTTCATCCAGCCGATCCATGGCTATCGCGTACATTGATTTGCCAGTGATGGTCAGGGTTTCGGGTTTCTGTCCGATTTGATGGGCCTTGGGTTTACTGGTGAGAATCTGCAGCTCCGTCCAGCCACCGTCGGACTTGCGCAGAAAACTGCTGTAGGCAAAACCACGGGACAGGCCAAAGATGAAACTGCCCAGTGCCATTTGTTGTTTCATCAGGCGACTCCATCGGTCAGGGCTGCGTCACGGCGTGTGCCGAGGGGGTTAGTACTCATCAACGGCGTGAAGTCAGAGGTGAAATGCGTCTGCATGACCTGCGCGACCATGGCGCTCACCTTTTCAACGCTGGCCAGATCGCCGCCGCTGAAGTGAAACGCCGGGGCGTAGGTGACATTCGCGCTGGATTGATTTTGTGCTTGCACACTGCTCAGGCCTGCGCTGACTTCTGCAGGTGGTGCCAACTTGTCAGGGGCCGGTGTCGCAAGCCTTTCGCCCAGCGCCTCCCCTTCCTGACTGCCGTAAAAACTCCCGATGGCACCGCCCAGGGCACCACCAATCAACGTACCGACGCCGGGAAGGATGAACGTACCGATCGTGGCGCCGATGCTCGCGCCGGCATATCCGCCAGCCAGGCCTCCCGCCGCCATACCTACGCCTCCGGCGACTTTTTTTGTATCGTTCTCGGCCACGCCTTCGACGACTTTGAGACCGGCTTCGACCATTGTCAGCGGCATGCTCAGTGGACCGGCGATCCGACCGAATCGGGCACCTCGACTGATCATGCTGCGGCCGGCAGCGGATCTCATGTAACCGATTCGACTGACAGCCGCTGCTCTCAGCGGCTCGGTCCTGGTGGCCAGAGTGCCGGCTCTCGTTCGGATACTGCCGGCCAGGGTGCCGGCTCCCGTTCGGATACTGCCGGCTACGCTGACCGCTTTGCCGTAAGCCCCCTGTAGCGTGCCAACGGTATCCTTCACCCAGCCCGCAGCACCGGCGTACATCTTGCCCAGCGGTGCAATGGACCTGATCCCGGCAATACTCAGGACCAGCGCCGCCGTGAGTGTTGGATACTGTTCCGCCAACCCGCTCAAACCACCGGCGACCTTGGCTGCGGTGTCGGCAACAGCGTTGAAGGATGGCAACACCGTATCGCCGGCGGAGGTATAAAGGCGATCCTTTTGCGCATTGAAGCCGTTGATGTGCGCTTGCGATGTCTGCGATTGAATACGGGCAGTCTCATTGACCGCACTGGCCTTTTCGCCAAGCTCGGAACTGGCGTACTGTTTTTTATCAGCCACCAGATCGAAGGAGCGTTTCACATCCCCGGTGTTCTGCAGCATTTTGATCACGGGCTGGTCGACCGAAAACAGCGTCATGGCCAACTCGGACTGCCGATCAGGCGATTGTGTCTTCAACGCCTCCAGCACTTTGAGAATGGCGCCCGGGGCATCGCCTTTCATCTGCTCGGCCAGCGCTTTGGGGTCGAGCTTCAGTTCAGTGAGTGCAGCTCGCTGAGCGGGCGAAGCTTTGTCTCCCAGCGCCACCGTCGTGGTGATTTTCTCGAAGGCCACACCGGCATCCGCCCGGTTGACCCCCGCATTGAGCAACGCCGCAGAAAACGCCGCTGCCTGCTCGGGAGTCATCCCGGCACCTTTTGCAGAAGCACCGTAGTTGCTGAGAATCGAGCCGATGTCAGCCTCCGAGGCACTCAACCGGCTTCCGAGCAGACTGGTTGCATCAGCGAGATCGAGGGTTTGCGCGCGATTGAGACTCATCGACGTGCGCCAGCCGATCAATAGATCGGCCGTATCCGCAGCCTTCATTCCAAACGCTGTCGCCGTGACGCCCGTGTCCCGTGTGAACTCCAGCACATCTTTTTGTCTGGCGCCGTTATCCAGTTCGCCTTTGTCATTTACATGATCATTGCCGACCCCGGCTTTGACAGCGGCGTAACCGACACCTGCAAGATCAAGCATGGTGCTGCCACCGGCAGCCACCTTGGACTCGGTGGCCATTTGCTCCAGCGCAATGCCAAATGTTCGGCGTTCATCACCTTTGAACCCGACGACCGTTTCCAGCTTTGCCATCGCGGTATCAAAGCTGATGGCGGGCCGAAGATCCTTCAGCGCATCCTTGTCAGAATTCGCTGAAGGCACTCCAGACCCCATACCGGCAACAGGGCCGGGCTGGGCCTGTCGATCATTCATGGCTTGTTGCAATGAGCGCTGCGATACCAGCACACCGTGGATCGTGCTCAACACATCTCTGAGCTGAACCTGTTCGCTCGTCAATCGGCGAAGCTCGGCGGTGGAATCCGCCAGTGCCAGCCCCAGGCCTGCGAAGGCGCCCGAAAGACTCAAGTCCGACACAATATTGGCCGATGCTGCATCGGCGCCCTGCATGCTCGATGCGGGGGACATCAGGCTGGCCATTTTACTGGCCGTGTTCAACGCCTGGGCTTGTTGGTCGACCTCGGTGAATGTCAGCGAATAGCTACCGTCTGCCATGCCGCTCTACTCCTGTTTCACGCCAAGACGAGTGATCGCTATGTCGTAGCGGCGCAACGCCTTTTCGGCGTCCCACTCCAGAATTTCCGCCTCACTTACCGGGTAAATGAGCGGCACGATATCGAGGATTACTTCGATGTCGCGCTCTGAAAGAAGGCCGCCGGCTGGTTTAAAAAATCGTCGATGCGCACCTGCAATTGCGTCCAGTCCGGGACGGTCATCAGGGCCAGATCGGGGATCATCAGACCGGTGCAATGGGCGGTGATGAACTCGGCGCGTTCCTTGGCCGTTTTCAGTTTCTTCATCACTTTGGTCGCGCGCAGCACCGGCATTTCCAGGCTCAGCGAGGTCACGGTGCGGCCGGTGACGGCGAGCGGTTGCAGCAGTTGCACCTGGTCGGGATCGTCGGTTTTTTCCGCGTCTTCGACCTGGTCGAGAAAGTACGACGCCGGACGGGTCGACATCTCGTGCACGTACTGCGCAATGGTCACGTAGTCCGGACGCTTGAGCTGATCGAGTTCCTTGACCGACAACCCGGTGGCCAGCAGCGCCAGTTCGAAGAACTGATCGTCTTCGTCGTCGCCGGCGCGTTCCAGCGCGTCTTTCTGGGCGGCGTAGAACAGGGGCTTGAGCTGGATCGATTCGATCTGCGAGCCGTCGTCACCGGTGATCGGCGACAACAGGTCATGCTTGGGTGGCATCCACGACATGAAAGGAATTCCTTGGGTGTTCTTGAAGATCCCTGTGGGCGTGAGCGCCCACAGGGTGTGTGCTTGATGCGCCGAAAAGGCTTACGGCATCAGCACCGCACGACGGGCATCACCGAGGATGTCGACGCCGTTGAGCACGAACTTCTGGGTGCGCACGTCGATGTCGATCACCGGCACGCCATTTTCCAGACGGTTGTAGGTACGGCAGGAGAGCTCCAGGTTGGTCTTGGGCTTCTCACCCATCTTCACAGCGGTTTCCTCCAGGGACTTCAGCTTGCCGCCGACGGTGTGGTAGGTGAACCAGGTGTTGCCATCCTGATCCTGACCGGCTTCACGCACGTTCAGCAGGATGTCGTCGCCCAACTTCACACCCAGTGCAAGCATGACCTCGGTGCCCATGCCTTGCAGGGTCAACTTGGCGTTGAGTGCTTTGCCGCCCTTGACCATTTCTTCAACGATGAAGCGGCCGCCACGCATTTCTTCTACATCGAATTCGATCTTCGGCGGAGTGAACTCTTCCACGGTCGCCGACAGCGGCAGGCCTTGCAGGGTGGCCGCGATGGCCTGGCGATTACGGTTGGTAAACATTAGAGAACGTCCTCCAGGAACTGCTCGATGATTTCATCGCGGGCGTTGAGTTGATAAACCATGTGTTCGTTCGGCGCGTAGCGGCCGTAGTCGATGACCACGTACCAGGTGCCGTTCTTGTACTTCTCGACGCTGTTGAGTTCCGGGTGCAGGTAGACGCTGCCGCCAGGAATGGTTTCGTCGGCGACCAGGGTTTGCAGCCAGTCGTTGATGCGTTTGACTTCCTGATCCATGAACGACTTGGTCAGGTTCTTGGCCATGGCTTTCTGGCCGGCCTTCACCAGCTTGCGGCTGATGGCGTCTTCCAGACCGACGTAGCTGATGAACTTGCCGGTGATCGAACGGTTGCCCAGCAGCGAGAAGCCACCCAGCACGGTGCGGGCGTAGTAGCTGACGCCGTAGCGGTTGAGCAGATCGCCTTCGGTGGAGGTGTCGAGGATGTTGTACTCAACGACGCGGGACACGTCTTCGGCGTAGGTCACCTGGTTGCCCGGGCTTTCCCATTGCTTGACCTTGGCCAGCGCGGCAATTGCCAGGCTGGATGGTGCGAGGAAGACGTTTTTCTTCGCCGCTTTCGAATACACGGCCGGCATGTTGTGCACCACCAGGCAGCGGTCGAAACCGAGGTCGGCGCCGCCCAGTTCCTGGCTGTAGGTCACCTGGTCGGCGACCGAAGCGTCCTTGCCGTCGAGCACCACACGGGCCTTGATGCGTTTGCCGAACGAGGCGAACTCGCTGGCCACCGCTTTGGTGCCGGTGAAGCCCGGCGCACCGATGATGGTCAGGTCTTCAGGGACGCTGCCCAGTGCCGCCAGACCAAGCTTGCGACCGGTCACTGGCTCGATGCCGCCGATCACTGCGTTGACGGTGTCGGCCGGGGTCGCGCCCGCCTCGACGATCACCACGTACACCGGCACCTTGACCACTTTGAGGATCTGGTAAACGGCATGGTACAGGGTGCCCTCTTCCGCGCCGGTCGGATCGAGCAGCGCGTGGGTGGTGAAGCTGTTGATGCGAAACGGTGCGTTGCGCGGAATCAGCGGATCGGCTTTCGGCGCGGTGCCGACCAGACCGATGACGTTGTCACCCAGGCCACCCATGGCCTCGGGGGATTCGGTGGCATTGACGGTAATGCCGTTGTGCTCGAAGTTCAGAACCTCAGCCATAGTCAGTTAGCCTTCTTGGCAGCGGCCTTCACGGCCTTGGTGGTAGGTGTTTTCAGCTCCAGTCGACCGGCGCTGTGCAGGGCACTGGCCTCGACATCGAGCAGATCGAGTTCCTGGCCGACGCTCGACCAGTGCCCACCGCCGGTGGGGAATGGAACGAGCACGGTGTAGGTTTGGCGGGTTGCCATTTTTCGTTTCTCCATAAACGGGAAAGCCCCTCAGAGGGAGGGGCTTGGCGGGTGTTGATTGTGTTGAGTGGGAAAACAAAACGCCCCGGATTCGGGGCGTTATTGAAGTGACGGTTCAGGTTTCCCGGTATCTGTCACAGCTGTCTGGATAGCTTTGATTGCTTCGTCGGCAGCCTTTCTGGCTTCATCGATTGCGCCATTCGCAATCCTGTCTCTGATCAGCTCTTTCGCCTCCAGGCGGCGTTCGCGGACTAAATAAAGTACTTCTGCGTATCTGGCGGATTCAGCCAGCATGCTGTCTGCGGCTTCCCGAGGCGTGCGGCCCATGATTGCCCAGGCAGCGACCGAACGTGGCACTGCGTCTGCGGGATAGCCGGCATCCTTGAAAGCTTGCGCTTCGGCCGTCGCTCGTTCGTATTCGAACGCCCGCAACGGGTCGCCTGCAAAAGTCTGTCGTGCCTGGTCGGCGTAGTTATCAATCCTTGCGCACAACTCGGCGCAGGTCGGCACAGGCTCACCGTCATGCTCCCATTGGCCTTTCCATTCGCCGGTATCACTGACTCGCTCACCTTTGAATCGCGGATTCCAGCAAGGTTGAGGCAATTGGACGGTCGTCCAGTTTACGGCCCCATTGGGGGCATCGGAGGCGTAGAGAAACCGCCCGGTTTGATCAATGACAAAAATCATATTGTCCCCTTAAGCCGCTTGAACGCAAAAACTGAACTGGCACTTGTAACCAGCCACGCCTGCCGTCGATCCAATCGAGTAATCCAGGATAACTTCGCCCGTGGTTTCCACACGCCACGACAGCAACCCCATTCCAAGTTGACCGGTGGTCCCCCAATCGCCCGTCCCACACATTCTGCAGAGGGGACGATAGCCTGGTGGAAGTGTGAACATGACCAACGAATCGACACCGTTACTTACCCAACGTGCGGCATCAAGGCTCACATAGACATTGCCGTTGGCTCTCCAGTAGCGGGAGGAATTACCGTCAGTGAAGCCATTGATAAACGCAGGAACCAGGAGGGTAGTCGCTGAAAAATTGTTTAAAGCAGCGGTGACTACGCTGTTGGTCTGGGCCTGGGTATAGCTGTCGGTAATTCCGTAGCCCGCCAGCGAATTGGGTTTGCCAGAGGTAATCTTGCTCCAGTCCAGCGCAGGGATGTCGGATGCGACCAGAGTTGTGCCACTGGTAGCCACCCCTTTGGCGTTGACGGCAATTTTTGTGTAAGTGCCGGCAGCAACACCTGAATCGGCAAGTGCCAGGGCAATGTTGGCATTCGCCGATCCGTCAAATGACGCGCTACCACTCGCCGCGCCGGAGATGGAAATACTGCGTGCCGTTTCGAGCTTTCGAGCCGCGACTGCAGTGGCGTTGATTCCAAGAGCGTCAGTGATCCCGAAACCGGCCAGTGTCGTGGGGTTAGCCCCGGCCGTTGCGCGGCCATATTCGTCGACGCTCAGACTCTTGTAAGTACCGGCAGCAATCCCCGTGCGCCCGGCCAGCATCTTGAATGTCAGCGCGGTGGTGCCGAGGGTGATCGGCGCGTTGGTAGTCAGGTGCCACAGCGAATCGCCGTTGAGCGTGCCCTCTTCCACCATCACTGTCAGGCCCGGTGTGACCTTGGCGCTGACGTTGGCATCGTTGGCCCGAGTCCAGTCACCGTTGGCGACGATCCACAGACCATTGTCTTTCGCCAGGGTCTGATTCGGCAGCAGCACGCGGTCGCCGGCAATCACCGCCACACCGTCGATCTGCTGCGCACCGTTCAACACCACGTTAGCGGTGGCGGCGACACGTACCGACTGTTTGCCATCGAGCTTGCCGAGTTCTTCGGCGAGGTAGCTCATGACCCAGGCGCGGGTAGCCTTGACCACGGTGTCATCGATCAGCAGCGTCACCAGCGAGGCATTACTGGTCTCGAAAATCGAGCGGATGTAGAACTCTTTGCCCGAGCCGGACGTGGCCAGCACCGGTTTGAACGACTCCGGGTATTTGACGATGGCGTAGAGAATGCCGGTGTCGGTCCACAGACCCGCTTCACGCACGTACCAGCCGCCGACGTCCGGCGGGATGGTGACTTCGGCGAGCAGCCAGCTCGGGTTTTTCTCGTCCTGGAACAGTGCGTTGAGCGGTCCGCGCCAGACTTCGCGTTTCAGCGCGGTAGCCGTCGCGGCCGGGTTGTAGACCGCGCCACCGCCGTCGCCGACGGAAATCTGCGTCAGCTTGATCGGCACGCCCGCTGCCTTGCAGGCGGTTTCGTAGGCAATCCCTGCGTTGGTGAGCAGGGTGTAATAGTCAGCCATTCAGGCCCCCTGAGGATAAATAGTGGATGTTTCGACGGTGTAGAGAGCGGCCGCCATGAAGGCTTTGCCGGAGGTTTCGAGTCCTTCGAGGAACACCGGGTAGACCGTCGTCAGTTCGCCGCAGAACGTCGCGGCACCGATCACATGAGAGCCGAAGGCGCTGAGACCGACCGACACCGACAGCACGTCCCGTTCGCTCTTGGCATCGGCCAGGCGTCGGTCGAGACGGGCGTCGATTTCTTCGCTGTAGGGTTGTTCGCTGAAGGCCCGCACAGAGAAGCTGTAAGGCGCGCCCGGCGGAGTCTGTTCGTACCAGGCGCGGATTTCGGGTCTCAGTTGCAAGCCTTTGGCCGCGTTCTCCAACGCCTTGCGGGTGCCGGCCTGGCGCGCGGTGGGCCAGGCCAGTTCGACGGTCAGGCGCTTTTCCGCTTCCGGTGCGTCGGTGCTCCATTCGGCCACGCCGCGATCCGCCGCGAGATACGGCAGGAACGCGACGGGCGTCGAACTCGGGTTCATCAGCTCGGGAAACGGTGGCGCGATGCGGTCAAGCAATGTGCTGAAGCCGATGTCGAGGGCCCGCTCCAGCGCCGAGCTGTTGGCCGGCAGCAGGGTCGGACGCGGTGTCTGGTCCGTCATAGCGTCTGCACCTCGACCTCGACCGCCGTGCAGTACGGCGCTTGAAACGCGGTACATACGATCGGTGTCAGCGGTTCAAGAATCTGCAATTGCACGGCGCCGGCGCTGTGCAGCGTGTAGTCGATCCAGCTCGGATCGACCCGGCCTTCCAGGCGATGGCAACTGTCGGCGTAGGCCTGCAAATGCTGCTGCGCGGCGACTTTGGTCAGGCCCGAATCCGGGCCGGAGTTGATCTTCGCCACGACGCGGATCTTGTAGCGCTGAATGTCCGCAGCTTTGACGGTGACCTTGTCGGTTTCCGGGCAGACATCGGGTCGGGCAAAGTGTTGGCGCACGCCGTCGAGCAATGCGGTGGACGGTGTGCCGTCGGCGTCGCGGGAAAGCACAGTCACCTGCACTTCACCGGGTGCGGTGCGACGACCGTTGCCATCCTTGACCTGTGCGGCGAGGCCGTCCGGGGCGAAGGTGTAGGTGACGTCGACGACGCCGGCATCGGTGGATTCGACTTTCACTGCCGGCCGTTCGCCGAGGGTGAAGACTTCGCGGCGATACTGCATCCGCGAGCCCGCCGCCGGCGCATGGGGCGCCAGGTAATAGCGCAACCGGGCGTCATCGTCGCTTTCGTAAATCGCCGGCACCGGCGGGAACGCCGCCGGGTCGCCCGGGTCGAGCAACTGTCGCTCCAGGCCCATGTCCGCCAGCCGCGCATCGAGGTTGCTACCGGTGGCCCACCACGCCAGCATCTGCTTGATGCGGGCGTTGTATTTGCGTTCGTGGGTTTGCAGGCGAACGCAAAACGCTTCGAGCGCCATCGTCAGCAGTTCGCTTTCGTTTTCCAGGCTGGTCTTGAGTTTCGCAGCACTCTGCGGCGAGCGGGTACCGACGTATTCCAGGACGAAGGTCTTGAACTCGGCGAGCAGATCCTCGAAGGCCTCGACCTTGATCAGTGAAGGTTCGGCCAGTTGGTTCTGGCCAGGGATCAACATGCTCATGTCACGACCTCGAAAGTCTGTTGGCGGTTTTTCCAGGTGCCGGCAAATCGCAGCAGCAACCCCGCGCCCTGACGGCTGGCGACGATCACTTGCGGCTGAAAATCGCCGATGCCGTTCTGTGCGTTGTAGAACGCCTGCGCGGCGTGGCTTTGCGCCAGAAGCAGAACGTCATCGCCGAGGTTCTGCCCCAGCAACGTGGGGATCAGCGAACCGTACAAGGGCCGCTTCTGCCGTGTGCCCAAAGGCGTGGTCAGGGCCCGGGTCGCGCGCTGCACGAATTGCAGCCAGTCGTCGACCGTGGCCCCGGTGTTTCTATCGATTCCGATCATGGGAGGCTCTTGATTCAGGGGCTGATGACGCGACCCTGGTGATCCACCAGCGGGCCGCTGAAGTGCACGCCCGAGGTGTCGATCGTCAGGCCGACAGCGCCCAGTTGCAGGTTGATCGCTTGCGGTGTCATCACCAGCCGTGCGGGGCCGATGCTCAGCTCAAGGGATTCGCGAGAACCGCTGAAAGCCACAGGACCGTTTTGCCAGTGCAGGGTGTGAGAGGCATCGTCGTAGCCACTTTCGCTGCCATCGACATGCACCCGTCGCGTCAGCGTGGGGACGGTGGCAGCGGGTGGAAAACGGTCACTGTTCAAGCCGAACAACGCCACGCTTTGCGCACCGCTTTCGCCGCTGCCGTAGTTGAACAGCAGACACTGTTCGCCAACGCTCGGAATCCGCGACTCGCTCTGTGCGCCGGCGCTCGGGTTGAAGAACTTGATGGCCGGGGTGAGCAATCCTCCGTGGCTGACCTTGCAGGTATTGCTCGCCGCATCGACTTCCTGACAAATGCCAATGCGGCAATAGCTTTCGGCGCGCCGGTGCAGGTCTTCGATCTCCGCTTCCATCTCGGCCAGGCGTTCGATGATCGGCCCCAGTTGCATACGCAGTAATGCGTCGAACATCGGTCAGGCCTCCAGCGAGGTGTATTGGTCGGGGTCGTCGATGTCGCTGACTTCCCAGGTGCGGGCGAATTTCGGTGTGCCGAGCGGGTCGTCGAGCAAGGTCGGACCGAGGTAGAGGGTCTGGTTGAACGACAGCGTCCAGGCTTTGTTCTGTTGATCGGCACGGGTGAGCAAGGACGGCAATCCATCGATGTTCACCGGCAGATCACATTGATCGCCGGGCAGGCCCCAGCGGTTGTCGGTGATCAGGTTTTTCAGTGCGGCGATCAGGTCGCAGGCAGCAAACGCCGTGGCGGAAACTGCCGGAATGACCTGCAGCGACAGCGTCAGCACATGGGCAATCCGCCCGTTGGCTGCCCGCTCTCCCGGCGCATTTCGTTCGATATCGATCAACACCCAGGCCTTGTCGCCGGGTGCCGTGAAGTCATCGTGATTGCCGACTTGCATGTTCAGGTCAACGTTATTGCGCAAGGCTGTCGCCATCGCCGTGAACAGCTGCGATGGCTGCCGGATCGGTGCGGGCATGCATGACCTCCTTTTCAAATGTCCACGCGCAGTCCCGCCGCACGGCGTGCAGCGAGACAAGAAAGTGAAGGGGTTACTGCGGGTCGCGCGGAGGTACTTCGCAGACGCCGATGCGCTTGGCGGCCCAGCGTTCGTAGAGACCGATGGCGACGTCGGCACCGGCCATTGCGGTCAGGCAGCCGAAGGCGCCGGCGGCCCAGATCGACATGCCGGCGGCGTACAGCAGCATGATCGCCGAGACGCCGCAGATCATGCAGGCGCCGGAGCGCAGGGCCAGCCGTCGCAGCAGTGGCCAGCCGCGGGCGCCGTCCTTGTCGGCGCGCCACATTTCGCCGGAGACCCCGCCCGCCACGGCAAGCAGGATGACCAGCCAGATCGGCATGTCCGCCAACGCTTGTTGCTCGTTTGTCATGTCACGCCTCCTGGTGTGATGGATGAGTGGTGTGTGTTGGGTTCAAACGTTTTCTCTCGAGGCAGGCATTCCAAAAAGCCCGGCATCTCGCCGGGCTTTTCAGTAATGCGTGCTCATTTGTTGTTAGTAAGGTGTCGCAGGCCAGTTGATCGTGGACGGGTAGCCAGGCTGGTTTACGACTTCACTGACAGCGATGATGTATCGCTTATAAGTGATCAATGCTGCCTCATCTGCCGGAGTAGCGATGCCAAGATCAACTTTGCATTGCAATGGATTGAACATCAGGCGACGCGTGGTCTCATCGAAGCGCTGCTGCATGTAAATCGAGGCAAGCGTCAGATGGTCTTCATAAGTCAGCTCGGTAAAAACAAGCCCCTTATCGAAGAAATACTCAACTTTCCAGCCGACTTGAACACCGGAGTTAGCTGTTACATCGTGCCAATTCCCCTGAACCCCATCCGGACTGGTCGTTGGAGCGCTTCCTTCTGTATCCAGCACGTGAGTCACTAATAAAAAAGGTGTTTGGCTAAAAGTCGGGACAAATGCATATCGATTCATTGTTTTTTTCTCTAAATTTTCAGAAGACTGATTTATTCATCTGCACCCCAGCCACCGGGGTTTATTTGCAGATCACAAAGAAACCTCTAGAGAGGCCTTTCAGTCATGCACTCCGGTTTACGATACTGCTGGAGCAAGTACCGCAATTGCATTTATGGCAATGGCGGCCAGACAACGGTCAGTGGGTAACCAGGCTGTTTGTTCACATTACTCAGGTCGATGCAGAACTGCTTGTGAGCCCGCAGATAAGCCTTGTCGGCGTCTGTCGCGATACCCAACTCGACCTTGAATGGCAGCGCGGTCGCGGTCAGGCGATCGTTCAACTTGGCAAGACGGGTGTTTCTTTCGTTGTTCAATCGCAGTGACAACCAGCTCGGCATCGCTGGGTCCGGAGCACTGAACGTCCAGACGCCGTCGTTATTGACTGCTGTCGAGTCATAGTCGATCTGGTTAATGGAAAGACTTGTGACATCCACCCAAAGCTGATCGGCAGGGAATTCTTCTTGAATCGGGTTATTGGTTTCAAAAAGGTTGTCGACCTTACCGCCGACAATGCGTGCGTACTTTTTCATCACTATTACCTTGATCTGCCGGCAACCCGGGCTTGTTTGAAAATCTGCCTGAATCAGTCAAGGCATTCCAAAAAGCCCGGCGCTTAGGCCGGGCTAATCAGTCATGCGATCCTGAATGATCCATTGAGTGGTTAAACCGGCTTACTGAGGCACAACGGGCCAAACAACAGTCCGTGGATAACCTGGTTGCTTGTTGAGATCGCTGATGGCAATGGCGTACTGCTTGTAAACCAGCAACAACGCCGCTTCGGCAGGTTCGGCTACGCCAAGATCAACCTTGAACTGCAACGACTTCCTCAACAGACGATTTTCAATGTCTCTCAATCGCAACAGTGCGTCATATTCGATCTCGTTGATCAGCTCTTCATTGGTTGGTTTTGTGAACGTCCAGCCGCCATTGAAGGACGCGCGGTCATTCACTGCGATTTCAGTGTTTCCGGTTACATCGACCCAATTACCAAAGGGTGAAGTTGCAATCGGCATCTCTTCACTTTCCACCAGACGGGTAACCTTCGATCCTTCTACGAGCGCAAACAACTTCATTCCCTGCTCCTTGGTTTGATATTTCACGAAGATGCGTTCATCTCCAGAGGTACTGCCACAGCGATTGCATCCGCCAGGCACTTCAAAAGGCCCGGCATTACGCCGGGCTCTTCAGTCGTGCACGCGCTGTGGAAGTCTTGTGAGGCGAGTGACTCAGAAAGGAGCAACCGGCCAGTTGAGCGCCGTTGGATAACCGGGCTGATTGTTAATCTCGGTCAGGTCGACGATGTACTGTTTGTAGGCTTGCCACTGCGTCACCTCTGCCGGGGTTGCCGCACCCAGCTCTACCCGGTATTGCAGCGGGTTAAACGGCAGCCATCTGTCCGCAATGTCAAGGCGCAGCTTCTTGCGGGCGGCAGCAATGGCAACGTAGTCACTATAAACGGCTTGAAAGAAGCCAGGTTCCGGGCCGAGGTACCTGTATATCAAGCCAACTTGAGCCTCCGGATTTGTGGTGATATCCATCCAGTAGTCCATCGGTCCTGTCTGTTCAGGAAGTGGCGGCTGACTTTCAGCCTCCACGATTTGGTTGACCAGATAAAAGCTGTACCCGGAGATCAACTCCATCAGTGCATAACGATTCATTCCAATTTCCCTTTGTCTATTTAACCAGGCCCTGCTCTGCACAATATTCATTGCAGGTGATCTGCTCAGAGGAGCATTCCAAAAAGCCCGGCAATGCGCCGGGCTTTTCAGTAATGCACTCCTTTACCTTCCTTCAATCCTGTGTACGTGAAGGAAGCTGACTTTTCGGCGCTACTGGCGCGGTACGAGTCCGTTCAAATTGTTTTTCCGACCGCGGTCCCTGCCCGCCGGATAACTGCTTCTGGTGCTTTACGCTGCACACCCGGGTCAGTTGCCAACCCTCTGAACCGTTGAGGCCGGTTCATCGCTGCCTGTTCTTGTGGAACTAAAGAGCTGTTGTTGCCAGCCGCTTTGTCGAGCGGCTTGGTGGCAAGAATATGCATGTATGCATATCCAGTCAATGCGCAAATGCATTTATTTATGCACAAGAAATGCACGGACGCATGAAAGCCCCGCCAATCAAGGGTTGTCCGGTTTTCTACAGGCGAAAAAAAACCCGCCGTGGGCGGGTTTTATCTGAGAGAGGGATCGTTATCGGGCGTACATGCCCCACCAGAAGACGTGACCGAGGATGACAATCTGCTCCTCCTGGATCTCCTGGAAGCTGTAGTCCTCATCCGGATGCTCATCGCGATTGAAGCTGCGCAGGCGGATACCGGTAGGCAGGCGATAGAGCTGCTTCACCCGCAATTGACCGTTGTGATTGATCGCATAAAGGTCGCCATCGACAATGTCGCCGATCCCGCACTTGCCCGCGTTGACACCGACAGTGGCGCCGTCACGCAGTACCGGCAACATGCTGTTGCCCCGTACGGTCACGCATTTGGCCTGGTCGAACTGCACACCATTATGGCGCAGGCTGCGCTTGCCAAAGCGCAGGCTAGAGCGCTCGCTCTCTTCGATGACGAATCTTCCTGATCCAGCAGCCAATTCAACCTCGCGAAGAAAGGGCACCGACACCTCGTCATCATCGACGGGCGTGTCATCGTCCCACAGGCTTATGTCCTTGAGTTCGGAATGCAACTCCTCGCGCCCGCCGCCGGCGACCGGCGCAACATCCGCGCGCCCGCGCAACTGATCGGTGCTCACGGCGAAGTACTCGGCAATCTTCGAGATGTGTTTATCCGAAGGATCGACGATCTTCCCGCTGAGAATCCGCGAGAGAGTGGATTGAGGCACGCCAGTGCGACGGTGGAGCTCCGTGGGGGAGATCCCGTGCTGATCGAGCAGTGCTCTTAAGACGGAGGATACGTTGCGTTTTTGCATAACGCGCATAGTGCTTGAAGTTTTTCGGGAAGACAAATGCTGATTTGCATAAATCGTGCATAATCGAGCTTTTTGCGCCAGATACCTGTCACCCGGCCGCGATGCCTGCGTCCGACAGACCGCCCATGGTAACCTTGCGCCCATCGCGGAAAAGCCCGGCCACTGCCCCGCTTTTACCCCACACCTTCCAACGAGTTACCTGACAATCCGATGAATAAAGCCGTCTCCGACCTGTCCTCCCACACCCCGATGATGCAGCAGTACTGGCGCCTGAAGAATCAGCACCCGGACCAGCTGATGTTCTACCGCATGGGCGACTTCTACGAGATCTTCTACGAAGACGCGAAGAAGGCGGCCAAGTTGCTGGACATCACCCTGACTGCCCGTGGGCAATCGGCGGGGCAGGCTATTCCGATGTGCGGGATTCCGTATCACGCGGCGGAAGGTTATCTGGCGAAACTGGTCAAGCTCGGCGAGTCGGTCGTGATCTGCGAGCAGGTCGGTGATCCGGCCACCAGCAAGGGCCCGGTGGAACGTCAGGTAGTGCGAATCATCACCCCGGGCACAGTCAGCGACGAGGCACTGCTCGATGAGCGTCGCGACAACCTGATCGCGGCGGTGCTGGGGGACGAGCGCCTGTTCGGTCTGGCGGTGCTGGACATCACCAGTGGCAACTTCACGGTGCTTGAGATCAAGGGCTGGGAGAACCTGCTGGCGGAGCTTGAGCGGGTCAACCCGGTCGAGCTGTTGATCCCGGATGACTGGCCAAAGGATCTGCCGGCGGAAAAACGCCGTGGCGTGCGTCGCCGCGCGCCGTGGGATTTCGAGCGTGATTCGGCGCTGAAAAGCCTTTGCCAGCAATTCTCCACTCAGGATCTCAAAGGCTTCGGCTGCGAAACGTTGACCCTGGCCATCGGTGCCGCCGGTTGCCTGCTGGCGTACGCCAAGGAAACCCAGCGTACCGCCCTGCCCCACTTGCGCAGCCTGCGCCATGAACGTCTGGACGACACCGTGGTACTGGACGGCGCCAGCCGCCGCAACCTGGAACTCGACACCAACCTGGCCGGTGGCCGCGACAACACCCTGCAATCGGTTGTCGACCGTTGCCAGACCGCCATGGGCAGCCGCTTGCTGACCCGTTGGCTGAACCGTCCGCTACGCGACCTGACCGTACTGCTCGCACGCCAGACCTCGATCACTTGCCTGCTCGACCGCTATCGCTTTGAAAGCCTGCAACCGCAGCTCAAGGAAATCGGCGACATCGAGCGGATTCTGGCGCGGATCGGCCTGCGCAATGCCCGTCCTCGCGACCTTGCCCGCCTGCGTGATGCACTTGGCGCCCTGCCTGAACTGCAAGTGGCGATGACCGACCTGGAAGCGCCGCATCTGCAACGTCTGGCCACCACCACCAGCACTTACCCGGAACTGGCGGCGCTGCTGGAAAAAGCCATTATCGACAACCCGCCGGCAGTGATCCGTGACGGCGGCGTGTTGAAAACCGGTTACGACAGCGAACTCGACGAGCTGCAATCGCTGAGCGAAAACGCCGGTCAGTTCCTGATCGATCTGGAAGCGCGGGAAAAGGCTCGTACCGGCCTGGCCAACCTGAAAGTCGGCTACAACCGCATCCACGGCTACTTCATCGAGTTGCCGAGCAAGCAGGCTGAATCGGCACCGGCGGACTACATCCGTCGTCAGACCCTCAAGGGTGCCGAGCGCTTCATCACGCCTGAGCTGAAAGAATTTGAAGACAAGGCGCTGTCGGCCAAGAGCCGCGCCCTGGCTCGCGAAAAAATGCTCTACGAAGCGCTGCTGGAAGATCTGATCAGTCAGTTGCCGCCGTTGCAGGACACCGCTGGCGCGCTGGCCGAACTCGACGTGCTGAGCAACCTCGCCGAACGAGCACTGAACCTCGACCTGAATTGCCCGACCTTCGTCAGCGAACCGTGCATGCGCATTACTCAGGGTCGTCACCCGGTGGTCGAGCAGGTACTGACCACGCCGTTCGTGGCCAACGACCTGAGCCTGGATGACAACACCCGCATGCTGGTGATTACCGGCCCGAACATGGGTGGTAAATCCACCTATATGCGCCAGACTGCACTGATCGTGTTGCTGGCGCATATTGGCAGCTTCGTGCCGGCGGCCAGCTGCGAACTGTCGCTGGTGGACCGGATCTTCACCCGGATCGGTTCCAGCGACGACCTGGCCGGCGGGCGCTCGACCTTCATGGTGGAAATGAGCGAAACCGCCAACATTCTGCACAACGCCACCGAGCGCAGCCTGGTGCTGATGGACGAAGTGGGTCGCGGCACCAGCACGTTCGACGGTCTGTCCCTGGCCTGGGCGGCAGCCGAGCGACTGGCGCACCTGCGCGCCTACACGCTGTTTGCCACGCACTATTTCGAACTGACCGTGCTGCCGGAAGCCGAGCCCTTGGTGGCCAACGTGCACCTCAATGCAACCGAGCACAACGAACGCATCGTGTTCCTGCACCACGTGCTGCCAGGGCCGGCCAGCCAGAGTTATGGTCTGGCCGTGGCGCAACTGGCGGGTGTGCCGAGCGAAGTGATCGTGCGCGCCCGTGAACACCTGAGCCGCCTGGAAGACACCGCTTTGCCGCATGAAGCGCCTAAACCGGCCGCCAAGGGCAAACCGGCGACGCCGCAACAAAGCGACATGTTCGCCAGCCTGCCGCATCCGGTGCTGGATGAGTTGGCTAAACTGGACATAGACGACATGACACCGCGCCGTGCGCTCGAAATGCTCTATGCACTAAAGAACCGGATCTAAGCACCGATGAACCGGATATAACGCAAAAGGCTTCAAGCTGTTAGAATCTCGCGCGGTTTGGGATGCTGCTGGCTAATAGCCTGGCTGGCAGACATCGCTCCCGAACCTGGCGACCCCAACCGTGAAGGGGCAACGCTGCCGCCGCCTGAGGAGAAAATTAGAAATGACCTTCGTCGTCACCGACAACTGCATCAAGTGCAAGTACACCGACTGCGTAGAAGTCTGTCCGGTGGACTGCTTTTACGAAGGCCCGAACTTCCTGGTGATTCACCCGGATGAGTGCATCGACTGCGCCCTGTGCGAACCAGAATGCCCGGCCGTAGCCATTTTCTCCGAGGATGAAGTCCCGGAAGAGATGCAAGAGTTCATTCAACTGAACGTCGAGCTGGCGGAGATCTGGCCGAACATCACCGAGAAGAAAGAATCGCTGCCGGATGCCGAAGAGTGGGATGGCGTCAAAGGCAAGATCAAAGACCTCGAACGCTGATCTGTCCCGCGTTTGAAGAAAAGGCCCCTTGCGGGCCTTTTTGCTTTTCCGGGTTTTGCTTTTCTTCAGGCAAAAAAAGGGGCGGTTTGACCCGCCCACATTTTTTCCCTATTCCCTGTGTTCCTTTTCATCGTCCTGATGAATCGCGTCCTGCGATGTCCTTTCCCCTCTTCCTTGAAGGGCGTGTCTGTCCGTCGACACAACCCAGATACTAGAGATTTCCCTGACAGCCGCAACCGGCCTGCTCAGCTAAAACACGCAGTCATATGCACTTAATATTTAAAAATAACCATGTAAAACAATAAGTTGAATATCTTCACCAAGCTCAATGGACGTCTGCCGCAGTGTAAAAATAGCGAACACTTACGAAAGAGTAAGCCAGGGCTTACAACGCGAGACTACAAACCCGGGGAAGCAAACCGCTTTGCCGCAGAAAACAAAAAGCCCCGAACCAGTCGGGGCTTTTTGTGGCGATCACGCAAGGCGCTTATTGAAACAGCGACTCGCTCGACAGGCCGTTTTTCTCGAGGATTTCACGCAGGCGCTTGAGGCCTTCCACCTGGATCTGTCTCACCCGTTCCCGGGTCAGACCGATCTCCAGGCCCACATCTTCCAGCGTGCTGCTCTCGTGACCGCGCAGGCCGAAGCGGCGTACCACCACCTCGCGTTGCTTGTCGGTCAGCTCCGAGAGCCATTGATCGATGCTCTGCGACAGATCGTCGTCCTGCAGCAGTTCGCATGGATCGGTCGGACGGTCATCCGTGAGGGTGTCCAGCAGGGTTTTATCCGAATCCGGACCCAGCGAGACGTCGACCGAAGAAACCCGCTCGTTCAGGCCCAGCATGCGCTTGACCTCGCCCACCGGTTTTTCCAGCAGGTTGGCGATTTCTTCGGGTGAAGGTTCGTGATCGAGTTTTTGCGTCAGCTCCCGTGCAGCCCGCAGGTACACGTTGAGCTCCTTGACCACATGGATCGGCAGCCGGATGGTCCGGGTCTGATTCATGATCGCGCGCTCGATGGTCTGACGGATCCACCAGGTCGCGTAGGTCGAGAAGCGGAAGCCGCGCTCGGGATCGAACTTTTCCACCGCCCGGATCAGCCCGAGGTTGCCCTCTTCGATCAGATCCAGCAGCGACAGCCCCCGATTGACGTAACGCCGGGCGATTTTGACCACCAGCCGCAGGTTACTTTCAATCATGCGCTTGCGCCCGGCGGGATCGCCACTTTGCGACAAGCGCGCAAAATGAACTTCCTCTTCCGGGGAGAGCAATGGGGAAAAGCCGATTTCGTTGAGGTACAGCTGCGTGGCATCGAGTGCCCGGGTGTAGTCGATGTACTTGTGTTGCTTAAGTGAAGCGGAGTGTTTGGATTTGGCACGAACGGAAGGTGGAGCAGCCCCTTCATCATTCGACATCGAATCCGAATCGATGCCGGTCTCCATCAGGAGAACCTCATCGTCGATGTCAAACTCCGGCACTTCTTTACTGAGAGCCATTGTTATAGTCCTTTGGTGAGTTCGACCCCAAGCTCAAGCGACGCCTTTATCCTTGGCAACGCTGGAGCCTGTCCCCTCTACGCGACGGAACAGGCTGGTCTGCAAATCAACGTCTTGGCAGGAACTGCAGCGGATCTACAGGTTTACCTTGTCGGCGAATCTCAAAATGCAGTTTCACCCGGTCTGTACCCGTTGACCCCATTTCGGCAATTGTCTGTCCGACTTTGACCTGCTGCCCCTCCCGTACCAACAGCCGACGGTTGTGTCCGTAAGCACTGACGTAGGTTTCACTGTGTTTGATGATGACTAATTCGCCGTAGCCCCTTAAGCCACTCCCGGCGTAAACCACCGTCCCATCAGACGCAGCTAAAACAGGCTGTCCCAAATCCCCGGCGATATCAATTCCTTTATTCAAACTACCGTTTGAAGAGAATTTACCAATCAGAATGCCATTAGATGGCCATCCCCAGCCGGTCGGGGCCGGGCCCGGTGGAGGCAATGGAGCCGGTGCCGGCTTGTTGGCGACGGACGGTACAACGGCCGCAGAAGTCGCCCCGGAACCGGTGGTTGTGGTGGTCGTCGTGCCATTCGCCTGGCGCCGGATTATCGTGGTTTTGCTCGACGAAGACGGCGCAGAACCGCTGTTGCTCACCACCGCGGTCGACGTTGAACCAGGGCGGCCATCGAAGCGAATCGTCTGACCCGGATGGATCGTGTACGGCGTAGGAATATTGTTCCGGGCAGCGAGGGCTTTGTAGTCCCAGCCGTAGCGAAACGCGATCGAAAACATGGTGTCACCCGGACGGACTACGTACTGCCCGGTCGTCACTGTAGGACGCTGGGCCACCGCATTGTTGCGATCGACGACCCGCACGTTGCTCGATTTGGTGCTGGAGCAACCGACCAGCAAGGTGCTCAAGACAAGGCCAGTCACCAGGCGCTGAAAGCTCGTGTTACCCATACGCTGCGCAATGACTGTGAGACTCACCCGCCGCTCCCTTTGTGGTGGCTGAAAAATGTGGAATGCCGATTCCGGCATGTAACTTCGCAAGTATAACGGGCGAAACAGGCTTTACCTTTAATGAAGCGATATCGCTCGACGCACACGTTTGCTCATGGACGATAAATCCTGTTTAAACAATCGATGCCGCTGTAAGACAGGCGCTCTCGCAAGGAATTCAGCGCCGGCAAACAAATGCTCAGGCCAGCGGCCCGTTGAGCAATGGCACGAAGCGAACCGCCCCGAGAACGTGTCGGGAGAAGCCGTTTTCTTCGCGCACGATCAGCATCAATTGCTGCACTTCTCCGGAACCGACCGGAATCACCAGCCGACCGCCGGGCGCCAGTTGATCGAGCAAGGCCTGCGGTACGTCGGTCGCCACGGCCGTGACGATGATGCCGTTGTACGGCGCCAGCGCCGGCCAGCCTTCCCAGCCATCGCCCCAGCGGAACACCACGTTGCGCAGGTTGAGTTCGACCAGACGCTCCTTGGCCCGATCCTGCAGCACCTTGATCCGCTCGACAGAGAACACCCGCTCGACCAGTTGCGACAACACCGCCGTCTGGTAACCGGAACCGGTGCCGATCTCCAGCACCTTGTCCAGCGGCCCCGCCTCGAGCAGCAACTCGCTCATGCGCGCGACCATATAAGGCTGAGAGATGGTCTGGTTGTGGCCGATCGGCAGCGCGGTGTCTTCATAGGCCCGGTGCGCCAGCGCTTCATCGACAAACAGATGACGCGGCGTACGACGGATCACTTCCAGCACATTGGCGTTGGACAAGCCTTCTTCATATAACCGCTGAATCAGGCGTTCACGGGTGCGCTGGGAGGTCATCCCGATGCCGCTGCGCAACCGGTCGTCTTGTTCACGAGCCATCAGTTGAGCCCCTCCAGCCAGCCGTCGAGATTTCTGAAGGCATCATTGAAGGTGCGATCGAGCTGCAACGGAGTGATGGAAACGTAGCCCTGCATCACCGCATGGAAATCAGTGCCCGGCCCGCCGTCTTCCGCATCGCCGGCGGCGGCAATCCAGTAACCGGCCTTGCCACGGGGATCGACCACTTTCATCGGTGCTGCCGCACGGGCGCGATGCCCCAGGCGCGTCAGCTGAATACCGCGAATATGATCGATGGGCAGATTGGGAATGTTCACGTTCAGTACCGTGCGCGGTGGCAGATCGAGCCCGGCGTGGGCCTCGACCAGTTTGCGCGCAAAGTAGGCAGCGGTGGGCAGATTGTCCACCTGCCGGGAGGCCAGCGAGAAGGCAAACGATGGGCGTTCGAGAAAACGGCCTTCAAGGGCCGCCGCCACTGTCCCGGAATACAACACGTCGTCGCCCAGGTTGGCGCCGAGGTTGATGCCCGAAACCACCATGTCCGGCTCGCGCTCCAGCAAACCATTGAGCCCCAGGTGCACACAGTCGGTCGGCGTGCCATTGAGACTGATGAAACCGTTGGCCAGGTATTGCGGGTGCAGCGGACGATCCAGCGTCAGCGAACTGCTGGCACCGCTCTTGTCCTGTTCCGGGGCGATAACCACGCATTCGGTGTAATCCGCCAGCGCAGCATAAAGCGCGGCAAGACCGGGTGCGGTTACCCCATCGTCGTTAGAAATCAGAATACGCATGGGCTGTCCGTCTGCCCCACCGGCACCAGATCAACGAGTTCGCGCACCAATACGGTGGCGAAGCATCCGGCCGGGAGGACGAATTCCAGTTGCAGAATGTCAGGCTCGGGATAATGCCACGTCAACCCGCCAATGGGCAGTCGAAGGATGCGACGTTCGTGGCTCATACCGGCATTAATCAACCAATCGCGCAGATCCGCCTCGCCTGCGGCGATTGTCTGCTCCAGATCATGGACAGCGCCGGCGGCCGGTGAGTCACCTTCGCCCCACTGCGGCCCTGTCGGATGCAGGTCGAGAATCGCCAGGCGCGGGTCGCTGCACTCGGCTTCACCCGCCGGGAAAAAGCTGCGGCTGTCGGTGAACGCCAGCAGATCGCCGACCTGGGCGCGCTGCCAGGTGCCATCAGCCACTCGTGCCGCCAGCACCTGGTTGAACAGAAAGCTGCGTGCAGTCGACAGCAGGCGCGAACGTACATTGCGCTGCTCCGGCAGGGCCTTGCGCGCCGCCCATGACCGAGCGTCGACGACGTTACCACCGTCATGGCCAAAACGCTGGGCGCCGAAGTAGTTCGGGATACCTTGCTTGGCAATCAGTTGCAGGCGCTCGTCGATGGCAGCCTTGTCGCCATTGAACTGGGTCAGGCGCAAGGTGAAACCATTGGCCGAATGCGCGCCGCGTTGCAGCTTGCGCTTGTGGCGCGTGGTCTTGAGGATCTTCAGCGTGTCGTTTTCCGCCGCCGACAGATCCGGATCGGCCTTGCCCGGCAGTTGCACGCTGAACCACTGGCGCGTCAGCGCCTGACGGTCCTTGAGGCCGGCATAGCTGACCGTGCGCAACGGCACACCGGCCGCCTTGGCAATGCGGCGTGCCGCTTCTTCGGTGTTCAGACCGCGCTTTTCCACCCAGATCCACAGGTGCTCGCCGTCACCGCTGAACGGAATGTCGAGGACTTCATCGACCTGGAAATCTTCGGCGATGGCTTTCAGTACCGCGGTGCCGAGCGCGTCGCCATAGGCCCGTGGGCCGAGCAATTGCAGTTCGTTCATGCGCGCAGCAACAAGGCAACGGAATGCACGGCGATGCCTTCTTCGCGACCGACGAAGCCGAGCTTCTCGGTGGTGGTGGCTTTCACGTTCACTTGATCCAGTTCTACTTGCAGATCCGCGGCAATCAGCGCGCGCATCGATTCGATATGGGGGGCCATTTTCGGTGCCTGGGCAACGATGGTGTTGTCGACGTTGCCGACTTTCCAGCCTTTGGCGTGGATCAGGCTGACCACATGACGCAACAGCACTCGGCTGTCGGCGCCCTTGAATTGCGGGTCGGTGTCCGGGAAGTGCTTGCCGATATCACCCAGCGCAGCCGCGCCGAGCAAGGCGTCGCTCAAGGCATGCAGCAGGACGTCACCGTCGGAGTGAGCGAGCAGCCCGAAGCCGTGTGCGATTCGCACGCCGCCCAGAGTAATGAAATCGCCTTCAGCGAAACGGTGCACATCATAGCCGTGGCCAATACGCATAAAAAAACGCCCCGAATTTTGTCAGGGCGTGATTCTACCTGCATTAGCCCTTGAGGGCGCGTGCGTGATGCTGCAAGTGGTCGTCAATGAAGCTCGCGATGAAGAAATAGCTGTGGTCGTAGCCCGGTTGCAGGCGTAGCGTCAGCGGATGGCCCGCCTGTTTTGCCGCTTGTTGCAGCGCTTCGGGTTTGAGCTGGGTGGCGAGGAAGTCGTCGCGATCACCCTGATCGACCAGCAATGGCAGTTTCTCGTCCGCCTCGGCGATCAGCGCACAGGCATCCCACTCGCGCCACTTCGAACGGTCTTCGCCCAGATAACGGGAGAACGCCTTCTGGCCCCACGGGCAATCCATCGGATTGTTGATCGGCGAAAACGCCGACACCGATTGGTAACGCCCAGGGTTGCGCAATGCACAGACCAATGCACCGTGACCGCCCATGGAATGGCCACTGATGCTGCGCTTGTCCGAAGCCGGGAAATGCGCTTCAACCAGTGAAGGCAATTCCTGTACGACATAGTCATGCATCCGATAGTGCCGCGACCACGGTTCCTGCGTGGCATTCAGATAGAACCCGGCACCGAGGCCGAAATCCCACGCACCATCCGGATCACCCGGTACATCGGCGCCACGGGGACTGGTGTCCGGCGCCACGATGATCAATCCCAGTTCGGCCGCCATGCGCATGGCGCCGGCCTTCTGCATGAAGTTCTCGTCCGTGCACGTCAGGCCCGATAACCAGTACAGCACCGGCAGCTTGCCGCCCTGCTCTGCCTGCGGCGGCAGGTACACGGCGAACACCATGTCGCAGCCCAACACATCGGAACGATGGCGATAGCGCTTGTGCCAACCGCCAAAACTTTTCTGACAGGAGATGTTTTCCAGACTCATGTAGGACTCCTACGCCGCCACGGCTGCAAGTTGGCAGCCGTGGCATCGCGATTGATCAGAAATGAATGACGGTGCGGATGCTCTTGCCTTCGTGCATCAGGTCGAAGGCCTTGTTGATGTCTTCCAGGCCCATGGTGTGGGTGATGAAAGTATCCAGCGGGATCTCGCCGCTTTGCGCCATGTCGACGTAGCTTGGCAGCTCGGTACGGCCACGCACGCCGCCGAACGCCGAGCCGCGCCAGACGCGACCGGTCACCAGCTGGAACGGACGGGTGGCGATTTCCTGGCCGGCACCGGCAACACCGATGATCACCGACTCGCCCCAGCCTTTATGGCAGCACTCGAGGGCTGCGCGCATCAGTTGCACGTTGCCGATGCATTCGAAGGAGAAGTCGACGCCACCGTCGGTCATGTCGACGATCACTTCCTGGATCGGGCGATCGAAATCTTTCGGGTTCACGCAGTCGGTGGCACCCAGTTGTTTGGCGATTTCGAACTTGGCCGGGTTGATGTCGATGGCAATGATGCGCGAGGCCTTGGCCTTCACTGCACCAATCACGGCCGACAGACCGATGCCGCCGAGACCGAAGATGGCCACGGTGTCACCCGGTTTGACCTTGGCGGTGTTGATCACTGCACCAATACCGGTGGTCACGCCGCAACCGAGCAGGCAGACCTTTTCCAGCGGTGCATCCTTGGAGATCTTGGCTACGGAGATTTCCGGCAACACGGTGTACTCGGAGAAGGTCGAGGTACCCATGTAGTGGAAAATCGTTTGGCCCTTGTAGGAAAAGCGCGAAGTGCCGTCCGGCATCAGGCCCTTGCCCTGAGTGGCGCGAATCGCCTGACACAGGTTGGTCTTGCCCGATTTGCAGAATTTGCACTGGCCGCATTCCGGGGTGTACAGAGGGATCACGTGGTCGCCGACGGCAACGGAGGTCACGCCTTCGCCGATCGCTTCAACAATGGCACCACCTTCGTGGCCGAGGATCGACGGGAAGATACCTTCCGGGTCAGCACCGGACAGGGTGTAGGCGTCAGTGTGGCAAACACCGGAAGCCACCACGCGCAGCAACACTTCACCGGCCTTGGGCATGGCGACATCGACTTCTACGATTTCCAGCGGCTTCTTGGCCTCGAAGGCAACGGCGGCGCGCGACTTGATCATGCTGACTCTCCAGTGAATCCATTGAATAAAAACCAGACAGGGAGTGTAGTCCAGCGCTGACTGATGAATAATCAGAACAAAAGCAAAACATTATTGCCATACAGGGATAATCCCCATGTCCGAAAACCGCTGGGAAGGTATCGACGAGTTCGTCGCCGTTGCCGAGTGCAGCCAGTTCACCGCCGCCGCCGAACGCCTGGGTGTTTCTTCCTCGCATGTCAGTCGACAAATCGTACGACTCGAAGAGCGACTGCAGACACGACTGCTGTATCGCAGCACCCGGCGTGTCACCTTGACCGAAGCCGGCCAGACCTTCCTGCAACATTGCCAGCGTCTGCAGGATGGTCGCGAAGAAGCACTGCGTGCGGTCGGCGACCTGACCAGCGAACCCAAAGGCATGCTGCGCATGACCTGCGCCGTGGCCTATGGCGAGCGCTTCATCGTGCCGCTGGTGACGCGGTTCATGGGGCACTATCCGCAACTGCGCATCGATATCGAACTGACCAACCGGCAACTCGATCTGGTGCACGAAGGCCTGGACCTGGCGATCCGCCTCGGGCGTCTTCAGGATTCTCGGTTGGTGGCGACCCGGCTGGCACCGCGGCGCATGTACCTCTGCGCGTCGCCGTCCTACCTCGAACGGTACGGTCGGCCACACAGTTTGTCGGAACTGAGCCGGCACAACTGCCTGATCGGCAGCTCGGACATCTGGCAACTGGAACAGAACGGGCGGGAATTTTCCCAGCGGGTACAGGGAAACTGGCGCTGCAACAGTGGGCAAGCGGTGCTGGATGCGGCGCTACAAGGCGTCGGTCTGTGTCAGTTGCCGGACTATTACGTGTTGGAGCATCTGCACAGCGGCGCGTTGATTTCGCTGCTGGAGGCGCATCAACCGCCGAACACGGCGGTGTGGGCGTTGTATCCGCAACAACGGCACTTGTCGCCGAAGGTGCGCAAACTGGTGGATTTTCTCAAGGAAGGCTTGGCCGAACGGCCGGAGTATCGGATTTAACGACGGTTGGCCCAGCGTTGGCGCAACCATTCGAGGTCTTCCGGGCGGGTGACTTTCAGGTTGTCCGCGCGACCCTCGATCAGGCGCGGCGCCAACCCGGCCCACTCCATCGCCGAGGCTTCATCGGTGATCAGCGCATCGGCCACCAGACTGTCCGCCAGTGCGCGGTGCAATGCTCCGAGGCGGAACATCTGCGGCGTGTAGGCCTGCCAGATCACGCTGCGATCCACGGTTTCGACCACTCGACCGTGCTTGTCGACCCGTTTCAGGGTGTCGCGCGCCGGCACGGCCAGCAAGCCACCGACCGGATCGTTCGCCAGCTCAGCCAGCAGTTTATCGAGATCGTCACGGCTCAGATTGGGCCGTGCCGCATCGTGCACCAGCACCCAATCCTCATCGTCGGCACCTTGGGCGTGCAGGTGCAGCAAAGCGTTGAGCACCGAACCTGAACGCTCGGCGCCACCCTCGACCCGCTGAATCCGCGGATCGCTGACGCAAGCCAGGTTCGGCCAATAAGGATCATCGACAGCAAGACTGACCACCAGGCCCTTGAGGCTCGGGTGATCGAGGAAACAGCCGAGGCTGTGTTCGAGAATTGTGCGCCCGCCCAGTTGCAGGTATTGCTTGGGACGGTCCGCGGCCATACGGGCACCGACGCCCGCGGCAGGAATCACGGCCCAGAAGGCCGGCAGGGAATCGATCATTGGGCCAACTGGTAAAGGGTTTCGCCGTCCTTGACCATGCCCAGTTCGTGACGAGCCCGCTCTTCAACGGTCTCCATGCCTTTCTTCAACTCGCTGACTTCAGCGTCCATCACCCGGTTGCGCTCCAGCAAGGCTTCGTTCTCGGCGTGCTGATCAGCAATCTGCTGATTCAGTTCGGCAACTTGCGCCAGACTGCCATTGCCCACCCACAGGCGGTACTGCAGACCGGCCAGCAGCAAGAGCAAGACGAGAAACAACCAGTAAGGACTGCGCATCGAATATCAGGTATCCAGTGAAAAAAGACAGCCACGCCAAAACTTTGAAGCATCTGATAGCACGAAGCCTGGAATATCCAGGCTTGTGCATATAAGGCATCAGATTAGTGGCAAATCCATCGCTGTCACGACTTTTCCGACACAATCCGGTGTCTTTTTACCATCTACAACTTAACCGCGAAACTCGGAGCGACCGTTGTACTTGGCTTTGCCATTCAACTGCTCTTCGATACGCAGCAGTTGGTTGTACTTGGAAACGCGGTCGGAACGGCACAGCGAACCGGTCTTGATCTGGCCAGCCGAAGTACCCACCGCCAGGTCGGCGATGGTCGAATCTTCGGTTTCGCCCGAACGGTGCGAGATCACGGCGGTGTAACCGGCAGCCTTGGCCATCTGGATGGCTTCCAGGGTTTCGGTCAGGGTGCCGATCTGGTTGAACTTGATCAGGATCGAGTTGGCGATCTTTTTATCGATGCCTTCTTTCAGGATCTTGGTGTTGGTCACGAACAGGTCGTCGCCGACCAGTTGGGTCTTCTCGCCGATCTTGTCAGTGAGGATCTTCCAGCCAGCCCAGTCGGACTCGTCCAGACCGTCTTCGATCGAGATGATCGGGTAACGCTCGGTCAGACCTTTCAGGTAGTCGGCGAAACCTTCAGCGGTGAACACCTGGCCTTCGCCGGACAGGTTGTACTTGCCGTCTTCAAAGAACTCGCTGGCCGCGCAGTCCAGAGCCAGGGTCACGTCAGTGCCCAGCTTGTAACCGGCGTTGGCAACAGCTTCGGAGATCACTTTCAGTGCGTCTTCGTTGGACGCCAGGTTCGGCGCGAAACCGCCTTCGTCACCGACAGCAGTGCTCAGGCCACGGGCCTTCAGAACAGCTTTCAGGTGATGGAAAATCTCGGTGCCCATGCGCAGACCTTCCGAGAAAGACTTGGCGCCTACCGGCTGAACCATGAATTCCTGGATGTCGACGTTGTTGTCGGCGTGTTCGCCACCGTTGATGATGTTCATCATCGGAACCGGCATCGAGTAGACACCCGGGGTTCCGTTCAGGTTGGCGATGTGTGCGTACAGCGGCAGGTCCTGATCCTGTGCAGCAGCCTTGGCCGCAGCCAGGGAGACGGCGAGGATGGCGTTGGCGCCCAGGGTCGCTTTGTTTTCGGTACCGTCCAGCTTGATCATCGCGTGATCCAGGGCTTTCTGGTCGCTTGGGTCGGTACCCAGCAGCAGATCGCGGATCGGACCGTTGATGTTGGCTACCGCCTTGAGCACGCCCTTGCCCAGGTAACGGCTCTTGTCGCCATCACGCAGCTCGAGCGCTTCACGCGAGCCAGTGGATGCACCGGACGGCGCGCAAGCGCTGCCGATGATGCCGTTGTCGAGAAGCACGTCCGCTTCCACGGTGGGATTGCCACGGGAGTCGAGAACTTCACGACCTTTGATGTCGACGATTTTTGCCATTGTTGTAAACACTCCAAAGTTGACGAAAACGACGCAGCTAGAGGAAATCTTTTTACCGTCGGCAAGTGGTGTGCAGCGGGCAGCTTGCAGACGACAACGCTCATACCCGAGGGCATGAGCGACAAATCGTGCGGTACTTTACCGGAGAATTGAGGTTTACGCGGTTTCTACCGTCGGAAAACTCTTCACCAGTTCGTCCAGGGCTTTGAGCTGGGCCAGGAATGGCTCCAGTTTGTCCAGACGCAAGGCGCAAGGGCCGTCGCATTTGGCGTTGTCCGGATCCGGGTGCGCTTCGAGGAACAGGCCCGCCAGCGACTGGCTCATGCCAGCCTTGGCCAGGTCGGTGACCTGGGCGCGGCGACCGCCGGCGGAGTCGGAACGACCGCCAGGCATTTGCAGCGAATGGGTCACGTCGAAGAATACCGGGTACTCGAACTGCTTCATGATGCCGAAGCCGAGCATGTCGACCACGAGGTTGTTGTAGCCGAAGCTCGAACCGCGCTCGCAGAGGATCAATTGATCGTTGCCCGCTTCCACGCACTTGTTCAGGATGTGTTTCATTTCCTGAGGCGCGAGGAACTGGGCTTTCTTGATGTTGATGACGGCATTGGTCTTGGCCATGGCGACCACGAGGTCGGTCTGGCGCGACAGGAAGGCCGGCAGCTGGATGATGTCGCAGACCTCAGCGACGACCGCGGCCTGGTCAGGCTCGTGGACGTCGGTGATGATCGGCACGCCGAAGGCTTGTTTGATGTCCTGGAAGATGCGCATGCCCTCTTCCAGGCCAGGACCGCGATAAGAGGTCACAGAAGAACGGTTGGCCTTGTCGAAACTGGCCTTGAACACGTAAGGGATACCGAGTTTTTCGGTGACCTTCACGTACTCTTCGCAAACCTGCATGGCCATGTCACGGCTTTCCAGCACGTTCATGCCGCCGAACAGCACCATGGGTTTGTCGTTGGCAATCTCGATGTCGCCGACGCGGATGATCTTCTGTGCCATCGGGGTTACGCCTTCTTCTGGTGTTGAGCCAATGCCGCTTTGACGAAGCCGCTGAACAGCGGATGGCCATCGCGTGGCGTCGAGGTGAACTCTGGGTGGAACTGGCAAGCGACGAACCATGGATGATCCGGTGCTTCGACCACTTCAACCAGCGCAGCATCAGCGGAGCGACCGGAAATCTTCAGGCCGGCCTCGATGATTTGCGGCAGCAGGTTGTTGTTCACTTCGTAACGGTGACGGTGACGCTCGACAATCACATCCTTGCCGTAGCAGTCGTGCACCTTGGAACCCGCTTCGAGCAGGCATTCCTGAGCGCCGAGACGCATGGTGCCGCCCAGATCGGACGATTCGGTACGGGTTTCGACTGCACCGGTGGCGTCTTCCCACTCGGTGATCAGACCGACAACCGGATGGCCGCTGGCACGATCGAACTCGGTGGAGTTGGCATCTTTCCAGCCCATCACATTACGGGCGAACTCGATGACCGCCACTTGCATGCCCAGGCAGATACCCAGGTATGGAACCTTGTTTTCGCGAGCGTATTGAACGGCAGTGATCTTGCCTTCCACGCCACGCAGACCGAAGCCGCCCGGTACGAGGATCGCGTCGACGCCTTCCAGCAGCGCGGTGCCCTGGTTCTCGATGTCTTCGGAATCGATGTAGCGCAGGTTGACCTTGGTGCGGTTGGTGATGCCGGCGTGACTCATCGCTTCGATCAGCGACTTGTAGGCGTCCAGCAGCTCCATGTACTTGCCGACCATCGCGATGGTGACTTCGTGCTCTGGATTGAGCTTGGCATCGACGACCTTTTCCCACTCGGACAGGTCGGCGCCATTGCATTGCAGGCCGAAGCGCTCGACGACGAAATCGTCCAGACCCTGGGCGTGCAGCACGGCCGGGATCTTGTAGATGGTGTCGACGTCTTCCAGGGAGATCACCGCACGCTCTTCAACGTTGGTGAACAGCGCGATCTTGCGACGCGACGACACATCCACCGGATGGTCGGAGCGGCAGATCAGCACGTCTGGCTGCAGGCCGATCGAACGCAGCTCTTTTACGGAGTGCTGGGTCGGCTTGGTCTTGGTCTCGCCAGCGGTGGCGATGTACGGAACCAGAGTCAGGTGCATCAGCATCGCGCGCTTGGAACCGACTTCCACACGCAGCTGGCGGATGGCTTCGAGGAACGGTTGCGATTCGATATCACCAACGGTACCGCCGATTTCCACCAGGGCCACGTCGGCATCGCCGGCGCCCTTGATGATGCGACGCTTGATTTCGTCGGTGATGTGCGGAATCACCTGGATGGTTGCACCCAGGTAGTCACCACGGCGCTCTTTGCGCAGCACGTGCTCGTAAACACGGCCGGTGGTGAAGTTGTTGTTCTGGGTCATGGTCGTGCGGATGAACCGCTCGTAGTGGCCCAGGTCCAGGTCGGTCTCGGCGCCGTCGTGGGTGACGAACACTTCACCGTGCTGGAACGGGCTCATGGTGCCCGGGTCGACGTTGATGTACGGATCCAGCTTCAGCATGGTGACCTTAAGCCCCCGCGCCTCCAGGATGGCCGCCAATGAAGCCGATGCAATGCCTTTCCCCAAAGAAGAAACAACACCGCCCGTGACGAATATGTAGCGCGTCATGAAAAACCCTAGAAGTCTGCGTTAAAGCGGTCCGAGCCGCCGGGGAAAGCGAAGGAAGGCCGAAGCCCCCGATCACCTGCATTAATCACAGTGCACCTTTCAAAAAAACCGCCGCGTTGGGACAGACCGGAAGTGAAAACACCGGTACGTTGCTCGCTACACATTTTTTGGAATCGCCCAGCAAAGACTGCTTGGTAATCGGCAACTCCTGCAATTCAGGCGAATCCACAGAAGTTGTATCAAGAAGGGAGCGTAGTCTACCGGAATGCCCCCTTCATCTCAAACCTTGATCTTCGTCAGATGGCTGCCAATGCAAACGCCAGCCTTCCAACGCATTGCCGTCGAGCCCCGGCAGGTTCGCCACGGCGAGCAATTCTTCACCGCGAAACAGCAGCGGCAATCTGCCACGCACGAAGCCCGGCACCGCGCGTTCATTGAGCAAGCGCTTGAGATCGCGATGACCGCGATCCGCCAGATGCATCACCTCGCCGCCCAGCCGATAGCGGATGCGCAGCGGCCCTGCGGGAGTCTGACCGCTGAACATGACACGCCCGTTATCGGGCAAGCGTAGCGCCAGCGACGGCTCATGCCAGTCGCCGCTGACCACTGGCGCGCGCAACCATTGCCCGCTGAGCCACCACAGGCGACCGGCGCTTCGATGCAACTCCCCGTCCGCCAGACGCCAGACCGGAGAAGCATCGATGCCGGCATCACGCAAATCGAGCCAACCCGACCAATGGTCGGTATCCGGCAGTCGGGTGAGCGGTTCCAGCCAATAACTGAGTGCATTTCTCTGGCGGGCATCGGACAACCCGGCGATGGCCGCAAACGCCAGCGATGGCAAACCCAACCACTCGAAATCATCGGACAAGGTCGCTTGAGCCAGATCAATCTGCGCCAGCTCATCGAGCAAACCTTGCGCCTCACGCAAATGTGCCGCACTGCGGGCCATGCTGGCGTGAGCCTGCGGCCAGCGACCGGTCAGCAGCGGCATGACCTGATGGCGCAGGTAATTGCGCGAGAACTGTCGATCCTGATTCGACGGATCCTCTACCCAGCGCAGGCCATGGTCCCGCGCATAGACTTCCAGCTCGGCCCGCGTGACGTCGAGCAAGGGCCGAACCAGACTGCCCTGCCCCAACGCTCGTTGCGCCGGCATGCCGGACAGACCTCGGACCCCGGCGCCGCGCAACAGACGGAACAGCAGTGTTTCAGCCTGATCATCGCGGTGTTGTCCGGTCAATAACACATCGTTGGCCTGAATCGCCGCACTGAACGCCGCATAACGCGCATCCCGCGCCGCCCGCTCCAGACTCGCCCCCGGCTGCACCTGCACACGCACCACTTGCAACGACACCGCCAGCCCATCGCAGACCACCTGGCAATGCGCCGGCCACGCGTCGGCCGCAGCCTGAAGGCCGTGATGGACATGGATGGCGCCTAGCGCCGGAAGGGATTCAGTTTTGGCGAGACTGGCCAGAAGGTGCAGCAGGACGGTGGAATCGAGCCCACCCGAGTAGGCGATCCGCCAATGGGAAGCACCGAGCCAGGGCTTGAGATGGCGCAAAAGCCTGGAAGGCAAATCAATCGTCGACTGATCCATTTTTTTCCCTTGGCACAAATCAAATGTGGGAGCGAGCCTGCTTGCGATAATGGTGCAACAGCCAACGCACTGGTTGAATGTTACCCCTCATCGCGAGCAGGCTCGCCCCCACATCGGGTATTGCGCGGTCGACTTAGAGGCCGTAGCTCATCAGACGATCGTAGCGACGCTTGAGCAGCGCTTCGTTGTCGAACTTCTTCAGCATCGCCAGTTGCGAGCTCAGCTCGGCACGGATCGAGGCCGCGGCAGCCGCCGGATCACGGTGGGCGCCGCCCAGAGGCTCGCCAATCACTTTGTCGACGATGCCCAGGCCTTTCAGACGCTCGGCGGTGATGCCCATCGCTTCAGCGGCATCCGGCGCCTTTTCTGCGGTTTTCCACAGAATCGAAGCGCAACCTTCCGGCGAGATCACCGCGTAGGTCGAGTACTGCAGCATGTTCAACTGATCGCAGACACCGATCGCCAGTGCACCGCCGGAACCACCCTCACCAATCACGGTGGCGATGATCGGGGTTTTCAGGCGAGCCATGACGCGCAGGTTCCAGGCAATCGCTTCGCTCTGGTTGCGCTCTTCAGCGTCGATGCCAGGGTAGGCACCCGGGGTGTCGATGAAGGTCAGGATCGGCATCTTGAAACGCTCGGCCATTTCCATCAGGCGGCAAGCCTTGCGGTAGCCTTCCGGGCGCGGCATGCCGAAGTTGCGGCGTACCTTTTCGCGCACTTCACGGCCCTTCTGGTGACCGATCACCATCACTGGCTGGTCTTCCAGACGTGCCACGCCGCCCACAATGGCCGCGTCGTCGGAGAAGTGACGATCACCGTGCAGTTCGTCGAACTCGGTGAAGATGTGCTCGATGTAGTCCAGGGTGTATGGACGCTTCGGGTGACGCGCCAGACGTGCGATCTGCCAGCTGGTCAGCTTGCCGAAAATGTCTTCGGTGAGCGTTTTGCTCTTGTCCTGCAGGCGGGAGATCTCATCGCCGATATTCAGCGAATTGTCATTACCGACCAAGCGCAACTCTTCGATCTTGGCTTGCAGGTCGGCGATCGGCTGTTCGAAATCTAGAAAATTCGGGTTCATAGGCGTCCGTCTAGGGTCGTGTCCCAAGTGAGCTTGGGCCGGCCGGTTGTCTATTCGCGCCCTACCTTAAGGGAGAGGCGCGCTAAGGTCGAGATTAAAAATTCAGGTTGCGGGCAGGCGGTTTGATATCACCTGCCGGTCAACGGTATTGGAGGAAGACGTTGTCTCGCCCGAACTGGTCACGCAGGGCTTGAATCAAGGCATCCGCCGGGTCGATCCGCCAGGTCTCGCCAAACTGCAGCAAGGTCTTCGCATCAGGGCTGGTGTATTCCATGGTGATCGGGCACGCCCCGCGGTGACGCTTGAGCAAATCACCCAACCAGCGTAGTTGATCGCCTTTCAGGTCCTGGGTCTGCAACTTCAAGCGCAGGCTCTCGGCCAGGTTGGTGCGCGCATCTTCCATGCTCATCACCCGCTTGACCCGCAGGCGCAAGCCGCCGGAGAAGTCATCGTTGCTGACCTCGCCTTCGACCACCACCATCGCATCGGTCTGCAGCAGCGATTGAGCGGAGTGGAACGCCTCGGCGAACAGTGACGCCTCGATCCGTCCGGAGCGGTCGTCGAGGGTGATGAAGCCCATCTTGTCGCCCTTTTTGTTCTTCATCACACGCAGGGCAATGATCATCCCCGCCACGGTCTGGGTATCCCGGGCCGGTTTCAGGTCGATGATGCGCTGGCGGGCGAAACGGCGAATTTCACCTTCGTATTCGTCGATCGGGTGGCCGGTCAGGTACAGGCCAAGGGTGTCTTTTTCACCCTTGAGACGTTCCTTGAGGGTCAGTTCCTTGGCCTTGCGATGCAGTGCGTAAACGTCCGCATCTTCCTCAACGAACAGCCCGCCGAACAGGTCGGCATGGCCACTGTCGCGGGTGCGCGCAGTCTGCTCGGCCGACTTGATCGCCTCCTCCATCGCCGCCAGCAGTACGGCACGGTTGCGGTCGATGTTGGCCTGATAAGCCTTTTGCTCGTCATGGAAGTACGGGCCGAGGCGATCCAGCGCGCCGCTACGGATCAAGCCGTCCAGCGTGCGCTTGTTGATGCGTTTGAGGTCGACCCGGGCACAGAAGTCGAACAGGTCCTTGAACGGGCCTGCCTGACGTGCCTCGGTGATCGCTTCCACCGGGCCTTCGCCGACGCCTTTGATCGCGCCCAGGCCATACACGATGCGACCTTCGTCGTTCACCGTGAACTTGAACTCCGAGGTATTCACGTCCGGCGCGTCGAGGCGCAGCTTCATCGTGCGCACTTCTTCGATCAAGGTCACGACCTTGTCGGTGTTGTGCATATCCGCCGACAGTACCGCGGCCATGAACGGCGCCGGGTAGTGAGCCTTCAGCCAGGCGGTCTGGTATGACACCAGGCCGTAGGCGGCGGAGTGGGATTTGTTGAAGCCGTAACCGGCGAATTTCTCTACCAGGTCGAAAATGTTACCGGCCAGGTCCGCGTCAATATTGTTGGTGGCGCAACCTTCAATGAAGCCGCCGCGCTGCTTGGCCATTTCCTCGGGCTTTTTCTTACCCATGGCCCGCCGCAGCATGTCCGCACCACCGAGGGTGTAACCGGCCATGACCTGGGCAATCTGCATCACCTGTTCCTGATACAGGATGATGCCGTAAGTAGGTGCCAGGACGGGCTTGAGGCCCTCGTACTGGTAATCCGAGTGCGGATAGGCCAGTTCGGCGCGACCGTGCTTACGGTTGATGAAGTCATCCACCATGCCCGATTGCAGCGGGCCCGGACGGAACAGGGCCACCAGTGCGATCAAGTCTTCCAGGCAGTCGGGCTTGAGCTTTTTGATCAGCTCTTTCATGCCGCGGGATTCAAGCTGGAACACCGCGGTGGTTTCAGCTTTTTGCAGCAGCTGATACGTCGGTTTGTCATCCAGCGGGATGAACGCGATATCCAGCGGCGGTTCGTTGACCTTGGCGCGGTCGCGGTTGATGGTTTTCAGCGCCCAGTCGATGATCGTCAGCGTTCGCAGGCCGAGGAAGTCGAACTTCACCAGACCGGCCGCCTCGACGTCATCCTTGTCGAACTGGGTTACCAGGCCGTCACCGGCCTCGTCGCAATAGATCGGCGAGAAGTCGGTCAGCTTGGTCGGTGCGATCACCACACCACCGGCGTGCTTGCCGACGTTACGCACAACGCCTTCGAGCTTACGCGCCATCTCCCAGATTTCCGCCGCCTCTTCATCGACCTTGATGAAATCGCGCAGGATTTCTTCCTGCTCGTAGGCTTTTTCCAGGGTCATGCCGACTTCGAACGGAATCATCTTCGACAGGCGATCCGCCAGGCCGAACGACTTGCCCTGCGCCCGCGCCACGTCGCGCACCACAGCTTTCGCCGCCATGGAACCGAAGGTGATGATCTGGCTCACAGCGTTACGGCCGTACTTTTCGGCCACGTAGTCGATCACGCGGTCGCGACCGTCCATGCAGAAGTCGACGTCGAAGTCGGGCATGGATACCCGTTCCGGGTTAAGGAAACGTTCGAACAGCAGGTCGTATTCCAGCGGATCGAGGTCGGTGATCTTCTGCACGTAGGCCACCAGCGATCCGGCACCCGACCCCCGGCCCGGGCCCACCGGCACGCCGTTGTTCTTGGCCCACTGGATGAAGTCCATCACGATAAGGAAGTAACCGGGGAACCCCATCTGGATAATGATATCCAGCTCGAAATTCAGTCGGTCTACATAGACCTGCCGCTTGGCTTCGTAATCTTCAGTCGTGTCCCTTGGCAGCAGAACGGTTAACCGCTCTTCCAGACCTTCGAAGGACACCTTGCGGAAATACTCATCGATGGTCATGCCATCGGGGATCGGGAAGTTGGGCAAGAAGTGCGTGCCCAGCTTCACTTCAATGTTGCAGCGCTTCGCGATCTCGACGGAGTTTTCCACCGCATCCGGCAGGTCGCTGAACAGCTCGGCCATTTCCTCGGCGCTTTTCAGGTATTGCTGATCGCTGTAGTTCTTCGAACGACGCGGATCGTCAAGGGCCCGGCCCTCACCGATGCAGACGCGGGTTTCGTGGGCGGCGAAGTCTTCCTGCTTGATGAAACGCACATCGTTGGTCGCGACCAGCGGCGCACCGAGCTTGTCGGCCAGGGCCACGGCGCCGTGCAATTGTTCTTCGTCATTCGGACGGTTGGTACGCTGAATCTCCAGGTAGAAACGATCCGGGAACACCGCCATCCATTCGCGCGTCAGGACCTCGGCCTCAGCGGGGTTGCCGCCGATCATGGCCATGCCGATTTCGCCTTCTTTCGCGGCGGACAGCATAATCAGGCCTTCGTTGGCCTCGGCGACCCATTCGCGCTCGATGATGATCATGCCGTTGCGCTGACCTTCGATGAAGCCACGGGAAATCAGCTCGGTCAGGTTGCGATAACCCAGGGCATTCATGACCAGCAGGCTGATCCGGCTCAGCGGACCCTCCGGGTCCTTGTTCGACAGCCACAGGTCGGCGCCGCAGATCGGCTTGATCCCGGCGCCCATGGTGTTTTTATAGAATTTGACCAGCGAACACATGTTGTTCTGGTCGGTAACCGCAACGGCCGGCATGCCCATGCCGGTCAGGGCCTTGACCAGCGGCTTGATCCGCACCAGCCCGTCGACCAGGGAGTATTCAGTGTGCAGGCGTAGATGAACGAATGAAGCCGGCATAGTGATCCTGTCCAGTTACATAGAGACAACAAGGCCCGGATTGTACCGGGCCCTGAACAAAACATCAGCCTCGCCGCTAAACCTGCGTGAGGCCTTCCAGCGCTTCATAAGCCTGCCGCACCGGGGCAAACGAACGCCGGTGAATCGGCGTCGGCCCGAGGCGCACCAACGCTTCCAGATGAACGGGCGTCGGGTAGCCTTTATGGCCACCGATGCCGTAACCCGGATAGATCAATTCGAACGCCGCCATCTCGCGGTCGCGGCTGACCTTGGCCAGAATCGACGCGGCGGCGATGGCCGGCACCTTGCTGTCGCCCTTGACCACTGCTTCGGAACGCATCGGCAGTTTCGGGCAGCGGTTGCCGTCGATCATCGCCAGCTTCGGCTGGATGTGCAGCCCCGCCACCGCGCGCTGCATCGCCAACATGGTGGCGTGGAGGATGTTCAACTCGTCGATCTCTTCGACTTCGGCACGGGCGATGCACCAGCTCAGTGCCTTCTCGCAGATTTCGTCGTAGAGCTTTTCACGCTTGGCTTCAGTGAGTTTCTTCGAGTCGTTGAGACCAAGAATCGGACGGTTCGGATCGAGGATCACCGCCGCCGTGACGACCGCACCGCACAACGGGCCACGACCGACTTCATCAACGCCGGCCACCAACTCTTCGACTTCGGCGACCAGGGTGAAATCCAGGCCCATCTGCATGCTTGTCTTGCTCATCGTGTTTGACCGATCAGGTTCAGAACGGCGTCAGCCGCCTGATTGGAGGCGTCCAGACGCAGGGTGCGGTGGATTTCGTCGAAGCCGCGCGTCTGCTCTTCGCCACCGTCGATCAACGGCGACAGGGTCTGGGCGAGCGCTTCGACCGTCGCATCGTCCTGCAACAATTCCGGCACCAGCAGTCGCTGGGCCAGCAGGTTCGGCAGGGAGACGTACGGACTCTTGACCATGCGCTTGAGAATCCAGAACGTCAGTGGTGCAAGACGGTAAGCCACGACCATCGGGCGCTTGTACAGCAGCGCTTCCAGCGTGGCAGTGCCGGACGCGATCAGGACCGCGTTGCAGGCCGCCAGCGCCAGATGGGATTTGCCATCGAGCAAGGTCACCGGCAAGTCGCGACCGGCCAGCAGCTCTTCAAGCTGGGCCCGACGCTCGGGATTGGCGCACGGTATGACGAAGCGCAAACCCGGGCGCATGGCGCGCAGGCGTTCGGCGGTATCGAGGAACAGCGCACCCAGACGACTGACTTCGCCGCCGCGACTGCCCGGCATCAAAGCCACCAGCGGGCCATCCGGCAGTCCCAGTTCGGCGCGCGCAGCAGTGCGATCGGCTTCCAGTGGAATGGTATCGGCCAGCGTATGGCCGACGAACCGCACCGGCACGCCTTTCTCTTCGTAGAATCTGGCTTCGAACGGCAGCAGCGTGAGCATCAGGTCGCAGCCTTCGCGGATCTTCAGCACTCGCTTCTGCCGCCACGCCCATACCGAAGGGCTGACGTAGTGCACGGTCTTGATCCCGGCCTGACGCAGCTTGAGTTCGATATTGAGGTTGAAATCCGGCGCATCGATGCCGATGAACACATCCGGTTTTTCAGCGATCAGCGTGGCGATCAGGTCCTTGCGGCGCTTGAGCAGTTCACGCAGTCGCCCGAGGACTTCCACCAGCCCCATGACCGACAGCCGTTCCATGGGGAAGTAGGAGCTCAGGCCTTCGGCCTGCATCAACGGGCCGCCGACGCCGATGAACTCGACAGCGGGATGCTGTGCCTTGAGGGCACGCATCAGACCGGCGCCCAGAATGTCACCGGAAGCCTCACCCGCCACCAGCGCAATACGCAGATTGGCCATGATCAGCGGGTGATGCCGCGAGACGACGACTGGATGGAGTCACGGAACACCGCGACTTCCGGGAACTGGGCTGCAGGCTCGGCCAGTTCGGCCAGGGCTTGCTCGACAGTCAGTCCCTGGCGGTAGACGGTTTTATAGGCGCGGCGCAAGGCATGAATGGCATCCTCGCTGAAACCACGACGGCGCATGCCTTCGAAGTTCATGCTGCGCGCTTCGGCCGGGTTGCCGAACACCGTGACGAACGCCGGAACGTCCTTGCCGATGGCGGTGCCCATGCCGGAAAAGCTGTGGGCGCCAATGTGGCAATACTGGTGCACCAGGGTGAAACCGGACAGGATCGCCCAGTCCTCGACGTGCACATGCCCGGCCAACGCGGTGTTGTTGACCAGAATGCAGTGGTTGCCGATGACGCTGTCGTGACCGATGTGGGCGTAAGCCATGATCAGGTTGTGATCGCCCAGGGTGGTTTCCGAGCGATCCTGAACGGTACCACGGTGAATCGTCACGCCTTCACGGATAACGTTATGGTCACCGATCACCAGACGGGTTTCTTCACCCTTGTACTTGAGATCAGGCGTGTCTTCGCCTACCGAGGAAAACTGGTAGATGCGATTGTGCTTGCCGATTCGGGTCGGGCCTTTGAGGATCACGTGTGGCCCGATCACTGTCCCCTCGCCGATTTCCACACCTGCGCCGATGATCGACCACGGGCCGACCTCGACACCTTCAGCCAGTACGGCCGAAGGATCGATGATTGCGCGAGGGTCAATCAAACTCATACTTTTTGTTCCGCGCAGATGATCTCGGCGGAGCAGACCGGCTTGCCATCAACCGACGCCTGGCATTCAAACTTCCAGATCTTGCGCTTGCAGCTAATGAACGTGGCCTCAAGAATCAACTGATCGCCAGGCTTGACCGGCTGGCGGAAACGCAGTTTGTCGGAGCCGACAAAGTAGTAAAGCGTGCCATCAGCGGGCTTCACGTCGAGCATCTTGAAACCGAGAATCCCGGCTGCCTGAGCCATCGCTTCGATAATCAGGACGCCCGGCATGATCGGATGCGCAGGGAAGTGACCATTGAAGAACGGTTCGTTGATGCTGACATTCTTGTAGGCGCGAATTCGCTTGCCTTCAGTATCCAGGTCCACCACCCGGTCCACCAGCAGGAACGGGTAACGGTGAGGCAGGTATTCGCGAATCTCGTTGATGTCCATCATTTCGGGGGGAAGCCTATGTAAAGATTGGGAGCGCGACTGACGCGCACTCCTCTAGCAAATCAAGGAGGCAGTCCAGAGGCTGTGCACTCTTGATATGGAAATGGTATCAGCCTTCAGATGAAGCATTACCGCCAGGGGTCACTTCCCCTGCCCGCTTTTCCAGCTGTTTCAACCGTCGCGCGAGGTCATCGAGCTGACGGATGCGTGCCGCGCTTTTGCGCCATTCGGCAGCCGGCTGCATGGCTGTACCGGAAGAATAGGCACCCGGCTCGGTAATCGAGTGAGTCACCATGGTCATCCCGGTCAGGAAAACGTTGTCGCAAATATCGATGTGCCCCACCAGGCCAACACCGCCGGCGAGCATGCAGTGCTTGCCGATTTTGGTGCTGCCGGAAATCCCCACGCACGCCGCCATGGCGGTGTGATCACCGACCTGAACGTTGTGGGCGATCTGAATCTGGTTGTCGAGCTTCACACCGTTGCCGATCACGGTATCGGCCAACGCACCGCGGTCGATGGCGGTATTCACGCCGATCTCCACATCGTCGCCAATGGTCACGCCGCCGATCTGGGCGATTTTCTGCCAGATGCCTTTCTCGTTGGCAAAGCCGAAGCCTTCACCGCCGAGCACTGCACCGGACTGGATCACCACCCGCTTGCCGATACGCACATCGTGATACAGCGTCACCCGCGGGGCCAGCCAGCCACCCTCGCCGATTTCGCTGCGGGCACCGACAACGCAATGCGCGCCGAGTGTCACGCCTGCACCGATCCGGGCGCCGGCCTCGATCACCACAAAGGGACCGATGCTGGCAGTCGAATCGACCACGGCGTCCGAAGCAATCACTGCAGTCGGATGGATACCGGCTGCAGATTTCGGCTTCGGATCGAACAGGTGGGAAATGCGTGCGTAAGCCAGATAAGGATCCGGCACCACCAACGCATTACCGGCATAACCTTCGGCATCAGCCGCTTTGAGCAGCAGTGCCGCCGCCTGCGAGCCAGCGAGGTATTTGCGGTATTGAGGGTTTGCCAGAAAGCTCAACTGAGCTGGGCCAGCCTCCTGCAAGGTGGCTAGCCCAGTAATTTGCTTCTCGGGGTCGCCACTCAGGGTGGCACCGAGGAACTCGGCCAACTGGCCGAGTTTGATAGTCACGGTCATGGGTTACTTCAGCTGATTCATGCGCTCGATAACCTGGCGCGTGATGTCATATTGAGGTTTGACATCGATCACTGCGCCACGCTCGAACACCAGGTCAAAACCACCTTTCTTGATGACTTCTTCCACTGCGCTATCCAGTTTCGGCTTGAGCTGCTTGAGCATTTCACGGTCAGCAACGGCTTTGGCTTCGTTCAGTTCCTTGGACTGGAACTGGAAGTCACGGGCCTTTTGCTTGAATTCCAGCTCCAGACGCTCACGCTCGCCCTGCTGCATCTTGTCGCCACCCGCCATCAAACGATCCTGAATGCCCTTGGCGCTGCTTTCCAGCGTCTTGAGCTTGGTCAGTTGAGGGCCGAACTTCTTCTCGGCATCCACAGCGTATTTCTTGGCTGCGTCGGATTCCAGCAGTGCCATCTGATAGTTCAGAACAGCGATTTTCATGTCGGCAAATGCCGGGCCTGCCACCAGTACGGAGGCCAGGAGAACCAATTGAGTCAACTTACGCACGATGCACTCCTACAAAATCCATTGTCGTTATCTTGGGTCAGACGCTTAGAACGTCTGGCCGAGGGAGAATTGGAACACTTGAGTTTCAGCGTTATCCGGTTTCTTGATCGGTGTGGCCAACGCGAAGCTCAAAGGACCCAGTGCGGTAACCCAAGTCACGCCGACACCGACGGAACTGGCCATGTTGCTCAGGCTGATGTCGTTGCACTTGGTGCTGGACTTCGAGCCATCGGCGTTCACAGTATCCTTGCACTGCGAGTCAAACACGTTACCCACATCCCAGAATACCGAAGTACGCAGGGAGCGCTGATCCTTGACGAATGGCAGCGGGAACAGAACCTCGACACCGCCCTGAATCAGGACGTTACCACCGAACGGAAGCGGATCCTGGTCCGGGTCTGCCAAGGTGCCAGGGTTGGTACCCTTGCTTGGCGTACTGCGTGGACCGAGGGTGCTGTCCTTGAAGCCACGTACCGAGTTGAAACCACCAGCATAGTAGTTTTCGTAGAATGGCAAGCCATCAGTCGAACCATAACCGTCGCCGTAACCCAGTTCGGTATGCAGACGCAGTGTGTAGTTCTCGGTGATCGGCTGGAACAGCTGGCCACGGTAATCAAGCTTGTAGAACGACAGGTCGCTGCCAGGAATGGTCGATTCCAGGGTCAGGCTCTGGGAACGGCCACGGGTTGGCAACACGCCTTTGTTCAGGGTGGATTCGGACCAGCCGGCCGACGCCTTGAAGTTCAGGTATTGGTCGCCTTCCTTCTTGACGAAGTCGAAAATCTCGTCAACGGTGTAAGTACCGGTCTTGATCTTGTCCTGCTGAGCGGACAGACCGAAGGTCAGACGCGAAGTCTCGCTGATCGGGTAGCCAACGTTCACACCGGCACCCAGGCTGTCTACCGCATAGCTTGCTACGTCGACATCGAGGTCTTTGTAGTCGGTGGTGCGATAGAACGCGTTGTAGCCCAGGCTCACGCCATCGGCGGTCCAGTAGGGGTCAACGTAGCCGAAGTTGTAACGGCTCTGGTATTCGCTTCGGGTCAGGCCGACGCTGACGCGGTTACCGGTACCCAGGAAGTTGTTCTGGGTGATCGAGCCACCGAGGATCAGACCGGCGCTCTGGGCGAAACCGACGCTGGCGGTGATCGAGCCGGAAGCCTGCTCTTCAACGCTGTAGTTCACGTCAACCTGGTCGTCGACACCCGGAACGGCCGGGGTTTCAACGTTGACCTCTTTGAAGAAACCCAGACGCTCCAGACGGGTCTTGGACTGGTCGATCAGGTAGGTCGAAGCCCAGCCACCTTCCATCTGACGCATTTCACGGCGCAGCACTTCGTCTTCGGACTTGGTGTTGCCACGGAAGTTGATGCGGTTGACGTAGGCACGCTTGCCCGGATCGACAGCGAACAGGATGTCCACGGTGTGGTCATCATCGTGCGGCTGCGGAACACCGTTGACGTTGGCGAAGGTGTAGCCCTCGTTACCCAGACGACGAGTGATCAGTTCCGAGGTGGTGGTCATCAGCTTGCGCGAGAACACCTGGCCTTTCTGCACCAGCAACAGCGACTTGACCTGATCCTCAGGGACTTTCAGGTCACCGCTGAGCTTGACGTCACGAACGGTGTACTTCTCGCCTTCGGTCACGTTGACGGTGATGTAGACGTGTTTTTTGTCCGGAGTGATGGACACCTGGGTCGAAGCGATATCCATGTTGATATAGCCGCGGTCCAGGTAGTAGGAACGCAGACGCTCCAGGTCACCGGAAAGCTTTTCACGGGCGTACTTGTCGTCGTTCTTGAAGAACGACAGCCAGTTGGTGGTTTTCAGTTCGAACAGGTCGGTCAGGTCTTCTTCAGGGAAAACCGTGTTGCCCACCACGTTGATGTGCTGAATGGCAGCGACGGTGCCTTCGTTGATCTTCACTTTCAGGCCGACACGGTTACGCGGCTGCGATACCACTTCGGTATCAACCGTGGCCGAGTAACGACCTTGTGCAACGTATTGACGTTGCAACTCGTTGCGCACGCCTTCGAGGGTCGCGCGCTGGAAGATCTCGCCTTCGGACAGACCGGATTGCTTGAGGCCTTTCATCAGGTCTTCGGTGGAGATCGCCTTGTTGCCTTCGATCTCGATGCTGGCGACCGATGGACGTTCGACGACAGTGATCACCAGAACGTTGCCTTCGCGGCCCAGCTGGATATCTTGAAAGAAACCGGTTTTGAACAACGCACGAGTGGATTCCACCAGGCGACGATCATCCGCCTGCTCGCCGACGTTCAACGGCAAGGCACCAAAGACGCTACCCGCGGAGACCCGCTGGAGGCCATTGACGCGAATATCAGAGATAGTGAAGGACTCGGCGTGAACTTCGGCGATCATCAATACGGTGAGAACCGCAGTTAGCAGCAGACGTTTCATGAAGTCCTTTCTTATTCCAACTGGCAATAAACAAACTGCCGCAAAATGCGGCAGATTCGCAATTCAGCGAAGCGTTACAGTCGACCCAGATCGTTGACCAGAGCAAGCAACATCACCCCGACCACCAAACTGATACCGATCTGTATCCCCCAACCTTGCACCCGATCCGACAAGGGACGACCACGCGCCCACTCGATCAGATAAAACAACAAATGCCCCCCATCCAGTACAGGAATGGGCAGCAAATTCAGAACCCCCAGGCTAATACTCAGATAAGCAAGGAAATTCAGGAAATCAGCGACACCCGACTGGGCAGAAGCGCCCGCCACTTTAGCAATGGTTATCGGTCCACTCAAGTTTTTTACCGAGAGCTCGCCGAACAGCATTTTCTTCAGTGAATCCAGCGTCAGGACACTCATGGTCCAGGTACGGCGGGCACCCTCGCCAATCGCGGCCAAAGGACCATAACTGACCTCGCGGATCATCTCCGGCGGCCAGTCGACAGCTTTCACTCCCGCCCCCAGATAACCACTTGGCGATTTGCTCTCGCCGCGCGCAGCCAAGGTCACAGGGACGTCGATTTGAGCACCGTCGCGCTCAATGTGCAGCATGATTTTGGTATCAGGACGCGTACGAACGGTGTCGACCACTTGCTGCCAGTCATCCAGCGCCTTGCCATCCAGCGCCAGCAGACGGTCGCCGGTTTTCAGCCCGGCTGCCTGTGCCGGGCCCTTTGGATCGAGCTCAGCGAGAATCGGCGGCAGAGCCGGACGCCACGGGCGAATACCCAAGGAGCGAATCGGATCCGGCTCGTCGGCACCCTTCAGCCAGTGATCGAGTGCAAGTTCACGTGGCGAATCGGCCGTGGAGCCCTGCTCGCGCACCAGCACCTGCAAGGAACCACTTTCCCCCAGACGACGCACCAATTGCAGATTGACCGCAGCCCAGCCAGAAGTCGGCTCGCCGTCGATGGCAATGATTTCCTGGCCCGCACTCAGCCCGGCCTTTGCCGCGAGACTGCCGGACTCGACCGCACCGATGACCGGACGCACCTGTTCGCTGCCCAGCATGGCCAGCACCCAGAAGAACACCATGGCCAGCAGGAAGTTGGCGACCGGGCCAGCTGCAACGATGGCAATACGCTGACGAACGGACTTGCGATTGAAGGATTGATGAAGCTGATCAGCGGGCACTTCGCCTTCACGCTCGTCGAGCATCTTGACGTAGCCACCCAGCGGAATGGCCGCGACAACAAACTCGGTACCCTGCTTGTCATGCCAGCGCAGTAATGGCATGCCGAAGCCTACGGAAAAGCGCAAAACCTTGACGCCACAGCGACGCGCGACCCAGAAGTGGCCGAATTCGTGAAAGGTGACCAGCACACCCAAGGCGATCAGGGTGCCGGCAATCATATAGAGCGCGCTCATCTACTTTCTCCGCAATCCTGTTCTATGCCGCGTGGAGCCTGTACCGCAGGGTCTATCGACCGTGACGGGTCAACCATTGCCCGGCCAGAGCGCGTGCTGCCGCGTCCGCCGTGAACACCGCATCGAGATCATTCAGAGCAACCACTGGCTCGAGATTCAACACTTCCTCGATGATACTCGCGATTTCCAGGTAGCGAACCCGCCCGTCGAGAAACGCTGCCACTGCCACTTCATTCGCGGCATTGAGCATGGCCGGAGCACTGTTGCCGGCCTCAGCCGCCTGACGCGCAAGTCGCAGACACGGGAAGCGCTCTTCATCGGGCGCTTCGAAGTCCAGGCGCGCGATGGCAAACAGGTCCAATGGCGCCACGCCGGAATCGATGCGCTCAGGCCAGGCCAGCGCATTGGCGATCGGGGTGCGCATGTCGGGGTTGCCCAACTGCGCCAGCACCGAGCCGTCCACATAATCAACCAGAGAATGAATCACGCTCTGCGGATGGATCACCACTTCGACTTGCGACGGCCTGGCATCGAACAACCAGCAGGCCTCGATCAATTCGAGGCCCTTGTTCATCATGCTGGCCGAATCCACGGAAATCTTGCGCCCCATGGACCAGTTCGGATGAGCACAGGCCTGGTCGGGTGAAACATGCGCCAGTTCGGCCATCGGCGTCTGCCGGAAAGGACCGCCGGAGGCTGTCAGCAAAATCCGACGTACGCCAACAGTACTCAAGCCACGGGCAAAATCCTGCGGCATGCACTGGAAAATCGCATTGTGCTCGCTGTCGATTGGCAGCAGGACCGAACCGCTCTTGCGCACAGCGTCCATGAACAAGGCGCCGGACATCACCAGCGCCTCCTTGTTGGCCAGGAGGATCTTCTTGCCTGCCTCGACCGCAGCAAGGGTCGGACGCAGACCGGCGGCGCCGACGATGGCAGCCATTACGGCATCCACCTCAGGGGCAGCCGCGACCTGACACAGGCCCTCCTCCCCCACCAGCACCCGAGTCGACAGCCCCGCGGCACGCAAGTCGTCCTGCAAGCCACGAGCGGCGCCGACTTCCGGCACTACAGCAAACTGAGGGACATGGCGCACGCACAAGGCAAACAGCTCACTGAGACGAGTAAAGCCGCTCAGTGCAAAAACCTGATATCGCTCAGGGTGACGAGCAATGACATCGAGGGTGCTCAGACCGATCGAGCCGGTTGCCCCCAGCACGGTAATCTGCTGCGGGCGACTCACGGCGCAGCCATCCACAGCAACACCGCGAATACCGGGATCGCCGCTGTCAGACTGTCAATGCGATCCAGTACGCCGCCATGACCAGGCAGCAGATTACTGCTGTCCTTGATGCCGGACTGGCGCTTGAACATGCTTTCCGTCAGATCGCCCACCACCGAGATGAACACGATCAGCGCAGCGCCGATCAGGCCCTTGAACAACTGCGCCACCGTCCAGTCACGAAACAGGGCGACCAGCGTGGTGATCACCAGGCTCAGCGCCAGACCGCCATACACGCCTTCCCAGCTCTTGCCCGGGCTGACTTGCGGGGCCAGCTTGCGCTTGCCGAAAGCGCGGCCGGAGAAATAGGCACCGATATCGGCGCCCCAGACCAGCACCATCACTGCCATGATCAGCCAGTTGCCCAGCGGGTATTGCTTGATCTGGACCAGCCCTTGCCAGGCCGGCAGCAAAATCAACAAACCGATCACCAGTTTGCTGGCGGCGCTGGCCCAGCGTTCGCTGGAGCGCGGATAGGTCAGCACCAGCCAGGTCGCCACCGCCCACCAGATCACCGAGGCGCCGAGCACCCAAGGCGCCAGCCCCGGCAGGATGTACATGACGAACAACATCAGCGCGACCACTGCCGCATAACCGACGCGGAACGATTGCGCAGTAAAACCGGCCAGGCGCGCCCATTCCCAGGCACCCAGACTCACGACCAGCCCGATGAACAGCGCAAAACCGGAACCCTCGAGCAGGAAAAACCCGCCCAAGGCGATCGGCAGCAGGATCAGCGCAGTGATGATTCGTTGTTTAAGCATTAAACCCGGGCTCCAGCTTCGATCTGCTCGCTCGTTTTACCGAAACGACGCTGACGCGAAGCGAAATCGGCCAGCGCAATACGCATGGCATCGTGTTTGAAGTCCGGCCAGAACAGGTCGGAGAAGTACAACTCGGCATAGGCCAGTTGCCACAGCAGGAAGTTGCTGATGCGGTGCTCGCCGCCAGTGCGGATGCACAGATCCGGCAGCGGCAGGTCACCGGTCGCCAGACAGGTTTGCAACAGATCCGGCGTGATGTCTTCCGGACGCAGATGCCCGGCCTGAACCTCACGAGCCAGACGCTGCGCCGCTTGCGCGATATCCCACTGACCGCCGTAGTTGGCAGCGATCTGCAGGACAAAACGATTGGCGCCCGCGGTCATGGCCTCGGCTTCGCGCATGGCAGCTTGAAGCTCGGGATGGAAACGCGAGCGGTCGCCAATGATGCGCAGACTGATGTTGTTGTCGTTGAGGCGCTTGGCCTCACGACGCAATGCCTTGAAGAACAGGTCCATCAAGGCACTGACCTCATCGGCCGGGCGCTGCCAGTTCTCACTGGAAAAGGCGAACAGGGTCAGCACCTCGACCCCGGCCTCGGCACACACCTCGATCACCGCCCGAACAGCGTCCACGCCCGCTTTATGCCCGGCGACACCCGGCATAAAGCGTTTTTTCGCCCAGCGATTGTTGCCATCCATGATGATCGCGACATGGCGCGGCACCGCGGACGGCGCAGTCTGCTTGGTCTTATCCATTTAAAGCTCGACCCTTATACGGCCATCAGGTCTTTTTCTTTCTCTGCCAGCTTCGCGTCGATTTCAGCCACGAACTTCTTGGTCAGGTCGTCGATTTCGCCAGTGGCACGACGTTCTTCGTCTTCACTGATTTCTTTCTCTTTAACCAGATCCTTCAGCGAGCTGTTGGCATCGCGACGAATGTTGCGCACGGCAACACGAGCGTCTTCAGCCACGTCACGCGCCTGCTTGGTGAAACCACGACGGGTTTCTTCAGTCAGGGCCGGCATGCTGATCAGCAGCAGTTCACCGAGGTTGGTCGGGTTCAGGTTCAGACCCGCGCTACCAATCGCCTTGTCGACAGCACCGAGCATGTTGCGCTCGAACGCAACCACTTGCAGGGTACGGGCGTCCTTGACGGTGATGTTGGCCACTTGCTTGATCGGGGTATCGGAACCGTAGTACGGAACCATTACGCCCTCCAGGATGCTTGGGTGCGCTTGACCGGTACGAATGCGGCCGAAGTTGTGAGCCAGAGACTCGACGGACTTCGTCATGCGCTCTTTAGCGTCTTTCTTGATTTCGTTGATCATTGTTGACCTTCCTCGATCAGGGTGCCTTCAGCGCCGCCATGGACGATGTTCAGCAGGGCACCAGGCTTGTTCATGTTGAATACGCGCAGCGGCATCTTGTGGTCGCGGCACAGGCAGATGGCCGTCAGATCCATTACACCCAGCTTGCGATCCAGTACTTCATCATAAGTCAGATGATCGAACTTCTCGGCATGCGGGTCTTTGAACGGGTCGGCAGTGTAGACGCCGTCGACCTTGGTCGCCTTGAGCACGACGTCCGCATCGATTTCGATTGCGCGCAGGCAGGCTGCCGAATCCGTGGTAAAGAACGGATTGCCGGTACCGGCCGCGAAAATCACCACGTCCTTGGAGTTCAGGTGACGCATGGCCTTGCGACGATCATAGTGATCGGTCACACCCACCATGGAAATGGCCGACATCACGATGGCCGAGATATTGGCACGTTCCAGCGCATCGCGCATGGCCAGGGCGTTCATCACAGTGGCCAGCATGCCCATGTGGTCGCCCGTGACCCGATCCATGCCGGCCTTGCTCAGCGCTTCACCGCGGAACAGGTTGCCGCCACCGATCACCAGACCGACCTGCACGCCGATACCGACCAACTGGCCGACTTCCAGCGCCATGCGATCCAGCACTTTCGGATCGATCCCGAACTCTTCCGAGCCCATCAGGGCCTCGCCGCTAAGCTTGAGTAGAATGCGTTTATAGCGAGCCTGATAACCACTGCCCTGCTGAGCCATTGCGAATCTCTCCTGCGGCGTATTTAAAAATTCTTTGCGAGCTGTTTACAGCTGGCGTTCACTCTAGCTTGGCGCTGCTTCAGCGCCATCGGAACATGGCTTTGTAAGTCAGTTCCAAGGGGAAACCAATTAAAAATTGGTAACCCTATCTGAAAAGAGGCTGCGCGCGTGAGCGGGCAGCCTCTTTCGGGCGACAGTTGAAAAACCGTCTTATTGCTTGGCGGCAGCCAGCTGGGCAGCAACTTCTTCAGCGAAGTTGTCGACCGGCTTCTCGATGCCTTCGCCTACTTTGAAGTAGGTGAAGGAAACGATTTCAGCACCGGCTTTCTTGGCCAGATCGCCAACCTTGACTTCAGGGTTCTTGACGAACGCCTGCTCAACCAGGCTCGCTTCTGCCAGGAACTTGCTGATACGGCCTTTGACCATGTTCTCAACAATGTTTTCTGGCTTGCCTTTGATCTTCTCTTCGTTCAGCTGCAGGAACACAGCCTTCTCACGCTCGATCGCTTCGTCGGAGACTTGCGAAGGCAGCAGGAACTCAGGGTTGCTTGCAGCAACGTGCATCGCGATGTCTTTGGCCAGCTCGACGTCACCGCCTTTCAGGACAACAGCAACACCGATCTTGTTACCGTGCAGGTAGGTGCCGACAACGTCACCCTCTACGCGTACCAGACGACGGATGTTGACGTTCTCGCCAACTTTGGCAACCAGAGCTTCACGAGCCGATTCCTGAGCGGCGATCAGCGGAGCTGCGTCGGTCAGTTTTTCGTCGAAGGCTTTTTCTACGCTGGCAGCAACGAAGTTTTTGAAGTCGTCTTGCAGGGCCAGGAAGTCGGTCTGCGAGTTGACTTCCAGCAGTACGGCTGCCTTGTCGTTCGACTTGATGGCGATTGCGCCTTCAGCGGCAACGTTGCCAGCTTTCTTGGCAGCCTTGATCGCGCCCGAAGCACGCATGTCATCAATGGCTTTTTCGATGTCGCCGTCAGCCTTTTCCAGGGCTTTCTTGCAATCCATCATGCCTTCGCCGGTACGCTCGCGCAGTTCTTTAACCAACGCTGCAGTAATTGCTGCCATTTTCAAATTCCTCTTGGATAGGTTTTCAACCATTCCACCCGATCGAACGGGCGTTCAATTCTTCCCGAGCCACCTTGTAGCCGCTGCACGTTACAGATGCTGTAGCTGCGCTGCCGACAAGTTGGTTTTCGAGGTGGCAAAAAGGGGGCCAAGCCCCCTTTTTGCTTACTGAGTCAACGCCAGGGCGTCAATTACTCAGCTGCAGCCTGAGTTTCTTCAGCTGCGAACTCAACAGTACCGCCAGCAACGTTGTTGCGACCGCGGATTACTGCGTCAGCCATCGAACCCATGTACAGCTGGATAGCGCGGATTGCGTCATCGTTGCCTGGGATGATGTAGTCAACGCCTTCCGGGCTGCTGTTGGTATCGACAACGCCGATGACCGGGATGCCCAGCTTGTTGGCTTCGGTGATTGCGATGCGCTCGTGGTCAACGTCGATCACGAACAGTGCGTCTGGCAGACCGCCCATGTCCTTGATGCCGCCCAGGGAGCGATCCAGCTTCTCAAGATCACGGGAGCGCATCAGCGCTTCTTTCTTGGTCAGCTTGGCGAAAGTACCGTCTTCGGCTTGAACTTCAAGGTCACGCAGACGCTTGATGGAAGCACGAATGGTTTTGAAGTTGGTCAGCATGCCGCCCAACCAGCGGTGATCGACGTACGGCGAACCGCAACGTGCTGCTTCTTCAGCAACGATCTTGCCAGCGGAACGCTTGGTGCCGACGAACAGAATCTTGTTTTTGCCCTGGGCCAGACGCTCTACGAAAGTCAGAGCTTCGTTGAACATTGGCAGGGTTTTTTCAAGGTTGATGATGTGAATCTTGTTACGCGCGCCGAAAATGTATTTACCCATTTTCGGGTTCCAGTAACGGGTTTGGTGACCGAAGTGCACACCGGCCTTCAGCATATCGCGCATGTTGACTTGGGACATGATAGTTCCTTGATAAGTCGGGTTGGGCCTCCACGTATCCCAATGACCAACCCCTGATCCGAGGATCAAAGGCACCCAGGTCATCGTGTCGACACGTGTGTGGGTTAATGCTCCCGGAGCTATCCCCGGAAAGCGGCGCATTTTATATCACAGGAAGGGCGCAAACGGAACCCGGAATCTGTAATCGCGTCAGGGACATGGGCGCCAGCCCCTTGGAATCGCCCTGCCGCGCACTATTGTATAGGTCGAAGCGATGCACGCAGGCGCGGATTTGCGCCTTTGGTCTGTTAGAATCGCGTTTTTCAGGGCCACCAGGCGAAAACCGTCGCCCTGCCCGTATCAACAAGCGCCGCCGAGCGCAGAGAGAGCCTGTATGACCGTCACCCTCAAAACCCCCGAGGACATCGCCGCCATGCGTGTCGCCGGCAAACTGGCCGCCGATGTGCTGGAAATGATTGCCGAACACGTCAAGCCGGGCGTGACCACCGATGAGCTGAACCAGATCTGCCACGACTACATTGTCGACGTGCAGAAGGCCATCCCTGCCCCGCTCAACTACAAGGGCTACCCGAAGTCGATCTGCACCTCGATCAACCACGTGGTCTGCCACGGCATCCCGAACGACAAGCCACTGAAAAACGGCGACACCCTGAACATCGATGTCACCGTAATCAAGGACGGCTACCACGGCGACACCAGCCGCATGTTCCACGTCGGCACCGTGCCGGTCTGGGCCGAGCGCCTGTCCCAGGTCACCCAGGAATGCATGTACAAGGCGATCGAGATCGTCAAACCCGGCTGCCGTCTCGGCGACATCGGCGAGATCATCCAGAAGCACGCTGAAAAGAACGGCTTCTCCGTGGTGCGCGAGTTTTGCGGTCACGGCATCGGCAAGGTGTTCCACGAAGAGCCGCAGATCCTGCACTACGGCCGCGCCGGCACCGGCATGGAACTGAAGGCCGGGATGACCTTCACCATCGAACCGATGATCAACCAGGGCAAGGCCGACACCAAGGTACTGGGCGACGGCTGGACCGCGATCACCAAGGATCGCAAGCTGTCGGCACAGTGGGAACACACTTTGCTTGTCACCGACACCGGCTACGAGATCTTCACCCTGCGCAGCGATGACACGATCCCGCGCGTATCGGCCTGATCCCGACACCGCTCCCAGCCTATAGAAGGAAAGCCAATCGATGCCGCAGGTGGATCCCGAACTCTTCGACCGCGGCCAGTTCCAGGCTGAACTGGCCCTGAAAGCGAGCCCTATCGCCGCCTTCAAGAAGGCGATCCGCCAGGCCCGCGAAGTGCTCGACGCACGTTTTCGCAGCGGCCGCGACATCCGGCGACTGATCGAGGATCGCGCCTGGTTCGTCGACAACATCCTGCAAAAGGCCTGGGACCAGTTCAACTGGAGCGAAGACGCCGACATCGCGCTAGTCGCGGTCGGCGGCTACGGTCGCGGTGAGTTGCACCCCTATTCCGATATCGACCTGCTGATCCTGCTGGACAGCGCCGATCACGAAATCTTCCGCGATTCCATCGAGCGTTTTCTCACACTGTTGTGGGACATCGGCCTGGAAGTCGGTCAGAGCGTTCGTTCGGTGGACGAGTGCGCCGAAGAGGCCCGCGCCGACCTGACGGTGGTCACCAACCTGATGGAAAGCCGCACCATCTGCGGTCCCGAGCGTCTGCGCCAGCGCATGCTCGATGTCACCAGCACCGCACACATGTGGCCGGCCAAGGAGTTCTTCCTGGCCAAGCGCGCCGAGCAGAAGGCCCGCCACCACAAGTACAACGACACCGAATACAACCTGGAACCCAACGTCAAAGGCTCGCCCGGCGGACTACGGGATATTCAGACGATTCTGTGGGTTGCCCGTCGCCAGTACGGCACCCTGAACCTGCGCGCCCTGGCAGGCGAAGGCTTCCTGGTCGAGAGCGAAAACGCCCTGTTGGCGTCATCCCAGGAATTCCTGTGGAAAGTGCGCTATGCCCTGCACATGCTGGCCGGGCGCTCCGAAGACCGCCTGCTGTTCGATCATCAACGCACTATTGCGGGGCTGCTGGGGTTTGAAGGTGACGACGCCAAGCAGGCCGTCGAAAACTTCATGCAGCAGTATTTCCGCGTGGTGATGAGCATCGCCCAGCTCAGCGACCTGATCATCCAGCACTTCGAGGAAGTCATCCTCGCACCGGAAGACGAAGCGCCACCGCAGCCGATCAACTCGCGCTTCCAGCTGCACGACGGTTACATCGAGGCACGCAACGACAACGTGTTCCGCCGTACGCCGTTCGCCATGCTCGAGATCTTCGTGCTGATGGCCCAGCAGCCGGAAATCAAAGGCGTGCGCGCCGACACCATTCGTCTGCTGCGGGAAAACCGTCACCTGATCGACGACAACTTTCGCAACGACATCCGCAATACCAGCCTGTTCATCGAACTGTTCAAGTGCAAGATCGGCATCCACCGCAACCTGCGGCGAATGAACCGCTACGGCATTCTCGGGCGCTACCTGCCGGAGTTCGGCTTCATCGTCGGGCAGATGCAGCACGACCTGTTCCACATCTATACGGTCGATGCGCACACGCTGAATCTGATCAAGCACCTGCGTAAATTGCAGTACACCCAGGTGTCGGAAAAATTCCCGCTGGCCGCCAAGCTCATGGCCAAGTTGCCCAAGCCCGAACTCATCTACATGGCAGGCCTGTATCACGACATCGGCAAGGGCCGGCATGGCGACCACTCGGAGATCGGCGCGGTCGATGCCGAGGCGTTCTGCCAGCGTCACCAACTGCCGGTGTGGGACAGCCGCCTGATCGTCTGGCTGGTGCAAAACCACCTGGTGATGTCGACCACCGCCCAGCGCAAGGACTTGTCCGACCCGCAGGTGATCCACGACTTCGCCCTGGCGGTCGGTGATGAAACCCGTCTGGATTACCTGTACGTGCTGACCGTGGCCGACATCAACGCGACCAACCCGACCCTGTGGAACTCCTGGCGCGCCAGCCTGTTGCGCCAGCTCTACACCGAGACCAAGCGCGCCCTGCGCCGCGGCCTGGAAAACCCGGTGGATCGCGAAGAACAGATCCGCCAGACCCAGAGCGCAGCGCTGGATATTCTGGTGCGCGGCGGCACCGATCCGGACGATGTCGAGCAGTTGTGGGCGCAACTGGGCGATGACTATTTCCTGCGCCATACCGCCGGCGATGTGGCCTGGCACAGCGATGCGATTCTCCAGCAGCCGGCCGACGGCGGCCCGCTGGTACTGATCAAGGAAACCACCCAGCGCGAATTCGAGGGCGGTACGCAGATCTTCATCTATGCGCCGGACCAGCACGATTTCTTCGCCGTGACCGTGGCCGCGATGGACCAGCTCAACCTGAACATTCACGACGCCCGGGTCATCACCTCCAGCAGCCAGTTCACTCTCGACACCTACATCGTGCTCGACACCGAAGGCGAATCCATCGGCGACAATCCGACCCGGGTCAAACAGATCCGCGACGGCCTGACCGAAGCCCTGCGCAACCCGGACGATTACCCGACCATCATCCAGCGTCGGGTGCCGCGCCAGCTCAAGCACTTTGCGTTCGCACCACAAGTAACGATCCACAACGACGCCCAGCGTCCGGTGACGGTGCTGGAACTCACCGCACCCGACCGTCCAGGCCTGCTGGCACGGATCGGCGGGATTTTCCTGGAGTTCGATCTGTCGCTGCAGAACGCCAAGATCGCCACCCTGGGCGAGCGGGTGGAAGACGTGTTCTTCATCACCGACGCCCACAATCAGCCGCTGTCCGACCCGCTGCTGTGCAGCCGTTTGCAGGATGCAATCGTCGAGCAGCTCAGCGTCAATCAGGAACCCGATATCAAACTGTCGCGTATCAGCATTTGACTGAGCGCCCGGATTCAACCGCTTTGCACGAGACCCAGCACCGATGAACAACGCTCTGACCCAGTTGCAGCCCTACCCGTTCGAAAAGCTCCGCGCCCTGCTCGGCAGCGTCACGCCGAACCCGGACAAGCGCCCGATCGCGCTGTCCATCGGCGAGCCGAAACACCGTTCGCCAAGCTTTGTCGCCGAGGCGCTGGCCAACAATCTGGATCAGATGGCGGTGTACCCGACCACCCTGGGCATCCCGGCCCTGCGCGAGGCCATTGCGGCCTGGTGCGAACGTCGCTTCAACGTACCGGGCGGCTGGATCGATCCGGCGCGCAATGTGCTGCCGGTCAACGGCACCCGTGAAGCGCTGTTCGCCTTCACCCAGACCGTGGTCAACCGCGGGGACGACGCGCTGGTGGTCAGCCCGAACCCGTTCTATCAGATCTACGAAGGTGCGGCGTTCCTTGCCGGCGCCAAGCCGCACTACCTGCCATGCCTGGATGAAAACGGCTTCAACCCGGACTTCGACGCAGTGTCGCCGGAGATCTGGAAACGCTGCCAGATCCTGTTCCTGTGCTCGCCAGGCAACCCGACCGGCGCGCTGATTCCGGTCGACGTCCTGAAAAAGCTGATCGCCCTGGCCGACGAATTCGACTTCGTGATCGCCGCCGACGAGTGCTACAGCGAGTTGTACTTCGACGAACAGACCCCACCGCCGGGCCTGCTCAGCGCTTGCGCCGAACTGGGGCGCAAGGATTTCAAGCGTTGCGTGGTGTTCCACAGCCTGTCCAAGCGCTCGAATCTGCCGGGCCTGCGCTCCGGTTTCGTTGCCGGCGACGCCGATATCCTCAAGGGCTTCCTGCTGTATCGTACCTACCACGGCTGCGCGATGCCGGTTCAGACCCAACTGGCCAGCGTTGCCGCGTGGAACGATGAAGTGCATGTCCGCGCCAACCGTGCGTTGTATCGCGAGAAGTTCGATGCCGTGCTGGCCATTCTCAGCCCGGTGATGGATGTACAGCGCCCGGATGGCAGCTTCTACCTGTGGCCGAACGTGCAAGGTGACGACGCGGCGTTCTGCCGTGATCTGTTTGCCGAAGAACACGTGACCGTGGTGCCGGGTTCGTACCTGTCCCGCGATGTCGACGGGGTCAACCCCGGGGCCGGTCGTGTACGCATGGCGCTGGTCGCGCCGCTGGCGGAATGCGTGGAAGCGGCCGAGCGCATTCGCGATTTCGTTCTGCGCCACAAGTAATGCCTGAACGCCCGCGCCGGGCAATCCGGCACGGGCGCCTCATACAACAAGTTACAGATCCTCCAACTATTTACCCCACTTGCCGTCCGGCCAGACGTTAGTCTTGAGCCGCGCATATCTCTGCGCCTAAAACAAACTCAAGACTTTAACTTCAAGGAAGAAGTGAACATGAACAACCTGCTGGATTGCCAACTTATTCAATGGCCCGATGATCAAGCTGCGTACGCGGCGGCCATCAATGAAAACCCCGCCAATGCAGGCGCAAATACAGGCACCCGACGCAAACGCTCCATCATTAACTATTCAAAGCTATGGGCCAACGGCCGAACCTTGAAAGTTGCCTTCATGGATTCACCCGATACCGATCACAAGAACAGGATTATCGCTGCAGCCAGGCAATGGCTGCCGTACATCAACCTGAAGTTTGAATTTGTCGACGATTTGAAAGGCGACATCCGGATTGCAACAAAGAACAATGACAACAGCTCGATGCTGGGCACCGATGCGCTGTTGATCCACCCCGACCATCCCACCATGAACCTGGGGGTCAAACCAGAACATGAAGACTTCGAGGTGATCGTGACCCACGAATTCGGCCACGCACTGGGTGCAATGCACGAACATCAACACCCCAAGGCCAATATTCCGTGGGATAAGCCAAAGGTGTACGAGTTCTACAAGAACCGTGAAATGAACCCGCTGAGCGAGGAGCAGGTCGACAGGAACCTGTTCGCGTCCTTCGACACACTCGACGCGATCTACACCTCCTACGACCGAAAATCGATCATGCATCACCCGGTGGCAAACACATTGACAGTGGGCAACTGGGAAGTGCCGATCAACCGCCGGATCAGTAGAAAAGACAAACGACTGATGCGATTGCTTTATCCAAAATAAATAACCGACACCGACACAAAAAGTTCGCCTGGCGCAACACCTCGCGAACTTTCAATATCACGCAACACAACCCGACTTTGTTCAATCCGCACTTTCCTTTAGCTTTCACCCGCCTGTTATCCGGCCCAACTTGCCCGGAATAAACAACAGCCTATTGGATCAACATCAGTACGGACACTTAGCATGAACTCCGCAACACTTTGCCTTACAGAAAAAACGGTTTCGCTTCAACGCGCTTATGAAGTCGCTGTAGCCGAGAACCCAGCCAATGAAAAAACCTCGGCATCCGCTCGTAAAAAACGAGCCGTCGGGAAACACGGTTACTTCTGGGCACCAGGCCGGACCTTGCGCATCGCGTTCCTGAGTGGTGATCAAGCGTTCAAGGACGCCGTCAAATCCGCGGCGAACAACTGGCTGCCTCATATCAACCTGACGTTCGACTTTGTCGAAGGTGAGACGGGAGATATCCGTATCAGCAGTGAAGACGGCATTTACTGGTCGATGATCGGAACCAACGCGCTGCTGGTCGAAGCAGAAGAACCCACCATGAGGTTGTCCCCGGAGCACCGTCTCGCCCCGGCATTGTTCGCCGCCAATGTCATGCATGAGTTCGGACATGCTCTGGGCGCCGAACATGAGCACCTGCATCCGAGTCGAACATCCCTTGGAACAAGCCTGCGGTCTACGCTGCACACTGGGTGGACGAAAACGCCGACGAAGACGACTACGCCCGCCGATCTGTCGATGAACGGTACTTCAACCTGCTCGACGCCAGCGATTTCGACTATTCGCCTTACGATCCGAAATCGATCATGCATTACGCCGTGCGCCAGAACTGGACCCACGGCAACTTCAAGATTGATCTGAATCTGGTGCTCAGTGAAAAGGACAAGGCGTTCATGGCGAAGGCCTATGCCTACCCCGCTGCACAAACGGCGTAATCAGCACGGGGCAGCTCAAAGCGATTACTTGACTTGCCCCAGATTGGCCTCACTCAAATCCAGCTCGCCCAACACTTCACGCAGCACGTCATCGCCAATCTGGTGCTGACGGCTGAGGCTGTACAACTCAAGGCGTTGCGCGCGCAGCGCCTTGAGACGCAAACGGCGCTCAAGCAGATCCATCTGGAATGCCAGCGCCTGGGCTTCAGCCGAATCGTTGAACACCTCCAGTTGATGGCGATACTCGGACATGATCCGCGCCTTGAGTTCCGCTGACAGCGCGGCTTGCGCGGCGTCCTGCGGGTTGACCTCTTCGATCTCGAGCGCATGAATCGCTGCTTCCGCCGTCTTGCGCCAGGCGTCGCGCACTTCCTGGCGGCGTTTGTCGTCCGGGCTCTTTTCGATGCCGCGCAACAACAATGGCAGCGCAATACACGCCGCCACCAGCGACATCAAAATCACCCCGGCAGCAATGAAGATCAGCAAATCACGCTCGGGAAACGCCTCGCTGCCCATCAGCATCGGCACCGACATCACGCCCGCCAGGGTCACCGCACCGCGCACACCGCCGACGGTCAGCAGCCAGCAGGACCGGGCAGTCGGCACTTGTGTCAATTCACCCTTGCCGCGCAAGCGACGCAGCAACACCGACAGACGCCAGATGCTCTGCACCCAGATAAAGCGCAACAGCACCAGCGCCAGGAAAATCGCCACCACATCGAGGCAGCGATAGAACAGCGTCGGCCACAAAGAAGTCTCGTGGCTGACCACAGCCTTGATGATGTCCGGCAATTGCAGGCCGAGCAGCAGGAAGATCAAACCGTTGAAGGCGAACTCCAGCAACGACCAGACGCTGCGGTTGAGCAAACGGGTGCTGGTCTGGCGCGGCAGCAGGTCGAGCCAGCTCTGCATCATCCCCGCCGCCACCGCCGAAAGAATGCCCGAGGCGCCGAGCCGTTCGGCCAACACGTAAGCGGCAAACGGCAGCAGCAACATGAACACCACGTGGGTCGCCGGGTCGTCCCAGCCCCGGGCGATCATCCATGCTCGCAATCGGCCGACCAGCCAACTGAGTGCCACACCGACCGCCAACCCGCCGACCGCCACCAGCACGAACGTCAGACTGGCGTTGGCCAAGGAAAACGCGCCAGTGACCGCCGCCACCAGGGCGAACTTGAACGTCACCAGGCCCGAGGCATCGTTCATCAGCGCTTCGCCTTGCAGCATGTGCATCAACGGCGTCGGCAAGCGGTTCTGCGAAATCGCCGACACCGCCACGGCATCCGTCGGCGACAACACCGCCGCCAGCGCGAACGCCACCGGCAATGGAATCGTCGGCAGTAGCCAATGAATGAAGTAGCCGGCACCGACCACGGTAAACAGCACCAACCCGACCGCCAGCGTCAGCACCGGCCCGCGCAGACGCCACAATTCGCGCTTGGGCATGCGCCAGCCATCGGAAAACAGCAGCGGCGGCAGGAACAGAAACAGGAACAGCTCGGGATCCAGCGCCACGTGCAGGCCAAGGGTCGGCCAGGCCAGCAAAGCCCCGGCGGCGATCTGTACCAGCGGCAGCGGCAACGGGATGACCCGTCCGATCAGACGCGAAACACTGACCAGCATCAGCAGGATCAGGACCGTATAAGCGGTTTGCATAAAGCGGAAATCTCAGACAATCGACAGCGTTGAACTGCCATATTAGCCGCTTAGGCTGTGGCTGACCGTTGCACCTATGTCGCAGCCCCCGTCCGGGAAATCAACCTCGGCCGCCGCGAAACGGTTTGGTCATGGCATAATCCGACACCATTTTTCTCCAGCACCTGTAAAGGGGGCGATTCCTTGACCGTTTCAAGCAAAACGTTGCACCTTTTCGGCATCAAAGCCTGCGACACCATGAAAAAGGCGCGCACCTGGCTCGATGAACACGCTGTCAGCTACGACTTCCACGACTACAAAACTGCCGGCATCGACCGTGAACACCTGACCCAATGGTGTGACGAACACGGCTGGCAAACGGTGTTGAACCGCACAGGCACGACCTTTCGCAAACTCGACGACGAACGCAAAGCCGATCTCGACCAGTCGAAAGCCATCGAACTGATGCTCGCTCAACCCTCGATGATCAAGCGCCCGGTGCTCGATCTCGGTGACCGAACCCTGATTGGCTTCAAGCCAGATATCTACGCGGCCGCCCTCAAGTAAGCAGCCCGTCACTTTTTGTAGAGGTATTCACATGTCCAATTCCCTGTTCAGTATTGCCTTCGGCGTCGGCACCCAGAACCGTCAAGGCGCATGGCTGGAAGTGTTCTACGCTCAGCCGCTGCTCAATCCTTCGGCCGAGCTGGTCGCTGCCGTTGCACCGATCCTCGGTTACACCGAAGGCAACCAGGCCATCACCTTCACCACCGCACAAGCCGCCCAACTGGCTGAAGCCGTGAAAGGCATCGACGCGGTACAAGGCAAGCTGCTGACACGCCTGGCCGAAAGCCACAAGCCGCTGGTCGCCACCCTGCTGGCCGAAGACGCGCAACTGACTTCCACGCCTGAGGCTTACCTCAAGCTGCACCTGCTGTCCCATCGTCTGGTCAAGCCGCACGGCGTGAGCCTGGCCGGGATCTTCCCGCTGCTGCCAAACGTTGCCTGGACCAGCCAGGGCGCCATCGACCTGAGCGAACTGGCCGAGCTGCAGCTCGAAGCCCGTCTGCGCGGCGAGCTGCTGGAAGTGTTCTCGGTGGACAAGTTCCCGAAAATGACCGACTACGTGGTTCCGGCCGGCGTGCGTATCGCTGACGCCGCACGTCTGCGTCTGGGCGCCTACGTGGGCGAAGGCACCACCGTGATGCACGAAGGTTTCATCAACTTCAACGCCGGTACCGAAGGCCCGGGCATGATCGAAGGCCGCGTCTCCGCTGGCGTGTTCGTCGGCAAGGGTTCGGACCTGGGCGGCGGCTGCTCGACCATGGGCACCCTGTCGGGCGGCGGCAACATCGTGATCAAGGTCGGCGAAGGCTGCCTGATCGGCGCCAACGCCGGTATCGGTATCCCGTTGGGCGACCGCAACACCGTCGAGTCGGGCCTGTACGTGACCGCCGGCACCAAGGTGGCGCTGCTGGACGAGCACAACAACCTGGTCAAAGTGGTCAAGGCCCGTGAACTGGCCGGTCAGACCGACCTGCTGTTCCGTCGCAATTCGGAAACCGGTGCCGTGGAATGCAAGACCCACAAATCGGCGATCGAACTGAACGAAGCGCTGCACGCTCACAACTAAGCGCCGCGTAATCCTTCTGTGGGAGCGGGCGTGCTCGCTTCCACAGGGTTTGGCGTACACCCGCCCAAGTTCACCAGGGCTCGAAAGCATGATGATTCCCTCCCCCTGGCGCGCCGATTTCCCGGCCATCGCCGCCCTGCAACGGCAAGACCAGACCTATCTGGACAACGCCGCCACCACGCAAAAACCCCAGGCCCTGCTTGACGCACTGGCGCATTACTACGCCAATGGCGCGGCCAACGTGCATCGTGCCCAGCATCTGCCCGGCGCCCATGCCACGCAGGCGTTCGAGGACAGTCGCCTGAAGGTTGCCCAGTGGCTGAATGCCGGTGACAGCGGGCAGATCATCTTCACCCACGGCGCCACCAGCGCGCTGAATCTCCTGGCTTACGGCCTGGAACATCTTTTCCATCCGGGCGATGAAATTGTCATCAGCGCCCTGGAGCATCACGCCAACCTGCTGCCTTGGCAGCAACTGGCACAACGTCGCGAACTCAAACTGGTGATCCTGCCGCTGGACGATGACGGGGTGATCGACCTCACCGCCGCCGTTCACCTGATCGGCCCGCGCATACGTCTGCTGGCGGTCAGCCAGTTGTCCAACGTGCTCGGAGCCTGGCAACCCTTGCCTGCATTGCTGGCGATGGCCAAGGCGCAGAACGCGCTGACCGTGGTCGATGGCGCTCAAGGCGTGGTTCACGGCCGGCATGACGTGCAGGCCCTGGGTTGCGACTTTTACGTATTTTCCAGCCACAAGCTGTACGGTCCCGATGGCCTTGGCGTGCTGTTCGGGCGCAACGAAGCGCTCGAGCAACTGCGCCCGTGGCAGTTCGGTGGCGAGATGGTGCTGGAAGCCAATTACCACGACGCGCGCTTCCGCCCTGCCCCGCTGGGCTTCGAGGCGGGCACACCGCCGATTGCCAGCGTGATCGGCCTTGGCGCGACCCTCGACTACCTCGCCGGTCTGGATCTGGACGCCGTATCCGCCCACGAAGCCGCGCTGCACGATTACCTGTTGCGTGGCCTCGCCGCCCGCAATGGCATCCGTCTGCTGGGCAAGCCACAACTGGCGCTGGCCAGTTTTGTCGTCGAAGGCGTGCATAACGCCGATCTGGCGCATTTGCTGACTGAACAGGGCATTGCCGTACGTGCCGGGCACCACTGCGCGATGCCGCTGCTCAAACGCTTTGAGCTGGCCGGCGCGATTCGTGTGTCGCTGGCGCTGTACAACGATTCCGAGGATCTGGAGCGGTTCTTTGAAGCGCTGGATCAGTCACTGGAGTTGTTACGATGAGCCTGCCGGTCGAGGCCGCCGAAGCGCTGCAAACGTTTCAGAATGCGGCCGGTTGGGAACAGCGGGCGCGGCTGCTGATGCAGTTCGGGGATCGTCTGCCGCCGTTGAGCGATGCGGACAAGTGTGATGCCAACCGGGTGCATGGCTGCGAAAGCCAGGTGTGGCTGGTCGGCGAGTTGCGCGACGGTCACTGGCAGTTCGCGGCGAGCAGCGATGCGCGGATGATTCGCGGGTTGGTGGCGCTGTTGCTGCTGCGGGTCAACGGTTTGACCGCCGGCGAGTTGCAGCAGGTGGATCTGCCGGACTGGTTCAATCAACTGGGGCTGTCGCGACAGTTGTCGCCGTCGCGCAGCAATGGCTTGAATGCCGTGTTGCAGCGGATGCGTGAACTCGCCCCTAACTGATCGTTCCCACGTCGAGGCGTCGAACCGTCTGCGTGGGAATGCCTCAACGGACGCTCCGCGTTCGGCTCTTGATTTGGGACGCGGAGCGTCCCGGGCTGCATTCCCACGCGGAGCGTGGGAACGATCGGTCACTGGTCAAGCCTGAGGCTTGACCCGATCCGCCGGCCGCCGGACGCCCGCCACAATCTTGTCCACAGCCTTGGTCGCCGCGACCATGCCGAACGTCGCCGTCACCATCATCACCGCGCCAAATCCACCGGCGCAGTCCAGCTTCACGCCGTCGCCGACAAAACTCTTTTGCAGGCAGATGCTGCCGTCCGGTTTCGGATAACGCAGCTGTTCGGTGGAGAACACGCACGGCACGCTGTAGTGACGGGTCACGGTGCGCGAGAAGCCGTAGTCGCGGCGCAACGTAGAACGCACTTTCGAGGCCAGTGGATCGTTGAAGGTGCGGTTGAGGTCGCAGACCTGAATCAACGTCGGATCGATCTGCCCGCCGGCACCGCCGGTGGTGATGATCTGGATCTTGCGGCGCTTGCACCAGGCGATCAGCGCCGCCTTGGCGTTGACCGCATCGATGCAGTCGATCACGCAGTCGATGTTCGGCGTGATGTATTCGGCCATGGTGTCGCGGGTGACGAAGTCCGCCACGGCGTGCACCTTGCAGTCCGGGTTGATCCCGCGCAGACGCTCGGCCATCACCTCGACCTTGGGTTTGCCGACCGTGCTGTCCAGCGCATGCAGCTGCCGGTTGGCATTGCTGACGCAGACATCGTCGAGGTCGAACAGCGAAATCTCGCCCACCCCGCAACGGGCCATGGCTTCCGCCGCCCAGGAACCGACGCCGCCAACGCCGACAATCGCCACGTGGGCGGCGCGCAAGCGCTCCATCCCCTCGACGCCATACAAACGGGCGATGCCTGCAAACCGCGGATCTTCTGTACTCATGACCATTACCCCAAAAACCGGCGCGCATTATAGGGCCGTCGGCGGCCAAGAGCATCTTTGCGCTATGAACGGTGAACCTGCCTGCTTTAATTAAAGCTGTGCGTAACAAAGATTTGCCTTACATGCTGAAACGAAAGAACTTAAGTCAGGTTGGATTGCCCAATGTCCGGCATTTCCCTGTCTGTTGTAGGACTCGGCGAACTGCCGGTGTAGGATGCGCGCCCTCAGGCGTCAACCAGCCGACCCTTCGTTCCACAGACCTTGGAACCCGACACAGCTATGTCATCGCGTAAATTTGGACTCAACCTGGTGGTGGTTCTGGCAATCGCCGCCCTGTTCACCGGTTTCTGGGCGCTGATCAACCGCCCCGTCTCCGCGCCGAACTGGCCGGAGCAGATCTCCGGCTTCTCCTATTCACCGTTCCAGCAAGGACAGTTCCCGCAGAAGGATCAGTATCCGTCCGACGATGAAATGCGCCGCGACCTGGAGATCATGAGCAAGCTGACGGACAACATCCGCATCTACTCGGTCGACGGTTCCCTGCAGGACATCCCGAAACTGGCTGAAGAGTTCGGCCTGCGCGTGACACTGGGGATCTGGATCAGCCCGGACCAGGAACGCAACGAGCGCGAAATCACCCGCGCCATCGAACTGGCCAATACCTCGCGCAGCGTGGTGCGCGTGGTGGTCGGTAACGAAGCGATCTTCCGCAAGGAAATCACCGCCGAACAACTGAGCGTGCTGCTCGACCGCGTACGTGCAGCAGTGAAAGTGCCGGTGACCACTTCCGAACAGTGGCACGTCTGGGAAGAGCACCCGGAACTGGCCAAGCACGTCGACCTGATCGCCGCGCACGTTCTGCCTTACTGGGAGTTCATTCCGGTGGACAAGGCCGGGCAGTTCGTTTTCGACCGCGCCCGCGACCTGAAAAAGATGTTCCCGAAAAAACCGCTGCTGCTGTCCGAAGTGGGCTGGCCGAGCAACGGCCGCATGCGCGGTGGCGCCGATGCGTCGCCGGCGGATCAGGCGATCTACCTGCGCACGCTGGTCAACAAACTCAACCGCCAGGGCTTCAACTACTTCGTGATCGAAGCGTTTGACCAGCCGTGGAAGGCCAGCGACGAAGGTTCGGTCGGCGCTTACTGGGGCGTGTTCAACGCCGCGCGCCAGCAGAAGTTCAACTTCGAAGGCCCGGTGGTGGCGATCCCGCAATGGCGCGTGCTGGCCATCGGCTCGGTGGTGCTGGCGCTGTTGTCGCTGACCCTGCTGATGATTGACGGCTCGGCCCTGCGCCAGCGCGGCCGTACGTTCCTGACGTTTATCGCGTTCCTGTGCGGTTCGGTGTTGGTGTGGATCGGTTACGACTACAGTCAGCAATACAGCACGTGGTTCAGCCTGACGGTGGGTTTCCTGCTGGCGCTTGGTGCGCTCGGGGTGTTCATCGTGCTGCTGACCGAGGCCCACGAACTGGCCGAGGCCGTGTGGATTCACAAGCGTCGCCGTGAATTCCTGCCGGTGGTCGGCGACTCGGACTACCGCCCGAAAGTCTCGATTCACGTGCCTTGCTACAACGAGCCGCCGGAGATGGTCAAACAGACCCTCGACGCCCTGGCCAACCTCGACTATCCGGACTTCGAAGTCCTGATCATCGACAACAACACCAAGGATCCGGCGGTCTGGGAACCGGTGCGCGACTACTGCGAAACCCTCGGCCCGCGCTTCAAGTTCTTCCACGTCTCGCCCCTGGCCGGTTTCAAGGGTGGTGCGCTGAACTACCTGATCCCGCACACCGCCAAGGACGCCGAAGTGATCGCGGTGATCGACTCCGACTACTGCGTGCACCCGAACTGGCTCAAGCACATGGTGCCGCACTTCGCCGACCCGAAAATCGCCGTGGTGCAGTCGCCGCAGGACTACCGCGACCAGAACGAAACCACCTTCAAGAAGCTCTGCTACGCCGAATACAAAGGCTTCTTCCACATCGGCATGGTGACCCGCAACGACCGCGACGCGATCATCCAGCACGGCACCATGACCATGACCCGTCGCTCGGTGCTCGAAGAACTGGGCTGGGCCGACTGGTGTATCTGTGAAGACGCCGAACTCGGTCTGCGCGTATTCGAGAAAGGCCTGTCGGCGGCGTATTACCACGACAGTTACGGCAAGGGTCTGATGCCGGACACCTTCATCGACTTCAAGAAGCAGCGTTTCCGCTGGGCCTACGGTGCGATCCAGATCATCAAGCGTCACACCGGCAGCCTGCTGCGCGGCAAGGACACCGAGCTGACCCGTGGCCAGCGTTACCACTTCCTCGCGGGCTGGCTGCCGTGGGTCGCGGACGGCATGAACATCTTCTTCACTGTCGGCGCGCTGTTGTGGTCGGCGGCAATGATCATCGTGCCGCAACGGGTCGATCCGCCGCTGCTGATTTTCGCAATCCCGCCGCTGGCGCTGTTTGTGTTCAAGGTCGGCAAGATCATCTTCCTGTACCGTCGCGCCGTGGGCGTGAACCTGAAGGATGCGTTCTGCGCGGCACTGGCCGGTCTGGCGTTGTCGCACACCATCGCCAAAGCGGTGCTGTACGGCTTCTTCACCAGCAGCATTCCGTTCTTCCGCACGCCGAAAAACGCTGACAACCATGGCTTCTGGGTGGCGATTTCCGAAGCCCGGGAGGAGCTGTTCATCATGCTGCTGTTGTGGGGCGCGGCGCTGGGGATCTTCCTGGTGCAGGGCCTGCCGAGCAACGACATGCGCTTCTGGGTGACCATGCTGCTGGTGCAGTCGCTGCCGTACGTGGCGGCGCTGATCATGGCGTTCCTGTCGTCGCTGCCGAAACCGGCGCCGACGCCTGAACCGGCACCGGCCGTCTAAATCCTCTGCGATGCACTAAACGGCGGCCAATGGTCGCCGTTTTGCTTTAAGATAACCGCCATTTTGCGGGGCTTGGCGTGATATCCAACCCTGTGGGAGCGAGCTGACTCGCGATGGCAATGTAACAATCAGCCTTTATGTTGACTGACACACCGCCATCGCCAGCAGGCTGGCTCCCCCATTGGCCCTTGCCCAATTTCAAGCATCCGGAGTTTTCCATGACGGCCCACGCCGACCTTTCGCCGACCCTCCAACTCGCCATCGACCTGATCCGCCGTCCGTCCGTGACGCCGGTCGACGCCGATTGCCAGAAGCAGATGATGCAGCGCCTGGGCGATGCCGGTTTCACCCTGGAGCCGATGCGCATCGAAGATGTGGATAACTTCTGGGCGATCCACGGCAAACACGACGGCCCGGTGCTGTGCTTCGCCGGTCACACCGACGTGGTGCCGACCGGCCCGGTGACCGCGTGGCAGATCGACCCGTTCAACGCAGTGATCGACGAACACGGCATGCTCTGCGGCCGTGGCGCGGCGGACATGAAAGGCAGCCTGGCCTCGATGACCGTGGCGGCCGAGCGCTTCGTCGCCGACTACCCGGATCACAAGGGCAAGGTTGCGTTCCTGATCACCAGCGACGAAGAAGGCCCGGCGCATCACGGCACCAAGGCTGTGGTCGAGCGTCTGGCCGCCCGTAACGAGCGTCTGGACTGGTGCATCGTCGGCGAACCATCGAGCACTACCCTGGTGGGCGACGTGGTGAAGAACGGTCGTCGCGGCTCCCTCGGCGCCAAACTGACCGTACGCGGCGTGCAGGGCCACGTGGCCTATCCGCACCTGGCGAAGAACCCGATCCACCTCGCTGCCCCGGCTCTGGCCGAGCTGGCCGCCGAGCATTGGGATCACGGCAACGACTTCTTCCCGCCGACCAGTTTCCAGATTTCCAACGTCAACTCCGGCACCGGCGCGACCAACGTGATTCCGGGCGATCTGGTGGCGTTGTTCAACTTCCGTTTCTCCACCGAATCGACGGTCGAAGGCCTGCAGAAACGCGTCGCCGACATCCTCGACAAGCATGGCCTGGACTGGCACATCGACTGGGCGCTGTCCGGTCTGCCGTTCCTCACCGAGCCGGGCGCGCTGCTCGACGCGGTGTCGTCGAGCATCAAGCAGATCACCGGTCGCGAGACCAAGGCGTCCACCAGCGGCGGCACCTCCGATGGCCGTTTCATTGCGACCATGGGTACGCAGGTTGTTGAACTGGGCCCGGTCAACGCGACCATCCACCAGGTCAACGAGCGCGTGCTGGCGGCCGACCTCGACGTGCTGACCGAGATCTACTACCAGACCCTGATCAAGTTGCTCGCCTGATGCTCGCGTGCCCGATCTGCAGTGAACCGCTGAACGCGGTGGACAACGGTGTGGTCTGCCCCGCCGGCCACCGCTTCGACCGTGCGCGCCAGGGTTACCTGAACCTGTTGCCGGTGCAGCACAAGAACAGTCGCGACCCTGGCGACAATCAGGCGATGGTCGAGGCCCGCCGCGACTTCCTGAACGCCGGCCACTATGCGCCGGTAGCCAAGCGTCTGGCGGAACTGGCGGCGAGTTATGCGCCGGCCCGCTGGGTCGATATCGGTTGTGGCGAGGGTTATTACACCGCGCAGATCGCAGAGGCCTTGCCGGATGCTGACGGTTACGCGCTGGATATTTCGAAGGAAGCGGTCAAACGCGCCTGCAAACGCAATCCGGCGCTGACCTGGTTGATCGCCAGCATGGCCCGGGTGCCTTTGGCCTCCGGCAGCTGCCAGTTTCTGGCCAGCGTCTTCAGTCCACTGGATTGGGAAGAAGCCAAGCGTCTGCTCAGCGTCGGCGGCGGCCTGATGAAGGTCGGCCCGACCAGCGGCCATCTGATGGAACTGCGCGAACGCCTGTACGACGAAGTGCGCGAGTACACCGACGACAAGCACCTGGCCCTGGTGCCGGAAGGCATGGCGCTGGCGCACAGTGAAACCCTCGAATTCAAACTGACGCTGGACAAGCCCGAGGATCGCGCCAACCTGCTGGCGATGACGCCCCACGGCTGGCGCGCCAGTGCCGAACGCCGTGCCGCAGTGATCGAACAGCCCGAGCCGTTCGTGACCACTGTGTCGATGCGCTACGATTATTTCGTTCTTCAATAACTTTTGGTCCCGGGCAACGACCCGGGGCCGGCTAAATCCGCGAATGGATTTTTCAGACCCGCAGTGAGGATATCCATGCGCCAACCGGACATCGAGATTTACCTGAAAGACGCCGACGTCGACCACAAGGCCATTTCCGCCTGGCTGGGCGCCGCCCTTGGCCCGTGCAGCGACTGGGTACAGAAAGGTCAGACCTACAAGTGCAAGGCCGGCAACATCCCGGTGACCTGGCTGCCAAAAGCCGTGGGCAAGTGGAACAGCCTGTACCTGGAAAGCGATGCGACCCCATGGGACGACGACATCGCCTGCGCCCGCGCAGCCTTTGCCGCGCTGAACGTCGAAGTGCGCTGCGCGCCGGGGACGTGGGTCGAGGAAGAAGGTGAGGAAACGGCGGATCGCTGGATTCGCATCAGCGAAGACGGTGAAGAAGAGATCACCTGGAAAACTGCCTGACGCTGAACACTCCCACGCTCTGCGACCCACGGCGGACGCAGAGCGCGGGAACGATCATTACAGGCCTACAACATCCTCGGCCTGCAAGCCCTTCTGCCCTTCCACCACCGCGTATTCAACCTGCTGACCCTCGGTCAGCGAACGGTGGCCTTCGCCGCGGATCGCGCGGTAGTGCACGAACACGTCCACCCCGTCTTCGCGCTGAATGAAGCCGTAGCCCTTGGCGTCGTTGAACCACTTCACGTTGCCGGTTTCACGTGTTGCCATCTGTTCATACTCCTTTTTTATTATTGAACAGGCTTTTCGCAGGAAAGCCTTTGCGGAACGTCAGCCTGCGTCCGACGTCCATAAAAGGGCCCCGGCGACAGAGCGCCGAGTATATGACAGGCGACAAAACTCTCAACAGGAGATTACTTCGCCGCTTTTTTGCCGATTTTCGAGTAATCCGGCAAACTGTCGACCGCCCGAGCAAACGCTCGGTTTATCCACTCATGCAGAAGCCGTATGACCCGTTCCCCGTTCCGCCGTCTTGTGTTTGGCACCTTGCGCCGACTGTTGTATCTCTGGGTTCGCTCCGAGACGATCAACCAGTCGTCGTTCACCCTCAACCTCGACCGCAGTCGTCCGGTGTTCTACGTCCTGCAAAACCCATCGCTGACCGATCTGGCGGTGGTCGACACCGAATGCACCAAGGCCGGTTTGCCGCGCCCGGTGCTGCCGGTGTCAGTCGGAAATCTGCTGGAGCCGGCGGCGTTCTTCTACCTGACGCCGGACCCGGACTGGCTCGGCCGCCAGGACAAGCGCGGTGCGCCGCCGACCCTGACCCGACTGGTCAGCGCCCTGAGCCAGAATGCCGCCGAAGACGCGCAGATCATTCCGGTCAGTGTGTTCTGGGGCCAGTCGCCGGACAGCGAGAACAGCCCGTGGAAATTGCTGTTCGCCGACAGCTGGGCGGTCACCGGGCGCCTGCGCCGCCTGCTGAGCATCATGATTCTGGGCCGCAAGACCCGCGTGCAATTCTCAGCACCGATCCACCTGCGCGAGCTGATAGAACACAACAAGGGCCACGAGCGCACCGTGCGGATGGCCCAGCGGATCCTGCGGGTGCACTTCCGCAACCTCAAGGCTGCGGTGATCGGCCCGGACATTTCCCACCGCCGTAACCTGGTCAAGGGCCTGCTCAACCAGCCACTGGTCAAGCAAGCGATCCTCGACGAAGCCGAACGCGAAAACATCTCCCCGGAAAAAGCCAAGGCCCAGGCCCTGCGCTACGGCAACGAGATCGCCTCGGACTACACCTACACCGCAATCCGTTTTCTGGAAGTGGTGCTGAGCTGGTTCTGGAACAAGATCTACGACGGGATCAAGGTCAATCACATCGAAGGCGTGCAGAAGGTCGCCCAGGGTCACGAAGTGATCTACGTGCCGTGCCATCGCAGCCACATCGACTATCTGCTGCTGTCGTACTTGCTGTTTCGCAACGGCCTGACCCCTCCGCACATTGCCGCCGGGATCAACCTCAACATGCCGGTGATCGGCAGCCTGCTGCGCCGTGGCGGTGCGTTCTTCATGCGCCGCACGTTCAAGGGCAACCCGCTGTACACCTCGGTGTTCAACGAATACCTGCACACCCTGTTCACCAAAGGCTTCCCGGTCGAATACTTCGTCGAGGGCGGCCGCTCGCGTACCGGCCGCATGCTGCAACCGAAAACCGGGATGCTGGCGATCACCATGCGCAGTTTCCTGCGTTCGTCGCGGATGCCGATCGTGTTCGTGCCGGTGTACATCGGCTATGAGCGCGTACTTGAAGGTCGTACCTACCTCGGCGAACTGCGCGGTGCGAGCAAGAAGAAAGAGTCGATTTTCGACATCTTCAAAGTCATCGGCGCGCTCAAGCAGCGCTTCGGCCAGGTGGCGGTGAACTTCGGCGAACCGATCAAGCTCGCGGAATTCCTCGACAGCGAACAACCGGGCTGGCGTCAGCAGGAACTCGGCCCACAGTACAAACCCGCGTGGCTCAACGAAACCACCAATCGCCTCGGCGAGAAAGTCGCGCAGCATCTGAACGAAGCGGCGGCGATCAACCCGGTGAATCTGGTGGCGCTGGCGCTGCTGTCGACCACCCGGCTGGCGCTCGACGATCGGGCCATGGCGCGGGTGCTGGATCTGTACCTGGCGCTGCTGCGCAAAGTCCCGTACTCGCCGCATACCACGTTGCCGGAGGGCGATGGCCGGGCGCTGATCGAACACGTGAAGGACATGGACCTGCTGTCCGAGCAGAATGATGCGCTGGGCAAGATTCTGTATCTGGACGAGCAGAACGCCGTCCTGATGACTTACTACCGCAACAACGTGCTGCACATCTTCGCCCTGCCGGCGCTGCTGGCGAGCTTCTTCCAGAGTGCATCGCGCATGAGCCGCGAACAGATCCTGCGCTACACCCGCGCGCTGTATCCGTACCTGCAATCGGAGCTGTTCATCCGTTGGACCCTGGACGAACTGGACGCGGTGATCGATCAGTGGCTGGAAGCGTTCGTCGAACAAGGCCTGCTGCGCTTCGAGAAAGACGTGTACCTGCGTCCGGCGCCAAGCTCGCGGCATTTCGTGCTGCTGACCCTGCTGTCGAAGAGCATCGCCCAGACCCTGCAACGCTTCTACATGACCGTGTCGTTGCTGCTCAACGCAGGCCAGAACACCATCAGCGCCGAAGAGCTGGAAGACCTGTGCACGGTCATGGCCCAACGCCTGTCGATCCTGCATGGCCTGAACGCACCGGAGTTCTTCGACAAGAGCCTGTTCCGCCACTTCATCCAGACCATGCTCGACCTCGACGTGTTGCGTCGCGACGAAGCGGGCAAATTGAGCTACCACGAACTGCTCGGCGAACTGGCCGAAGGCGCAGCCAAACGGGTGTTGCCGGCGGAGATTCGCTTGTCGATCCGTCAGGTGGCGTTGCATCGCAGTGAAGATGCAGCCGATCAGCCCGCCACCCCTGCGCAGAGCGACTAAATTCCTACAGGCGCCAGGCTTCTTCTGGCGCCGTCGATACGGAGATTTCCGATGAAAAAACTATCCCTGCTGGCCGCCGCCACATTGCTCAGCGCCTGCCAATCGACCTCGCCAGCCGGCAAAGCCAGCCTCGACGGTGAAGTGTTCTACCTGCAACGCATCGCCCTGCCACCGAGCGCAACCTTGAGCGTAAGCCTGCAGGACGTCTCGCTGGCCGATGCTCCGGCGGTAGTGCTCGACGAACAGAAAGGCCCGGTCAAAGGCCAGGTGCCACTGCCATTCCACTTGAGCTACGATCCGGCCCAGGTCAAACCCGGCCACCGCTATTCGGTCAGCGCACGCATCGAAGTCAACGGCGAGCTGATGTTCATCACCACCGAAAACCATGCCGTGCAGCTTGATGGCAAGGATCCGCAGCCGCTGAAGATCCGCGTCGACGCCGCCCGCTAATTCTTTTGAACAAGGAAGCTTTCATGCTCCGTCCAACCCTTCGCTTCGCCGGCCTGTGCGCGGGCCTGATGATCTCCGCCAACGCTATGGCCCTGTCACTGAGCGACCTGTCGCAAGGCGACGCCACCGGCGGCCTCAAGGACGCCCTGACCCAAGGTGCGCAACTGGCCGTCAAACAACTTGGCACGCCGGGCGGCTTCAGCAATAACCCGGACGTGAAAATCGAGCTGCCGGGCAAACTCGGCAAAGTCGCCGGCAAGATGAAAGCGTTCGGCATGGGCGCCCAGGTCGACGAGCTGGAAACCGCCATGAACAAGGCCGCGGAAACCGCCGTGACCCAGGCCCAGCCGATCCTGGTCGACGCCGTGAAGAAAATGAGCGTGGCCGACGCCAAAGGCATCCTCAGCGGTGGCAACGACTCCGCCACCCAATACCTGGACAAATCCAGCCGCGAACAGATCCGCGCCAAGTTCCTGCCGATCGTCAAACAGGCGACCGACAAAGTCGGCGTGGCGCAGAAATACAACGCCTTCGCCGGCCAGGCTGCAACGTTGGGCGTAGTGGATGCAAAAAGCGCCAATGTCGAAAACTACGTCACCGAACAGGCACTGAACGGCCTGTTCGAGATGATCGGCAAACAAGAAGAAACCATCCGCAAGAACCCGGCCGCTGCGGCGACGAGTCTGGCGAAGAAGGTGTTTGGCAGCCTCTAGGCCGACGCTGCACGGGAGCGAGACAACTCGCTCCCGTCCTTCAACTCACTGGCTGGACTGCGTAAAAAGAACACCCACTCGCTGCCCATTTTCCTTTTCTCGAAGACCTGCAACTCGACCAGCCCATTCAGGGCTGACATCGCCGTGCTGCAAGAACAGCCCAAGTGCTCCTTCACATTGCTCGCCGTAAATTCCTTCGCCACTCCACTCTTGGCCACCTGATACAGCGCCCGCTGTCTTTGCGTCAGCCGCTCGAAAAAACCCGACGCCATCAGCCACCGCTCAAAGTCTTCCGTGTACGCCAGGCTTTTGCGGTAGACGTCCGTGAAGCGACTGACTGCACGCTGAATCACCGAACACTGGAACTCGATGAAATACGTCAGATCCAGTTCGTCGGCCTCGCTGTGCAAATACGAACGTCCGTACTTCACCGGTGCGTTGCGCAGCAAAGGACTGATCGCAATGTAGCGAAATGCCGAAAACTCGTGTTTGAACATGAACCAGTAGAACAACGCCCTCGCAACCCGTCCGTTGCCATCGCGAAACGGATGTTCGTAGCCCAGAGAAAAATGCAGCGTGATCGCCTTGATCAACGGGTGCAGGTAGTCCCTTTCTTGAGGTGAACCGAGTGGCTGATTGATCCAGCGTACGAGCCTCTGCAAACGCATCACCAGCCCGACAGCCGGCGGCGGTGTATGCACCGTGTTGCCCTCGCCATCCTGTACCACCACTTCATCGTTCGTCCTGAAAAAACCGGGACTGTATTGCGCGTCATCGATCCCCTCGACGCCCACCCGATGCATTGCCGCGATCAAGTCGACGCTCAAGGGCTGGTAACGGTTTTCCCAGGCGAAATTCATCATCCTGTAATTGCCCATGACCATGCGCTCATCCGGCGTGCGCGGCTGCCGTTGATACTTGAGCATGTCCTTGGCAACTCGCGTGGTCGTGGCCGCACCTTCCAACTGGCTGCTGGCGACCACTTCGTCTTCGATCAGATCATTGAGCAAATAACTGAAATGCGACCGTTCGCCGATCTGCCCGGTCATGCATTCCAGCGAAGCGGAAGTCGTCTGCAGATCGACGGCCGAAAGGGTTTTCCGTGCCGATGGCGTCAGCAAATACTTGCCCCACTGCGGCGGCTCGCCCAACGGCAGGAGATTGACGTACTGCGCAGCCCTCGCCCTCTTCACCAACGCCCAACACAAACGAGCATCCAGCCCCGGCGCCCAGCGATAGCGCAAATCCTCAAAAGGCAAATAACGCCCCCGATCATCAAGAGGCTTGAGCAGCGCCAGATAATCCACCAGATGCTGCTTGTGAGGCGCCCGCGCCAACAAATCGAATACCGGATCGGACCGTCCTTTCAATACCGGCGGCTTCTTCACAAAAAACCTCTCGATCACTCATAAAAACAGAGGATCGAGTACAACACCCAAGACCGGACGTCCTCAATATCAGAGAATTCTGAAAAAGCTGTAGGAGCCCCCACAACCCACAACCACTCAAACACAATGAGCGTTAGCTCGAGTACCGCTCTTGACGTGCCGGCCCCTTCGGCAGGCTGAGTGGAGGGATTTATCCGGGGGTAGGCGCGAAGCGCCGTTCGACGCAGTCGAACACATCGAGAGGAGGTGCAGCGAAGCAAACCGGAGGCGATGCCCCCGGATGAATCCCGGAACGAAGGAACACCGAGCCAAAGCGAGGTGCCGAACGCCGGGGCCCAGCCTTTTGCTTACTTTTTGGCGTTTGAAAAAGTGAGCCGCTGTAAGAGCGGAACCGCCAGCGGCAGCACCCGAAGCAACGGATATTCACAAAGAACACCCAGAGCCTGGCGGGCCCGCAGGCCGCCACGCTCAACAAACCAAATCACCCGTCCCGACGAACCCGGAACCAAGCCGCATACAACGCCGGCAAAAACAAAAGCGTCAGAGCCGTCGCCACAATCAACCCCCCCATGATCGCCACCGCCATCGGCCCGAAAAACACACTGCGCGACAACGGAATCATCGCCAGCACCGCCGCCAGCGCCGTCAACACAATCGGCCGGAACCGCCGCACCGTCGCTTCGATGATCGCCTGCCAAGGCCTGAGCCCCGCCGCAATATCCTGCTCGATCTGATCCACCAGAATCACCGAGTTGCGCATGATCATCCCCGACAGCGCAATCGTCCCGAGCATCGCCACAAACCCGAACGGCTGACGGAACACCAACAGAAACAGCGTCACCCCGATCAACCCTAGCGGTGCCGTCAGAAACACCATCGCCGTGCGCGAGAAACTGCGCAGCTGCACCATCAGCAACGTCAGCACCACGACAATGAACATCGGCACACCGGCATTCACCGACTTCTGCCCGCGCTCGGAATCCTCGACGGTGCCGCCGACATCCAGCAGATAACCGTCAGGCAATTCAGCGCGAATCGGATCGAGGGTCGGCATGATCTGTTTGACCAGCGACGCCGGCTGCTCTTTGCCGTAAATGTCCGCACGCACGGTCACGGTCGGCAGCCGGTTGCGGTGCCAGATGATGCCTTCCTCGAAGCCATATTCCAGCGTGGCAATCTGCGACAGCGCAACGCTGCGACCGTTGTCGGTCGGCACTGCCAGACTCGGCAGCAGCGACAGTTCGGTGCGCTCGTGCACGGTGCCGCGCAGGAGGATTTCAATCAATTCGTTGTCTTCGCGGTACTGGCTGACGCTGGAACCGGTCAGCGAACTCTGGAGGAATTTCGCCAGATTCGCCGTGCTCACACCCAGTGCCCGGGCGCGATCCTGATCAATGTTCAGGTACACGACCTTGCTCGGCTCTTCCCAGTCCAGATGCACGTTCACCACATGTGGATTCTCGCGAACCTTGGCCGCGACTTTCCGCGCCAGGGCCCGGACTTCTTCGATGTGCTCGCCGGTGACACGGAACTGCACCGGATAACCGACCGGCGGGCCGTTTTCCAGCCGCGTGACCCGCGAGCGCAGGGCCGGGAATTGCTCGTTCAAGGTATCGATCAGCCACGTACGCAGCGCCTCACGCTCCTCGATGGTTTTCGCCAGCACGACGAACTGGGCGAAGCTCGCCGCTGGCAGTTGTTGATCCAGCGGCAGGTAGAAACGCGGCGATCCGGTGCCGACGTAGGCCACGTAATTGTCGATGCCGGCGTGATCCTTGAGCATCGCTTCCAGTCGCTTGACCTCGGCGGTGGTGTTGGCCAGCGAAGCGCCTTCGGCCAGTTTCAGATCGACCATCAGCTCCAGCCGGTTGGAGGCCGGGAAGAACTGCTGCGGGACGAACTTGAACAGCATCACCGAGGCGACGAACAGCCCCACCGTCAGCACGATCACCGTTTTGCGCCGACGCACGCACCATTCCACCAGCCGTCGAACCCGCTGGTAAAACGGTGTGGCATAAGGGTCCGGATGTCCGTCCCCCGAACCGTGTTTGGCGGCGTGAATTTTCGCCAGATCCGGCAGGAGTTTTTCCCCGAGGTACGGCACAAACATCACCGCCGCCACCCATGAAGCGAGCAACGCGATGGTGACAACCTGGAAGATCGAGCGGGTGTATTCACCGGTGCCGGACTGCGCGGTAGCAATCGGCAGGAAGCCTGCGGCAGTGATCAGCGTGCCGGTGAGCATCGGGAACGCGGTGCTGGTCCAGGCGTAACTGGCCGCCTTGATCCGGTCGAAACCCTGCTCCATTTTGATCGCCATCATTTCCACGGCGATGATCGCGTCGTCCACCAGCAAGCCCAGCGCCAGCACCAGCGCACCGAGGGAAATCTTGTGCAGGCCGATACCGAGGTAATACATGCAGGCGAACGTCATCGCCAGCACCAGCGGAATGGTCAGCGCCACCACCATGCCGGTGCGCACGCCGAGGGAGAAGAAACTCACCAGCAACACGATGGCCAGCGCTTCAACCAACACCTGGACGAACTCGCCAACACCACTTTTCACCGCCGCCGGCTGATCGGACACCTTGCGCAACTGCATGCCGGCCGGCAGGTTTTTCTGGATGCGGGAGAATTCGACTTCCAGGGCCTTGCCCAGCACCAGAATGTCGCCACCGTCCTTCATCGCCACCGCAAGCCCGATCGCGTCTTCGCCCATGAAGCGCATGCGCGGTGCCGGTGGATCGTTGAAACCGCGCCGCACATCAGCGACATCAGAGATACGGAACGTACGATCACCGACGCGGATCGGGAAGTTCCTGATCTCGTCGACTGTCTGAAAATTCCCCGAAACCCGAAGCTGCAACCGCTCGCTGCCGGTCTCGAAGAACCCGGCGGTGGACACTGCGTTCTGCTCTTCAAGCGCCTGCTGAACGGCTGCCAGCGGCAGGCCGAGCGTGGCGAGTTTGACGTTGGACAGCTCGACCCAGATCTTCTCGTCCTGCAGCCCGAGCAGATCGACCTTGCCCACGTCCTTGACCCGCTGCAGCTGGATCTGGATGCGGTCGGCATAATCCTTGAGCACCGCGTAGTCGAAACCGTCGCCGGTCAGCGCATAGATATTGCCGAAGGTGGTGCCGAATTCATCGTTGAAAAACGGTCCCTGAATCCCCGGTGGCAGGGTCTGGCGAATGTCGCTGACCTTCTTGCGCACCTGATACCAGAGGTCCGGGATCTCCACCGAATGCATCGAGTCGCGGGCAATGAATGTGACCTGGGATTCACCGGGGCGGGAGAACGAGACAATGCGTTCGTACTCGCCGGTTTCCATCAGTTTCTTTTCGATGCGCTCGGTGACCTGACGCGAGACTTCCTGCGCCGTGGCGCCCGGCCAGCGGGTCTGGATGACCATGGCCTTGAAGGTGAACGGCGGGTCTTCACTCTGCCCCAGCTTGGTGTAGGACAAGGTGCCGACGATGGCCAGCAGAAGCATCAGGAACAGTACGATCTGGCGATTACGCAGCGCCCATTCGGAAAGGTTGAAGCGCATCGGGCCTTACTCCTTGTCCGCCAGATTGACCACACGGTTGGAGCGATCCACGGGACGCACCTGCTGCCCTTCCAGCAGCACATGCACGCCGGCGGCCACTACCCAGTCGCTGGCGTTGAGGCCTTCGAGCACCGGCACGGTTTTCTCACCGAACGGACCGATGCGCACGGGCGTCTTTTTCAAGGTGTTGTTGGCGCTGACGACCCAGACATAGGTCGCGCCGTTTTCGGCGGTCAGGGCCGAGAGCGGCACCGACAGCGGGATTACGTCGGCGGTCTGCACGAATACCCGGGCGCTCTGGCCGAGTTCTGCGGGGACTTTGCCGGCGGTGAATGAAATGCGCGCGGCGAAGGTACGGGATTTCGGATCGGCGGCCGGCGACAGCTCGCGGATCTGCCCGGCGAAGCGCTGGTTCTGTTGAGTCCACAGCTCCACCGACACTGGCTGGCCGACCTTGAAGCGACCGAAGCTCTGTTCCGGCAGGCTGATCAGTACTTCACGCTCACCATCGGTGGCGAGGGTGAAAACGGTCTGCCCGGCGGCGACCACTTGTCCGACCTCTACCGAGCGTTTGGCGACCACGCCATCCTGTGGCGCACGCAGCACGGCGTAACTGGCCTGATTGGTCGAGACGTTGAATTCGGCTTTGATCTGTTTGAGGCGGGCTTCGCCGGAGCGGTAGAGGTTTTCGGCATTGTCGTAGGCCGAGCGGCTGACCATCTGCCGTTCCATCAGAGTCTTGTAGCGGTCACGCTCGGCGCGCACCAGATTCAGATTGGCTTCGGCGGCAGTGACCTGGGCGCGGGTGGCTTCCAGTTGCAGGCGCACGTCCTGCGGATCGAGTTCGGCCAGCGGCTGATCAGCCTTCACGCGCTGGCCTTCCTCGACCAGTCGTCGGCTGACTTTGCCACCGATACGGAACGCCAGATCCGGTTCATACCGGGCACGAACCTCGCCCGGATAACTTTCCATCGCCTGCGCCGAAGGCTCTGGCTGCACCACCATGGCCGGTCGCACGCTGACTTGCGTCACCTCTTCCTTGCCACATGCCGACAATAAGAACGCCAGAGTGACTGGCACCGCAAAGGACAACGCATGGCGGAACATGGTGAAGGACCTTTCGCTAAGGAGGCTTGGAATAATTATACTGACCGGTATGTTATTAATAGCAAACTCACCAGTCCAGTATTAAAAGCGAAGAATGTCGAACAATCTTTCAGCTCCAAACGGCCCCGGCCGCCCGAAGGATCCGGCCAAGCGCCAGGCGATTCTCGAAGCGGCGAAAATCCTGTTCCTGAGTCACGGCTATGCCAACACCAGCATGGACGCGGTGGCCGCCGAGGCTGGCGTGTCGAAGCTGACGGTCTACAGCCATTTCAATGACAAGGAAACGCTGTTTTCTGCCGCCGTCGTCGCCAAATGCGAGGAGCAATTGCCGCCGCTGTTCTTCGAATTGCCGGACGGCATCGCGGTGGAAAATGTGTTGCTGAACATTGCCAGAGGCTTTCATCACCTGATCAACAGCGACGAGTCGGTGAACCTGCATCGCCTGATCATGGCGCTGGGCAGTCAGGATCCGAAGCTGTCGCTGATCTTCTTCGAGGCCGGTCCCCAGCGCATGGTGCAAGGCATGGAGCGCTTGCTGCGGCGGATTCATGAAACCGGCGTGCTGAGCATCGACAACCCGCACAACGCCGCCGAGCACTTCTTCTGCCTGATCAAGGGCGCGGGGAATTTCCGGCTGCTGTACGGCTGCGGTGAACCACTGACGGACGAGGCAGCGGAAAGCCATGTGCAGGAAGTGGTCGAGCTGTTCATGCGGGCCTATCGCCCCTGAAAACAAAAATCCCACGCCATGCGTGGGATTTTCTTATGCGGCGACTCAGGCCTTGAGCGCTTTCTTCGGGTAAATGTCATAGCGACTGGACTTGCCGTCCAGCGCATGACTCGGCTTCGGCCCTTCGATGCACGGCGCCTTGCGCGGGCGCTTGACCACTACCCGGTGCGTGGCCAGCGCCAACGCCGCTTCCAGCAGGGCCGGCGCATCCGGATCATCGCCCACCAGCGGACGGAACAGGCGCATTTCCTTCTTCACCAATGCGGTTTTCTCACGGTGCGGGAACATCGGGTCGAGGTAGATCACCTGCGGTGGCTCGCCCTCCCAGTTACGCATCACGTCGATGGAGTTGCCCTTGAGCAGCGTCATCCGCGCCACGATCGGCGCCACGTCGAAATCTTCCGCCGCGCGGGCCAGGCCATCCTCCAGCAAGGCGCCGATCAGCGGCTGGCGCTCGATCAGGCTCATCTCGCAGCCCAGGCTCGCCAGCACGAACGCATCTTTCCCGAGCCCCGCCGTGGCATCCAGCACCCGCGGACGCACACCCTGGGCGATGCCGACCGCCTTGGCGATCATCTGACCGCTGCCGCCGCCGTACAACCGACGATGCGCCGCGCCACCCTCGACGAAGTCGACCCGCACCGGCCCCGGCGCATCCGGCCCCAGCTGTTGCAGTTGCAAACCCTGCTCGCCGACCTGCAGGGCGAACTCGCCGTCAGCCACCTGCAACGGCAGGTTCAGGCGCTGCGCCCACTGCTCGGCCTGCGCTTCAAACGTCGGGCCGAGGGCTTCGACATGGATGCGGCAGGCCGCGGGTTGCTCAATCATGGAAAACACGCTCAAAAAAGTTAAGGATCGGCAAAAACCGCCGATAACCCAATCAACGCGCATTTTGCCAGAGCTGAGCGTCAACCGAAAAAAATGTCAGGCATTCTTCCCACATCGATTGGCTACATCTCGCCCCATGGCGATTTCAGCCGTCAAAACACTCAAGCACTGAGCGGCGTCAGTCACCTGTGGCAGGATTTCTTTGCCCAGGCGATGGCCGAACAGTCGAGTGATGTGGTGCCGGCCTGCGGCACATTCCCACCGGTTGATCTGCAAAGCCCTGAAGAACCGACAGTCGGCAGCGAACTGCACGCGCACATCATCAGCCAGCGCGAATGCAACGTGGTGGAAACTCCGGTTCGCCCGCCTGAGCCGCTGTTCCTGCCGATTGCCGAAATCGACATGACACTGGCCGAGCCATACCCTCCGTTCCCGCCAGAAGCCATCAAGACTCAGCAAAAGCAGCAGGATTTCGACAGCAGCTGGGTTCGTCCGGTCGTGATCAACAACGGCCAGCCGATTCCGGAACCGGGCCCTGCCCCGCAGAAAAAGCCGTTGTACCTGCCGATTGCCGAGTTCGACCTGGATCTGCTGCAGCCTTACCCGCCGCTCCCGCCGGAAGAAATCGTCGAACAGCAGAAAGCCCTGGACTTCGATAACGGCTGGGTGCGCCCGATCGTTCAGCAGAACCTGCGCATCGCCGCCTGATCCCGCCCCGCCTCAACCCTTGAAGAATTGATTGGCCTTGGCGTACGGCATCGAACGCGAAGTGAAGCCGAACGTGCCCGATTGCTGGATTTCCTCGGCAGCCCGGAAGAACTCGCCAAACGCCGCCAGAGCCAGCGCCGAGCCGGTGCTGATCCGCTTCACACCCATTTCTTCCAGCTGCTGCACGGTCAGTTTCAGGCCACCGGACATCAACACGTTGACCGGTTTCGGCGCGACTGCGCGCACCACCGCCAGGACCTCTTCAGCCGTCCTCAGACCCGGAGCGTAGAGCACGTCGGCGCCAGCCTCGGCGAACGCCTGCAAACGGCGAATGGTGTCGTTGATGTCCGGATTGCCGTGCAGGTAGTTTTCCGCGCGGGCCGTCAGGGTGAAGGGAAACGGCAGCGTGCGCACCGCTGCGACGGCGGCTTCTATCCGCGCCACCGCGTGTTCGAAGCAGTAGATCGGAGCATCCGGACGGCCAGTGGCATCTTCGATCGAACCACCCACCGCACCCGCTTCGGCTGCACGCAACAGGCTTTGCGCGGACTCGGCTGGAGCGTCAGCGAAACCGTTTTCCAGGTCCACCGCCACCGGCAGATCCGTGGCTGCGGCAATTGCCCGAACATTGTCCAGAGTCTGTTCGAGCCCCAAAGCGCCATCGGGTTTGCCCTGGGAAAACGCATAACCGGCACTGGTGGTCGCCAACGCCTGGTAGCCCAGACTGGCCAGCATCTTCGCCGAACCTGCGTCCCACGGATTGGGAATCACGAAAATCCCGGGACGTTCATGCAGGGCTTTGAAGGCTTCGGCTTTACGGGCTTGTTCTTTGCGGGCTTGGGCGTCCATCGGCAGGCTCCTGGGCAGGAAAAAGAATCCGCCTCAGAGCAGGCCAAGTTGCTCGGCAGCGGGCTCTCTGTATAGCTCAGGCAGGGACGGCAGGCCAGGCAAACGTTGCATCAGTTGTGCATGGAAACGTTGCGCTAGCTTCGCCGCCAGAAGGTTATCGGCGGTGTGCAGGAAGATGTACGGCGTGCGCCCTTCTTCGATCCATTCGGCGATTTTCGCCACCCACGGCACCAGGAACGGGTCGTTGGCTTCAAGCTCGGGATGGCCGATGAAGCGCACCTGCGGAAACAGGGTGAACGCTGCCGGACGGGTTGGCACCCGGGGCTTTTTCGATTGGGCGTGGATCACCGAAGACTCGGTGGACAGACAACTGAACAACGCGCGCGGATCGAGGCAGATGCGCTCCACACCGCGATCCAGCAGCAGACGATTGAGCAGGCGTTCGCTTTCGCCCTTGGCGAAGAACTGTTCGTGCCGCACTTCCACCGCCAGCGGTCGATCAAACGCGTCGATGAAGGCTGCGAGTTCTGGCAAACGTTGCGGAGTGAAGCTCTTCGACAGTTGCAGCCAAAGCGGCGACACGCGTTCACCGAGGGGGCTGAGTAACTGGATGAAGGTTTCGGCAGCAGTCAGTTGATCGCGCAGATCACCGCTGTGGCTGATGTCGCCGGGGAATTTGGCAGTGAAGCGAAAGTGCTCGGGCATGACCTCGGCCCAACGCTGCACGGTGGCCGGCGAGGGGCTGGCATAGAAGGTCGTGTTGCCTTCCACGGCGTTGAACACTTGCGAATAGAGACCGAGGAAATCAGAGGTCTTGGCGTCTACCGGATACAGATACTCGCGCCAGGCGTTTTCACTCCAGGACGGGCAACCGAGGTAGTAAGGCAGATCCATCAGATGTAAAGGTCGAGGCCCAGCACGTCTGCGTCCCAATCGACAAAACCGGCGGTGCTCAGGTAGCTGGCCAGGGCCATGGCCACGCTTTTCTTCATCGCACGGTGATAAATCATGTCTTGTTGGCGGGCGGGCAGATTGCTCAGGCGTTGCGCAGCGTTTTTGGCAGCACGGGCGGCCAGTTGCGCCTCGGTGGGGAATTCCAGCTCGCCTTCGATATCCTCGACGGACTCATCCAGCGCCGGATTGCCTTTGCGAGGCTTGCGCTTGATGGGGTAGGACTGAGTGGAAACGCCGTCTATACGCATAAAGTCATGCTCGGTATCGATGATGGCAATTTAGCGGCACCTGACCGACTTAGCAAATCGCCGAGTGATAACTAGAACACATAAAAGACAAAAGGTTTAAAGCGGGGCGTTGGAAACTGACGATTGGCAGGAGCTGGCGGAACCCTGTGGCGGGTGCCACAGGGAGATTGTCTTCAGCGGGCTTTCGGGGTGGCCACTTTATCGCGCAGGTAAACCGGCTGGGCGTCGTCGGCCGGGATCGACTCACCGCGCGCCCAGGCGAAGCGGGCCAGCGTCAGCAGGTCTTCGGCATGGGGCAGCATGCCCGCGTCGGAACCGCTCAGATTGACCGCGATGCGCTCGCCGTAGCCCCAACCGGTGCCGGCACCGAACCAGTCGCCAGTCGCATCGTCCGGCAGCGCGGCGACTTCCGGCGGCAACACCGCTTCGGTGCCGACCAGACGCATCTCCCCGGCCGTCTCGCGATAGCAGCCCCAATACACTTCATCCATGCGCGCATCGATGGCCGCCGCGACCTGGCTCACGCCGTGTTCGCGATAAGCACGTTGCGCCAGCACCGCCAGATTCGACACCGGCAACACAGGGCGATCCAGCGCAAACGCCAGGCCTTGCACCACGCCGATGGCGATGCGCACACCGGTGAAAGCGCCCGGGCCACGACCGAAGGCGATAGCGTCCACGGCTTGCAGCGTGGTGCCGGCGTCGGCCAGCAGTTGCTGGATCATCGGCAGCAGTTTCTGCGCGTGCAGGCGCGGGATCACCTCGTAATGGCTCGTGACCTTGCCGTCATGCAGCAAGGCAACGGAGCAAGCTTCAGTCGCGGTGTCCAGGGCCAGCAAGGTGCTCATCGATGTGTCCGTAAATCAGGTGGGGAAAAAGTGCGCCAGTATAAACAACTACGGCCCGCAAGCGGGCCGTGGATGATGCAGCGGATCAGGTTTTTCAGCTCAGCGCTTCAAGAACCTTGGCGGTGATCGCTTCAACCGAACCGACACCCGGGATATGGCTGTACTTCGGCTTGCCGTTGGCAGCCGACAGCTTCTGGTAGAAATCCACCAGCGGCTTGGTCTGCGAGTGGTAGACCGACAGGCGATGGCGCACGGTTTCTTCGGTGTCGTCTTTGCGCTGCACCAGCTCTTCACCGGTGATGTCGTCTTTACCGGCAATTTTCGGCGGGTTGTAGACGATGTGGTACACGCGGCCGCTGGCCTCGTGAACACGACGACCGGCGATACGCTGAACGATTTCTTCGTCTTCAACGGCGATTTCAACCACCGCATCCAGCTCGACACCGGCAGTCACCAGCGCTTCAGCCTGAGGAATGGTGCGCGGGAAACCGTCGAACAGGAAACCGTTGGCGCAGTCAGCCTGAGCGATGCGGTCCTTGACCAGTGCGATGATCAGGTCATCCGACACCAGGCCGCCGGCATCCATGATGCTCTTGGCTTGAACGCCCAGCGGAGTGCCGGCCTTGACCGCAGCACGCAGCATGTCGCCGGTGGAGATTTGCGGGATGCCGAATTTCTCGGTGATGAACTTAGCCTGAGTACCTTTACCGGCCCCGGGAGCTCCCAGCAGAATGACGCGCATTAGATGTGCTCCTCAATTTTTTTATAAAAAGCTTTTGCAAAACAACGGATTCGCCTCATGGGGCGAAATCCTGGAAATAGGGTCGTGACCGCCCAAACGGCCAGAGGCTGACCAAGATACACAGCAGGCTGCGCCCACACAAGACGCCAAAAGTCGGAGAAACCGGCGCCTGCCGCGACCTTGCGACGCGGTTCCCCAAGTCGCAACCCCATCATTAACTGTCGCCTGACCGCATTTTCCCCACGATCAATAAACGGCACCCGACGTTTGCCCCGGGTGCCCCGCCCCACGCAGAAAACCTTAGCCGGTATTTCGCAAACCGGCGGCAATCCCCGCCACAGACACCAGCAACGCCTGTTCCACCGGGCTGCCCTGCTCGACATTCTGCTGCCGCGAACGCGCCAGCAGCTCAGCCTGCAATAGATGCAGCGGGTCGAGATAGGTGTTGCGCAGACGGATGAATTCGAGGGTGTCCGGGCTATGTGCCAGCAGCTGCGACTGACCGGTCAGGCCGAGGACCACGGAACATGCCTGCGACAATAGGTCGCGTAAGTGCACACCCAAAGGTAACAAGTCCGACTCAACCAGTCGCTCGTCGTAGGACAGCGCAATGTCGGCGTCAGCCTTGGCCAGCACCATCTCCAGCATGTCGATGCGGGTGCGGAAAAACGGCCACTGCTCGCGCATCTGCCCCAGCAATTCGCCTTCGCCACGCGCCAGTGCCTTGCTCAACGCGGTTTCCCAACCGAGCCAGGCCGGCAGCATCAGGCGGGTCTGGGTCCAGCCGAAGATCCACGGAATCGCCCGCAGGCTTTCGATACCACCGGCGCGGCGCTTGGCTGGACGGCTGCCCAACGGCAAACGTCCCAACTCCTGCTCTGGCGTTGACTGGCGGAAATACTCGACGAATTGTGGGTTTTCCCGCACCACGGCACGGTAAGCGGCGACACCGTCGGCGGCCAATTCGTCCATCAGATGTCGCCATTCCGGCGTCGGCGGCGGCGGTGGCAGCAAGGTCGCTTCGAGCACGGCAGCCAGATAGAGATTGAGGTTTTGTTCGGCGATGTCAGGCAGGCCGAATTTGAATCGAATCATTTCCCCCTGCTCGGTGGTGCGGAAACGCCCGGCCACCGAACCCGGCGGCTGCGACAGGATCGCCGCGTGAGCCGGGCCACCACCACGGCCCACGGTGCCACCGCGACCGTGGAACAGCAGCAGTTCGACTTGCTGCTCGCGACAGATTTCCACCAGCCGCTCCTGCGCCCGATATTGCGCCCACGCCGCCGCGGTGGTGCCGGCATCCTTGGCCGAGTCGGAGTAACCGATCATCACTTCCTGCGGGCCTTGCAGACGCGCGCGATAACCCGGCAACAGCAACAGGCGCTCGATCACCGGGCCGGCGTTGTCGAGGTCGGCGAGGGTTTCGAACAGCGGCACCACGCGCATCGGCCGCAGTACGCCGGACTCTTTGAGCAGCAGTTGCACCGCCAATACATCGGAGGCAGCGCCGGCCATGGAGATCACGTAAGAGCCCAGCGAAGCGCCCGGCGCGGCAGCGATTTCCTTGCAGGTGGCTAGCACTTCGGCAGTGTCCGCCGAGGGTTTGAAATGCGCCGGCAGCAACGGCCGACGGTTTTGCAGTTCGCGGGTCAGGAAGCTGATGCGTTGTTCTTCGTCCCAGTCTTCATAGCGACCGAGGCCGAGGTAATCGGTGATTTCGGTCATGGCCGCGCTGTGTCGCGACGAATCCTGACGTACGTCGAGGCGCACCAGGAACAGGCCGAAGGTCACGGCCCGGCGCAAGCAATCGAGCAACGGCCCGTCAGCGATCACGCCCATGCCGCACTCGTGCAGCGAGTGGTAGCACAGCTCCAGCGGATCGAGCAGGTCGCGGTTGTTGTGCAGCACATCCGCCGGGGCCGGAGTGTTCGCCGCCAGCGATGCATGAGCCCAGTTGCGCGTAGCGCGCAGGCGTTCACGCAATTGCTTGAGCACGGCGCGATAGGGTTCGGCGCTGTCGCCGGCCTTGGCCTTGAGCGCTTCGCTGGCCTGTTGCATCGACAGTTCAGCCGCCAGGTGATCGACATCGCGCAAATACAAATCTGCTGCCATCCAGCGCGCCAGCAACAGTACTTCGCGAGTCACCGCAGCGGTGACATTCGGGTTGCCGTCACGGTCGCCGCCCATCCACGACGCGAAGCGGATCGGCGCAGCCTCCAGCGGCAAACGCAGGCCCGTGGCGGCGAACAGTGCCTGATCGGCCTTGCGCATATGGTTGGGAATCGCCTGCCACAGCGAGTGCTCGATCACTGCAAAACCCCACTTGGCCTCGTCCACCGGGGTCGGCCGGGTGCGGCGGATTTCTTCGGTGTGCCAGGCTTCGGCGATCAAACGTTGCAGGGTGTTCTGGATCTGCTCGCGCTCGGCGCTGGTCAGGTCGCGGTGATCCTGGGCCGCCAGTTGCGCGGCGATCGCGTCGTACTTCTGGATCAGCGTGCGCCGGGCCACTTCGGTCGGGTGCGCGGTCAGCACCAGCTCGATCTCCAGTCGCGACAGTTGCCGTGCAAGGGAATCGGCGCTGTGCCCTTCCTCGCGCAAACGGGCGAGCAATTCCGGCAGCACCCGGGACTCGAACGGCGCGGCCTGCGACTCTTCGCGACGATGGATGAGCTGGTACTGCTCGGCGATGTTCGCCAGGTTGAGAAACTGGTTGAACGCCCGCGCCACCGGGAGCAATTCGTCTTCGCTCAACTGATTGAGGCTGGCGCTGAGTTCAGCGTCCATCGAGCCGCGTCGGTCAGCCTTGGCGCCCTTGCGAATCTGCTCGATCTTGTCGAGAAACGCCTCGCCGTACTGGTCACGAATGGTGTTGCCCAACAGCTCACCGAGCAGGTGAACGTCTTCGCGCAAGCGTGCATCAATATCGGTCATCAGCATCTCTCCAGCAGTAATCGGTGACGGATCGCAAGTGAGTGGATGAACAGAGAGTGCCGCTCTGGGACGCTTCTTACAAGCAGACGACGAAGGGACTTTAAACCTTGCGCTCTGAAGCTAGTCTCAACAGTAAGCCCCACAACGGCTTGCCGCCGGCTGACGGCGGACACTCACCCAGACCTGCCACGAGCAGGTGCGACATGAGGTCATTATGAAAATCCGTGAACTCGCCCAGCATTGGGAAGAAACCGCCAAGGGTCGTCTGACCGAGACCGGCTACACGATTCATCTGGATGTGGAAGCGGCCGCACGGCTGGCCGCGATTGCCGAGATGTACCCCAAACGCCACGCCGAAGAACTGCTCGGCGAGCTGATCGGCGCCGCCCTCGAAGAGTTCGAAGCGAGCCTGCCGTATGTCAAAGGTTCGACCGTGGTCGCGACCGATGAGGAAGGTGATCCGCTGTATGAAGACGTCGGCCCGACGCCGCGTTTTCTCGCGTTGTCGCGGCGTCATCTGCACGATTTATCGGCCGCCGTCGGTAAGCAGAAACACTGATTTTCCCTGCCTCTCCTCTCCCTTGAACAGCCCTGTCCCCGAGCCTGAAATGGCTCGGGGATACCGCTGCGCGCGTCCAAAGTTCCCGGTTTAGAGCCCTGTCCATTCGGTCAGAATATTTTTTGGCGATGAGCCATCTTTTCTGAACTTTTAAAAAAAGCCTTCGGTCGGAACAGGTAACCACGCCTGGAACGAGCGTTTCAAAACGCACTTGCACATGACGGTTGCGGCTCCGCTACCAGGATGGATTTCGAAGCTTTCAAGGAGTTAACCAATGGAGTTGAAGACCATGAAGACCCAAACCTCGTTCTCCCACCTGCGCGGTCTGAAACTGGCCGCTCTCGCCATCGGCACCAGCTTCGTGCTGGCCGGTTGCGCCGGCAATCCACCGTCCGAGCAGTACGCCGTCACCCAATCGGCGGTCAACAGCGCGGTCAGCGCCGGCGGTACCGAATTCGCCGCCGTGGAAATGAAGCAGGCACAGGACAAGCTCAAACAAGCCGAAATCGCCATGCACGACAAGAAGTATGACGAGGCTCGCAAGCTGTCCGAGCAAGCCGAGTGGGACGCTCGCGTAGCAGAACGCAAAGCTCAGGCGGCGAAAGCTGAACTCGCTGTGAAGGATGCCCAGAAAGGTGTTCAGGAACTGCGTCAGGAAAGTCAGCGCACCGTGCAATAAGCGCGCATCCCGACTGCAAGGCTGAATCTCTTACCGATAGAAAGGACGAACGATTATGCGTAAACAACTGATGATCCCCGCTCTGCTGGCCGCAAGTGTTGCCCTGGCTGCCTGCTCGACGCCGCCGAACCCGAACCTGGAACAGGCGCGCACCAACTACGCCGGTCTGCAGGCCAACCCGCAGGCGAGCAAAGTGGCCGCACTGGAAACCAAGGACGCCAGCGATTACCTGGACAAGGCTGACAAGGCCTATCTGGACAAGGAAAACGCGTCCAAGGTTGACCAACTGGCCTACCTGACCAACCAGCGCGTGGAAGTGGCCAAGCAGACCATCGCCCTGCGCACCGCTGAAAACAACCTGAAGAACGCCTCCGCCCAACGTGCCCAGGCACGTCTGGATGCCCGCGATCAACAGATCAAGCAGTTGCAGGACAGCCTCAACGCCAAGCAGACCGATCGCGGTACGCTGGTGACCTTCGGTGACGTGCTGTTCGCCACCAACAAGGCTGACCTGAAATCCAGCGGCCTGGTGAACATCAACAAGCTGGCGCAATTCCTTCAGGAAAACCCTGATCGCAAAGTGATCGTCGAGGGCTACACCGACAGCACTGGCGCGGCAAACTACAACCAGTCGCTGTCCGAGCGTCGTGCGACTTCGGTGCAGGTGGCGCTGATCAAAATGGGCGTCGATCCGTCGCGCATCGTGGTGCAGGGTTATGGCAAGGAATACCCGGTGGCCGATAACGGCAGCGTCTCGGGCCGTGCGATGAACCGTCGGGTGGAAGTGACCATTTCCAACGACAACCAGCCGGTGATTCCGCGTTCGGCTGTCAGCTCGAACTAAGCGTCACGCGGTAACGAAAAAGCCCCGCCTGAGTTGATCAGGCGGGGCTTTTTGTATGTCGCAGATTTACTCTTCCAGCTTCTGCGGCGTCTCTTCACCCATGCAGCGCACAGCCTTTTTCTGGCCGTTGATCAACACCCCGGTCAGGCCTTTCTGTTCGGTGTCGAACAGCACCAGCACGCCATCGATGCATTGCGCCACTTGCGGCGCCGGGTCCAGGGAGACTTTGTAGTCTTCGCCGGGAATGGTCTTGAGCATGGTGAATTCGTTGAGCAGCAACGCATCCTCGGGTTTGGCGAAGTGCAGGTAGCCGTAGTACCACAGGGCACCGACAGTGCCGAGGATGCTGCAGATACCGGTGATGATCAGCGGGATGGCGTTACGTTCTTCACTCATTGCGGACTCTCTGGTGGTTCAGCTTCAGAATTCTGGGGAGGCGGATAATTCGGGATCTCGCCGAGGCGTCGCAGGCCGTTGAAGTGCTCGGGATCGTCGAGGTAGCGCAGCATCACCTGGCGCCACACCGGGTCGCCGAAGGTCTGCACATGCCCGCCTCGGGTCAGTTGCAGCACACGCGGTGGCGGCGCAGCTTGATACAGACGGATGCCGTTGGAAAGGGGCACCAACGGATCGTCGAGGCTGTGGAAGATCAGTTTCGGTACGCCGTTGAGTTGCGGCATCGCGTTGATCGCGCTGTCACCGTCCGGCACCAGCCACGACAGCGGCACCTGAAATGGCCAGGTCATCCATGAGGTGCTGAGGGCGTACTGGCCGACGCTGCGATAACTGGCGGGCACGCCGTCGAGCACCAGCGCCTTGAGCTGTTTTTGTCTTTCCGGATGTTGCACCAGCCAATGCACGGCCATCGAGCCACCGAGGCTCTGGCCCAGCAACACCAGCGGTTTGCCTTTGACTTCCGGCGCCTTGTCCAGCCAGGCGAACGCGGCGTCGATGTCCTGATAGATCGCCGGCAGGCTCGGCTCGCCCTCGGACAAGCCGTAACCGCGATAGTCCACCAGCAACACTTGATAGCCGTTTTTCGGCAACCACCAGCTCCCACCCAGGTGCATCGGCAGGTTGCCGCCGTTGCCGTGCAGGTGCAGCACCGTGCCCTTGACCTCGACACCGGGTTTGGCCGGCAGCCACCAGGCGTTCAGCTTGAGGCCGTCGGCGGTGGTCAGGGTGACGGTGCGGTATTCGAGTTTGGCCTTTTCCGGCGTGAAGATCTGACCCGGCTCGGGGTAGAACAGCAGAGAGCTGCAACCGCCGAGGGTCAGGAGCAGGCAGAAGATGCCGAGGATTCTCATCCGTTGAAACCTCGCGAAATTCGGGTTCCCACGCACCGCGTGGGAACGTTCAAGGGGGCTACAGGATGTTCGAGTAATCGGCCTCGATCCGGTCCAGGCTCAAGTGATTGAGGAAGTTGGAGAAGCACATCCACGCCGACAACGCGTTCATGTCGCGGAACTGGTCCGGCAGATACTTCGGCGGTACCACCAGGCCTTCGTCCACCAGCTGACGCAGGGTTCGCATGTCCTCAAGGGTTGTCTTGCCGCAGAACAACAGCGGGATCTGCTCAAGCTTGCCCTTGCGCACGGCCAACTGAATGTAGTTGTAAACCATGATGAAGCCCTTGAGGTAGGACAAGTCTTTGGTGAATGGCAGACCGGTCGGCGTCGATCCCCGGAAAACCCGACTGGCATTGCCGTAGCTTTCGGCCATTTCAAAGCCCTGCTCGCGGAAGAACTCGAACACCTGCAGGAAGTCCGCGCCCTCCTCGACCATGTGAATGGCGCGGGTGCGGTTGGTCAGTTTGCGCAAGCGACTCGGGTAGGAGGCGAACGTGATGATTTCCATCAGGATCGCCAGGCCTTCCTGAGTCACCGTCGACGAGGGCGGGCCTTTGGACAGGAAGGTGCAGATTGGCTGGTTCAGGCCGTTGAGCGTGGTGCCGACGTGCACCAGGCCTTCGTGGACTTCCAGCGCGCGCACGTCGCGGTCGTTGAACATCGCGTCGGTGCGGATCTTGATGTAGTCGGCGCCCGCCGCCGCGTCGGCGACGATCCCGTCGGACTCGAACACGCGTATGGTTTCCTCGGCCTCGCCGAACACCTTGTTCAGGCGGGTTTGCAGCAGGTGCACGGCATCCTTGGCGGTGAGGATCTTCGGTTCGTCCTTCAGGTCGCCACGACCGTCGATGTTGTTCAGGTAGTCCGACATCATCAGGCCAAGGTCGGCCAGGGTCGGGTCACCGGCGTGGAACGCATCGGACGCAGCGCCGTACAGTTCCTGGGAAATCAGGCCGAAATCCTCGGTGCCACGCGCTTCGAGCATGCGCACCACCATCCGGTATTCCTTGCACATGCGGCGCATGATCTGGCCGACCGGGTTGAACTGGCCGAGCTGGCGGGTGATGTCGCGCTCGATGTTCTGGAATTCCAGCTTCACCTTGCTCGAATCGAAAGACAGCGGCCGGTTGAGGTAGTAGTCGCGATCCACCGCCGGCAATTCCTTGCCCTTGGCCTTGAGAAAACCCTTGCGGATGTTCTCGTCCCACTTGACTGCGTCAAGGACGCGAATCGGCGTCTGCGCCAGCACAATGCGATCGGACAGCGTGCGTATCGTCTGCTGGTAATCGTCCACCCGAAACTCCTGTAGAAAACGTGACGAACTGAATTATTTGGCCTTGGCCTGATGCTGGTAGCGCGCCGCTTCGACGAAAACGTCGGAATTGGCCGGGTCGTCGAGGTAAGCAAAGACCTTTTCGAGAGCGCTGTCGACTTGCACGCCCTCGCCGTCATCGGTCTGGAAGCCCTGGCCGTCGAGGCTTTTCTGCGCGATGGCCTGGTTGATCTGTTCGAGATCGAGGTTGTAGATCACCAGTTCGTGCTTATCGGTAATCTCGAAACCGGCGATGGTGAAGTGCCCGCCATACTGCGCCGGCACCTTCGCCGACAGATACCAGCGGTTGCCATGGCGCGACACGGTGAACGGATAGGCTTCGCGCTCGCGCGGTCTGGCCTTGAAGTACGCGACCGCCTGATAGCGGTCGTTGCCCAGGCGCGTCAGTTCCAGGTTCATCGGTTCGCCCCAGGCGTTGGTGCTCGACCATTGGCCGAGCAGGCCCTTGGGTGCCGGCTCACTGGCGGGCAACGGCTCCTTGAAGGTCACCAGACAACCGCTGAGCAGCAGGAACGACAGCGCGATCAACGCGCCACGCCAGGCTTTCATTCAACACTCCCTATGAACCGAACTCGCCACCGGACCTGTGGGAGCGTTACATCGACGCCAGCACCAGATGCATATAGCGGGTCAGAATGCCGAGCATGTCCTCTTCGGCCAAAGGCTCGGCGTCGTTGAGCAGGCCCTGATATTCCATCCGTCCGATAATCGCCGTCAACACCTTGGCATCCTGCTGCGGCTCGCGTGAGCCCAGCACCTGGAACAACTGGCAGGTGCCCTGCAACAGAATCTGCTGGTGGGAGCGCACCAATACCGCCAGACGCGGGTTGAGCAGCGCTTCCTGACGAAAAGCCTGTTCGGCCATCAAGTGCTCGCGGCGGTTGACCAGTTGCCGGTGCACGTAGTCGGCCATCAACCGGGCGATATCGTCAGCCAGTTGCGAGCGCGATTCAGGGCTGCCGTCGCCGCTGACCACCATTTCGCGCAGCAGGCCTTCGTTGTTGATCCACAACTTGGCCATGTAGGCCGCGCTGCGTTCGACGTATTGGGCGAAGGTATCGGTGAGCAGGTCATCGATATCCTTGAAGTAATAGGTGGTCGCCGACAACGGCACACCGGCTTCGGCCGCCACCGCACGGTGGCGCACGGCACGCACGCCGTCGCGCACGACAATGCGCATCGCCGCGTCGAGAATGTCCTGCCGACGCTGCTCGCTGCCCTGTCGGCTGGCCTTGCGGCCCTGGTACTGAACACTTTCAGCGACCGCAGTGGCGATTCCCGCTGCACCCTCTTGAGCCATTGCACCGATCACGACAGGCATACCTCTGTTGTTTTCTTCAAAATTAACCATTTGATACGTTTGTACCAGACAGGCAATAAAAAGCCGCCCATTTCAGGCGGCTTTTTTATTGAAACACTTACGCTTGTGGCCGCATGTGCGGGAACAGGATCACGTCGCGGATCGACGGGGAGTTGGTCAGCAACATCACCAGACGGTCGATACCGATACCTTCACCGGCCGTTGGCGGCATGCCGTACTCCAGCGCGCGAACGAAGTCGGCGTCGTAGTGCATGGCTTCGTCGTCGCCGGCGTCCTTGTCGGCCACCTGCGCCATGAAGCGCTCGGCCTGGTCTTCCGCGTCGTTCAGCTCGGAGTAGGCGTTGGCGATTTCACGGCCGCCGATGAACAGCTCGAAGCGGTCGGTGACGTTCGGGTTGTCATCGTTGCGACGGGCCAGCGGCGACACTTCGAACGGGTACTGAGTGATGAAGTGCGGCTGCTCCAGCTTGTGCTCGACCAGTTCTTCGAAAATCATCACCTGCAGTTTGCCCAGACCTTCGAAGCCCAGCACCTTGGCACCGGCCTTCTTGGCGATGGCGCGAGCCTTGTCGATGTCGTTCAGGTCATCGGCGGTCAGCTCAGGGTTGTACTTGAGGATCGAATCGAACACCGACAGGCGCACGAACGGCTCGCCGAAGTGGAACACCTTGTCGCCGTACGGCACGTCGGTGCTGCCCAGAACCAGCTGCGCCAGTTCACGGAACAGTTCTTCGGTCAGGTCCATGTTGTCTTCGTAGTCGGCGTAAGCCTGGTAGAACTCCAACATGGTGAATTCAGGGTTGTGACGAGTCGAAACGCCTTCGTTACGGAAGTTGCGGTTGATCTCGAACACTTTCTCGAAGCCACCAACCACCAGACGCTTGAGGTACAGCTCTGGCGCGATACGCAGGAACATTTCCATGTCCAGCGCGTTGTGGTGGGTTTCGAACGGCTTGGCCGCAGCGCCGCCAGGAATGGTCTGCAGCATCGGCGTTTCGACTTCGAGGAAGTCGCGCTTCATCAGGAAGCTGCGGATGTGCGCAATCACTTGCGAACGCACGCGGAAGGTCTGACGCACGTCTTCGTTGACGATCAGGTCAACGTAGCGCTGACGGTAGCGCTGTTCGGTGTCGGTCAGGCCGTGGTGCTTGTCCGGCAGCGGGCGCAGGGATTTGGTCAGCAGGCGCACGCTGGTCATCTCGACGTACAGGTCACCCTTGCCGGAACGGGCCAGGGTGCCTTCGGCGGCGATGATGTCGCCCATGTCCCAGGTTTTCACCGCGGCCAGGGTGTCTTCGGACAGGGTCTTGCGGTTGACGTAGACCTGGATGCGACCGGTCATGTCCTGGATCACCATGAACGAGCCACGGTTGAGCATGATGCGACCCGCAACCTTGACCGGGATCGCAGCCTCTGCCAGCTCTTCCTTGGTCTTGTCCGCGTACTGTTTCTGCAGTGCTTCGCAGTAGTTTTCGCGGCGGAAGTCGTTCGGGAAGGCATTGCCCTTGGCGCGCTCGGCAGCAAGCTTTTCCTTGCGCAGGGCGATCAGGGAGTTTTCTTCCTGTTGCAGGGCTTGCGGATCGAGTTGTTGGTCGCTCATGTCTTTAAATATTCCATCACAGGTTCGTTGCCCCCGCCGATGGCGGGGGACTTGAGGTCGGGTGAAAGCTTACAGCCCCGATTTCAGGCTGGCTTCCAGGTATTCGTCGATGTCGCCGTCGAGCACCTTGTCGCAATCGCTGCGTTCGATGTTGGTGCGCAGATCCTTGATCCGCGACGCATCGAGCACGTACGAACGGATCTGGTGACCCCAGCCGATATCCGACTTGGTGTCTTCCAGCGCCTGGGACGCCGCGTTGCGCTTCTGCATTTCCTGCTCGTACAACTTGGCCCGCAGCATTTTCATGGCGGTGTCCTTGTTGGCGTGCTGGGAACGTTCGTTCTGGCAGCTGACCACGGTGTTGGTCGGTACGTGGGTGATACGTACGGCCGAGTCGGTGGTGTTTACGTGCTGACCACCGGCACCGGAGGAACGATAGGTGTCGATCCGCAGGTCTGCCGGGTTGATTTCGATTTCCACCTTGTCGTCGATCTCTGGCGAGACGAACACCGCGGAGAACGAGGTGTGGCGACGGTTGCCGGAGTCGAACGGGCTCTTGCGCACCAGACGGTGCACGCCGATCTCGGTCCGCAGCCAGCCAAAGGCGTATTCGCCCTTGATGTGCACGGTGGCGCCCTTGATCCCGGCGACTTCACCGGCCGACAGCTCCATGATGGTCGCGTCGAAACCGCGTTTGTCGGCCCAGCGCAGGTACATGCGCAGCAGGATGTTGGCCCAGTCCTGGGCTTCGGTGCCGCCGGAACCGGCCTGGATGTCCAGGTAGGCGTTGTTCGGGTCCATCTCGTGGCTGAACATACGGCGGAATTCGAGCTTGGACAGGGACTCTTCCAGACCTTGAAGGACTTCGACGACGTCGTTGACCGCGCCCTCGTCGTTCTCTTCAACGGCCATGTCCAGCAGCTCGCGGCAATCGGCCAGGCCACCGTCCAGTTCGTCGAGGGTGTCGACGATCTGCGCCAGCGCAGCGCGCTCGCGGCCCAGTTCCTGGGCGTATTCAGGTTTGTTCCAGACTGCAGGATCTTCAAGCTCGCGATTGACTTCGATCAGACGCTCATGCTTTTGATCGTAGTCAAAGATACCCCCGAATAGTTTCGGAGCGCTCGGACAGGTCCTTGATGGTGTTCAGGATCGGGTTGATTTCCATGACGGGCAGCACTCGTTGGCGAACTTTTGAAAGCCGGCGAGTATAACGTAATCAAGCTGTCACGGCAGCCCGTCTGGCGGCTCTTGAGGCGAATGAACCCGATGGTTCATTCGATCCTCACCTGATTGCGCCCATTGTTCTTCGCCAGATACAAACCGCGGTCCGCCGCCGAGATCAGCAACCGGCAGTCGCTGCCCGCCTCCGGCACCATCGTCGCCAGGCCGATGCTGATGGTCAGGCTCGACCCTTCGACCGGAGCATTGTGCGGAATCTTCAGTGCCGCCACGGTCTGGCGCAGCTTCTCCGCCACCAGTCGCGCCCCGCCCGGCGAGGTGTTGGGCAGCACCAGCGCAAACTCTTCGCCGCCATAACGCGCCGGCAGGTCGGACGGCCGGGCGCTGGCCTCGCGGATCGCCGTGGCGACCTTGCGCAGGGCTTCGTCGCCTTCGACGTGGCCGAATGTGTCGTTGTAGGACTTGAAGTAGTCGACGTCGATCATCAGCAGCGACAACTGACTCTGGTCACGCAGCGAACGGCGCCATTCCAGCTCCAGGTATTCGTCGAAGTGCCGGCGGTTGGACAGCCCGGTCAGGCCGTCGGAGTTCATCAGCCGCTGCAAGACGAGGTTGGTGTCGAGCAATTGCTGCTGGCTGACCCGCAACGCGCGATAGGCCGCGTCCCGTTGCAGCAGGGTCATGTAGGAGCGCGAGTGATAACGGATGCGCGCCACCAGTTCGATGTTGTCCGGCAACTTCACCAGGTAATCGTTGGCCCCGGCCGAAAACGCCGCACTCTTGATCAGCGGGTCTTCCTTGGTCGACAGGACGATGATCGGAATGTCCTTGGTCGCCGGGTGATTGCGGTATTCGCGCACCAGGCTCAGGCCATCGAGGCCGGGCATCACCAGATCCTGCAGGATCACCGTCGGTTTGATCCGCACCGCGTGAGCCACGGCCTGATGCGGGTCGGAGCAGAAGTGGAAGTCGATGTTCTCTTCATTCGACAGCCCACGGCGCACGGCTTCGCCGATCATCGCCTGATCGTCCACCAACAACACCATGGCGGCGTTCTCGTCGGTTTTGATGTCATCGATCTGTAAGTCATTCATGGGCGGTCACCTGAGTGCTGCGGGGGCCAGGATTGCGGATGGACGTGTTCATTTGGGGAAAATCTCCAGCAATCGTGGCGCTATCTTTTCCAGTGGACGGATTTCTACGGCTGCATCAATGGCCGCGGCGGCCTTGGGCATGCCGTACACCGCACTGCTTTGCTGATCCTGCGCGATGGTCAGGTAACCCTGTTGGCGCATGAGCTTAAGCCCTTGAGCCCCGTCGCGTCCCATCCCGGTCAATAAAACCCCTACGGCGTCACCGTTCCAGTAGTTGGCGACGCTTTCGAAAAACACGTCGATCGAGGGGCGGTAGATTTCGTTGACCGGCTCGGCGGTGTAGGCCAGCGTGCCGTTCTTGAGTAATCGGATGTGATGATTGGTGCCGGCCAGCAACACCGCGCCGGCCTGCGGCGGCTCGCCTTCCCGGGCCAGGCGCACGTCCAGGCCGCTGGCGCTGGCCAGCCATTCGGCCATGCCGGCGGCGAACACCTGATCGACATGCTGCACCAGCACGATGGCCGCGGAAAAGTTGCGCGGCAGGCCTTTGAGCAAAACCTCCAGCGCCGCCGGTCCACCGGCTGACGAACCGATCGCCACCAGCCGCTGGCACGACCCGGAACTGCGCGGTGTCGTCTGGGCCGGGCGGGCGCGAGCGGTTTTCTCGCCGATCAGCCAGCCGATATTCAGAATCTTGCGCAACAGCGGCGCCGCTGCCTGCTGGGCGTTGCCGGCGCCAAGGGCCGGCGTGTCGACCACGTCCAGCGCGCCGTGGCCCATGGCTTCGAACACCCGGTGCACGTTCTGCTGGCGGTCAACGGTAACGATGACAATCGCGCACGGGCTCTCGGCCATGATGCGCCGGGTGGCTTCGACGCCATCCATCACCGGCATGATCAAATCCATCAGGATCAGGTCCGGGGTGTTTTCCGCGCACAGCCGCACCGCTTCGGCGCCATTGCTGGCGACCCACACCACCTGATGCGCAGGCTCGAAGGCCAGCGCCCGGCGCAGGGCCTCTACCGCCAAAGGCATGTCGTTGACGATTGCGATTTTCATGCCCGCGCTCCTCCGATGAGCTCAACCACCGCGTCGAGCAGGGCGTCGTCATGAAAACTGGCCTTGGCTAAATAATAGTCGGCTCCGGCGTCCAGTCCACGGCGCCGGTCTTCCTCGCGATCCTTGTAGGACACCACCATCACCGGCAGCGATTGCAGACGGTTGTCGCGGCGCAACAGCGAGACCAATTCGATGCCGTCCATGCGCGGCATGTCGATGTCGGTGATCAACAGGTCAAAGTCCTCGGAGCGCAGGGCGTTCCAGCCGTCCATGCCGTCCACCGCAACGGCCACGTCATAGCCGCGATTGAGCAGCAGTTTGCGTTGCAACTCGCGCACGGTCAGCGAATCGTCGACCACCAGAATCCGTTTGCGCGCCGCTTCTGCGGCCTGATGGCCGTGGCGGGCAATGCGCTCCAGACGCCCGGTGTTGAGTAGTTTGTCCACCGAACGCAACATGTCTTCGACATCGACGATCAGCACCACCGAGCCATCGTCGAGCAGAGCGCCGGCGGAAATGTCCTGCACCTTGCCCAGTCGCTCGTCCAGCGGCAGCACCACCAGCGTGCGCTCACCGATGAAACGCTCGACCGCCACACCGTAGATCGCGTCGCGCTCGCGGATCACCACGACTTTCAGGGTATCGCCGCTGTTCTGGCTGGCCGGACGCTGCAATAACTGACTGGCCGCAACGAGCCCGACATGGCGGCCCTCGTGCCAGAAATGCTGACGGCCTTCGACCTGCACGATATCGTCCGGTGCCAGGTCGCACATGCGCTCGATGTGCGCCAGCGGGAAGGCGTAGGCCTCATCGCCGACTTCCACCACCAGGCTGCGCACCACCGACAGGGTCAGCGGTACCTCGAGATGGAAGCGGCTGCCCTCGCCTGCTGTCTGCTCCAGCACCACTGCGCCACGCAGCTGGCGGACCATGTGCTGAACAGCATCGAGGCCGACGCCACGCCCGGACACTTCGGTGACCTTGTCCCGCAGGCTGAATCCCGGCAGGAACAGGAAGGTCAGCAGTTCTTCTTCGCTCAACTGGGCGGCGGTTTCGGCGGGTGACAACTGGCGTTCGACGATGCTGCGGCGGACTTTTTCCAGGTCCACACCGTTGCCATCATCGCTCAGTTCCAGTACCAGCAGACCGGCCTGATGCGAGGCGCGCAAACGGATCAGACCTTCCTCAGGCTTGCCTTTGAGCAGGCGTTCTTCCGGCGTTTCGATGCCGTGATCGACCGCATTGCGCAGCAGGTGCGTCAGCGGTGCTTCGAGCTTTTCCAACACATCGCGGTCGACCTGGGTTTTCTCGCCTTCAATCTCCAGTCGCACCTGTTTGCCGAGACTGCGACCGAGGTCGCGCACCATCCGCACTTGACCGGACAGCACATCGGCGAACGGCCGCATGCGGCAAGCCAGCGCGGTGTCGTAGAGCACTTGCGCGCGCTGGCTCGCTTGCCAGGCAAACTCGTCGAGCTCGGCGTTTTTTTCTGCCAGCAACTGCTGGGATTCGGCGAGCAAACGCCGCGCATCTTCCAGCGCTTCCTGGGCCTCAAGGCTCAGGGCATGCTCCTTGAGATGCACATTGAGACTTTCCAGCGCCCGCAGACCGTTGTTCTGCATGCGCTTGAGGCGCTGCATCGTGGCCAGATGCGGTTTGAGACGCTGGGTTTCCACCAGGGATTTGCTCGACAGATCGAGCAGGCTGTTCAGGCGCTCGGCAGTAACCCGCAGAACCCGCTCGCCACCCTCGGTGGTGCGCTTGCTCTTGCGCGGTGCGGGTTCTGGCTCGGCAGTTTCGACGGGGATTTCAACCGGCGTCGGCTCAACTACTGGAGGTGGCTGAAGCTGCAACTCGGCCATCGGCGGCGCGCTCGGAGCGACGGGTACCACTGCCGGCGCAGCCGGATCGAGCAAACTGCCCATCAACGCCACGTAAACCTCGATGTCCGCCGGTTGCGGGCCGTTGGCCGGCGTGGCGATGCGCATCAGCAAGTCGGTGCCCTGCAACAGCGCGTCGATGTGTTCCGGGCGCAGGAACAGCCGCCCTTCCTGCGCACTGACCAGACAGTCTTCCATCACGTGGGCGACGCTGACGCCGCTGTCGATGCCGACAATCCGCGCCGCACCTTTCAACGAATGCGCCGCCCGCATGCACGACTCGAGCTGATCGGCCTGGGTCGGATTGCGTTCCAGCGCCAGCAGCCCGGCGCTGAGCACCAGGGTCTGGGCTTCGGCTTCGAGGCTGAACAGCTCCAGCAGGGAGGCGTCGCGCATTTGCTCGGGGGTCATGTGAGGCTCCGGGTCACGGCGGACAGCAGCTGTTCTTCATCCAGCCAACGCAGGCTGCGACCTTTGAAAGGCAGCACGCCTCGGGTGTATTTCGCACTGGCCTGCGCCCCGGAACGCGACGCAGCATCGAGAATTCGCTCGTCGATGGCGTGAATCCCGTCGACTTCGTCCACCGGCACCACCACCGGCCCGCCCTGGGCCGCGATGATCAGCATGCGCGGCATGATCCGTGCGCCGGTCGCCGGGGCGGCGTTGCTGTCGAGGTCGAGCAGTTCGACCAGCGACAGGCACGCCACCAGCGCCCCGCGCACGTTCGCCACGCCGAGCAAGGCCCGGGAGCGCTGATGCGGCAGAGAGTGAATCGCCTGCAACGGCGCGACCTCCACCAGACTGCGGGTGGCCAGGCCGAGCCATTCCTCACCGAGGCGGAACATCAGCAGTGAGCGGGTTTTCAGCTCGGTCTCAACCTGGATCGCCACCGGATCGCGTTCGTCCTGCTGCAGCGCATAGCGGTCGAGCAGGCGTGTGGCGGCGGCGGAATACACCGAGCAATTGCGGCAGTGAATGTGTTCTTCCAGCAGCGGGCAGGACTTGTCGCCGTGGATGCCGATGCGATTCCAGCAATCGTCGATGGCCCGGGCGTCTTCGTGGGTGACGTTCAAGGTGTCGGACGGGATCATCATTTACGCTCACTGTCGGCGGTGCGGCCGCTGCGGGCGGCGCGCTCCTGCAATCGTCTGGCACCGGCCGTATCGCCCTGGGCTTGCAGCAACCCGGCCAGGTGCATCAAGGCTTCGGCGTGTTGCGGCTCGAGGTACAACGCCTTGCGGTAAAAACCCTGGGCTTCGAGAGCACTGCCGGCAACATCGCTGAGCAGGCCAAGCCAGTAAAACACCTGGGCCACCGGCTCATGGCTGCGCAAATACTGTTCGCACGCAGCGCGGGCTTCGGCGCTTTTGCCTTCGTTGGCCAGGGCGGCGATGTTGGCCAGCAGGGTCGTGGCGTCGGGATTCGGGCTTTTGACGGTGGCGGGCAACGGTGTCACAGCGGCAAACGGCCGGTTGCGCACGGGCGGCGGCGCGCTGCGCACCGGCTGGCGCACCGGCAACGGTGTCGGGATGGCGACCGGCATTGGCAATGGTTCGGGTTGTGGATCGCTGTGGCGACTGAACGCGAAAGACTGCGGAATCCCGATCGAGCGCATGCCCAGCCGTCCGAGCAGGCTGCCCTCAGCCGGGCCGATAAACAGCACGCCATCCACATGGGTCAGGCGCTTGAGCACGGCGAACACCTGTTGCTGGGTCGGTTGATCGAAATAGATCAGCAGGTTGCGACAGAACACGAAATCGAACGGTGGCTCGCTGGCCAACAGCGTCGGATCCAGCACATTGCCGACCTGCAAACGCACCTGTTCGCGCACGTATTCATTCAGGCGATAGCCTTCGTCCTCCGGCATGAAATGCCGTTCGCGGAACGCCAGTTCCTGGCCGCGAAACGAGTTCTTGCCGTACAGCGCCCGTTGCGCCTTGTCCACCGACAAGGGGCTGACATCCATGCCATCGACCTTGAACTGATGGGGCTTGAGGCCCGCATCGAGCAACGCCATGGCAATCGAATAAGGTTCTTCACCAGTGGAGCACGGCAGGCTGAGAATGCGCAGCGCACGCATGTTGTTTAGCTCGGCCAGGCGCTTGCGTGCCAGTTTGCCCAAGGTGGCGAAGGATTCCGGGTAACGGAAAAACCAGGTCTCGGGGACGATCACTGCCTCGATCAGCGCTTGCTGTTCGTCCCGTGAGCCTTGCAGCGTTTGCCAGTACTCATCGGCCGTGACCATCTGCGACAGGATGATGCGCTGGCGCACCGCCCGCTCGATGATCGCCGGGCCTACCGAAGCAACGTCGAGACCGATGCGTTCCTTGAGGAAATCGAAGAAGCGCTGGTCGCTGCTCATGGCTGCTCCTCAAGCCGCGCCGGATCCAGCGGCGGCGTCGGGAACAGCAACGGGCGCACCGTCTCGTCCAACAGATCATTGACCCGAACCCATTGCACCAGCCCGCGAGCGTCTTCGCGCACCGGGCCCAGGTACGGCGCCTGACGATTGTCGAGGCCGTACGGCTGGAAATCATCCGGGTTGCAACGCAGGGTGTCGGTGGCCTGCTCGAGGATCAGCCCGAGCCATTGCGAGGGTTGCGAATCATCCGCGCGGTAATGCACCAGCACCAGCCGTGTGCTGGTGCGCGCCTCGGCGGGGTGACCGAACGTCAGGGCGCTGAGGTCGATCACCGGCACCACCGAACCACGATAGGCAAACACCCCCGCCACCCAGTGCGGCGCCCGGGCAATCGGTTTCAACGGCAGGCGCGGCAGCACTTCGGCCACTTCCGTGGCACGCAGGGCGTAGCGTTCACTGCCGATGCGAAACAGCAAGAACAACGCCTGCTTCGCCACCGGTGCAGCGCTGCGTTTGGCGGTGATTTCGCTCATCAGACTTTGAATCGCGAAACGCCGCTGCGCAGGCCTACGGCCACCTGACTCAGTTCGTCGATGGCGAAACTGGCCTGACGCAACGACTCGACGGTCTGGCTGCTGGCATCACCCAGTTGCACCAGCGCATGGTTGATCTGCTCGGCGCCGGTGGCCTGGGCCTGCATGCCTTCGTTGACCATCAACACCCGCGGCGCCAGCGCCTGCACCTGATGGATGATCTGCGACAGCTGCTCGCCCACCTGCTGGACCTCGGACATGCCGCGACGCACTTCCTCGGAGAACTTGTCCATGCCCATCACCCCGGCCGACACCGCCGACTGGATCTCGCGAACCATCTGTTCGATGTCATAAGTAGCGACAGCCGTCTGATCCGCCAGACGCCGCACTTCAGTGGCGACCACCGCGAAACCGCGACCGTACTCACCGGCCTTCTCCGCTTCGATCGCGGCGTTCAGGGACAACAGGTTGGTCTGGTCGGCGACCTTGACGATGGTCACGACCACCTGATTGATGTTGCCGGCCTTCTCGTTGAGGATCGCCAGTTTGGCGTTCACCAGATCCGCCGCGCCCATCACCGAGTGCATGGTGTCTTCCATGCGTGCCAGGCCTTGTTGCCCGGAACCGGCCAGCACCGAGGCCTGATCGGCGGCGGTGGACACTTCGGTCATGGTGCGTACGAGGTCACGGGAGGTCGCCGCGATCTCGCGGGACGTCGCGCCGATTTCAGTCGTGGTGGCGGCGGTTTCGGTGGCAGTGGCCTGCTGTTGTTTGGAGGTGGCGGCGATCTCGGTCACCGACGTGGTGACCTGCACCGACGAGCGCTGGGCCTGGGACACCAGCGAGGTGAGCTCGGTCATCATGTCGTTGAAGCCGGTTTCCACGGCGCCGAACTCATCCTTGCGCTCAAGGTTCAAGCGGCTGCTCAGGTCGCCGGTACGCATGACTTCGAGGATCTGCACGATGCGGTTCATCGGCGCCATGATCGCGCGCATCAGCAACAGACCGCAGAAACCGGCAGCCAGCACGGCCACCAGCAGCGAGACAAACATGCTGACCTTGGCTGCCGCCACCGCGTCGTCGATGTTGGCCATGGCCTGGTCGGCGACTTTCTTGTTCTCGCCGATGATGTCGTTGAGTTTCATACGCCCGCCAACCCAGGCCGGGGTCAGCTTCTCGTTGAACAGCTTGACCGCATCGGCTTCCAGATTGCGCTTGTGCAGATCCAGCACGGCGTCCTGGATCTTCATGTAGTTGTCGTGATCCTTTTCAAACGCGGCGAACTCGATCCGGTCCTCGTCGGTGGTCACGGTGTTGCGGTAGTTGGCCATCTGCTCCTGGAGACGTTTCTCGAAGGACTGGTAGTCCGCCGCGTCTTCACTGCTGACGCCCTGCCCTTCTTTCAGCCCCAGCAACTCCTGAGTCTGCAGATAGCTGTCGACCCACGCGCCGCGGATCATCGAGCTGTAATAGACGCCGGGAATCGCGTCGTCACGGACGCTGTTTTCACTGGCTTCGATCTTCAGCAGCCGAGAATACGAGACGACCACCATCAGCAACATGATGGCGATAATCACCGCAAAGCTCGCCAAAATGCGTTGGCGCAACGTCCAGTTCTTCACAGTCAGTCCTCGGGGCCAGGTCGAAATGCGGGGGAGTATAGCTGAGGGCGGTGTTTCATTTATAAGACGGTTTGCCGCGCTCGGGCCTTCCGGTGGTAAACGGGGTGGGCTCTGGATAGGGACTTTCAAGCAATCGGAGGGCGGCGTGCCAGTGACGCAATGGCAAAAAGGGGCGATGGATTGGCCATTTCGGTTTTAGATGACCTGGCGACACAATGGCCATGTGCCATGGTGCGCAACTTCTTGCGCACTTGATTCGCAAAATCGCCGCCCGATATCGCTACAGCCCCCGAGTACCGTCGCCTGTAGCCGAGTGCGCAACTTCTTGCGCAGTACTGCGCAAGAAGTTGCGCACTTTTGGCCTTAATTTGGCATGAAACATCTTGAAACATGCACTTAACAGCAGTTTCGCCCCCGTATCACGGAGACTTTGGCAAAGCTGGCACGGTCCTTGATATAGCTTTGGCACCCACCGGGCGATTTCGCCTCCCGGGCACCCTAACTTTATCCGCAAGGAGCACCTCCCATGGCAACACCAGCGTACATGTCGGTTACCGGCGAAAAACAAGGCCTGATCACTGCCGGCGCCTTCACCGCCG